>JAPOWR010000001.1:612125-1224251 GCA_026707545.1 Acidobacteriota bacterium | reverse complement strand
GCCTGAAGCGCCTCGACGGCTCCGAAGCGCATGCCGACCGACCGGAGTTCGAGCATGGGACGAAACCGGTCGTCAGCCGGTCAGGCGTCCGAAGTAGCCCGGGCCCTGGGTCCAGACGTACCAGGCCATGAAACCGGTCAGGAACAGGGTGACGCCGACCATCAGGGCCCACCACAGCCAGCCTCGCGGACCTTCCGGTCGGTCCGGCCCCAGATAGCCGCGCTTGCGCTGCAGGATGACGAAGCCGATGTAGGCAGCCGGCAGGAACAGACCGCAGATGATGTTCGTGGGAACCGCCAGCCACACCGCGATGTCGCCCCAGAACACCGGCCCGAGCACGCCGGGCGCGGGAAGCAGCATGGCGAACCGGTGCTTCGTACCGCCGAACTCCCAGCCGAACAACTCGCAGGCCACGAACCCGGTTGCCAGCATGTGCAGGGTGATCGTCGACAGGGCCATGCCGAGCACGCCCAGATCGAACACCACGCGCCCCACTGCCGGACCCGCGACGGCCGCAAGGGACTGCGCGGCCTCGACCGGGCTCAGCCGCACGCCGTCATAGGACGGATCGAGGTGGATCGTGTTCGCCGCGGCGATCACCATCAGACTCGCGGCCAGGACGTAGGGCACGAAGGTTCCGGTCCAGAGGTCGAACCGGGCCAGCGACCTGTGCTCGCGCGACCAGCCGCGGGCGAGCAGCGAGTACGGGTAGAGGAACACCATGTTGATGCCTACCGCGGCAGACAGGCCGCTCAGAATCACCGTCACGCCGAGTACGCCGTTCCGCTCCCCCGGGATTGTGAAGCCCGTAAAGCCGCGGACCAGGCCTCCCCAGTCCGAGATTCCGGTGCGGAAGACGACCCAGGCGAAGCAGACGACGATTCCCCACACCATGTACCGCAGGAGCCGCTCGTAGAGCCGGACCATCTCCGGCCGGCGGCCGTAGAGCGACGATATGAGCACGGCCCAGACGAGGACGATGAAGCCCAGCGCCGGCGCCGGCAACCCCTCGATCCCCGCCGCTTCGCCGAGGTCCACCAGAACCGCGGAAGCCAGCGAGTACTGCGGGAAGTGCCAGACGATCGACGCGATCAGCGCGCCCAGGGCCCAGCTCCACGCCAGAGGCGCCCCCGCGAAGCGGCGCATCGCATCGAACGGCCGCAGACCCGTCGACAGCGTCTGGTGGGCGACGGCAGAGAGCATGACCAGCCCCAGCAGCATGGCGAGCGGCGCGACCCACAGGAGCTGATACCCGAAGACCGCCCCGGCGAACAGGGCGGAGGCCGCCGTGCCGCTGCCGAGCGTCATCGCGCTCTGCATGTAGCCCGGGCCGATCAGGCCAGCAAAGGCGCGCCAGCGGGAGGTCCGGGGCGCCTGTTCGAGTCCGGCCAGTTGCCGCCGCTCCGCGGCCAGCACCGCCGGGTCGGGCGGGTGGGCCATCCGCAGGCCGACCCGAAGGTCGTCCCGCTCGGCCGCGGAGAGCTGCTCCGGCATGTCGGCTAGGCTACTTCACCGCGATGCGCTGGCGAGTCTTTTCCTTCGTCGTACTCGCCCTCTGCACGGCGCCCCTGGCGGCCCAGCGAGGCGACCGCGAAGGCCACGTGATGGATCAGATCTGGCGCCGGCTCGAAGTACCGGAGGCGCCGCCCCTGGCACCTGCGGAAGCGATGGCAACGCTGCGCGTGGCTCCGGGTTTTCGCATCGAGCTGGTCGCCGCGGAACCCCTGGTCGAAGACCCGGTGGCGATGGCCTGGGACGAACGGGGGTTGCTCTACGTCGTCGAGATGCGGGGCTTCATGCCAAACGTCGACGGGATCGGCGAGCAGGAGCCGGTGGGAAGCGTCGTTGTGCTCGAGGACACCGACCACGACGGCGCGATGGATCGGAGCGGGGTCTACCTGGACGGTCTGGTCAGCCCGCGGGCGATCGCGGCGGTATCCGGAGGCGTCCTGATCGGTGAGCCGCCGAACCTGTGGCTGTGCCGCAGCGAGACGAGCGACGGCGGACTACCTCGCTGCGGCAGCCGCGAGCGGCTGCTCGACTACGGCGATCCGGACCCCGACCTGCTAGAGCACACGGAAAATGGACTCCTCTGGGGCCTCGACAACTGGATCTACAACTCGAAGTCGGACCGGCGTTTCCGGTTGCGTCGGGGACCGGAGGGCGTGTCGCTCGAGGTCGATCCAACCCTGTTCCGCGGCCAGTGGGGCATCGCCCAGGACGACGTCGGCCGCCTGTACTACAACACGAACTCCCGCTTTCTGTTCGCCGACCTGGTCCCGGCCGAGTACGCCCTCGCCAACCCGGAGCATCAGCCGCGGGGCGGCGGCATCGGCGCCAGTGAAAGGCTTGTCCACGACGAGACGGTCTACTCGATCCGCGTGAATCCGGGCATCAACCGCGGCTACGTGAACGGCATGCTGCGCGGGGACGGCCGGCTGGCCGTGACCACCTCGGTCAGCGGTCTGACGGTCTACAGGGGCGACCAGTTTCCGGCCACCTTCCGCGGCGATGTCTTCGTGCCGGAGCCCGCCGGCAACGTGGTCGCCCACTTCGATCTCGCGCCCGGTCCGGTGAAGAACAGCATCCCGACCCTGGTCGCCGAGCACCGTCGCTACGGCGATCCGGACTGGGTCGAACGCGAGTTCCTGGCCTCGACCGACGAGCGTTTCCGCCCGGTCGATGCGAAGGTCGGGCCGGATGGCGCGCTCTACGTGATCGACATGTACCGCGGCATCCTGCAGCACGTGCGGTACGTAACGACCTACCTCCGCGAGTACATCCTGGAGCACGGGCTCGACCGCCCGCTCGGCATGGGCCGCGTCTACCGTGTGGTCTGGGAAGAGGATGTCGAGAACCCCGCCTCCGTCCGTCGCGAAGCGCCGCGTCTCGGAACCACGGCGGACCGTATCGCCGCGCTGTCCCACCCGAACGGCTGGCAGCGCGACACGGCCCAGCGGCTACTGGTCGAGAACGAACTCGACGACGCGGGCACGGGCGCTCTGCGCGAACTCGCCGGCTCCGGCGAAGATCCGCTCGCCCGGATCCACGCCATGTGGACCCTCCACGGTCGCGGCGAGCTGGATGACACCATCGTGCAGAAAGCCCTGCGAGCCCGTGATCCCTGGCTCGTCGTCCACGCCTTGCGCGCCGGCGACGAAACGCTGGCCCGAAGCGCCACTGGTGGGACCGCGGTCACCGACCTGCTCGACTCCTCGTCGCCCCATGTCCGCACCCAGGCGCTCCTGACCCTCGGCGCCCTCGCCGGGGAGTCGACCTGGGCGAGAACGGTCCTGGCGGAACGAGTTGCGGCCCAGCCGGACGACCCCTTCCACCGCCAGGTCGCCCTCGCCGCGAATCCGGACGGCACTTCGACCGACGTTGTCCCCGATGCCTCGGCGGCCGCTCCCGCGCTGACCGCCGCGGAAACCGCCCAGCTCAACCGCGGCCGCCGCCACTACCGCGCCTGCCGCTCCTGCCACAACGAGGACGGCCGGGGCCAGGACGGTCTGGGCCCGAGCCTGGTCCGCTCCCCATGGGTACTCGGCTCGTCCGAGCGCCTGGTCGCCCTCGTCCTCCAGGGAATCGAGGGGCCGATCGAAGTCCACGGCGAAACCTGGGACGACCTGATGCCCGGCTTCGCCACCGACCCCCGCCTCCCCGACACCGCGATCGCCGCCCTCCTCACCTACATTCGCCGAAGCTGGGGCAACACCGCCGGTCCCGTTTCGCCCGAACTCGTCACGGCGGTTCGCCAACGCACAGGCGAGCGTTTAGACCCCTGGACTGCCTCCGAACTCGCAGAGGCCTTCCCGTAGCGCGCTCCGCGATCTGACGGCGCTGCGTGCTGCCTACGTAGCGGCTTCGGCGACGGCCTCAGGGTCGGCGTCACGCTTGCGGAAGTCCAGCAGGAGATAGAGCGCGGGGATCACGATCAGCGTCAGTAGCGTGGAGGTCAACAGCCCGCCGACCACGGTCAGGGCCATCGGCGTTCTGAGCTCCGCCCCCTCCCCCAGTCCCAGCGCCATCGGCAGCAGGCCCAGCACGGTGGTCGATGTCGTCATCAGGATCGGCCGCAGACGCACCAGGCAGGCCTCGCGCAGCGCCTCGACCTTGGCCTTGCCGGCACGCCGCAGGCGATTCGTGTAGTCGATCAGGATGATCGCGTTGTTGACGACAATTCCGGCCAGGAGGATGCCGCCGATCAGGACGACGATGCTGACCGGTGTGCGCGTCAGGTAGAGGATGCCGATCGCGCCGATGATCGAAAACGGCACCGCGAACAGGATGACGAAGGGGTGCAGCAGCGACTCGAACTGCGACGCCATGACCAGGTAGACCATGAACACCGCGAGCAGTATCGCCAGTCTCATGCTGTCGAACGAGCGTTCCATCTCCTGGCGCTGGCCTCCTACGAGAACGTCGAAGCCCACCGGGAACCGCGTCGTGTCGAGGATCGCCTGGATGTCGTCGGAAACGCTGCCCAGGTCGCGGCCGACGATGTTCGCCTCGATCTGCGCCACCCGCGTGCCGTCGCTGCGGCGGATCTCCGCGGGTCCCTCCGTCTCGATGACGTCGGCGACCGCCGACAGCGGCAGCGGCACAGCACCGCTCTGACGAATGTTCAGGTTGCGCAGATCGCGCACCGAGTCGCGGTAGCCCTCATCGGTCCGCAGTCTCACCTCGATGTTGCGGTCCTCGCGCACGATGTCCGTCGCGATGTCGCCCTGCACCTTGGAGCGGATGACGGCGCCAAGCTCGGCGACCGTGTAGTTCAGCATCGACAGCCGTTCCCGGTCGAAGATGATCTGCAGCTCCGGGTTGCCGCCTTCGGTCGAGGACTTCACGTCCACCAGACCCTCGACCCCGCGCATTCGGGAGACCACCTGGTCCGCCAGCCTCTTCAGCAACGCCAGGTTATGGCCACGGATCTGCACCTCGACCGGGCTCCGGAAACTGAAGTAGGTCGGACGGCCGAACCGGTACTTCATCGTATCGTCCATGACCAGCGACCCAGGCCCGACTCCGGCGCCGGCCGGAACTGAGGCGCCCCCCCCGATCGCCGGCCCCTGGCCCGCGAAGGACGCGTTCTCCGCGTCGATCTTGTCCCTGATCCGGCTCATCACCGATTCCTCGCGCTCGGCGTCGATCGGCGGATGCAATCGCACGTTGACCTGACCGATGTTCTCTCGTCGCTCGCCGGCGGCGCCGCCCTGTTCGTTCGACGTGCCCACCACCGTGTACACCGACTGCACGTCGTCCTTCAGTTGTTCCCCCACGAACCTGTCAACCGCCGCCAGGCGTCGGTCCGTCACCTCCAGACGGCTGCCCGGCGCCAGTTCGGCGTCGACGTAGAACTCGCCCTGAATCAACTCCGGGACGAGTTCGCTGCCCAGGGAGCCAATGAGCTGGACGCTCCCCGCAAGGAGTACGACGGCCACCAGGACGACCAGCACGGGATGTCGAAGGGCTCCCCGGAGAATCCGGGCGTAGACGGCGGTAACGCCCCGAAGCAACGCGTCGAACGCCGCAAGCACGGGGCGCAACAACACCGACATCACGGCCGCTACGCCGCGGAAGACGGTCCTGACAGCCAGCGCGATGCCGACGCCGATCGCGTTGAAGAAAGCCGAAAGGCCGCGGGTCACGGGGTTGGAACGCCCGACGCTCTGGACCGCCTCGACCGGTTCGCCGGCAGCGAAGAACCTCCGGGAGGCGAGCATCGGGATCACGGTCAGCGCGACCCCCAGCGACACCAGCAGGGAGAACGTCACGGTCAGGGCCTGGTCGCCGAACATCTGGCCGGCGACGCCCTCGACGAACACGATCGGCACGAACACGCAGACGGTCGTGATCGTGCTCGCGATCACCGCCCGGCCGACCTCGGAGGCGCCGGCCCGGGCAGCCTCGACGACGCCTAGCCCATCGTCGCGGCGGCGCTGGATCGCTTCCAGGACGACGATCGAGTTGTCCAGCAGGAGACCGATGCCGAGCGTGATGCCGCCGAGCGACATGATGTTGAGCGACACTCCGGCGACGTACATCAGGAAGAAGGTCGCCACGACCGAGACCGGGATCGAGATTCCGATGATCAGTGTCTTCGGCGCGCTCCGCAGGAACAGGAAGAGGACGACGATCGCCAGCGAACCGCCGATGAGGGCCGTCTCGATCACGGCCGACACGGAGTCCCGGATGTAGCGCGACTGGTCGGTCAGCACGCTCAGCTCGAGCTGGGGATCGATCGCCCTGAGCTCCTCCTCCAGCTCCTCCACCCGCTCGAGCACGGCGGAAGCGACGGTCACCGTGTTCGTGCCGCCCTCCTTGTAGACCGCGATCTCCACCGCCTCCTGGCCGTCGATCCGGGTGATCACCTCGCGCTCCCTGGCACCCTGGTAGACGCGGGCGATGTCCTCGAGGCGGACGATCGCTCCCTGGGCCCGGTCGATCACGATCTCCCGTATCTCTTCCGGACGCAGCAGCTCGTTGATCGTTCGCACCAGGTAATCGGTCTGACCGTCGCGCAGCCGGCCGCCGGTCAGGTTCACGTTCTCCTGCCCCAGGCGGTTCATCACCTGGTTCATCGTCAACCCGAGACTGCTCAGGCGACGCTCGTCGATCTCGACCTGGATCTCCTCCTCCAGGCCGCCGCTGACGACCACCGCCGCCACTCCCTCCAGGCGCTCGAGCTTCCGTTTCAGGTCCTCCTCGGCCAGCAGGCGCAACGCGATCAGGTCGCTGCCGCCGCCGGCGAGCCCCATCCGCAGGATCGGATCAAGGGAAGGGTCGTAGCGCAGCAAGACCGGCCGGTCGGCCGCGATCGGCAGGCGCACCTGATCCAGCCGCTCGCGCACGTCGAGCGACGCGAAGTCCATGTTCGTGCCCCAGGAGAACTCCAGGGTGACCTCGCTGATGTCCGCCCGGGAGCTGGACACGACCCGGTTGACGCCGTTGACCACGCCGACCGCATCCTCGACCGGTCGCGTGATCAGGGTCTCCATCTCTACCGGCGCCGCGCCCTCGTACCCCGTCTGAACGGTGAGTGACGGGTACGTGATGTCCGGCAGCAAGTCGACCGCCAGGTCGCGGAAGGCGACGCCGCCGAAGACCACCGCCGCCAGGGCGAAGATGAACACCGTGACCGGTCGCCGGGTGGCGAAGGAAACAACCCGCATCTCGTGATTACCTGGTCAGGAGTCGCGGCCGCGGATCAACCCGGAGGTCCACCCTGTTGCCGGCCCGGCGGTCCACCGGGCGGTCTTCCTGGCGGCCGCTGGCCGCTGCGGATGCGCTCCATCATCTGGTCGATCTGCTCGTCGCTCATGCCACGTTCCTTCATGCGGGCCCGCATCATCTCGAGCCGTTCGGGGGTCATTTGACTCGGATCGAACCCTCCCGGCTGAGCACCGCGGAAGCCTCCGGGACCTCCCTGCCCCGGCGGACCGGACCCGGGTCCGCCCGGCCGGCGCGGCCGCGGCGCGGCCTGCTCGGCCGCTGGCGCCCCGCCGGCAACCGGCGCCACTTGACCGGCCGCGACCTGGGTCGCCCGCCCGGCGGCCGTGGCCGGGACCGCCGTGAACATCGCCGGCGCCGCGGCCGGCCCCTCACGCTCATCGATCGAGATCGGTGTCCGGTCGGAGAGGCCGTCCTGACCGACGATCACGACGTCCTCACCCTCGCGCAAACCGGAAAGGACCTCCAGGCTGTCGCTCTCCTCGTAGCCGAGTTCCAGCTCGCGGCGCTGGGCGACCGTGCCGCCCCCTCCGTCGTCCATCGCCACGTAGACGGTGTCGGAAGTGCTCTCCAGGACCAGGGCCTGCTTCGGCACGACGATCGCGTTCTCGTGAACATCCGTCTCGACGAACACGCTGGCGAACATGCCGGGCCGCAGGCGGCCCTGGGCCTGGACTTCGAGAGTGACCTTGACCGTACCGGTCGCCGGGTCGACCACCGGGCTGATCCGCAGCACCCGGGCGGGGAAGCGCACGCCGGGATACGCCTCGACCGTCAGGTAGGCGGGTTGATCCAGCTTGAGCCGCGGCAGGTCCTTCTCGGGAAGCTGAATCGGACAGAGCAGCGGGTCGAAGTCGGAGATCCGGAACAGCCGCGCGTTGTTCGCGACGTGCTCGGCGTTCTTGATCACCCGCTCGATGATCAGGCCGTCGAAGGGCGCCCGGATCACGGTGTAGTCCAGCAGGATCTCGGTGCCGACGATCTGGGCGGCGGCGGCGTCGAAGTTGGACTTCGCCAGGTCGTAGGCCTCCTGGCTGACGACCTCGGCCTGGAACGAATCCTGGGCGCGGTTCCAGGCCAGTTCCGCCTCGGCCAGGTTGACCCGGGCAATGCCGAGCTGGGCCTCGATCTCAGCGGCGTCGATCCGGGCCAGCACCTGACCCGCCCGGACGAAGTCGCCCTCCTCGACGTTCAGTTCGACGATCGGGCCGGTCGTCCGGGCCACGATGTCGACCTCGTTCTCGGCCTCGAGCGAACCGTTCGTCTCCAGGTAGTCCGCGATGTCGCGGCGAATGACGCTCGTCACCCTGACCGGAATCGCGCTGGCGGGAGCGCCGAAGCCTGGCGGCATGCCGCCCGGGAAGCCACCCGGAGGACCGCCGCCACGCCCCCCAGGCCGCCCGCTGCGCTGGCCGCCGCCCGGAGGGCCGCCGCCAGGACCGCCCTGGCCCGCGCGGGGGTTCTCGCCGCCCGCTTCGGCGCTGGACTGGCCGCAGCCGATGCCTGCGGCGGCCACCGCCGCGATCAACAGAAGGGCGCCGGCCGACCGCGCCTTGCCCATGCATCTCTTGAGTTTCATGCCATCTTTCTCCGCGGAACGGCGACTGCCGCCCGCACAACCCGCTGGATGAAGAGCTTGAAGTCATCGACCAGGGAGTAAACCGTCGGAATCACGAGCAGGGTCAGGAACGTCGAAGTGGTCAGTCCGCCCAGGATGACGAGACCCACCGGCGCCCAGAAGGCAGCCCGGCCTTCGGGCTGCCCGAACACCTGAGGCAGGAAGAACGGCGCCACCATCGGCGACAGGCCCAGAATCGTCGTCACCGCCGTCATCAGGATGGGCCGCAGGCGATTCTTGCCGCCGAGAACGATCGCTTTGTCGCGGGCGATGCCTTCGCGCCGCAACCGGTTGATGTGATCGATCAGGACGATCGCGTTGTTGACCACGATCCCGGCCAGGATGAGGAGTCCCATGTTCGACGAGTCGGACCGCGGCTGGCCCGCCAGGAACATGATCAGCCCGACGCCGATGAAGGCGAACGGAATCGAGAGCATGATCGTGAAGGGCTGGAGAAAGTCCTCGAACAGCGCCGCCATGATCATGTAGATCAGCACCACGGCCAGGATCATCGCCAGCACCGCCCGCGATGCGTCCTCCTCGGCCTCCATGAACCTCCTGCCGAGAGACCACTCGTAGCCTGGCGGCAACGGCACGTCCGCAAGCGCCATCTGGACCGGCCGTCGGAGCATGAAGCCCGGCGTGCCGCCCGCGGCCGTCACGTCGATCTCCACCTTGGCTCGGCGATTCTCCCGCTCGACCTCGGACGGACCGCTCTGGACGTTGAACGACGCGAGGCTGGAGATCGGCAGGGTCACGCCCGCGCCCTCGCCGTTGGGGTCCGACACGAGGACCGGCATCTTCTTCAATTGATCGAGCGTCTCGCGATCCTCCTCCCGGTACTGCATGACCATGCCGATCTCGCGCTCCGCGGTCTTGAAGTACGCCAGCGAACGACTCGACAGCGCGCCACTGACGGTCATTGCCACCGCCTGACTCGACAGGCCGCCCTGGAGGGCGCGCTCACGGTTCACCGACACCCGGATCTCGTCGTCGCCGCTCTCGAACGAGTTGTCGATGTCGCCGACGATGGGAATCTGGCGCAGCCGTTCGGTGATCCGCGGCACCAGGAGTTCGAGAGTGCCGACGTCGTCGCCGATCAGTTCCACGTCCATCCCGGATCTCCCGGAGCCCGGAGGCCCGAACTCGGTGCGAGCGAGCTTGAACAGCACACCGACCCGCTGCGGCATCGCCTCCCGGATGAGCTCCGTGACCTCGTCCGTGGACAGCTCCGAGACCTCCTCCGGCTTGAGGTAGATCTCGAAGCGGTTGCTGCCGCCGTATCCCCGGCTGCGGCCGCCGCCCCGCCGGACCTGGTGGGCGATGTCGGCGATCTCCCACTCGTCGCGCCTGGCATCGAGCATCGCGTAGACCTCGTCGTAGAGAGCCAGGCGCTCGTCCATTCCCATCTGCCGCGGCGTCTCGACGAACACCGTCAGTGCCCTGCCCTGGGATGGCTGGTTGTAGCTCCGCTCGATGCTGTTGTAGAGCACCCAGGAACCGTAGAGCAGCGTGCCGATGACCATCGTGAAAACGAAGCGGTGGCGGAGGGTGAAGCCCAATGTTCTGCCGTAGAGGTCGTTCATCCGGTCGAGCAGCCTGAACCGGCGCTTGCTCTCCGACCTGAGCAGGATCGCCGCGATCATCGGTACCACGGTCAGGGAGATGACCAGGGAACCGAGCATGACGACGCAGACCGTCGTGCCGATGTCGCCCATGAAGCGCGAGAAACTGCCCGGTCCTCCGCCGCCGCTGCCGAAGAAGATGAGCGGCACGAACACGCACATTGTCGTCATCGTCGAGCAGATGATCGGCATCGCCACGTCGCTGGCGCCACCCAGGGCGGCGTACTTCGCGTTGGCGCCGAGTTCCTGGCGGTGCCGGAAGATCGACTCGATCACCACGATCGAGTTGTCGAGCAGCATCCCGATCGCGAGCATCAGCCCCATCAGGCTCATCACGTTCAAGGTGATCTCGGTGACGCCCGCCTGGCGGCCGAGGTACATCATGACGAAGGTCATGACCAGGGACAGCGGCACTGCCAGGGCCACCAGGAGCGTGGTCCGGAACTTGCGCAGGAACAGGAACATGAAGACGATCGCCAGGCCACCGCCGATCAGACCGCTGCGGCCCAGCTCGGTCAGCCCCTGGCGGACGTCGATCGAGGTGTCGTGGAAATGGCGGAACTCGAGGCCCTCGCCCTCGGGCGTCTGCCGAATCGCTTCGAGCTCGGCCTTAACCCGGTTCACGACCTCCAGGAGGTTCGCGTCCGAGGCCTTGTTGACGCTCAGGTTGATCGCCTCGACCCCGTTGAGAAAGTTGTGCTCGTACTTGTCCGGATAGCCGAACTTCACGTCGGCGACGTCGCCGACCCGCAGGCCGTCGCCGCGGATCGGCAGGTCGCGAATCTCGTCCGGCGCCCGGAACTCACCGACGGTGCGAACCAGCAGACGGCGGCTGCCTTCGCGCAGATAGCCGCCCGAGACGTTCACGTGGTTGTTCTGCAGGATCTGCCGCAACTCGCGGACATCCACGCCGTGGGCGGCCATGCGATCGGGCAACAGCTCGATCCGCAGCTCCCGGCTCAGCATGCCCCAGACTTCCGCCTGCGCCACGCCCTCCAGTCGCTCGATCCGGGGCAGGAGCACGTCCTCGACGAAGTCGTTCAGCTCGTCCTGGTCCCACGGCGCGCTGAGACTGCTGCGGAGAACCGGAATGTCCGTGCTCTCGAAGCGACGGACGTAGATCTGCTCCACATCGCTCGGAAGTTCATTGCGCACCCGGTCGATCCGGTCGCGCACGTCGACGGCCGCCAGCTCCATGTCGGTCCCGTCCTGGAACTCGATGTCCACCGAAGCGGAGCTGCCGCTGGCCCGCGAGCGGAGCAGCCGGACGCCGTTGATCGTTCCCAGGCTGTCCTCCAGCGGCCAGATGATCGACCGCGCGATCTCCTCTGGCGACGAGGACTGGTACGGCACCCGAACCGAGATGTTGGACGACTGGAACAGGGGCAGGAACTCCAGCGGCAGCCGCGTGAGCGACAACCAGCCGAGCACCAGCACCCCCAGCGTCGCCATGAACATGGTCACGCGCCGCTCGACGGCGAAGCGGATCAGCGGGTGGACCGGGACGTGTGCCGCCGCCTCCTGCAGTGCCGCTTCCTGCTCCTCCGGCCCACCGCGCAAGCCGGTTCCCTGCCCTTCCATCCCGACCTCCTTCTCGTCGGCGCTCACCGGCAGTCACCCGGCGAGTCGTCGTCACCGCGGCGACCGCGCCCACGGCCATCGTGGTCGCGATCTCCATGGCGCCGGCTCCGTTCCCACAGGTCACGACGCATCTCGTCGAAGCGCACCGCCTGGTCCGGACGGAGCAGCTCCCCCACCTGCCGGTGGAAGTCCCGCTGCATGGCGCAGAACTCGTCGCGGGCACCGGTCCAGTAGTGGCGTCCTCGCATCATCGCCTCGCCGACGATCGGCTCGAGCGCCGCGATCTGCTCCGGATCGAGCTCCAGGCGTCGCGCCATCCGCCGGGTCATCTTCGACCTGTGCTCGTCGAAGGTCTCGGAACGCGCCGCATCGGCCGGTGGTTCCGGCGCCGGACTCGCCGTCGTTTCACCCGGGTCCTGTTCCGGGCAGTCGAAATGGAACATCGACGACCGGGGAGGGTGCGCCTCCGTCCGGGTCTCCTGCTCCTTCACGGCGGCACGACGTTCCGGCAGAAGCCGGTCCGCCACCAGGCCAGCCGACAGGCCGACGACCAGCACGGAACCCAGCGCGACACCCATCCACAACTTCGTGGGACCGTTCGACATCATCGTGTCCCCATCGGTTCGTAGAGGACGGCCAGCAGTTCGTAGCCGGCGTCATCGTCGCTCACTGCCACGGTCGCCACGCCGGCCTCTTCCAGCCCGGCCACGAACGGATCCGGGTACTCCGCAGTCACCGGAGCTTCCAAACCAGTCTCCGGAGCCATGGGCTGGCTGCCGGAGCTGAGGGTCATGACCAGCGCGGCCCCGGCCGCAAGCGCGCCGACCGGCGACAGGCGCAGGGCGAGCAGACGCCACGCAGCGGCGTGGTCCGTACGCTCCAGCCAGGCGTCGCGGCGGGCCCTGAAACCCGCCACGAAGCCCGGTGCCGGCGGCGGCGCCGCGCACTCCTCACGCAGCGCGTCAAACAGCGAGTCGAGCCTTCCTCCGGCCTCTTCCGGTCGGCTCGACCTCTTTTCCTCCCTCATCATGTACCTCCTCCTGCCCTGGAGCCCGGCTCGCCGAGCCGGCGCCGGAGCTTCTGCCGGCCCCGATGAACGCGGATCTGCGCTGTACCGATCGGACAGCCCAGGAACTCCGCGATCTCCACGTACTTCATTCCCGCCACATCCTTCAGCACGACCGCCGTTCGCTGGCTCTTCGGCAACCGTGCCAGCTCGCGCACGAGGGCGCGCCGTAGCAGCCGCGACTCGACGGCCGACTCCGCGCCGGCCGCCGGCAGTTCGGCCAGTGCCTCGTCCCCCACGTTGCGGTCCAGCCGCAGCCGCCAGCGGGCCGCGCGCCGGAGCTCGTCGTGCGCCCGGTTGATCGCGATCCGGTAGAGCCAGCTCTTGAACGCGGCTGACTCTCCCAGATGGTCGAGCTTCCGGTAGGCCAGCAGGAAAGCGTCCTGGGCCACGTCCTCGGCGACCTCCCAGTTGAGTACGTAGCCGTAGACCAGCTTGCGCAACGGCGTCTCGTAGCGAAGCACAAGGGCTTCGAAGGCTGCGCCGTCACCCGCCGACGCTCGTCGAACGAGTTCGACGTCCTCGGAAACGCCGGTCGACCCGCGGGTCGAGTCCCGGTCGGAGGCTTTCTGAGCTGGCAAGTCATCATCCTCTTGGTGCAGGGACGACCCGCTGGCGGCCCTTGTTTCGCCCGTCCGGCCGCTCGAGGGGTCCGTCACGGTTCCGCCCGGCCGGAGCTGCCCGGCGCTCGCTCAGGCCCAGCCCGGCGCCGGAGCAACGAGTCGAGGAAACGAAGGCCACCGGTCCTCCCCTCGAAGGCGCCGTCCAGTTGGGCCTGATAGCAGCGGTCCACGAACTCGCCGATCGCCGGACCCGGAGCGAAGCCCCGAGCGATGAGGTCCCTGCCTCGCACCACCGGCTCCGGCGCCCGATCCCTGATTCGTAGCGCCTCGGCGCGCGCCAGCAGCCAGTCGCACTCGGGACAGTCGACGGGCCCGAGCGGGGGGCGTCCCTGGGCATCGGCGCGTGCCACCCGCACCAGTCGGTCGATCCGCCGTACCCGGTTGGCCAACCGCCGGACGGCCGCGTCGCCGGCGCGGCCCCGGTGGAGCTGGCGCGGCTTCAGGTGATCGACCACCAGGCGGACAACGTCGTCGACAAGGCCCCGGCGACTCGTCAGCCGGGCGAGGAGGGTTCGCGTGGGCCGCTCGCCGGCCGCCTCGTGCCCCCGGGAGCGCAGCCGCCCGTCGACGAACCGCGTCGTCGCCGGCTTGCCCAGGTCATGGCAAAGGCAGGCAAGTCCGACGACCAGGTCTTCGTCCTCGTCTTCGAGCCGTTCCCTGGCAAACGCGTCGAGGACATGTCCGGTATGCACCCAGACATCTCCCTCGGGGTGCCACTCCGGGTCCTGCTCGCAGCCGATCAGAGCCTCCAGCTCGGGATAGGCCCGTAGCCACCCGACCGTCTCGAGGAATCGCAGACCGCGTCCGATCTCGACGCCGTACAGAAGCATCTTGCGCCACTCGTCGAAGACTCGCTCCGCGCTCAGATCGCTCCAGTCGATCCGGGAGCAGAGGACCTCCGTCTCCCGGTCCGGCTCTAGGGCCAGCCGGGCGATGAACTGCATGCCGCGCAGCACCCGCAGCGGGTCTTCCCCGAAACGGTGCGAAGCGTGGCGGAGCCGCCGGCGTTCGAGATCGGCCCGTCCGTTCAGGGGGTCGTCCAACCGGTCCGTCAGGGGGTCGTACGAGATGGCGTTGATCGTGAAATCCCTCCGCTCCGCGGCAGCCTCCACGCTCATCTGGGGATCCGCGTCGACGACGAAGTCCCGGTGCCGCTTCCCCACCTTCCGTTCCCGGCGCGGCAGGGCGATGTCGATCGGGAAACCCCGCAACCTGGCGACGGAAAACGCGCGGCCCACCTGGTCGACCGGCAGCTCGAGGCCTCTAAGGACATTCTCCAGGCGGTCGGACGTGAGTCGGAACGCCTCCAGGTCGAACTCGCGGCACTCCAGGCCGAGCAACGCGTCTCGAACGCAGCCTCCGACCACTCGCACGGATCCGCCTACCGCGGACGCAGCCCGGCAGATGTCCAGCACCCTCGGCCAGGCCGGGTGTCGCTCGAAGCCTGAGCCAGGATCCCGAACCACGCTCTGTTATTCTACGGTTTGCTTTGAGCGACCGGGAATCCGCCGGCTATCTGAGCGGCCAGAGGAGGAAACCATGAAGTCGATTCGCGAATCGTGGACCATGGGGCTTACGGCCGGGCGCGCCTTCGCGCTCCCGGCGATCGTCGTGGTTCTCTGCCTGAGTCTGGCGGCGCCGGCGGCTGCGCAGCTCCCGGGCACCGTGTACGGCCAGATCTTCGACGCCAAGACCGGCGAGACGATCGAGGGCGTCGAGATCATCTTCACCGATCCCGAAGCTCCCTCGTTCCGTGAGGTGCACTACTCCGGCAGGAACGGCCGCTTCCGCATCATGCTCAAGAACGTCGTCAAGCACGAACGTTCGGGCTTCGCCGTCGAGCTGAAGAAGGAAGGCTACGTCACCCGGCGCGTCGGCAACGTGCGGATCCCCGCCCGCTCGGAGACGAGGCTCAGCCAGCTTTCGGGAGGCGGCGACTGGAACCTCACGTCGGTCGAGGACGCCCTGGAAGCCCAGGCCGCCCTGCAGCAGGGCGCCAGTCCCGGGCCCGCGCCGGAGATCGATCTCGAGGCGCAGGCGCGCGGCAGTGCGATCAAGCTCTACAACCAGGGCAGCAACGCCCTGAACTCGGGTGACTACGACACCGCCGAACTCCTCTTCACGAACGCGCTGGACAAGAAGGCGGATCTCGTACCCGCCATGGGTGGGCTGGCGCGTGTCCTCTCCTACCGCGGTGACCACATCCGGGCCGTCGAGTACGCCGAGAAGGTCGTCGCGGCCGGTGAGGACCTCGAGAACATGAACCAGATTCTCTACGCGGGCTACGACGCCCTCGGCATGGAGGACAAGGCGGAGGCCGCGCTGAAGGCTCTCCAGGCCACCGACATGGACAAGGCCGGCAAGAACATGTTCAACAAGGCCGCGGACCTCTTCAACTCCGGCCAGATCCCCGAAGCCCAGGTCGAGTTGGAGAAGCTCCTGGCCGCGGATCCGAACCACCCCGAGGCGAACTACATGCTCGGCATCTGCTATGCCGGAAGCGACCCCGCCAAGGCGAAGGCCCAGTTCGAGAAGTTCCTGAGCCTGGCCCCTGACCATGCGGACGCTCCGACCGCCCGGGAGATGCTCCAATACCTCGAGTAGCCGCCCGGTCGGCCGCCAGCACGATTCTGGCGGTCGGGTTCCTGCTCGCCGTCCCCGCCCAGGCCCAGGACGACCTGAGCCTGGAGAGGATCATGGCCCACCCGGACTGGCTCGGACGCCAGCCCGAACGGCCGTACTGGAGCAGTGACAGCGACAGTGTGTACTTCCTGCGCAAGCGGGAGGGCGAGGAGACCCGCGATCTCTATCGGGTCGATCTGAACGACCGTCAGACGAGCCTCGTCGGCGACGGCGATCGGGCCGCTACGGACGCGCCCGGCGGCAGTTGGGACCGCGTCAGGGAGCGCCGCGCCTTCGTCAAGGAGGGAGACATCTTCGTACGCACTCTCGGGGCGGACGGCGCTCTGACGCAGCTCACCCGTACGGCCGCCTTCGAAAGCGCCCCCTTCTTCACGGTTGCGGGCGACGTCGCGTTCAGGCGGGACGGTGCCTGGCTGGTACGGGACGGAAACACGGGCCTGGTCTGGCAACCCTTCGACGTGCGGGCCGAACAGGAGCCCGAAGCGGTGCGCTCCGCAAAGGACTCCGAAGCGGGGTACCTGGAGCGGCAGCAGCCTCGCCTGCTGGAGATCGTCCGGCTGCGGCGCCAACGTGAGGAGCGGCGAAGAGAGGTGTCCCAGGAGCGCCAGGCCGCCGACACGAGCCGGACGGCTCTACCCCACTACCTCGGAAAGGACGTCGAGGTCGCGGCTTCCTATCTCTCGCCGACGCTGGAACACCTCGTTCTGCGGCAACGACCCAGCCAGCGCGACCAGGGGCAGAGGGACACGATGCCGAACTACGTGACCCGGAGCGGCATGGTCGAGGTGGAAGAAGTGCGGATGAAGGTCGGTACCGCCGAGCCGATCGCCGAATCCCTGGTGCTGCTGCGCCGCGGCACCCCTGAGCCGATCCTCCTGGACGCGTCCGTCCTGCCGGGCATCGCCGACGATCCGCTGGCGGCACTGCGCGAGGCGGCCCGGGAACGGAAACGACAGCGCGAGGCCGCCGCGAACAGGCAGGCAGACGGCGACCTGGAAACCGAGAAGGACGGCGAACCGGAGGACGAAGCCGGCTCCGGGGACAGCGAGAAGGAAGCCGAGCCGAAACCGCGGAACGTGCGCTTCGGACCCGTGTCCTTCAACCGTGACGGCTCCCGGGCCGCCGTGCAGATCTACTCCACCGACAACAAGGATCGCTGGATCGCGGCGATCGACCTGCAGGAGGGCTCGCTGACTCCGTTGCACCGGATCACGGATCCGGCATGGATCAACTACGCCTTCCGGGACCAGGGCTGGCTGCCGGACGAGGAGACCCTCTTCTTTCTGTCCGAGGAGACCGGCTACTCCCATCTGACGCTCATGGACGGCCGAACCGGCCAGCGCGTGCAGGTGACCCGGGGCCCATTCGTCGTCCGTTCGCCCCAGGTGTCCTCGGATGGAGAATTCGTCTACTTCGAGGCGAACCGCGGCCACCCCGGCGTCTTCGAGGTGTACCGGGTGCCCACCTCCGGAGCCGATGCCGCCGGGATCGAGCAGGTCACGAACCTGGGCGGCGTGAACTCCTTCCGCCTCTCGCCGAACGACCGGCACGTCCTGATCGTGCACTCGATCGCCACGCGGCCTCCGGAGCTCTGGCTCCAGGCGACCGCTCCGGGAACCGATCCCGTCCGGCTGACCGACACGGTTTCACCCGAGTTTCGGGCGATCGAGTGGACGGCGCCGCGATTCGTCGAAGTTCCGTCGTCCCACGTGGATCGTCCCATCCACGCCCGGCTCTACCTGCCCTCTGAAGCGGCCGCGGGGCCGAGGCCGGCCGTCGTCTTCGTCCACGGCGCCGGCTACCTCCAGAACGCCCACCAGGGCTGGTCCTCCTACTTCCGCGAGTTCATGTTCCACACCCTGCTCGCCCGCCGCGGCTACGTGGTTCTCGACATGGACTTCCGCGCCTCCGCCGGCTACGGCCGGGACTGGCGCACCGCGATCTACCGGCAGATGGGCACGCCCGAAGTCGAAGACATGGCCGACGGCATCGACTACCTGGTCGCCAGACACGGCGTCGATCGCGAACGGATCGGCGTCTACGGCGGGTCCTACGGAGGCTTCGTGACGTTCATGGCGATGTTCCGCCGCCCCGAACTGTTCGCGGCGGGAGCGGCCCTGCGCCCGGTGACCGACTGGGCTCACTACAACCACGGCTACACGTCGAACATCCTGAACACGCCGGAACTCGACCCGGAGGCCTACGAGCGCAGCTCGCCGATCGAGTTCGCCGAGGGTCTGCAGAAACCGCTCCTGATCTGCACGGGCATGCTGGACGACAACGTCCTGTTCCAGGACTCCGTTCGGCTCGTCCAGCGCCTCATCGAGCTGGGCAAGGAAGACTGGGAGCTAGCGGTCTATCCGGCCGAAGCCCACGGCTTCGTCGAGCCGTCAAGCTGGCTCGACGAGTACCGCCGCATCCTGAAGCTCTTCGAGACCCACCTCAAACCCTAGGTCCCGCGCTGGGTGCGCCGGCGGCCCCGCCGGCCGACTAGCTACCGCGTAGCGCCGGCAGCAGGTCTTCCCGGGTAACCCGTCTTACCGCCGCGAGGCTCGCCAGCGTGCCGGCCGCCAGCACCAGCAGGAGGGTGAGTCCGAGCGACAGCCACGGCACCAGCGCGTGACCGCCGAGCAGGTGCGGGCTCACCGCGACGAGCGCCGAGGCGGCGCCCACCGTGACGCCGGCCGCCAGGAGCAGGCTGTTCTCAGCCACCACCAGCCAGGCCAGGGCGCGCCGCCAGAAGCCGATCGCCTGCATCGTTGCCAGCTCGCCCCGCCGCTCCAGCAGGTTGCGCAGCAGCACCACCGAGAGGCCCAGCGTACCGAGCAGCAGGCCGAGTCCGCCCAGGGTCTGGAAGGTGCCGAGGTAGGTGTTCTCGACCGCCTGGAACGCCTGTAGTCGCTGGGCGGTGGGGACGGCGTCGAAACCGAAGCCGGCCAGCGTCCGCTCGAGCTCCTGCATCGTCCGGTCCTGCTCGTCCGGTTCGGTTCGCAGCAGGAAGTAGGAAGCGCCCGTCCGGCTCGGGAAGTGCCTCGCCAGGTTCGCCTCGGAGATCACGAGTTCGCTCTGGAACACGCTCTTGCGCAGGAGCCCGACCAGCCGCAGTTCGATCGTCTCCCCACGCTCCGTCTCGACCTCGATGCCCTGGCCGAGCCCCGAATGGAGAATCCACATGACGGAGTTGAAATCGCCGATCGCCGGAACGATGCCGGGGCCGAGGTCCTGCTCCAGCAGTACCCAGGGCGCCTCGCCCGCCTCGGAGATGAGCGACTGGAAGCGAAAGCCCCCGCGCTCTATGAACTCCGGCGGCGCGCCGAGCAGCCGCGGCCTCTCCGGCTGGAACAGGTTGAGGCAACTGATGTCGTCGCCGGGCACCGTCCGGAAGGCAACGATCTCGGCGCGTCCGACGAGATCGGAAGCCTCCTCGCCGAAGCCCAGTTCGTAGCGTCCCTCCACGCTTGTCATGTCCGCGAGAACGGAGACATCGGACTCCGCGACCAGATCGAAACCTCCGGCCCCCGAATCCAGACTCCTCGTCTCCTCGCCGAAACGCAGTCCGTAGGCGCCGACGGCCACGATGACGAACGACGCGCTCGCCACCAGGGCGGCGCAGAGCAGGCTCCGCCCCGGATTGAGCGAGGCGTTGGCCGCCGCCATGCTGGAGCCGGCGCGCCAGGACCAGCTCCGGAGCGGGGCTTCCGGCCGCCGGCGCAGCCAAAGGGTAAAGCCGGCAAGTCCGGCGATCAGGAGGCAGGCGCCGCCGGAGAAGAACAGATAGGCGGCCGACGACGCCGGGGCGGCAGCCGACCCGCCGAGCAGGGCGACAGCGAGACCGCCGGCGATCCCCCTGGTCCAGCGCGCCCTGCGTCCCGGCGCTGACACCGCCGCCGGTCGCTCGGTGGTCTCTCCCCGCAGCAACCGGATGGGCGACACGGCCGCCAGCCGGCCGACAGCGCCCCGGATCGCGAAGAACACGACGAGGAGCGAACCGGCGCCGCCCAGGGCCAGCGTCAGAGGCTCGACGTGGAGGTAGAGATGACTCGAACCGACGGCGGAGCGCCACAGGGTCCGGAGCGCGGCCATCATCGCGCCGGCATAGAGCACCGCTCCGCCCAGGCCGAGCAGGACACCCGCCCCGCCGAGCAGGGCGCCTTCGACCAGGAAACGCCGCCGGACCCGCTTGATGCCGTGGCCGAGCGCCAGCAGCAGGCCCATCTCGTTGGCGCGGCTCTCGGTTCCCAGACGGAAGAACAGGCCCACCAGCAACGCTGCGGAGACGATCAGAAACAGGCTGAAACCAATGAACAGACCCCCGAAGTCGGTGGCGCCGGTGGCGCCCCGCAGGCCCGCGGCCTTGACCGCCTCGACCGCCAGACCCGCCGCGTGCAGCTCGACGCGTTCCGGCGCCTCTCCCTCGAGAGCGGCCCGGAGTTGACCCGGCGAGTCTCCGTCCGCGGGCAGCAGCCGGAACGAGGTGAGAAGACCGAAGCGGCTGGACCAGAGCTCGGCGCCGTACTCAAGGGAGACGAACAACTTCGGGGTTGCCCGATGTTCATCCCAGTAGGCCTCGTCCTGGTCCCTGATCCGGCTGAGATCGACCGGGAAGGTCGGGTCCCAGTCGCTCATGTTGTCGGCGTCGGCGACTCCCGGAAAGTCGGGAGTCAGGTTGCGGTCCGCAGCCCAGCCCGTCATCTCGACCACGCCCGCGACGGTGGCCTGAACCGGCCGCTCGACCAGTTGCTCGCGATCGCCGATGACGAAGTAGTCGAGCGTCAGCCGGTCGCCCTCACCGACCCCAAGGTCCTCCGCCAGGAAGGTGTTGACGAGCACCTCGCCAGGCGCGAGCGCCGGCGCCGGCCGACCGTCGGCCAGCCGCAGCACGCCGAGCTCGCCGGCCCTCCCCGTATCGAGCGCGGCGATCGTCGAGTAGGGAGCCGCGGCGCCGTTCTCCGCGCCGGTCCGGTTGGCGAGATAGGTCGAGACGCCGATCGCCTCAACACCCTGGTCCCGCGCCAGGACCTCCACCGCTCCGGCGAGCTCCTCGCCGAAGACGATCTGGGAACTGGTGATGCGCAGGTGATCTTCCGCCTCGGCGAACGCCAGGCTGAAGTCGGCCGCCTGAGCATGGGAGCGAATCCGGCGCTCGAGATCCAGCGCCGCGGCTTCGGGTTCGCCGGCCTCCCCGAGCTCGCCCACGAGCAACGCGTTCGCCAGACCGCGCCGATCGAGCTCCCGCTGAAGGTCGCGAAGCCGCACGTAGCCGACCAGGGGCTGGCTCTGGTGGGGCGCCAGTTGGAAGCGGCCGGGGCCATCGTCCTCGAGCACGGAGACCACGCTCAGCCGCATGCTCTCCAACTGGTCCTCAGGATCCTTCTCCCCCATCAGGCTGGCCCGCGGCGCCTCGCTAGGGCGCTCCAGGTAGAGCACGACGGAGTCGCCGGTCTCGACCGCCAGCGCCTCCGCCAGCGAGCGGTTGACCGCCAGCGACGCGAAGAGCTGGCCGTCGCGCCGGGACAGGTCGAGCTGCTCCGTCGCGTCAGGGAAGAAGGAGCCGAACCCGTCGTCGATCCCCTGGACGTTGACCCGGGCGGCGCGCCTGCCGCTCTCGGGTTCCACGACGCTTCCCTGCATCAGGATCGCGGCCGACACCGGACCGTAACGCGCCGTGAAGGCGGCGTCGCCGGCCAGTTCGTTCCGCAGTTGCTCGCGGAAGAAACCGGCGCCGAGAAGGGCGTGATCGATGCCGCCCAGGCGCTCGAGCGTGAGCTGGCGCAGACTTCCCCGAACCGAGTCGCCGACCATCAGCGCGCCGGTCAGCACGGAGGTCGCGACCGCCGCGGTGAGCACCACGGCGACGTTCGAGCGCCAGTAGTGACGGAGACTAGGCAGGGGGCCGGACGGGCGAGCAACAGCCACCGCGTCAGCCTCCGGCCGCCCGCTCCGGCGCCACTTCCTCGATCAGGCCGGCGCGCAGCTCGACGCGGCGCGGCAACCTCGCGGCGAGCTCCAGGCTGTGGGTCACGACGATCAGGGCGCTCTCCTCGTCGCGGTGGAGTTCAAGCAGCAGGTCGGCTACCGAACCCGCCGTCTCCCCGTCCAGGTTGCCGGTCGGCTCGTCACACAGGAGCAAGCTAGGGCCATTGATCACCGCGCGCACGATCGCGGCCCGCTGCCGCTCGCCACCCGACAACTGGGCCGGCCGGTGATCGACGCGGGCGCCGAGACCAACCCGATCCAGCAGGGCCAGCGCACGCCCTTCCGTGTCGTTCTCTCCGTTCCCGGCGGCCACCGTCGGCAGCAGGACGTTCTGCAGCATCGTGTACTGAGGCAGCAGGTAGTGATCCTGGAACACCAGGCCGACGCGGCGGCTTCTGAACGCCGCCAACTCCCGTTCCGGCAGATCGTGGGCAACCTCGCCGCCAATCCGGACGCTGCCCGAGGTCGGCGTCTCGAGCGTCGCGGCAAGATGCAGCAGGGTGCTCTTGCCGCTGCCGGACGGACCGGTGACCGCCATCGCTTCCCCCGTATCGAGAGAGAACGAGATGCCCCGCAGTACCTCGACGGCGCCCGCCTCGGTGCCGTAGGACTTCGTGACGTGCTCGAAGCGGAGGGCCTCAGCCATGACCGGCCGATGCTAGCGCCGGCCCGCCGGCGTCGCTTTCGCGACGGGACAGCCCGCGCCGGTAGGAGGCGAGCGTTTCCGCGGCCATCAGCTCCGCCGCGTAGTGGCGGCGCACGCCGGAAATGCCGGACCGGCCCAGGTGGCGCCGGCGTTCCGCGTCGCCGGCCAACTGTTCGACGGCGTCCGCCAATGCCGACGGATCGCCGGCGGGCACCAGCGTGCCGCCGCCTGTCCGCTCGAGCATCTCCGGAAACGCGCCGTGGTCGGGCAGCACGGCCGGAACACCGTTCGCCATCGCCTCGAGCGCCGGCAGTCCCTTGGCCTCTCGGTAGACCGTCGGCAGCACGAGCGCATGCAGGCTGCACAGCAGCTCGATCTTCTCCTCGCGGGTTACCTCTCCCAGCCAGTCGAAGTGCGGCTCGAGCCCCCAGTCGGCGATCCGGCGCCGCTGCTCCTCGAAGTACGCGCGGTCGCGGCCGCCCAGGTAGCCGGCGGCGCGGAAACGGACGCTGCCCGTCCCCAGCCGGTCGCTCAACGCCTTGAACGCCTCGGCGGCGAGGTGAAACCCCTTCTCCGGGCACATCCGCGCCAGGTAGCCGATGACCAGGGTCGACTCCGGAGGCTCCGCCTCGCGGTGACCGTGTCCCTCGAGCTCGATTCCCAGGCGCGCCACGTCGATGTCGGCCGGGGGCAACTCGAGCAGCTCCGCCATCGTCGCCGCGTAGTAGTCGTTCGGCGCCACCAGGACGTCGACCTCGCGCACGCGCTTCCGCATCTCCTCGACCACCAGGGACTTGTGGGGCTCGTCCAGGTCCTGGAGGAAGATGTCCTCGCCCTGGAGACCGCAGACGATCAGCGCCTCCGGAAGCGCCTCACGAAGCCGGTGCACCATCCCCACGAGCATCGAGTTCGTCAGGTGGACGACGTCGGGCCGGAACTCGTCGGCGAGCCATCGCGCCAGGCTCTGGAGCTCCGCCAGTTGACGCCCCTCCTCGCCCCGCACCATGGACAGGGCGAGTTCACCGAGCTGGTGGGCGTCGGTCGCCGACGCCGACCGGGTGACCCGCGAAAGCAGCCCGGGGTTGTCCAGCAACCTGCGGAGCGCCGCGGGCGCCCGGCTCCAAAGCGGCAGCTTCTGCTCCAGATAGATGTTCACCGCGCCATAGAAGACGCGGCCGTAACTCACGTTCTCCTCGTCGGTCCGGAGCGGCGTGTAGATCGGCAGCAACAGCGCGTTGTGCCCTCGGTGCTGGAGTTCGCGGACCAGGGTGTTGTCGTGGATGCAACTGCCGCAGAGCATGCCGCCGGCGCCGGCGGCCAGATAGGCGATGCGCAGCGGCTGGTCCGTACTGTTCACGGGATAAACCGGGCTACCCGCTCGGGCGTGGGCGG
Source organism: Acidobacteriota bacterium (assembly GCA_026707545.1). Classification (NCBI taxonomy): domain Bacteria; kingdom Pseudomonadati; phylum Acidobacteriota; species Acidobacteriota bacterium. The sequence continues at coordinate 1,199,851 of JAPOWR010000001.1, read as the reverse complement.
GCTGCTCAAAAGGGAGCCGACGATCATGGCCAGGGTGGAACCCGCGAAGACGACGGCGACCGGCATGACGCCGGTGCCGCCGACGCTGTAGTCCGCATCGCCGATGCCGCGAACGAAGAACCAGGTCCAGAGCGCGATCACCGTGAGGATCGACGCGCCCGCGCCCGCCGCCGTGCTCCGGCGCCAGTAGAGCGCCGCGACCACGACCGGCAGCAGGGAGGCGAAGCCCGTGAACGACCACACAGAGAGCGCGAAGATGCTGCGCTCGGCCACCAGGGACAGCAGGAACACGGTCGCCACGACCCCGACGACGAACATCCGGCCCAGCCGCACCTGGCGCGCCTCGTCCAGGTCGCCGCCCCAGCGATAGTGCCGAACGACGTCCTGCGTGAACATCGTGCCCAGCGAGAGCGACTGGGAGTCGAGCGACGACATGATGGCGGCAAAGACGCCCGCGCCCAGCAGGCCAGCGAGCAGCTCGGGAGTGTAGAGCGCGATCATCCGGACCAGGACCGAGTTCGAGGCCGCACCGTCGAGCCCCGGAAAGTCGATGTTCCCGAACAGCCCGAGCAGCACGCTGGGGATCCACACCACGGCGATGCAGACCGGGTAGAGGACGACCGGCGCCTTGAAGGTCGCCGCTCGCTTGGCCGACAGCCAGTGCGCGAAGATGTGCGGAAAGGTCCCCACGGACAGGGGGATCAGGGTGTAGCTGAGCAGCCGCAACGGGTGGATCGCCTCGCCCCGGATCAGCAGCTCCGGCCGACTCTCCGCGACCCGGTCGAGGGCCGGGCCCACCCCCCCGAGCCTGGTGACGATCAGTACCGCCGTCACCGCCCCGAGCAGCATGAACATCGCGGTCTGGAACGTGTTCACCCAGGCCGTGCCGCGAAGTCCTCCGCTGGTCACGTAGCCGATCACGACCCCCGAGACGAGCAGACTGCCAAGCCACGCCGGCGCCGCCCCGTCCGTGATCTGTCCCAGCACCACGCCGCCTCCCATCACGCCGATCAGCAGGTAGGGCAGGAGCAGCAGGACGAGAACGACGAAGAGCAGGAGGCCGATGCCGTCCGAGCCCCAGCGGGCGCGGACGAACTGCACCTGGGTCAGGAGTCCGAGACGCCTCCCCACGGCCCAGACCCGTGTGCCGACGAAGAAGAAGACGATCGGCACCATCAGGGCCGACGACGACGCCATCAGGGAGAAGACGCCGATGCCGATCCGGTAGGACTCCGCCGAAGCGCCGAGCAGGGCGAACGAGGTCATGTGCGTGCCGAACAGGGTCATCAGCAGCACGAACGGCCCGATCGTCCGGCCGGCGACGAAGAAGTCCTCGCCGGTCGCGGCCAGCCGCCGGTTGCTCCAGACCCCGATCAGCAGGACCGCCGCAAGGTACGCGAAGATGACGGTGAGAGTCACCTCCGGCCCACCTCGTCGTCACCAGCCTCCCCGGCCAGTTTGTCGAGCACGCCGCCGGGCCAGGCGACCCGCACCAGCCCCCACATCGCGAGTACGACCGCCGCCGAGAACAGGATGTGGTACGTCAAGCCGACCGGCAAACCCAGAAACCGGCCCGGATCGTCCCAGAACCACAGGTCGTTGTGCAGCAGGTACAGCACCGGCAGCGCCGCGTAGGCCGTGACCCGGGCTGCTCGAGCCGCCATGGAAACTGCCCGACGACTTCCGGCTCAGGTGGCCTGGAGCGGCTGCGGAGTCGCCGCTGTGGCCGCCTCGGGCGCACTCATCGCCCTGCCGCCGCCGGCGGCGGCGAAGGTCGCCATGTCCTCGAACATGGACGTGAAGTCCAGTTCGAACACGTCGCCGATCAGAATGCGGGTGACCTTGCTCTGGTGTTGCGGGTAGAGCCGCAGGAACGCGCCGACGCTGAAGTTCCGGTCGTAGAAGACGTTGACCAGTTGCCGCACGGCCTCGACGCCGCGCATCAGGAGAGGCTGGAACGCGCCCAGGCGTTGGCCCGAGAGGTCGTCCGCCGCGATCGCCCCGATCGCGGTCTCGGCCGCCATCTCCCCCGACTTGAGCGCCAGGAAGACTCCCGACGAGTAGACCGGATCGATGAACGAGAACGCGTCGCCGATCGCGATCCAGCCGTCGCCCGCCATCTTCTCAATGCGGTAGGAGAAATCCTTCATCACGGACACCGGCCGGCACTGATGGGCCGGTGCAATGCGCCGCTCGATCTCGGCGCAGTTCCTGACCTCCTCGAAGAAGATCTCGTGCGGTCTGCCGTCGCGCTTCCTGATCAGCGTGTCCATCGGCCCGACCACGCCGACGCTCACCACGTCCCCGGCCAGCGGGATGTACCAGAACCAGCACTCTCCGGACTTCGTGTGCAGGATCAGGGTCGCGCCCTCGTCCTTCCCCTCGTCCCGGATCGCTCCCCGGAAGTGGGTGTAGATCGAGGCATGGCGCAGGCCGTAGTCGACCCGGCCGAGGTCGAGCCGTCTCGCGAGCAGGGCGCTCTGGCCGGTGGCGTCGATCACGACCCGGCTCTTGAGTTCCACGGACCCGCCGTCGTTCGCCGCAACCGCACGCACCCCGACCGCGCGATCGTCCTCGAACAGCACGTCGCGGACGTTGACGCCGCGATGGACTTCCGCGCCCTGCCCGGCCGCCGTCTCCATCAAGAGCTCATCGAACTCGGAACGGCGCACCTGCCAGGTGCGGGCGCTGTCGTCCCCCGGCCGTTCCTTGTCGAAGTAGAACGGCATGGACGCCTTTCCGGTCCTGGTGAAGAACTGGACGGAGTGCTTCTCGACGAAGTGGCTCTCCTGCATCGCGCGGAGCGCTCCCATCTTCTCGAACACGCCATGGGTGTCCGGCATCAGCGATTCGCCGATCTTGAACACCGGTGCGGCCTCCCGCTCGAGCAGCAGCGTGCGCAGCCCGCCACGCGCGGCGATCGCCGCCGCCGCGGAGCCGCCCGGGCCGGCGCCGACAACGATCGCGTCAAAGGAGGATGCGGCGAACATCGCAGCGAGTCTACGGCAGGGAATCGACGCCGACCACCGGCAACCTGAAAGGCCTCCGACGCGTAGTGCCTATGTTGTAGCCTGCGCCGAATACTGACTCCCGTCGGGCCCGAGTCGTTCGCGTCCGACCGTCCGTAGCCTCAAGAGGTACTTGCCGATGCGCTTCACTTCTGCCCCGTTTCTGACCGTCAGCCTCCCACTGGCACTCTTTGCCGGCGCCGCGGTGGCCCAGGATCCCGACGATCCGGAATCCACCGTCACGGACGAGATCACCGTCACCGCGCAGCGGGTCGAGGAGGCCGTGCAGGACGTGCCGATCTCGATCATCACCCGGTCGGGCGAAGAACTCGAGCAGCAGGCGATCGGCGACGTGCAGGCGCTGGCCGAGGCCTCGCCTGGAGTCGTGATCTCGGGGCAGAGCCCGACGACGGGCGAAGTCGCCATCTACATCCGCGGCATTGGCTCGAGCACACTCGGCATCGGTACCGAACCGACCGTCGGCTACTACGTGGACGGCGTCTACATGCCGCGGCCGCAAGCCGCGGTGAACCCCTTCCTCGACCTGGAGCGAATCGAGATCCTCCGCGGCCCCCAAGGCACACTGTGGGGACGGAACTCGACTGCCGGCGCGGTGAACGTCGTCACACGCGCGCCGGAGGGACAGTTCCATGGGCGCCTCTTCACTTCGTTTTCCCAGTACGACTCGAGTCAGTCGGCTGAAGGGCGGCGCTACGGCATGTCGCTCACCGGCCCTGTATCGGGCAAGGTCTGGGGGCGCTTCACGGGCGCCACGGCCCAGATCGAGGATCCGACCTACAACGACTTCCTGGGCGCAGGCGCCGACAACTTCGACGGCGTCACGCTTCGGGGCTCGCTCACCTTCCTGCCCTCCGACTCGCTGACTTTCACGATCCGGGCCGACGGCACGGACGACGACGCACACGCGAACTTCCCCTTCAAGCCGTTCGAGGTCTCCCCCTACAGCACGGTGGGGACGCTGAACCGGTTCTACGGCTACTCCGAACCCGCCGACGTCCATCGCATCTCGACCGAAACTCCGGCGCTGTCTCTCTACGAGGAGTCCGGCTTCTCGCTGACGGTGAACAAGGCGATGGCGGGTGGCACGAGCCTGACCTCGATCAGCAGTTGGCGCGAGTTCGACTCGCGGCGAGACGCGGACATCGACGGCTCGCCCCACGTCTTCGTCACCAACGCCGCAAGCCTCAACTCCCAGTGGTGGTCACAGGAGTTCCAACTCCACGGTGCCAGCGAACGCGCCAACTGGGTCGCCGGGGCCTACGCCTTCAACGAGGAGAGCGGGACGCAGGTCGCCAACATCACCGACACTGCGCTGCTCGGTGTCTGGCTGTTCGCGAACAGTCCCCAACTCTTCCTCTTCGACCCGACGAACTACTGCTCGCTCGGCATCCTGGCGCCGCCCTTCCTGTGCGGGCCGGCCTACTACAACGCCGTGGCGCCGTTCCTGGGTCTTCCCCTGCCGGGAGCGCCGACGCCGCTGCCGTTCGAGAGCAACCTCGACGCTTCCCTCTACGCCGCCTACGGTCAGGTCGACTGGCACCTTAGCGACCGCGTCAGCCTGACCACGGGTGCGCGCTACACGGCGGACGAGAAGACGCATGACCAGGCGGCGCTGAACTTCCAGACCTTCATGCCGGAACTGCAGGTCCTGAACGACAGTTGGAGCGCGCTGACTCCCAAGCTGGGCCTCGAGATCCGCCCCCGGGAGCACGTGATGCTCTACGGCGCGGTGACCGCCGGCTACAAGAGCGGCGGCTACAACTCGATCTCGCTGCAACCGGCCTTCGACGAGGAGACGGTCACGAGTTTCGAAATCGGCATCAAGTCCTCCGTCGCCGACCGCAAGGTGAGGATCAACGCCGCCGCCTTCAACTACGACTACGACGATCTGCAGGTGGCGGTGCTCTACCCGGATCGCTCGGTGGTCGAGAACGCGGCCAAGGCACGGATCCGGGGCCTCGACTTTGAACTTTCGGCACGGCCGAACCCGCGCTTCTCCTTCGATCTCTCGCTCGAGGTCCTCGACGACGAGTTCACCCGGTTCACGACGCTCGATCCCTTTCTCCAGGCCCAGTTCGTGGAGCAGTTGTTGGCCGCGGGCCTGATCGACCCGACCCAAGTGCTTCTGGGCGGCGGCGGCGCGCTTCCGATCGAACCCAGCGACCTGTCGGGCAACGGTTTGCCCCGCGCGCCCGACTTCGCCGCCACCGCCGCGCTGCGCTACACGTTCGACCTCGGCGGGAGCGGTTCGCTGACCGCGCGCGGCGAGTACCAGTACACGGACGATGTGGCCTTCGACGCCTTCGAGCGCTTCATCCAGCCTTCCTACGGCCTGTTCCACGCCCAGTTGCGCTGGACTTCGGCGCAGGGCCGGATGTTCCTCGCGGCCTACGGCCGGAACCTCGGCGACGAGGAATACCGGCTCAGCCAGTTCTTCGTGAACTACACCGGGTCGCTGGCGGTCTGGGCGCCGCCGGCGGAGGTCGGCCTGCAGTTCGGTATCGACTTCTAGCGGACTGGGACGCCAGCGCCCGTTGCTACGTGTAGCGGGCGCCGCGGTACTGCTCGTCGTAGAACCGCGGCAGTAGCTGGTCGACCCGGAGAAGGCCGCCCTCGCTGAGTTCGACCCGCTCCGGACCGACCGTGGCAAGCCCCTGCTCGGTCAGACTGCCGAAGGCGTCGGCATAGTCCTCCACCACGTCGACACCGAACTTGCGCTCGAAGGCGCCTCTTTCGAGCCAGCCCCGCTTCAACTGCAGGATGACCTCCCGGGTCAGCCGCTCGCGAGCGGTCGTTGCCAGGGCCCGGCGCGTGGCCAGACCCCCGCCTGCGATCGCGGCGAGGTAATCATCCCAGCGGTCGTGGTTCTGCAGGTGGACGCCACCCATGTGGCCGAACGACGAGACGCCGATCGGGATCATGTCGGCGCCGCTCCAGACTTCCCGGGCGTAGACGAACTTGCAGCCCCGGTCCCGCCTCATCATCGTGTAGGCGCTCCAGCGCTCGAATCCGGCGCGCTCGAACTGCTCGAAGGCGTAGGCGTGCCATTCCCGCTTCGTGCGCCAGTCGGCGAAGGCCGGCACGTCCTCGTCGCCACGGAGCCTGGCCTTCGAGTACACCGTGTTGAAGGGCAGTTCCATCTGGTAGAGCGTGATCGAGTCCGGGTCATACTCGATCGTCAGGTCGACCGTCCGCTTCCAGCTCTCCCAGGTCTCGCCGACCATCCCGGCGATCAGGTCGACGTTCAACTGGCGGAAGCCCTGGGCGCGGATCCAGTCCCGCACCCGGTAGATCTCCTTCGACACATGGGCGCGGCCGTTCTCCTGAAGGATCGCGTCGTCGAAGTTCTCCACACCGAGGCTCAGCCGGGTGACGCCGATGCCGCGGATCGCTTCCAGCTTGGACTGCGTCAGCGTCCCCGGCTCGCACTCGAAGGCCACTTCCTCCGCGCCGTCCCACGGCATCACGCCCTGGAGTCGCTCGGCCAGCGGAGTCAACTGCTTGGCGGCGATGTAGGACGGCGTGCCGCCGCCGAAGTAGACGAAGTCGAGCTGGCGTCCCTGGATTGCGGCCCGCTCCGCGTAGCGCTCCAGCTCCGATCCCAGAGCATCGAGGTAGCTCCCGATCTGCTCGTGGTTCTTGTCGATGTAGACGCGGAAGTAGCAGAACTTGCAGCGCTTGCGGCAGAACGGGATGTGGATGTAGAGACCCAGGGAGGCACCGGGCGCGGGCTCCCGATCAAGGGCCGCCATCGCCTCCCCGACGGCAGCCTCGTTCCAGGCCGAGTACGGCGGGTAGTTCGACACGAAGACCGAGCCGATGTCGGTCGCCTCAAGATCGAGCAGGCCGGTCGCCGGCTCCGCGATCACCGCACCGCCCTCAGTCATGCCTGCCACGCTTCGGACCCCTCACCCGAAGCAGTAGAGGATGCCGTCCAGACTGCCGATCACGAGCCGCTTCGATGCGACAGCCGGCGAGGCCATGATCGCCGAACCGGTATCGAACTCCCATACCGGCTCCCCCGTCGCCTTGTCGAGCGCGAGCAGGGGCCCGCGTTTCGAGCCCAGGAAGATCCGATCGCCCACGATCACCGGCGACGAATCGAGTCGCGCGCCGCTGTTCCACTGCCACTTCCGCTCGCCGGTCCGGGGATCGAGGGCATGGACGATCTTGTCCCGTCCCCCGATGACGACGATCTCGTCGTCGGCCGCGGCGGAGGCGTAGTAGGGGAATTTCCGAATCTCGTGCTCGTAGGCCCAGGCGACCTGGCGTTGCTCGAGATCGATGCCCAGCACCTCGTTCTCGTAGGTGGCGACGTAGGCCAGCCCGTCGACGACCGCGGGGCTCGAGGCCGCCTGTCCACGCAGGTCGATCTTGTGAACGGTGTCCCCGGTCTCGATGTCGATCAGCCACATGTAGCCGTCGCATCCCGAAACCGTCGTCAGCCCGTCGGCGACCGCCGGCGTGCCGTGGACGTAGCCTTCGGTCTCGACCTGCCAGAGCTTCTTGCCGCTCTCGCGGTCCAGGCAGTAGAGCGAGTTGTCGTAGGAACCGACGAGCAGCCGGTCTCCGTAGCGGGAGACGCCGGCGTAGATCTCGCCCAGCGTCTCGAACTGCCACTCCTCTTCCCCGGTCTCCGCGTCCAGCGCGTGGATCAGGCCGTACTCGTCACCGACGTAGACGACGCCTTCGAAGACCGACAGGGGCGCCTTGATCGGCGTTTCCGCGTCGAACCGCCAGAGTTCCCTGCCGCTCTCGAGGGTAAGGGCGTAGACCCGGCCCTCGTAATCGCCGAAGAAGACAACGCCTCCCACGATGGCGGCCGTACTCTCGATCTCGCTCTCCGTATCGAAGGTCCAGAGCAGCTTCGGCTCCGCGGGCAGGGTCGTACCCGCCACACCGGTGCCCAGCAAGTTGCCGCGAAACACCGGCCAGGCGTCCGCGGCCGGGCGGAACAGATCGTTCTTCGCCGCCGGATCGGGATTCCCGCCGTCTCCCGCCGTCGCCACGGTTCCCGCGGCGACGAGTCCACCGAGCAGCAGGACCGCGACGGCCGCCAGGTTCCTCAACGGACGTGGAAACGCCCGTTTCGCCGGGTTGCGGCGCCGGTGGCTTCGAGGCTGAACGAACTTCGACATGGCAGTTACCGGGACAGTGATCGGCGGCTCGAGGCGACGCGGTCCCGCACCTGTCAGAACGCCGCCTGGTAGAGGCTCAGCATATCGGAGGCGGTCACGGCGCGCGGGTTGAACTGAGCCGTCCACTGCTTGGATGCCTGGGTGGCCAACACCTCCAGATCGGCCTCCCGAACGCCCAGATCCCTCAAACGCCCGGCCACCCCGGCGCTGCGGCGAAGACCGGTCCAGGACTCGGCAAGCCGCGTGCTCGCGGGCGGGTTGCCGGCTCCGGATCCGCCGAGCAGGCGGACGAGGCCCGTGTAGCCGGTGTCGCCGGTCTCGCCGTTGTAGCGGACGACGTGATCCAGCATGACCGCGACGGCCACGCCATGCGTGATGTCGTAGCGAGCGGTGAGCGGATTCGCCAGGCCGTGCGCCGCGCCCAGCATCGACGCCTCGATCGCGGCCCCCGCGAGGTGGGCTCCCAGCAGCATGTCGCCCCACAACTCGTTGATCTCCACCTCGGACCTGGCATTCGAGTGCGCCTGCGAGTCGGCACTCTGAGCCTCGACGACAACCTCGAACCCACGGAGAAGACGTCGAAAGCCCTCGGACGCGAACATCCGGGAGTACGGGTTGGCAGCGGTCGCAACGAAGCTCTCCATCGCATGGGAGAACGCGTCCAGGCCCGTCGCGGCCATGACGTAGGGCGGGGCCGTGCGCGCGAGTTCCGGATCGAGGAGGGTGGCCAGAAACCGTGCTTTCGGGTCGCCACAGGCCATCTTCCGGTGGTCGTCCTCGCGTGAGATGACGGCGAACGACTGCGCCTCGCTGCCGGTCCCCGCGGTGCATGGAACCCCGATCGAAGGCAGCATCGGCCGGCTGGCCTTGCCGAACCCCCAGTAGTCCTCCATCCGGCCGCCGTTCGTGAACACGAAGTTAGCGCCCTTGGCGCAGTCCATCGCTGAACCGCCCCCCAGACCGACGAGGAACGTGGCGCGGTGGGACCTCGCGGCAGCGGCCGCCTCGGCCACGTCGCGTTCCCCGGGGTTCTCCCTGACCTCGGAGAAGACCGCGACCTCAAGGCCGGCACTCCGGAGTGAAGCAGATGCGCGGTCGAGATGGCCGGCCGCGGCTACCCCCGGATCCGTGACCACGAGCACGCGGCCGCCGCCGAGTTCCTGAACGAGGTCGCCAACGAGGTCGATCACGCCCGCGCCGAAGAGCACCCGGCCCGGCGCCGTGTCGACGCTCCAGGAGTCCTCCGTCTCGAGCGGTCGCTGCCCTCGCTTGAGTCCCACGAGTGGTCTGGAGCGGCCCCCTCAGTCGGATCCGATCGCGAACACGTCGGAGCGAGTGGCCACGTAGATGCGGCCGTCCTCGGCGACCGGTGTCGTGTAGACCGCCGAGCCCATGTTGTGCTCCGCGATCACCTTCTCCTCACGACCCGCCTCGAGCACGACGACGTCCCCGTCCTCGTCGCCCAGGTAGACCTTGCCGTCCGCCACGAACGCCGAACCCCAGACCGCCGCGAAGGTGTCGTGGGTCCAGAGGTGCTCGCCCGTCTCGACGTCCAGCACGTAGAGGAAGCCGCTCAGGTCCGGGATGTAGAGCAGGCCATCGGCGATGGCCGCCGTGGAGATCGTGCGGTTGAAGTCCTCGCCGCCGAAGTGCCAGAAGGAAGCACTGTCGGTCGCGTCGCCCTCGACACCCGCGTCCAGCGCATAGAGGTGGCCGGGCCCCTCGCCGTGTTCCGGATCCTGGCCGACGCCCAGGTAGAAGCGGTTGTTGTAGAAGACCGGCGTCGAGATGACGTTGTTGCGGGTGCCCGCGCCTCCAAGCTCCCAGACCGAGTCCTTGGGGTTCAGATCGAACTTCCAAAGGAGCTTCCCGGTCGCCGGCTCATAGGTGTAGAGCCAGCCGTCGCCGCCCGGAAACGCGATCTGCGGCTGGCCGTCGACCACTCCGTAGGCCGGGTTCGACCACGAGCCGTGCAGGACCGCATCGCTGCTGTCGATGCTCTCCCAGACCAATTCACCGGTGTTCTTGTCCATCGCGACGAATGCCGGCGACGCTGGCGAGGGCAGGTTGATGTGGCCCTCGTCGACCCCGGCGCCGGTCACCGTGAACAGCAGGTCGCCGACGACCAGGGGCGATCCGGCGGCCAGATTGTGGGGAAACACGTCGAGTTCGGCGATCATGTCGTACTCCCACACGATGTCGGCGTCGAGTTCCTCCCTGTACTGCTCGTCCGTCATGCCGTCGTTCACACCGTCCCGAAAACCGTCGACGTCCACGGCCACGATCGTCGCGCGGTTCGACACGTAGTAGACGCGGTCGCCGTCGACATAGGGCGTGGAACACACGCCCTGAAGGGGCCAGTCGTTGACGCGGCCGGCGCCCAGCTTGTCGTGCGTGGCCTGCCAGAGGAGGCCGCCGGTGTCCTTGTCCAGGGCAATGACGACCCCCTTGTCACCCTCGATGCCGGGACGGCGAAGACCCTCGTTGTTCGTACCCACGAACACCCGCCCGTCGCGGAAGACCGGGCCCGCATAGGTCTGGGAGCCGACCTTGGCTCTCCAGATGATGTTCTCGCCGCTCCTGACGTCCCAGTGGGTCGGCAGGCCCTTCGCATCGGAGACCATGTTCCGCGCCGGCGTGTTGCCGAACATCGCCGGCGGCTCGGGTTCCGCCGCCGCGATCGGCGCCGTCACAGCGCCGGCCAGAAGGAGCGCCGCAGGTAGAGAAAGTCGAGACTTCATGGTGTTCCAGTCCGTTGGTCGAATGAGCGTGTCGCTGCTGCCGGCGAGCGAGAGGACCCGTTCACGACGACCTCGTCGCCGCGGCCCCGCCGCCGAAGGGCGGCAACGGTATCAAAGGGCACCGAGCTGCTGCCGCTCTAACGGACGCCCAGCGCGTAGAGCGTCTCACTGGTGGCCAGGTACAGCACGGAGCCGGCCGCCACCGGCGAGGCGTAGACCGCCCCGGGCATCACGTTCTCGGCAAGCACGTCCAGGGTCCGGCCGCTCCCGAGCACTGCGACGTCGCCCTCCGTGTCGGCGGCGTAGACCCTCCCGTCCGCGACCAGGGGCGAACTCCAGAACGGGGCCAGGGCGTCGTAGACCCACAGCTTCTCGCCGGTGTCCGCATCGAGCGCGAAGAGGAAGCCGTTCAGGTCCGCCGCGTAGACGACGCCGCCGGCAACCGCGACGGTGGCGATCGCGCGCCCGAAGTCCGGATCCTCGAACCGCCACCGAGCGCCGCCCGCGGTGACGTCGGCGTTGCCGGCGGCGTCGACCGCCCACAGCGCGCCGGGTCTGAGGGACACCTCCGGATCGCGGCCCATCGCCACGTAGACCGTGCCGTCGTGGAAGACGGGCGTCGCCACGATCGCGTGGCGATTCGCGGAATCCCGGACGTCGCCACCAACGAGAGCCGAGTTCCCGTCGAAGCGCCAAAGCTCCCGGCCGGTCGCCGCATGGAAAGCGTAGAGCCAACCGTCCCCGCCCGGGAAGACGACCTGCTTCCGCTCGCCCACGTGGCCGTGGGACGGGCTTCCCCACTGACCGTCGATCAGGCCCGCTCCCGGGCTCGCGGCGCTCCACCTGGGGAGCCCGCTCACGCGGTCGACCGCCGCGAAGCTGGACGCTTCGGGGGCGGGCACGCGGCCATCGTCCGTCACGCCGTTGCTCGTGGAGACGAATACGAGGTCGTCCACGACGAGAGGCGTCGACGCTGCCATGTGCTTCGGAAACACGCCCCACTCGGCCAGCATGTCGAGGGACCAGACCGTGTTTCCCTCGAGATCGACCGCCAAGAGTTCGGCGCGGTTGGAGACGTAGTAGAGCCGTTCGCCGTCGAACGAAGGAGTCGAGCAGACCCCCTGCAGCGGCCAGTCGTTCGCCTCCCCCGTCGCGAGCTTCTCGTGGGTGATCTGCCACCGGAAGCTGCCGTCCCGGCGGTCGAAGGCCATGACGACCCCGCGGTCGCCGATCACCTCCGGATCCCGGGGCCGCTCATTGTTCGTCCCGACGACGATCAGGTCGCCCGCGATCGTCGGCCCGCCGTAGGTCACCGTGCCGAGGTCGGCCGACCACAGGACGCCCTCGCCCGACGCGACATCCCAGGTCGCCGGCAGGTTATCCGCCGTCGCTACGCGGTTGCGCCCCGGACTCGCATCGTGTGCCTGCAGCACCCCGGCCAGCGAGGCGAGCAGTGAAACGGCGAGGACCGTCCTCATGGACCGCGTCGGCAGAGGCGACTCAGGTGTCCCTCAACCGTGGCTCGATCACTCCCAGCTCGACCGACGTCTCGACCACGGCCTCGATCGTGTCCTCCACCGGCCGGAGGGTGGCCCCCAGCACCGCCTTCGCCTTCTTGCTGTGGTTGATCGCCGCCGGAGGCGCCGGACCACCTTCAGGGACTTCCGGCTCGCCGACGGTGAACGCCGGGAAGAGCTCCTGGATGATCCGGCGAACTTCCGTGCCGAGCCGGAGAGCGGAACGCCCGCCGCTGCCGTGGAGGAGGTAGCGGCTGCCGCCGTGGGTCGCCCTGTGATCGACGTCCGACTCCGCCGCCAGGCGCTCCGCCTTCACCAGGTCACGCACGTCGATGATGTTGTAGTACATGTCGTAGGGCGTCGGCCACGACGTTGCCCGTCCCGCGGCCAACCGTCCGATCTGCTCGATCCACTGGCCGACCTGGGCCTTGAACAGGATCGGGCCGCAGATCATCGCCGGGTTCATCGTGACCACGTCCCAGCGGCCGCCGCTTGAGTCCGCGGTCTGGTTCAGCAGATGCTCCGTGTCCACCTTGCTGCGGGCATAGGACATCCGCGGGTGATTCCAGACGTCCTCCGGGAAGTTGCTGGAAGCCCAGTCCGTCTCCGTCCACGCGTAGCCCGGAGGCATCGCCGGCGCGCCCAGGCCCGCGACCGCCGCCAGGGAACTCGTGTAGACGACGCGCTTCACGCTTCCGCTTCGGTTCACCGCGTCGATCACGTTCCGCGTCCCGGCCATGCCGCCCTCGTAGACGTCCGTCGCGACGTTCCCCGAACCCCGCGGTTGGGACTTGCCGTCGGCCGAGTTGCCGAGCACCGCGGCGACGTGGAATACGCCCGAGCAACCCGTAAACGCCTCGTCGTACGAGGCCGGCACGAACAGGTCGCAGCCGTCCACGATCTCCACGTTCGGCAGCCGGTCCAGATACGAGACGCAGTCCCGGCCCCGCCAGGACGTCGCGTCGCGCAGGCATGCTCGTACGTCGTACCCGTGAAGCACCAGTTCACGCACCATGTGGCCGCCGGTGAAGCCGGAAACGCCAGTGACGGCAACCGGACCGTCGTTGGGAGAGATGGCAGTCATCCTGATGGCTCCTTGTGGCTCACTGGCAGGCGAAGCCCTGCTTCCCTGCTACTCCTGCGGCGGTGCGTAGACCAGCATCCAGTTGATGCCGTAGCGGTCGACGCACATGCCGAAGTACGCGCCCCAGAACTGGTCCTCCATCGGCAGCGTCACCGCACCGCCATCCGACAGCTTCGCCTGCAGTTCGTCCGCGTGTTCCCGGCTCTCGGCCTCGACCGAGATCGAGAAGTTGTTGCCGACCTCGAGCGGCGGGCCGAACGTCGTGCTGTCGCTCCCCAACAGCACGCTGTCGCCGACCGGAAGGGCCACATGCATGATCTGGTCCTCCTGGCCCTCGGCGAGCGGCAGTCCCTCCGGGCCTTCGCCGAAGGTATTGAAGTCCGAGAACTCGCCGCCGAAGACAGACCGGTAGTACTCGAACGCCTCGCGGCAGTTGCCGTCGAAGGTCAAATAGGTGCTGAGTGCCATGGATGTTCTCCTTGAGTCAAATCGGCAGGGGAATGACGTGCACTCGTCCGGCCGCGGGGCGGCGGCGAGCTTACGTCAAGGCCGAGAGAACCCGACGAGGGAGCGCGCCTAGCCCGGCGCCAGCGCCCGGATCGTTTCCCGCAGATCGTCCCCCGGATGCATGATCTGGAGCGCCGGCGTGTGCACTCCCGCCTCGATGTACTCCTGGATCCGTTCCCGGCACTTCCCGGGCGAGCCGATGATCAGGATGTCGCGCAGCGTCTCTTCCGGGATCACTTCGACCGCTTTCTTGCGGTCGCCGGCGCCCCAGGCGTCCCACATCGGGCCAAGATCGTCCCGCCGGCCCAGCCAGTCGTGAAACGCGGCGTAGACCGGCACGTTCAGGTAGGCCGCCATGGCGCGCCGGCCGACGAAGTCCACCACGCCCTTGTCCTCCGTAGGGATGACGAAGATGCGCGCTGCGATTTCCTTGCCGGGGCCGGCCTGGTGGACATAGGGGACGACCGTCTTCACGTCCTCGGGAGACAGCCAGTTGAGGATCGCTCCGTCGCCCTCGCGGCCGGCCATCCGCAGCATGCCCTCGCGTAGCGCCGCGACCAGGATCGGTGGATTCTCCTTGAGCGGCCGGCCCATGCGGAAGCCGCGGACCTTGAAGCTGCCGAAGTCCTCGTCGATCCGGTCGCCACCGAGCGCCTTCTTGAGGAACCGCACCATGTCGCGGGTCTTGTAGTAGGGCCGCTCGAACGGGATGTCGTTCCACTGCTCGACGATCACGTTGGACGACGTGCCGAGGCCCATGACGAACCGGCCCGGCGCCGCCTCCGCCATCGCGCCCACGGTCATCGCCATCAGCGCCGGTCCCCGGGTGTAGGCGGGGATGATCGCGATCCCGAGCCGCGCCGTCGGAGCCCAGATCGCCGCCTGCACCAGCGGGATGAAACCGTCGGAGCCGTTCGACTCGGAGGACCAGAAGTCCGTGTAGCCGAGGTCGACCATCTCCTTGATCAGGTCCTCCTGCTCCGCCAGGGGCAGGTTGAACGGAATCGTCATGCCGTAGCGCTGCATCGTCTGAACTCTCCCCTCCACGGCAGGGATGCCGTGGGCCGGTGATCGAATGGTCGTCGGGTCGCCGGATTGTACGGCACGGCGGGCGCCGGTCCGTCTCCTATACTGGCGCGCCTCCCCCCGCACAAAACCTCCCCTGGAGCGACGGATCATGGGACCACTCGACGGCTACCGCATTCTCGAAATCGCCGGCATCGGCCCGGGCCCCTTCTGCGCCATGGTGCTCTCCGATCTGGGCGCCGAGGTCGTCCGTATCGACCGTAAGGCGTATGCGGGACGCGGCTCGAAGTTCGACGTGCTGAACCGCGGGAGACGCTCCCTGGGGATGGACCTCAAGCGACCGGAAGCGGTCGAGGCGGTGCTCGACATGGTGGAACGGGCGGACGGCCTGATCGAGGGGTTCCGGCCCGGGGTCATGGAGCGGCTCGGACTCGGTCCCGACGTGTGCCTCGAGCGCAATCCCAGGCTCGTCTTCGGCCGCATGACGGGCTGGGGGCAGAACGGCACGATCGCGCACGCGGCCGGCCACGACATCAACTACATCGCGCTCTCCGGCGTCCTGCACTCGATCGGCAACAACGGCGGCAAGCCGGTTCCGCCGCTCAACCTGGTCGGCGACTTCGGCGGCGGCGGCATGCTGCTTGCCCTGGGGGTGGTGGCCGGTCTGCTCGAGGCGCAGAAGTCCGGCAAGGGGCAGGTGGTCGACGCTGCGATGACGGACGGCTCCGCCCTCCTGCTGGCCGCCGTCGTCGGAATGCACTCGGCGGGCGTGTGGAGGGACACGCGGGGTTCGAACATGCTGGACAGCGGCTCCCACTTCTACGACACCTACGAGTGCGCGGACGGCGAGTACGTATCCGTGGGATCGATCGAGCCGCAGTTCTACGCCCTGCTGCTCGAGAAGACCGGACTCGACGGCCGCGAATGGGAAGGTCATCTGACGGACCGGGACCGGTGGCCCGAACTCAAGAGCAAGCTGGCCGAGGTCTTCCGCACGAAGACTCGCGACGAGTGGTGCGAGATGATGGAGGGCAGCGACGTCTGCTTCGCACCGGTTCTCACGATCGGCGAGGCGATCGAGCACCCGCACAACCGCTCGCGAGACACCTTCGTGGAGGTCGACGGCGTGGCCCAGCCGGCGCCGGCGCCACGCTTCAGCCGCACGCCCGTCGCAGTCCAGGGGCCGCCGCCGAAGGCCGGCGAGCACAGCGACGCCGTGCTGGCGGACTGGGGGTTCAGCGGTGAACGGATCGACGCGATGCGGGCCGCCGGCGCGATCTGATCCTGCCGCACCCGGCCGGCGCCGAGTCGGCTGGCCAACATCGATTCAGAGGAGGAATGGAACCATGAGAGTCGCTCGCGACAGCTTCACCCTGATCGTCATCGCGTTACTGCTTCTGGGTTGCGCGGGCGGCGTCGATTCCACGGCCAGCGAGCCCGAAACCGCCACCGAACCGGATTCGCACGGCATCCTCAAGGAGTATGTCGACACCCCCGACCCGGCCTACGGCTGGACCCTGGTGAGCAGCGAGCCCGGCGACGGCTACACCCTGCACACGATCGAGATGACGAGCCAGACCTGGCTCACCGAGGCGGAGGTCGACCGGCCGCTATGGACCCACTGGTTGATGGTGGTCGAACCAGACGAGGTCACAAGTGACCACGGCTTCCTCTACATCTCGAGCGGTCGGAACGGCGGCGACCCGCCGGAACAGGCGAATCCGCTGACCCTCCAGCCGGCCCTGGCCACAGGCTCCTTCACCGCTGAACTGAGAATGGTGCCGAACCAGCCTCTGAACTTCGTTGGCGACGACTACGGAGAGCGGGTCGAGGACGAGCTGATCGCCTACGGCTGGGACAAGTTCCTGCGAGGCGAGGATGCAATCTGGCTCGCCCGGCTGCCCATGACGAAGGCCGCGGTGCGCGCAATGGACACGATGACCGCCTTCGCGGCCTCCGAGGACGGCGGCGGGAACGACGTGAGCCAGTTCGTCGTCGCCGGCGGCTCGAAGCGCGGCTGGACCACCTGGACCACGGCGATGGTCGACGACCGGGTGGTCGCGATCGCGCCGATCGTGATCGATCTCCTGAACCTCGAAGCCTCCTTCGAACACCACTGGAAGGCCTACGGCTTCTGGGCGCCGGCCATCGGCGACTACGTGTACGAGGGGATCACGGACTGGTTCGGAACGCCCGAGTACCTGGAACTCCAGCAGATCGTCGAGCCGTACAACCACCTCGACAAGCTGACGATGCCGAAGTACCTGATCAACGCGACCGGCGACCAGTTCTTCCTGCCCGACTCGGCCCAGTTCTACTTCGACGACCTGCTCGGCGAGAAGCACCTGCGCTACGTGCCGAACACCGAGCATTCCCTGGGCGGCAGCGACGCGGCAGTCGGCTTCCTCGCCTTCTACCAGGCCATCCTGGATGGCGCGGAGCGCCCCGATGTCGACTGGTCGATCGAAACCGACGACGCCGGCGGAGCCGCGATCACCGCCTGGGTGGCGAACGACATGGAGCCGAGTCGGGTTCTCCTGTGGCAGGCCTCGAACCCGGAAACGCGCGACCTCCGGGTCGACACGATCGGCCGGTCGTGGACCAGCACCGCCGTCGAACCGGGTGACGACGGCAGGTGGGTCGGCGCCGTCCCCGCGCCGGAACGCGGCTGGACCGGCTTCTACCTCGAGTTCGAGTTCCCCGGCCCCGGCGAGGCACCGTTCCAGTTCTCGACCGAGATCAAGGTGGTGCCGGAGGATCTGCCGTTCGGCTGGCCGCCGGAGGCGGCGGCGAGCGAGGGCTGATCAGGGCGCCTCGTCCAGGTCGAGCCAGATGGCCTCGAGCAGCCGAGGTACATAGTTCCTGAATCGGCGGTCGAGGCCTTCGAGTTCACTCGGCAAGGCACGGAGCCCCTTCCGCCAGGCATCGGCCTGACCGTTCGCACCGCCGAGCACCTCCGGTTCGAGGTAGTCGAGCGCATTGAGCGCGAGCAGCGCGTCGAAGAAGTCGCTGTCGTCGGTTGAAGCCGAGGCCAGCAGGAGTTCGACCGCGGGAGCACGGTCCTGTTCATCGCCGAACCGACCCAGAGCCTCGGCCGCGAAGATACGCACCGGTGGCGAGGGGTCGCCAAGCGCGGCCCGCAGCGCGCCGGCGGCCGAACGTACCGCGTCCGCGCCACGAGTGCGCAGCCCGATTGCGGCCCAGGCGCGTACTGCAGAGTCCGGGTCTCCGAGCATGCGGGTCAACCGCTCGATGTCCCCGCTCCCCCACCTCGACCGATCGGTGGCCAGTTCGGCCGCGGGCAGTACCCGCTCGATCTGGTAGCCGCCCTGGCCGTAGGTCCACGGCACACCGCCCATGTCCGCCGCCCGGCGGTGCATCTCGCCTTCAGGTAGGAAACTGAGATCGCGAATCGTCAGGAGCTGCCGCCGCAACGCCGCGGCCAGCCGCTCTCTCTCGGCCGCATGGTCAGGTGACGCCGCGAGGTTGTTGACCAGATCCGGATCGTTCTCCAGGTCGTAGAGCTCCTCGCTCGGCTTCTCCCCCCAGAAGGCCGCCTGCGCGTCGTTCAGTTCACCCTCCTGGAACAGCCGCAGCCAGACCCGGGTGGTCGGCGTCTCCATCTGGTAGGAGAGACGCTGACCGTAGGGCCGGTCGACCAGGAAGTTGCGCGCGTAGAGATAGCGCTGGT
This sequence comes from Acidobacteriota bacterium, assembly GCA_026707545.1. Lineage (NCBI taxonomy): Bacteria > Pseudomonadati > Acidobacteriota > Acidobacteriota bacterium. The sequence continues at coordinate 1,181,118 of JAPOWR010000001.1, read as the reverse complement.
CGCGGACGCTCCGGACCAGGTCGTAGCGTTCGTCCATGCGGTCGGAAAAACCGAACAGGAACTCGTTTGGCGCCGCCTCGTGGGCCCCGAGGAAGGCACGCCCCTGGAATTGCGCAGGCGGCTCGATCCCGGCGAGGCTCAGCATGGTCGGCGCGAAGTCGATGAAGCCGACCAGCCGGTCCGTGCTGCCGCCCGGCTCGTAGTCGGCCGGCGCCAGGTGCCTGTACTTCTCAGGCACCGAGACGATGAGCGGCACATGTAGGCCGGTCTGCAGCGCCGTGCGCTTGCCGCGCGGCAGGCCCGGTCCGTGATCGGCCCAGTAGAAGACGATCGTGTCGTCCGCGAGGCCGGCCGCCTCGAGTTCGGCCAGGCGCTCCCCGACGAGCACGTCCATCTCGGTCAACTTGTCGTAGTACTGGGCCCAGTCCTGCCGCACCTCCGGCGTGTCGGGGTGGTAGGCCGGCACCCGAACGCCGGCCGGGTCGTGGACCTTCGTGTGCGGCCGGCGCCGGATCTGGCTCTCGTGGGTCACGGTGAAGTTGAAGACGGCGAAGAAGGGCGCCCCTTCCGGGCGGTTCCGCCAGTGCGCCTCGCGGGACGACTCGTGCCAGACGGCTCCCTGCCCGCCGGGCTTCGCGAGGTTGTAGTCCTCCTTGGCGTTGTTCGTCACGTAGTAGCCCGCCTCGCGCAGGTATTGCGGGAAGAAGCGGAAGCCGTCCGGGAGCGTGGATCGGCTGCGCATGTGCTGGGCGCCGGTGGATGCCGGGTAGAGGCCGCTGATGATCGTCGTGCGTGCCGGCGCGCAGACCGGCACCGTCGACCAGGTGTTGCGGTAGACGAGCCCGCGGGCGGCGAGGCGGTCGAGGTTCGGCGTAGTGGCGTAGTCGTCGCCGTAGGCGCCGAGTTGCGGACCGTTGTCCTCGCTCGAGATCCAGAGGATGTTCGGCGGCGGCAGGTCGGCGGGCGGTTGTTGACCGGCGACGGGCACTGCCAACAGCGCGAGGCCGAGGAAGCAGGCGCCGAACCCATGGCCTCGCCGCTTCGCGGCATCGGCCCGGATGCGGACCAGAAGGTCCGCGCACCCAGAGATACGGCGCTGGAGACGGCTCAACTCTCTACACCACCCGTTCAGCCCTGAACGCGGCGATCTCGTCGCTGCTGTAGCCGAGATCGCCCAGGATCTCGTCGGTGTGCTCGCCCAGCGTCGGCGCACGGTGACGGATCGTGGCGGGAGTTTCGGTCAGGCGCACGGAAGGCTGCGCCACCGGCGCCGGCCGCGGCATGTCCGGATAGTCGAGCTCGACGAAGGAACCGACCTCCGCGATGTGTGGATCGTCCAGCGTCTGCTGCATCGAGTACACCGGCCCGGAGGGGATCATCGCCGCGTTCAGGGTCTCCACCGCTTCCCCGGTCGACCGGGAGGCACACCAGGCAGCCATCCGCTCACCGATCACGTCGCCGTGGTCGCCCCGCGAGAGATCGTCGGCGAAGCGCGGATCGTTCAACCAGTCGATCTCTTCGCCATCGCCTCCGGTGCCGTTGTCCGCAGCCATCAGGTCCACCCAGCGCCTGAACAATGGCTCGCCGATCACCGAGCACAGCACCCAGCCGTCGGCGGTGCGGAAGATGTCGCCCGGACCGGAGGTCTGCGACATGTTTCCCGTCGGCAGCCGGTTGCGCTCGATCACCGCCTGCTCGATCAGGTTCGCGTTGCCCATCATCAACGCCGTCCTGAGCAACGCACCTTCAACCATCTGCCCCTTGCCGGTCTGCTGGCGCGCCATCAGAGCAGCCAGCGTGCCGTAGGCACAGGAAAGCGCGGTGCCGTAGTCCACGAACGGCGCGGCCGCGCGACGCGGCTTGTCGGCGTCGCCGGTCATGTATGCGATGCCGGACATGACCTGGCCGATGCCGTCGAAGCCGACCCGATCGCTGTAGCGGCCGCCGCGCCCATAGGCCGACACCGTGGTCAGGATGATGTCCTCCCTGACCTGGCGCAGGCTGTCCAGGTCGAGCCCCATCGCCTCAAGGGTCTTCGGCGGCAGATTCGCCACGACGACGTCGGCGGTCGCGACCAGGCGCTTCACGATCTCCCGGCCGGCCGGCTTCGTCGGATTCAGGGTCAGCGAGCGCTTGTTCCGGTTCATCTGCAGGAACATTCCGCCCTCGCCACTCGGCGCCACCGGCGCGATGAACCGGTCCTCGCTGCCTCGGACCTTCTCGACCCGGATCACTTCGGCGCCGAGATCGCCGAGCAGGGCGGCGCAGAACGGTCCGGCGATGTAGCGGCCGAAGTCCAGGACACGGACACCGGCGAGCACCTGATGCATGGAAGCTCCCTGGGACGAAACCGAAGTTGTTCCGAGGGCGAAAGCGGGGATCGTAGCAAGGCGAATGCTCCTCTATACTCGCCCGCCAACCCCGGACTTCAGAAGCACCAGGCCAGGAGAACGACATGAAGGTTGACGGCGGACTCCCCACCGATCTGCGCGAGGTCCCGGCCCGCATTCGGGAACTCGAAGACGCCGGCTTCGCGGCCGCGATGACCGCCGAAACGGCGCACGACCCGTTCTTCCCGCTGCTCCTCGCCGCCGAGCACAGCGAGCGGATCGAACTGATGACTTCAATCGCGGTCGCCTTCGCTCGTACTCCGATGAACCTGGCGAACGTCGGCCACGACCTGAACGCCTACTCGCGGGGCCGCCTGATTCTTGGTCTCGGCTCCCAGATCCGGCCGCACATCACGAAGCGCTTCAGCATGCCCTGGTCGCACCCCGCCCGGCGCATGCGGGAGTTCATTCTGGCGATGCGCGCGATCTGGTCGAACTGGTATGAGGGCGAGCGGCTCCGCTTCCAGGGTGAGTTCTACTCGCACACCCTGATGACGCCCATGTTCACGCCGACGAACACGGACCACGGCCCGCCGAGGGTGTTCCTGGCCGCGGTAGGACCGCTGATGACCGAGGTCGCCGGCGAAGTCGCGGACGGCCTGATCGTTCACCCCTTCACGACCCGGTCCTACATGCGCGACACCACCCTGCCGGCCATCGAGCGCGGTCTGGCCGCCGCCGGCCGCGACCGCTCGGACTTCGAGATCGCGTACCCCGGCTTCATCGTCTCCGGTCAGGACGAGAAGACGTTCGAGGCGACGAAGCGTGCCGTCAAGAAGCAGATCTCCTTCTACGGTTCGACGCCCGCCTACCGGCCGGTTCTCGAGTCGGAGGGCTGGGGCGAGCTGCAGCTCGAGCTGAACCGGATGTCCAAGCAGGGCCAGTGGGACGAGATGGGCCTTCTCATCACCGACGAGATGCTCGACGCCTTCGCGGTCGTCGGCGAGCCGGGCGATCTGGCCCGGGGCGTCCTCGACCGCTACGGCGAGGTCGTCGACCGGATGAGCCCCAACCTACGCTTCCTCGACGAGGCGACGCAGCGCGACGTGATCGCCTCCCTGTCCGCGAACTGAGCCACCCAACCGCGCTCAACAGGAGTTCCACGCGATGAAGGAGTTGATCTTCCACCGGCTGTTCGTTCCGGCCATGAACTACCTGGCGAACAAGGAATCGATCATCGACGGCGCCTACAGCGCGACCTTCGGGGAGCATGCCGACCGCACGATGCGCCTGTGCACGGCCCTGAGTGGCGAGTTGGGCATCGGCCGCACCGATCGCTTCGCCGTCATGGCGCTCACCAGCCATGAATACGTCGAGCTGTACCACGCCGCCTACCTCGGCGCCGGCGTGATCAACCCGCTGAACCTGCGTCTGGCCGGCAAGGAACTCGACTACATCGTGCGCGACTCGGGCACGGAGGTCGCCTTCGTCGACAAGACCTTCGCTCCCCTGTTCGCGCAGGCGATGGCGCTCGCCGGCGACGAGTGCACGGTGCGGCGCACGGTTCTGATCGGCGGCCCCGACGACGACACGGACGCCCCATACGACCTCCGCTACGAGGACCTGATCGCCGGCAGCGATCCCGTCCTGCCGGACGAGCCGGAAGAAACCGACTCGGTCGTTCTCATGTACACCGGCGGCACAACCGGCCTGCCCAAGGGCGTCCTCTGCAACCAGCGCGCCGAGATCCTGAACACCTACCACGGGGTCATGCGCTTCCCGCAACTCTCCGACGGCGTCGCGCTGCTGCAGACACCGATCTTCCACGCCGCGTCCATGGTCGGGGTCATCGCGACACAGACATTCGGCGGCAAGTTCGTCCTGATGCCGATGTTCGACCCGGGCGCCGCCATCGCGCTGATCGAGAAGTACCAGGTGACGACGACCACCATGGTGCCGACGATGATCCACATGCTGATGAGTCACCCGGACTTCGCTCCGGAGAAGCTTGCCTCGCTGCGCAACCTCGGTTATGGCGCGTCGCCGATGCCTGCGGCCCTGCTCGACCGGCTGCTAACCCTCTTCCCGGAGATGGAGATCGGCCAGGGCTACGGCATGACCGAGAGTTCGTCGTTGCTGACCGTTCTCGACGCTGAGGACCACAAGGTCGGCGGCGACCGCCTGCGTTCGGTCGGGCGGGCCGTGCCTGGCGTCGTGCTGTCGATCCAGGATGAGGACGGCAACATTCTGCCTTCCGGCGAGGTCGGTGAGGTCTGCGCCAAGGGCGGCAACTACATGACCGAGTACTGGAACAAGCCGGAGGCCACGGAGGAAGCGTTCCAGGGCGGCTGGTATCACACCGGCGACGCCGGCTATCTGGACGAAGAGGGCTACCTGTTCCTGGTCGACCGGGTAAAGGACATGATCGTCTCGGGCGGCGAGAACGTCTACTCGGCCGAGGTCGAGAGCGCGATCTCGACTCACCCGGTCGTCGGCCAGGTGGCCGTGATCGGCATCCCCCACGAGGTCTGGGGCGAGCAGGTCCACGCGATCGTCGTGCCGAAGGAGGGCGCCGACGTCGACGAGGGGACCGAAGCCTCGATCATCAGCCACGCCCGTGAGTCGATCGCCGGCTACAAGGTGCCCAAGTCCGTCGAGTTCCGGGTCGAACCGCTGCCGCTCTCCGGCGCGATGAAGGTCCTGAAACGCGAGCTGCGAGCACCCTACTGGGAAGGCAAGGAGCGTGGCATCAACTGAGCCGCCCTACTTCACCCCGGCACACAGCCACTTGATCGGCTTGAACAGCGCCAGGAACACGGCGCCGCCGACAGCAACGATCAACGCCACCGTCCGGAACAACTCGGCCGGCGGCAGCGCCTCGATGTAGCCGGCCACCCGGCCCGCGATCAGGTTGCCAAGGGCGGCGCCCATGAACCAGGTGCCCATCATCTGGGACACCAGGCGGTCCGGCGCCAGCTTGGTCATGCTCGAGAGTCCCACCGGACTCAGGCAGAGCTCGCCGACCGTGTGGAAGAAGTAGGTCACGACCAGCCAGGCCATCGCCGCCTGCTCGCCGCCCGCTTCGGCCATCGACGCGCCCCAGGAGAGCACGCCGAAGCCGACGCCGAGCAGCACCAGGCCAAGGCCGAACTTGACCGGGATCGACGGGTTCCGGTCCCCGAGCTTGACCCAGATAGCGCCCATGACCGGCGCCAGGACGATGATGAAGAAGGGGTTCACGGACTGCAGCGAGCCGATGGGAACCTCCATGAGGCCCCAAAGGTCCCGGTTCACGTAGTCCCGCGTGAACAGGTTCAGGGACGAGCCGGCCTGTTCGAAGCCCGACCAGAACAGGGCCGCGCCGACGAACAGCACCGCGCATGCGCCGACTCTTCGCCTCTCCGTGGCGTCGTTGCAGACGAAGCCGATCACGTAGGCGAAGTAGACAGCCGCCAGCACGACGACGATGAGGCCGGTCGCGTCGGCGAAACCGACCAGCGTGATCGGCGCGATTTCGCTGGCTCCGAGCCACCACAGGATGCCCGCCAGCACGACGATGCAGGCGGTACCCGCGATCAGGCTGCGCTTGGCGTTCGCGAGCTGAACGGGGTCGGCAGCGGGTCCGCGTGGATCACCGGCGCCTTCCAGGTGCTTCTGTCCGCGGACGTACGCGACAATCGCGGCGGTCATGCCGACGCCGGCGGCACCGAAACCCAGGTGCCAGTCGATGTTCTCGCCCAGGTAGGAGCAGACGAGCGGCCCGGCAAGGGCCCCGATGTTGATCCCCGAGTAGAAGATCGAGAAGCCGGCATCGCGCCGGGCCGCGGAGTCCTTGACGTAGAGGTCGCCGACCACCGCCGAGACGTTCGGCTTGAGCAGCCCGGTGCCGACCACGACCAGGAACAGGCCGAGGAAGAACGTGACGAGGCTCGGCACGGCGAGGGCGTAGTGCCCGAGCGCGATGATGACCCCGCCCCAGAGCACCGCCTTCTTCTGGCCCAGGATGCGGTCGGCGACCCAGCCGCCCGGCAACGCCAGGGCGTACACCCCGAAGGTGTAGAGCCCGTAGATCGCCGAACTCCTCTCGGTGCCCAGGTCGAGGCCGCCGGTGGCAACGTCGGTCATGTACAGGAGCAGCAGCGCCCGCATGCCGTAGTAGCTGAAGCGTTCCCAGAGCTCCGTGAAGAACAGGGTCGAGAGTCCCCGCGGATGGCCGAACCACTGCGCCGTCGATGTCGTCATGACCGGAGATTGTGTCACCTCGGGTCCGGCTTCCCCGCCGCCGCCACGATTCGCAGCAAGGCGCCGCCGAATCGCTTCACGGTCTTCGGACCGATGCCAGGAATCGCAAGCAGGTCGTCGCCACTGCCCGGTTTCACCGCTGCGACGGCAGCAAGCGCCCTGTTCGAGAGCACGGTGTACGCGGGCCATCGCCGCTTCCGCGCCTCCTCCAGACGCCACGCCCGGAGCGTCTCCACGAGTTCCGGATCCGCGTCGGCCCCGTTGATCTCGGGCGCCGGAGCGGCTCGCCGACGCTGGCGTTTCGCGGGCTCGTCGGGCGGATCGTCCGGAAGCATCACCTGCCCCGCCAGGTCGACCCCGCGGCGCCGGCCGCTCGGCGTCAGGCCGGCACGCTGGTAGCGAATCGTCTCGCCCTCCTTCTGGAATGAGTCGTCTTCGACGAACAAGACCCGGGCCTGGCCCAACGCGCCAAGCAGGTCCTCGAACGCGTCCCGGTCATACGAACCGTGAACGGCCCGGAACTCCTTGAACAGCCGTCCCGTGCCCTGGCCGTCGCGCCGGCGGAGCAGCGACACGACTGTCTCCATCGCCTGCACCTCCTCCGGCAGAGCCTTGCGAAAGCGTCGTACCAGGCACGCTTCCGATGCGCAGACATCGCACAATCCGCAGGATTCGCCGCTGTCCGCGCGGTCCCCGAAGTACCGGACCAGGCGCAGCATGCGGCAACCCCGGTGATCGGCGAAGCGGGTCATCTCGTCGATCTGGTCCAGCCGGTGCCGGCGCTGAGCGGAGTAGGCCCGCTGCCACGATCTGCCGCTCCCGGGAACGCGGGCATCCCGTCTGCGTCCGCCGAACGGCTTCCCGACGCCACCGGCAACGACCTCGCCAGCACGGGCGCCTGCGCGCGTCGCCGTCCGGCTGGCCGCGGGCGCGGCCCGGCGGACGCGGTCGCCGCCCACGATCCGCGCGGCGCCGTGGATCCGCAACTGATCCAGCGCCGCCTCGAAGACGCGATCCGGGAAGCTCAGACGCCTCGCGAGTTCGTCCACTTCGACCGGTGCCTCACCGAGGGCTTCGTGCAGCCGCTTCAGGTACGTGAGCTCCGGATACGTCAGGCCGTGCAGGAACTCCTGGGTCCTCCGATCGGCCCAGGAATACAGGAGCAACGCCCGGGCCGGCTTGCCGTCACGCCCCGCCCGGCCGATCTCCTGGTAGTAGCCCTCCACCGTCGCCGGCATCGCGGTGTGGATCACCGTGCGGATGTCCGGCTTGTCGATCCCCATGCCGAAGGCGGTGGTCGCCACCACGACCTCGATCTCGTCGCCGAGGAACGCTGCCTGCACCTCGTCCCGCTCGGCAGTCGGCAGACCGGCGTGGTACGCGGCCGCGGGGAACTCGTCGGCCAGCCGACCAGCGAGCGCCTCGGTCTCCTTGCGTGTCGGCGCGTAGGCGATTGCGGGCCGTCGATCCGGTTCCCCCAGCACCTCCGCCACGATCGCCGCCCGCGCCCCGGTCCGCTTCTGGATCACTTCAACCGCCAGGTTCTCGCGCCGGAATCCGTAGATGTAGCGCTGGTCGCCTTCGAGGTTGAGCTGAGCGGTGATGTCGTCCTGGATGCGCGGCGTCGCGGTCGCGGTCAACGCCAGCACCGGCGCCGGCCGCAGGCGAGGCAGGCGCTGCCCCAGGAGCCGGTAGTCGGGCCGGAAGTCATGTCCCCACTGAGAGATGCAGTGCGCTTCGTCGACCGCGATCAGGGCAGGCCGGCAACGCTCGAGGAACTCGATGAAGCCGGGCACGCCGAGACGCTCGGGAGCGATGAACAGAAAGTCCAGCTCGCCGTCGCGGTAGAGCCTGCACGCCTGCCGCGACTCGCTCCGTGGGCGGCCGGAGTGGATCCGTTCGGCGCGCAGGCCCAGCTCGCGGAGCTTCGCCGTCTGGTCCTCCATCAGGGCGATCAGCGGCGAGAAGACGAGGGTCGGACCGCCCCGCAACAGGCCCGGAAGCTGGTAGCAGAGCGACTTGCCGGCGCCGGTCGGCATGACGACCAGGCCGTCGGCGCCCTCCGCCGTGCGACGGCACACCTCTTCCTGGTGCGGACGGAAGACGGTGTGGCCGAAGACGCTCCGCAGGCGCTGTTTCAAATCGAGAGCCGTTGCCTCCACGCTGGGAATCCTCCTAGGATCAGCCTCCTTCGTCTGACAACGACTCCCCTCCAGGAGGCTCCTGCCAATGGCCCGACCCTACCGAATCTTCGGCGGAGAACTCTCTCCGTACTCCATCAAGGTCCGCTCCTACTTCCGCTACAAGGGAATCCCCCACGAATGGATCCCCCGCAGTCCGGCCAACCAGGACGAATTCCGGCGCTACGCCAGGCTGCCCCTGGTGCCGCTCGTCGTCACACCCGACGACCGCGGCATGCAGGACTCGACGCCGATCATCGAGGCGATGGAGGCCGAGTTCCCCGAACCCTCGATCCACCCGCCGGACCCGACCGCGGCCTTCGTCTCCGTGCTGCTCGAGGAGTTCGGCGATGAGTGGGGCAACAAGTGGATGTTCCACTACCGCTGGGCGCGGCCCGCGGACCAGGAGTCCGGTGCCCGCCGCATCGCCCAGGGCATGAACCCCGGCGCCGACGAAGAGACCCTCACGGCGATGACCGCCCAGGTCCGGGAGCGGATGGTTCCCCGCGTCTGGTTCGTCGGCTCGAACGAGCAGACCGCGCCCCAGATCGAGCAGTCGTTTCTCGACACGGTCGACCTGATCGAGGCCCACCTCGACGGCCGCGACTATCTGTTCGGGGGCCGTCCGGCGTTCGGCGACTTCGGCGTGGGCTTCCAGATGCACCAGGCCTGGACGGACCCGACGCCTGGCCGGCTGCTCGAGGAGCGGGCGCCCCGCACCGTCGCCTGGGTGAACCGCCTGGTCGACCCGACCGCGAACGGCGAGTTCGAGGACTGGCCATCCCTCTCGCCGACCCTGACGCCGCTTCTCGAACAGCAGGTTGGCGCGATCTTCCTGCCATGGAGCGTCGCCAACGCGACCGCCATCGCCGGCGGCCAGGACGAGTTCTCGATCGACCTCGGCAGCGGCGAGTGGACCCAGAAGCCGCAGAAGTACCATGCCAGGTCCCTGGCGGCACTCCGCGGCAAGTACGGCGAGCTCCCGGAGCGCGAAGAGATCGACGCGGTGCTGGAATCGACCGGCTGCCTGCGGTGGCTCGCGGCCTCCTGGTGAGGTGGGGGCTGGGGCCAAACACGGAGTCTGCGACGGGTTTGGCGGCGCTACTCCCGGCGCCGCCAGAACTTCTCCATCTCCCTCCTGGGTCCGTCCGTGCCGTAAGCGGCCCGGAACGCCGAGACACCGGCCTCCACTGCCTGATCCAGCGGCAGGTTGAGCCAGCGGCCGATCAGGCGCTTCTGCAGCGACAAGGCGTCGGGGCTGAGTCGCAGTAACCGCTCGACCTTGGCGTTCACCGCCGTCTCGAGATCCACGGGCGGAACGACCTCACCGACCAGCCCGATCCGCGCAGCCTCGGCGGCGTCGATGGGATCGCCCAGGAACAGCAGCTCCCGGGCCCGGACGAGGCCCACGACGTGAGGCAGCAGGGCCGCCTCGATGACCGAAGGCAGGCCGACATGGGGTTCCGGCATCCCGAAGATCGCGTCGTCCGCCGCGATCGACAGGTCGCAGGAGACGAGGAGTTCCAGGCCCGCGCCCAGGGCCGCTCCGCGCACCTCGGCAACCACCGGCGCCGGATGCTCGCGGATGGCCAGGAAGGCCCGGTGCAGCCCGCGGATGAAGCGCTCGGCACCGACTGCATCTAGATCCTCCATCTCGCGGATGTCGGCGCCGCCGCAGAAGACGCCCTCACCGGCGAGGATCACGACGCGTGGGCTCGCCTCGGCCGACGCGACGACGGCTTCGCGCAGCGCCGCGGTGGTCGCGGAGTTGAGAGCGTTCGCCTTCACCTGCCGCGTCAACGTGATCCGGGCGATCTGGCCGTCGGATTCGAGCCGAACGTTGGACATCGGTCGGGCATCGTACTCGGTTCGGCCGGATAGGCTCGCCGGCCATGTCGACGGCCACCCGCCCGTTGCGCTTCGCGGCCGCGCTCATCTTCCTCTGCGCGGCACCCGGGATGGCTCAGGAGAAGACCAGCCCGGAGCCAGTCGACGAGCACGAACACGCCGAGGCCGACGGGGCCGACCACGCGCACGAGCACCACAGCCACGAGTTCGAGACCTTCAGCCATACGGTCACGGTCACCGGTTCCTGGATCCCCGGCACTCCCGAGGACGCGGCGCAGCCGGTTTCCGTCCTGTCGCGCGACGACCTGGAAGCGGAGGGTTCGCCCAGCGTGTTCGACCTCATCCGCAATCTCCCGTTCAGTCTCGGAGCGGACCTCGGCTCCGAGCAGTTCGGCGTGCGCGCCGGCGCGGACCGTTCGAGCCTGAACCTGCGTGGCCTCGGAGCCAGCCGCTCTCTGGTCCTCCTGAACGGGGATCGCCTGACCTGGTCGCCGGGCGCGATCCCCGACCAGGCGCAACTCATGGTCGACACGAACGTTCTTCCGATGGTCGCCGTCGAGCGGGTCGAGATCCTGCGCGACGGCGGCGCGGCGACCTACGGTTCGGACGCGATCGCCGGCGTGATGAACGTGATCACCCGCAGCCACTTCGACGGCTTCTCGTTCGAAGGCAAGCACAGTGTGATCGACGGTTCGAACGGCGACGGCGAGATCGGCCTGATCGGCGGCCGGCCTTTCGCCGGCGGCAGGGGCCATGCCGTCGGGTCGTTCGGCCTGGCGCGGCGCAGCCCCATCCGCTTCCTCGACCGGCACTGGGCGCTCACGCCCTATGCCGACAATCCGCGCGGCGGCTGGTCGGGGACCGGCCGTCCGGCGACGTTCTATCCCCTCTCGGGCGTCCCGGGGATCCGCGACCCGAACTGCGAGCGCGTCGGCGGCGCGGTCAGCAGCCCCGACAGTCCACTCTGCCGCTACCAGTACACGGCATTCGACAACGTGGTGCAGGACACGCGCCGCGGGCAGTGGTTCACCGAAGCCTCCTGGGACACGGAGGGCGGCTGGCACCTGGGCGCCGAGGTCCTGCTCGCCCGCAGCGAGGTGCCGTCGTGGTTCACCTCGCCGTCCTATCCGCCGAGCAAGGTGATGGACACCAGCCGTTCGATGCGGGCGAACAATCCTGGACTGATCGACATGGCCAGGCTGTACCCGGAGCTCTACGGCCCCTATGCCTCCTGCGACGCGCCCTACTGCCTGTGGCGGGGTGACGGAGGCGCCCAGGACGCCGCCGGCATCGACGCCGCCTGGCAGGAGGTGGCCTGGATTCGCGGCCGGACGTTCGGCCAGGAGGGACCGCTGCGGAGCTACTTCCGCGAGTCTGAGACCGAGCGGATCGCCTTCGACTTCGAAGGAGTGACCGGGGAGACCCTGTGGGCGTTCCGCGCCTCCTGGTCGGCCGCGAATCGGAGACTCGAGGACGGCGACGTCCTGGACTACCGCCTGCGCCGCGCGCTGGCGGGGCTCGGCGGCCTTGCCTGCGAGAATCAGGTGCCGAACGAACACGACGGCGACGGCAACCTGAGCTTCTCGCTCGAGACGCTGCGAAGGCACGCCGGCCAGGGCGACTGCAGGTACTGGATCCCCTTCTCCAACTCGATCAGGCCCCACCCCGCCGTGCCTGGCGTCACGAACCCCGACTACGATCCGGCGTTCGACAACGGCCACCTGTTCGACTACCTGACCACGGTCCTCGGGACTCGCGGCGAGACGACCCTGTTCGTGCTGGAAGCCGTGGCCAGCGGCCTGCTGGGGTGGAATCTCCCCGGAGGCGCGGCGGAGTACGCGGTCGGCGCCCAGTGGCGCGGCGAGACCTACGAACTCACGCCCTACTCGGTCGGCGCCGCACCTCCTCGCGGCGGCGCCCTTCACGACATGGAGTTCTATCCCTGCCCGGGCGGCCCGGAGATCACCTCCTGCGACAACCCGGAGGGCCTGTTCGTCTACCTGCCGGCCGGCTTCTCGACCGAGGCCGACCGCGGCATCGGGTCCGTGTTCGGCGAACTCTCGTTGCCGCTGGCCTCCTCGCTCGACAGCCAGCTCTCGCTGCGCTTCGAGGACTACGGCGGGGACGTCGGCTCGAGCCTCGATCCGAAGGTCGCGCTGCGCTGGCAGGCGACCGAAGCGTTGGCGCTGCGCGGTTCGTTGGGGACCACGTTCCGTGGCCCGACGCTCAACCAGACGGTCTCCGGCATCGCCGAGACCACGCGCGTGACGATCGGTCCCATCGGTACCGCGAAGCCGGTCCACATCCACGGCGATCCCGCGCTCGACCCGGAGTCGGCGACGACCTTCAATACCGGCCTGGTGGTCGAGCGGAGCGGTCTGGCCGGTGCCGGCAGCAGACTCTTCGCCACGCTCGACTACTGGCGCTACGACTTCACCGATCCGCTCGTCATCCAGCCCTTCAGCGCCCTGATCGGACTCGCCTGCCCGCCCGCCGACCATCCCCTGTGCGATCCGGGCTCCCTCTGGTTCGACGCCCTGACCATCAGCGGCGCCACGCCGACGATCGAGAATCTCGACTCCGTGTCGGTGCGGATCGTCAACGGGCCGGACATCGAGACCGACGGCATCGACTTCCGGGCAGAGTTCGAGGCCGACGCAGGCCGGGGACGACTTCGCCTGGGCGCGTCGGCCACCTACGCGCTGTCCTGGCGGATCGACGGTTGGGAACTCGGCGAGGCATACGACGCAAAGGGCCGGCTGAACTTCGACACCTCCCTCGCGCGCCCGCTCCCGGAACTCAAGGGCCGCGCCTTTGCCGGCTACTCGCGCGGTTCGTTCACCGGCCGCTGGAACCTGAACTACACCGGTTCCTTCCTCCAGGACGCGCCGGCGCCGTGGGGCGACGACTACCCGGTCGACGCCCACGCCACCCACGACGTCCACGTCTCCTGGTCCCTGCCCGGCGACCGCGCCACGCTCTTCGCCTCGATCCTCAACCTGGCCGACGAGGATCCGCCGCTGATCTTCCGCCCGGCAAACTACGACGCCTCGACGCACGATCCCCTGGGCCGGATCCTCAGTATCGGCGTACGGTTCGAACTCTGATGACGACGGGCAAGACACCGGGGAGGCGGACGTCGTCTGCCACCTGGACCGGCGCCGTGATCCTGAGCCTGTCGATCGTAAACGGGCCGACGGCCCGAGCACAGACCGGTGGAAACGCGAGTTCTCTCCCCGACCATCTCCGGCTGACCGCAGACGGAGTCGCGACCCTGGTGTACGATACCTCTCCCGGCCGTCCCATCGGCCTGACCTTCGTTCCAGGGTCAGGCGACGATCCAGTCGAACTGAACCTGAACGCGAGCGCCGAGGATCTGCGGCCTCTCGTCGCGGAGGTCCGTGAACTCTCGCTGCTTCGGCCACCGGCTTCCCTTGGTCGGATCGTCCGCCTCGGAGACGAGTTGGGAGATGTCCTGCTTGGCCCGATCGCCGAACAGCTCAGGACCGTGTCGCGCGTCGCCCTGTCGGCCGACGGACCACTCAGCGACCTGCCCTTCGGCGCGATCCGAGCCCCCCGGTCGATCGACCCTCAGGGCCGTTACCTGATCGAGACGCGGACTCTGTGCTGGATCGACCCGGCGCTGGGCGCCGGTGCCGCCGACGACCCGTCAGCGGTCGAAAGGCCTGTAGCGCTGGCGATCGCCGACGCCGTCTACCGGCCGCCGGCACGGCCTCTCGGCGCCTCGATGAGCGACGGTGGCATCTCCTGGCGCCAGCACGCCGCGCGCCGCAATCAGGCGAGCACGATCCGCGCGCTGGGCGTGCCGGTGGTATCCCGCGCCGGCCAGGCCGCCTCGCCCGCCCTCTTCTGGGAGTCGATCGAAAGCTACGCCGTCCGGTTCCTGCACCTGGCGGTGGAAGCGCGGATCAACCCGGGGGACCTCGAAAGGTCGGCTCTGCTGCTCTCCCCCGTGAGGTACGACGAGCAGGCCATTCCCGTAGCCACAGACGAGCTGGCGTCGAGACTCGCCCTCGAACGCGAATCGCTGGTCGTCCTCTCCGGCCTGGACACCGGAGACCACGGCGTGGGCCCCGGCCCGTTCGTTCAGGCCTTCGGCGCCGCGGGCGCGGGTTCCGTCGTCGCGTCGTTGTGGCCGGTCGTTGACGAATCCGCCACGCACCTCTTCGCCGCCTTCTACAGCAACCTCACCCAGGGAGCACGCCCTGCCGCGGCGCTCCGGCAAGCCCAACTCGGGCTCCTGGCGGAGCCGCTTCGTTTCGAACAGGGTGAGAGCCGGGAGCCCGTGGAGTTCGACGCCTCCCATCCGTACTTCTGGGCGGGCTACCGGATCTATCGGGCATCTGCAGAAACCTGTGCTTCGAGACCAGCGTAGAATCCCGGCCATGACTCGCCGCGCCCACCGTCTTCATCTTCGTGCCGCCACAACCATCCCCCTCCTTGCCTTGTTGACGCTCTGGGGCTGTGGCGACTCTTCGCCCGCACCCGCGACGGCGGTCGGCGACGACCCCATCGCCACGCTTCTCGCCCTGCCGATGGAGCGGCTGATCGCGTACGACGCGGAGATCGAACTGACGGCCGAGCAGGAGGAGATCAAGCGCGCCGCGCTGACCCCGATTCCGGCGCCCTGCTGCAGCGACCGCTCGGCTTACACTTGCTGCTGCCAGTGCAACCTGGGCCGGGCCTGGTGGGGCCTGTCGAAGGTGCTCATCACGGAGCACGGCCAGAGCGCGGCCGAGGTCCAGTCGAACGTCGAACGCTGGATCCGGAACGTACGCCCCCAGGGTTTCGCGGGCGACTCCTGCTACACGGGGCGCTGCTCCACCGCGGCAAGGCACGACGGCTGCTCGGGCATGAACCCGAACCGGATCGTGAGCTGACTCGCCACCGCGATTCAGTTCCAAGCCGCCGATCCGAAGGGAGCCTGAAGTCATGGCCCCGGCATCGACCTCCCGGCAAGCTCTCCTGCTGTCGCTGATTGCCGTCTGCTGGGCAGCCTCCGGGGCGGCCCAGGAAGCTGTACCGGACCAGGCTGAGGAAGCCGAGCAGCACGAACACGACTCGGCGGACCACTCCGGCCACTCCCACGAAGTCGAGACCTTCAGTCACACGGTCACGGTCACCGGCTCCTGGATTCCGGGAACCCCCGAGGACGCCGCGCAGCCCGTCTCGGTCCTGTCCCGCGACGACCTGGAAGCGGAAGGCTCGCCCACGATGCTCGGCGTCATCCGCAACCTCTCGTTCAGCCTTGGCGCGGACCTCGAATCCGACCAGTTCGGCGCGCGCGCCAACGAGGACCGCTCGACGCTCAACCTGCGCGGCCTCGGACCGAGCCGATCGCTCGTCCTGCTCAACGGCGACCGCCTGACCTGGTCTCCGGGCGCCATCCCGGACCAGGCGCAGCTCATCGTCGACACCAGCGTCCTGCCCATGGTCGCGGTCGAGCAGGTCGAGTTCCTCCGTGACGGCGGTGCCGCCACCTACGGCTCCGACGCCATCGCCGGCGTGATGAACGTGATCACCCGAAGCCACTTCGACGGTCTGTCTTTCGAGGGCAAGCACAGCGTGATCGACGGTTCGAACGGCGACGGCGAGGTCGGCCTCATCGGAGGCCGACCGTTCGGAAACGGGCGTGGTCACGTAGTGAGTTCCCTCGGTCTCTCGCGGCGGAGCCCGATCCGGCTTCGCGACCGGGACTGGGCCATTCGGCCCTACGCCGACAATCCCCGGGGCGGCTGGTCGGGGACCGGGCGGCCGGCGGTGTTCTACCCGCTCTCGGGCGCACCGGCGATCCGCGACCCGAACTGTGAACGCGTCGGGGGCGCGGTCAGCAGCCCCGACAGCCCGCTCTGCCGGGTCCAGTACACGCCGTTCGACAACCTGGTGCAGGACACGCGCCGCGGTCAGTGGTTCACGGAGGCCTCCTGGGACACGGAGGGCGGCTGGCATATCGGCGCCGAGTACCTGTTCTCCAGGGGCGATGTGCCGTCCTGGCAGACGTCGCCGGGCTATCCGCCGAACAAGGTCGTTGATCTCACCCGCTCCGTACGGGCGAACAACCCGGGGCTCGTCGACATGGCCCGGCTCTACCCGGAGCTGTACGGCGCCTACGCCTTCTGCAACGCCCCCTGGTGCGGCTGGCGGGGAGACGGCGGCACCCAGGACGCGGCGGGAATCGACCCGGCCTGGCAGGAAGTGGCGTGGATCCGGGGCCGGATGTTCGGCCAGGAGGGTCCCCTCCGGAGCCACATCCGGGAGTCCGATACGGAGCGATTCGCGTTCGACTTCGAGGGGGTCACCGGCGAGACGCTCTGGGCGTTCCGGGCCTCCTGGTCGAGGGCCGTTCGCAACCTTGAGGACGGCGACGCCCTGCAGTACCGGGCCCGGCGCGCGCTGGCAGGTCTCGGCGGCCTTGCCTGCGAGGCGCAGGTGCCGAACGAGTACGACGCGGGCGGCAACCTCAGCTTCTCCCTGGACACGCTGCGCCGGCACGCGGGCCAGGGCGACTGCCGCTACTGGATCCCGTTCTCCAACTCGATCAGCCCCCATCCCCTGGTGCCGAACGCCTCGAACCCGGACTACGATCCGGCGTTCGACAACGGCCCCCTGCACGATTACCTGACGACGATCCTCGGCAGCCGGGGCGAGACGTCCCTGCTCGTCGTCGAGGCGGTGGCGAGCGGCCTGCTGGACTGGAATCTCCCCGGCGGCGCGACGGAGTACGCGGCCGGCGTGCAGTGGCGAGATGAAACCTACGAGCTGGATCCGTACACGGTCGGCGAACCGGCGCCGCGGGGCGGCGCCCTTCACGACATCGCGATCTACCCCTGCCCGGGCGGTCCGGAAATCACGACGTGCAAGAAGCGCGAAGGCGTCTTCGCCTACCTGCCGCCCGTCTTCCCCATCGAGGACGATCGGGGGATCGGCTCCGTGTTCGGCGAACTCTCGCTGCCGCTCGCTCCCTCGGTCGAAAGCCAGGTCTCGCTCCGCTTCGAGGACTACGGCGGGGACGTCGGCTCGAGTCTCGACCCCAAGATCGCGCTGCGCTGGCAGGCGACCGACGCACTGGCCCTGCGCGGCTCCTTCGGCACCACCTTCCGCGGCCCGACACTGAACCAGACGATCGTCGGAATCGCCGATACGTCGCGGTTCTTCATCGGCCGCATCGGCACCTTCAAACCGATCCACATCCACGGCGACCCGGCGCTCGACCCAGAGTCGGCCACGACGCTCAACACGGGCCTGGTCTTCGAGCGCAGCGGCCTTGGCGGCGGCAGCGGCCGCGTCTTTGCCACCGTCGACTACTGGCGCTATGACTTCACCGACCCGCTCGTCATCCAGCCTTTCAACTCCATCCTCGGCCTCGCCTGCCCGCCCGCGAATCACCCGCTGTGCGACGAGACCTCGCCCTGGTTCGACGGGCTGACCATCAGCGGCGGGCTTCCAAGCCTCGAGAACCTCGACACGCTCGCCGTGCGGATCGTCAACGGCCCGGACATCCAGACCGACGGCATCGATTTCCGCGCCGACCTCCAGACGAACGCGGGCCCGGGACGCCTGACCCTGGGCGCCTCAGGCACGACCACCCTGTCCTGGCGGATCGACGGTTGGGACCTTGGCGAGCCGTACGACGCGAAGGGCAGGTTGAACTACGACACGTCCCTCGCCCGCGCCCTGCCCGAGTTCAAGGGCCGCCTCTTCGCCGGCTACACCGTCGGTTCGTTCACCGGCCGCTGGCACCTGAACTACACGGACTCCTACGTCCACGACGCCCCCGCCCCCTGGGGCGACAACTACCCGATCGACGCCTACGCCACCCACGACCTCCACGTTTCGTGGACCATCCCCGGAGACAAGGCGACCCTCTTCGCGTCCATCCTCAACTTCGGCGACCAGGATCCACCCCGCGTCTTCCGCCAGCTCAACTACGACCCCTCAACCCACAACCCCTTGGGCCGGATCCTCAGCATCGGCCTGCGGTTCGAGCTGTAGGCCGGTTCCGTCCTAGAAGCCGCGCAGGCGGGCGAAGCGCTGGCGGTGGAAGGCGGCGTCGCCGAAGGCGAACTCGAGGGCCCTGGCCCGCTTCATGAACAGGCCGATGTCGTGCTCGTCCGTCATGCCGATGCCGCCGTGCATCTGCAGGGCCTCGTTGGTAACCAGGATCAGGGCATCCGAGCAGCGCGCCTTGGCGTTCGCGACCTGGAGTTCCGCGTCGTCGCTGCCCTCGTCGAGCGCCCGGGCCGCCGCCATGACGGAGGAACGCGACAGCTCGATCTCGATGAACATCGTTGCCGCCCGATGCTTGAGCGCCTGGAAGGTGCCGATCAGAACGCCGAACTGGCTGCGCGACTTCAGGTACTCGATCGTGCGCTCGAAGGCCTCCGTCATCACCCCGAGCATCTCGCCGCAGACGGCGACCGTTGCCCGGTCCACCGCCCTCCTGAGCGGTTCCAGCCCGCCGCCGATGTCGCCCACGACGTTGCCGGCCGCCACGTGAACATCGCTCAGCCGGACGATTGCCGAGTTGCGGGAGTCGACCCGCTGCTGAGCCACGACCTCCAGGCCGTCCGCCGCCGCCGGAACGAGGAAGAGCGTCAGCCCATCGTCACCGCCCTCGGTTCGGGCCGCGATCAGGAAGCCGTCGGCGCCGACGCCGCCGACCACCTGGACCTTCTCACCCGAAAGCGACCAGCCTTCGCCGTTCGCCCGTGCCCTGGTCTCGACCCGGTCGAGCCGGTACCTGCTTCCCGCCTCGAGCAGGGCCGGCGCCAGGCGCTTCTCCCCGTCGATCAGCGCCGGCAGCCAGTCGGCCTGCTGCTCGGCGTTGCCGGCGTCCGCAAGCAGCCCGCCGGCGAAGACGACCGCCGAAACGAAGGGTTCGGGCGCCAGGCCGCGGCCCATCGCCTCCGTGATCAGCACCGTCTCGGCCATGCCCATTCCAAGGCCGCCGTGCTCCTCCGCGAAAGGGATGCCCAGCCAGCCAAGGTCCGCCATCTCGGCCCAGACTTCGGGGCTGAAACCGAGTTCGGCTCCCTCGTCACGGAGTCGCCGCTGGCGATCGACCCCGCCGTGCTTCGAAACGAGCTCGGCCGCGGTCCGGGCCAACATGTTCTGGGGAGCGGTGAGGACCAGCGGAGCCATCAGTCCGGCAACCCCAGCACGCGCTTGGCGATGATGTTCAACTGGATCTCCGAAGTACCTCCCTCGATGCTGTTCGCCCGCGACCGCAGCCAGGTGCGGGTCTGGTTCAGTTCGGCCGGCTCGAAGCCCTCCCCCTCCCAGCCCAGCGCCTGGGGACCCCGGATCGAGAGCATCAGCTCCTCGCGGCGCATGTTGAGCTCCGTCCCGTAGTACTTGAACATCGAGCTCTCCGGCCCGGGCTTGTGCCCCGCCTCCAGCCCGTCGCCGTGACGCCTGATCGTGAGCCCGTAGGACATCGCGTCCATCTCCCACTGGGTCACCCGCTCACGGATCGCCGGGTCAGCGATCCGGCCCATCTCGGCGGCGCCGACGTAGTCGCGCGCCATGTCCGGCAGCGAAGCTCTCGCGCCGCCGCGTCCCATGCCGCCGATCGAGGTCCGCTCGTGGCCGAGCAGCGCCTTCGCCACCGTCCAGCCGCCGTTCACCTCCCCGATGACCTGGTGGACCGGCGTTCGCACGTCGTGGAAGAACGTCTCGCAGAAAGGCGAGGCGCCGCTGATCAGCCGGATCGGCCGCACCTCGACACCCGGCGACGCCATGTCGACCAGGATGAAGGTGATGCCGCGCTGCTTCTTGACGTCCGGGTTCGTGCGCACGAGCATGAAGATCCAGTCCGCCTGGTCGGCGCCGGAAGTCCAGATCTTCTGCCCGTTGATCACGTAGAAGTCGCCGTCCCGCACCGCCGATGTGGCCAGGGAGGCCAGGTCGGATCCGGCGTTCGGTTCCGAGTACCCCTGGCACCAGCGGATCTCGCCGCGCGCGATCTTCGGCAGGTGTTCCGCCTTCTGCGCCTCCGTGCCGTGATCGAGCAGCGTCGGCCCGATCATGCTGTAGCCGAAGCCGGTCAGCGGCAGCGGCAGGGCCAGCCGCCCTATCTCCTCGTGCAGGACGGCCGCCTCGTCGCGGGAGAGGCCGGCGCCGCCGTACTCCTCGGGCCAGGTCGGCACCGAGAGTCCCCGATCGGCCGCCGCCAGCAGCCAGTCGCGGCTCTCAGGATAGATGAAGGGCGCCTTGCGGCCGCCTGCAGCCCAGGCGTTCGGGTCGGCAGCCTTGCCGCGCAGGAATTCGGGCGCGTTGCCCTCGACCCAGGCGCGGGCTTCCTCACGGAATGCGGACAGATCACTCATGCAGTTACCTCGGGCGGCTGTTGCCCCGGCCAAGCGGGACGGGCCGGCATTCTGGCACGGCCCAGGCGGAGCGCCCGACTATAGACTCCCGCGCCGCCATGACCACCCTCGCCGAAGCGGTTTCCCGCCGCCGCACGTTCGCCATCATCTCCCACCCGGACGCGGGCAAGACCACGCTGACCGAGAAGCTCCTGCTCTACGCCGGCGCGATCCAGCTCGCCGGCGCGGTGAAGGCCCGCGGTGAAGCCCGCCGGGCCCGCTCGGACTGGATGAAGGTGGAGCGAGAACGAGGCATCTCCGTCAGCGCCTCCGTCATGACCTTTGAGTACGAGGGCAACACGTTCAACCTGCTCGACACCCCCGGCCACGAGGACTTCAGCGAAGACACCTACCGGACGCTGACGGCGGTGGACTCGGCGGTCATGGTCCTCGACGCCGCCAAGGGCATCGAAGCGCAGACGCGGAAGCTGTTCGAGGTCTGCCGCCTGCGCGACATGCCGATCACGAGCTTCATCAACAAGCTGGACCGCGACGCGCGGGATCCGTTCGATCTGCTCGACGAGATCGCCGACACGCTGCAGCTCGAGGTCGCTCCGATGACCTGGCCTGTCGGCATGGGACGGAGCTTCCAGGGAAGCTACGACCTGATCGCCGACCGGCTGATCCTCTTCGCGCCGGGAGACAGGGAGCGACGAGCCGCGGAACGAGTCGTTCGCGGCCTCGACTCCCCGGACATCGACAGGGCGATCGGCGGGGAACCGGCGGCCAGACTGCGCGAGGAAGTCGAGATGGTGCGCGAACTCTGCCCGCCGTTCGACGCCGACGCCTTTCTTGCGGGCAACCGGACTCCCGTCTACTTCGGCAGCGCGCTCCGCAGCTTCGGCGTCGGTGCTCTCCTCGACGGCCTCGCCCGCCATGCGCCGGCGCCGCGGCCGCAGCAGGCGGCCGAGCGCACCGTCGCGCCCGGCGAGAGTCCCGTCACCGGCTTCGTGTTCAAGATCCAGGCAAACATGGACCCGAAGCACCGCGACCGGATCGCGTTCGTGCGCCTGTGTTCGGGGCGCTTCCATCGCGGCATCCGCCTGTTCCATCCACGCAGCGGACGTACCCTGAACATCCACAACCCGGTCCTGTTCCTGGCCCAGGACCGGGAGCTCGCCGAGGAAGCCTGGCCCGGCGACATCATCGGCATCCCGAACCACGGCAACCTGCGCATCGGCGACGCCCTGTCCGCCGGGGAGCCGATCCGCTTCGTCGGCGTTCCCAGCTTCGCCCCCGACCTCCTGCGCCGGGTCCGGCCCGATGATCCGTTGCGCGCCAAGCATCTCGGCCGCGCGCTGCTCCAGCTCGCGGAAGAGGGCGTGGCGCAGGTGTTCCGCACCCGGAACGGCAACGACTGGATCGTCGGCGTCGCCGGCACCCTCCAGTTCGACGTCCTCGCCGACCGCATCCGCACCGAGTACGAGGTGCCGGTCCGCTTCGAATCGACGGCGATGTCCCTGGCACGCTGGATCGAGGCGGACGACGACCGGACCGTGCGCGACTTCGTGCGCCGCAACGAGGCGAAGATCGCGCACGACCACAACGGCGCGCCCCTGTTCCTGGCCGCCAACCGCTACTGGCTCGACCGCGCCGCCGAGAACGCGCCGGAAGTCCGATTCCTGGCAACCCGGGAGCAGGCGGTGTAAGGAGCCTGCTCTTCAGAACAGCCCGCGCACCCGCTCCTTCAGCTCCTTGAGCCGCTCCCCCGCATCGCCCGTCGGCGCCGGCCATTGCACCCGCCGCTCTTCGAGCTGGCGGTCGAGCCGGTGCCAGAGTTCGGCGTTCTTGACCGGCCCGCCGCTCTTGGTCCGCCACCGGTTGCGTTTCCAGGCATGGATCCAGAGCGCGGCGCCGCGCCTGAGGTAGTCGTTGCCGGTGTAGACAGCCGCGGCTTGACCGGGCGGCAGAGCGCCGAGCAACTCCAGGACGCACTCGAGCTCGAGCCGGTTCGCCGTCGTCTCCTCCGCCCCGCCGGACCGCTCGACCGTGCCGGCCGGCGTCACCAGTTCGGCGACCCACGCGCCGCGTGTCCCGACGCAACGGACCTTGAGAAAGATGCGCACGCTGTCCGACGGAACGGCTTCATCGGAACCGGGCTCGGCCGCGGCGCCGCCTCCACGAGCCGCGATCTCGGCGCTGGCCAGGGCGTCCACCCGCTCGTTCCACTCGTTGCCGGCATGACCTTTGACCCAGTGCCAGCTCACGCGGTGGCGCCGGTCCAGACCCTCCAGTCGCCGCCACAGGTCGACGTTCTTGACCGCGCCGCCATCGCGACGCCGCCAGCCCTGAGCCCGCCAGCGCGCGAGCCAGGAGGTGATGCCCTGCCGCAGGTACTGGGAGTCCGTGTAGACGTCGACGGCGCTCGGAGCCGTCAGGTGGGCGAGCGCCGAGATCGCGGCCATGAGTTCCATCCGGTTGTTCGTCGTGCTCGGCGCTCCACCGGAGATCTCCTCCGTGCTTCCGGCCGGATGCAGGATGACGGCGGCCCAGCCGCCCGGGCCGGGGTTCGGGCTAGCGCCGCCGTCGGTGTAGATGACGAAGCGGGCGGCGGGCTCGGCGCTCACGGCGGACCCGAATGTACCAGCCGCATGGGGGCTTGTGTCGCGGAGGCGTAGACTACGCGCCGATGATCGACCTGAAGAACGCAGCAGCGCTTCTGGCGATCGTGTTGGCCGTCGGAACGGCATGGAGTCAGGAACAACCGGACCCCTTCGAGGGAATCGAGTTCCGGCTGGTCGGCCCCAGCCGCGGCGGCCGGGTCACCGCGGTCGCCGGGCACCCGTCACACCCCTACACGTTCTACATGGGCTCGACCGGCGGCGGCGTCTGGCGCACGACGAACGCGGGCATCTCCTGGGAGAACCTGACCGATAGGGACTTCAAGGCCGGCTCCGTCGGCGCCGTCACCGTGGCGCCGAGCGATCCGAACGTGATCTACGTTGGCATGGGCTCCGCCTGTCCTCGCGGCAACGTCTCGATCGGAGACGGCATGTACCGCTCGACTGACGCGGGTGCTTCCTGGGAGCACGTCGGCCTGGAACGGGCGGGCGCCATCAGCCGCGTCCGCGTCCATCCGGAGGACCCGAACGTCCTCTGGGTCGGCGTACTCGGCCAGATCTTCGGCAGCAACCCGGAACGGGGCGTCTACCGTTCGACGGACGGCGGCGAGACCTGGCAGCACGTGCTGAGCATCTCGGACGATGCCGGCATCGCCGACCTGGAACTCGACCCCTTCAATCCACGCGTCCTCTACGCCGCGGTCTGGCGGGTCGAGCGCAAGCCCTGGACGCTGATCGACGGCAGCGACGAGGGCGGCCTGTTCCGCTCGACGGACGGCGGCGACACCTGGGAACGCCTCGAGGGCGGTCTACCGACCGGCGTGCTCGGCCGCATCGGCGTCTCCGCGTCGCCGGCGCGCCGCGGCCGGCTGTGGACGATCATCACCGCGGCGGAGGGCCGCGGTGGCATCTTCCGCTCCGAGGACCACGGCGACACCTGGAAGAAGGTGAGCGACGAGCCGGAGCTGCTCACCCGCGGCTGGTACTACAGCCACATCCACGCCGATCCGGCGGACCCGAACACGGTCTGGGGCTCGAACGTCCGCTTCTTCAAGTCGGTGGACGCCGGCGCCACCTGGGAGCGGGTGGGCACGCCGCACGCCGACAACCACGACCTCTGGATCAACCCGGAGCAGCCGCACATCATGGTCCAGGCGAACGACGGCGGCGCGAACGTGAGCGTGGACGGCGGCCGTTCCTGGTCCACCCAGAACAACCAGCCGACCGCCGAGTTCTACCGGGTCACCGTCGACAACCAGTTCCCTTACCGGATCTACGGCGCCCAGCAGGACAACAGCACGATCTCGGTGCCCTCGCGGCCAATGCCCGAGCTGACGCCGACCCAGCACTGGCACTCAGTGGCCGGCGCCGAGAGCGGCCACATCGCCGTCCACCCCGAGCAGCCTCACCTCGTCTACTCCGGCAACTACCTGGGTCGCATCGACCGCTACGACCACCGGAGCGGCACCGCCCGCAACATGATTCTCTACCCCCAGATGCAGGACGGCACGGCGCCCCGCGACCTGCGCTACCGCTTCCAGTGGAACGCGCCGATCCTCATCTCCCGGCACGATCCGGACGTCGTGTACCACACCTCGAACTACGTCCACCGCACCCGAGACGGCGGCTGGACCTGGGAGACGATCTCGCCCGACCTGACGACCGACGACGACGAGAAGCAGGGGGTACCGGGCGGACCCGTCCAGCACGACCACACCGGCGTCGAGGTCTACAACACGATCTTCGCGCTCGCCGAGTCGGCGCGGACGGCGGGCGAGATCTGGGCCGGCAGCGACGACGGGCGCATCCACGTCAGCCGGGACGACGGAGCCACCTGGACCGACGTCACGCCCACGGGAATGCCGGCGGACGGGACGGTCAACTCGATCGACGTTTCGCACCACGACCCGGGACGCGTCTACGTCGGCGTGTACCGCTACCGGATGAACGACTACACGCCGTACATCTTCCGCACGGACGACGGCGGCGAGAGCTGGACCACCGTGACCGACGGTCTGCCGGCCGACCACTTCGTGCGCGTCGTGCGCGAAGACCCGGGAGCCTCCGGCCTGCTCTTCGCCGGCACCGAGTTCGGCCTCTACGCCTCGTTCGACGGCGGGGATTCCTGGCAGTCGTTCCAGTTGAACCTGCCGCGCACGCCGATCACCGACCTGCTGATTCACCACAACGCGGGCAACCCGGACCTGGTGCTGGCGACCCAGGGCCGGAGCTTCTGGGTGCTCGACGATCTTGGCGCCGTGCGCGAGCTCGCCCGGGAAGTCGCTGCCGGCACCGTGCGCAATGTGCCGCGGCTCTTCTCGCCCGAACCCGTGGTCCGCATCGACCGGCCCGGCGGTGGCGGCGGCTTCGCCAACGGCGCTTCGATCTGGTTCGACCTCCCCGTCGAACCGGTGGGCCGGGTCGACCTGGCGATCTCGCCTGACGGCAACGACCGGGTTCTGCGGCGCTTCGTGTCGTTGCCGGAAGGCGAGGAGATCGAAGCCGGCGAGGACGAGCGTCCACGGATCGAGTCCTTCGAGGCAAAGGAGGGCCTCAACCGGGTCGTCTGGAACCTGCGCGGCCAGGCGCCCCATCTGGTCGAGGGCGCCATCATGTCCCTGTCGTACACAGGCGGCCCCTACCTGCCGCCGGGGATCTACCGGGCAACGCTCACGGTAGCCCGCGCCGACGAGGGGACAGAAGGCGACGCGGAGCCTGAGGAGGACGCCTGGGTAGACAGCCGGACCTTCGAGGTGCTCGCCGACCCCCGGCTCGAAGACATCTCCCAGGCCGATCTCGAGGAGCAGTACGCGATGCTCGACCAGTTGTCGGCGCGGCTGACCGCGACCCACGACGCGATCGCCGGCCTGCGCAGCGTCCGGGAACAGGCCCGAGCCCTCGAGAGCCGTCTCGACGAGGCCGGCGCCTCGGAGTTGAGACCGGCCGTCGAGGCGATCCTGGAACGAGCCGCGGAACTCGACGAGCGGCTGATCCAGTCGCGCAGCCGCGTCTCCCAGGACGCGCTGAACTTCCAGCCCCGGATCGACAACCAGTACGCGTACCTCTACACTCACGTCTTCGGCAACACCGCCCGGCCGACGGCCGGAGCGCGCCGTCGTTTCGAGGATCTCGAGGCCGAACTCCTGCCGATCCTCGAGGCCGTCTCCGAGTTGACCGGACCGCAGCTTGCAGAACTGAACCGGCGAGCCCGGGAGTTGGCGATTCCCGCCGTCCAACCGCCAACCGACCGCGCCGCAGACGAGACTCCAGCACCGCCATAACTGATGCCGCGAATCCCACTTCCGGGCGGCGCTCTCGCGCTGATCGCCCTCCTTGCGGCCGGCGACGGCGTCGCGGCGGCCCAGGTCGAGATGCAAAGCGATCGTCCCCGTCTGCGCGCCCAGCGTCTAGCCGAGGCCCCCATGATCGACGGCGACGTGCTCGGCGAAGAACTCTGGCTCGATGTCGACTTCGGCACCGGCTTCCAGCAGGTGGAGCCGTTTGAAGGCCAACCGGCGAGCGAACGGACCGAAGTGCGGATCGCCTTCGACGACGCCAACCTCTACGTCGCTGTCATCTGCTTCGACCGGGACGCGGCATCCCTGGCCATTTCCGACAGCCGGCGCGATGCTTCGCTGCGGAACGAGGACAGCTTCCGGGTCATTCTCGACACCTTCGGTGATCGGCAGAACGGTTTCGTCTTCGGCACGAACATCGCGGGCATCCAGTACGACGGCCAGTTCACGAACCAGGGTCGCGGCGGCGGTTCCTCCAGCAGCTTCAGTTCCGGCGGCGCCAATCTGGACTGGGACACCTCCTGGACCGTCCGGACGTTGAGCGGCGACTTCGGCTGGAGCGCGGAGATGGCGATTCCCTTCCGCAGTCTCCGGTACGGATCGGGCCGCGCGATCTGGGGCCTGAACTTCGAACGCAACATCCGGCGCAAGAACGAGACCGCGTTCTGGGCGCACCTCGGCCGCCAGCACGACCTGTTCCGGGTGTCGGAAGCCGGGCACCTGGTCGGCGTGGAGCCGCCGCGCCAGCGTAATCTGCAGTTGACTCCCTACGTCCTGAGTTCGGGGCGCGAGAACGTGGACGGCAGCGCCGACGACAGCGAGGTCGGCATGGACCTCAAGTACAGCGTCACCCCCAGCCTGACGCTCGACGTCACCGTCAACACCGATTTCGCCCAGGTCGAGGTCGACGATCAGCAGATCAACCTGGACCGCTTCAGCCTCTTCTTCCCCGAGAAACGGCCGTTCTTCCTCGAGAACTCCGGCCTCTTCCGCGTCGGCCGCCGGTCCTCGTTCCGGGGCGGCACCGAGCTCTTCTTCAGCCGGCGGATCGGCCTGAGCGGCGGTGTGCCCGTTCCGATCCTAGGTGGCGCCCGCCTGTCCGGTAGGGCCGGCGGATTCAACGTCGGCTTCCTGAACATGCAGACAGACGACCTGGGGGACGTCCACGGCAACAACTTCACGGTTGCGCGGCTCGGCCGCGAGTACCGCAACCGGAGCAGGGCCGGCGTGCTGGTCGTCAACCGGCAGGGCACCGGCTCGCTGGCGCCGGACGGCGACTACAACCGGACCTACGCCGTCGACGGCCAGATAGGAATAGGGCAATTCACGGACATCTCGGGCTGGGCGGCCCGGACGGAGACCCCCGGCCTCACCGGCCGGGACCATGGTTTCGGCCTCGACGGCGGATACAGCTCCCCGTTCTGGCGCTGGCGTCTCGGCTATGCCGAGATCGGCGAGGACTTCAACCCCGAGGTCGGTTTCCTCAGCCGCTCCGGCTACCGCCAGTTCAACGGCTACATCCGGCGCCGCTTCCGCCCGGCCGGCGAGGGCCGTGTCAAGGAGTTCGGTCCGCGCGCCTTCTACGACGGCTTCTGGAACTTCGACGGCTACAAGGAAACCCAGCGCTACTCCGTCGGCGGCGAAGTCGAGTTTCGCAACGGCGCGCAGATCAGCCTTTCCGTCGGCGGCCGCTACGAGGGACTGCTCGAACCCTTCACGCTCGCCGGCATCGTGCACGTACCCGCCGGCGAGTACGACGACCACGGCTTCTTCCTGTTCATGAACACGAACCGGGGCCGGGCCGTGAGCCTCTTCACCAGAATCCAGGGCGGCGGCTTCTTCGGCGGCAACCAGCTCGTTCTGGATCCGTCCCTGAGCATCCGGCTCGGCGACTACCTGACCTCCGAGCTGAGCTGGTCCTACAACGACATCGACTTGCCCATGGGCGCCTTCAAGACCCACCTGGGGCGCCTCCGCGTCACCTACGCCTTCAGCACCAGCCTGCTCCTCCAGGCGCTGATCCAGTACAACGACCTGACCCACAGCGTGAACACGAACGTCCGCTTCAGTTGGCTGAACGAGGCGAACCGGGGGCTGTTCGTCGTCTACAACGAGATCTCGGAGTTCGGCCTGCTCGGCCTGGATACGCCGGACCGTAGCCTCGCGGTCAAGTTCAACCGTACCTTTGACGTCTTCCGCTAGGGCCACGGGAGCCGCCGGCCGACCCCGGCTGGCCAGTCCCCATCGCGCTGGGCGAAGCGTCGTCATGGCGCGCCGGGGGATGGTCGCCACCTCCCACCCCGCCGCCACCCTGGCCGGGCTCGACATGCTGCGGGCCGGCGGCTCGGCGATCGACGGGGCCGTCACGGCGGCCGCGATGCTGGCGGTCGTCGAGCCGATGATGACCGGCATCGGCGGCGACGCCTTCCTGCTCTACCACCTGGCCGATCCCGACGGCGGGCGCGGCGAGCTGCTGGGCCTCAACGGCAGCGGCCGCTCACCTCTGGCCCTGGACCGAACCGACATCGCCGGACCGGCGATCGATCCAGATTCGTGGCCCGCAGTGACCGTCCCCGGCGCGGTCGATCTCTGGCAGACGGCCCACCAGCGCTTCGGACGCCTTCGCTTCGCCGATCTGCTCGGTCCCGCGATCGAAACCGCCGAAACGGGCTTCCCGGTCAGCGAGCGGGTCCAGTCGATGTGGACGGCGTGCGCTGAGCGGCTGCGCCGCGACGGCGCGGCCTCCGAGCACTACCTGGTCGACGGGGAGGCGCCCGCACTCGGCGCGGTGTTCCGCTCTCCGGCCCTGGCGCGATCGCTGCAGCGGATCGCGGAAGGCGGCCGCGACGCCTTCTATGAAGGCCCGATCGCGGAAGAGATCGTCCGCTATGCCCGCAGCACCGGCGGTTTTCTCGAGCTCGAGGACTTGCGGCGCCACGAATCGACCTGGGTCGATCCGATCGGCACGATGTACCGCGGTCGGGAGGTCATCCAGTTGCCCCCCAACGGCCAGGGGCTTGGCGTTCTCCTGATGCTGAACCTGCTGGAGAATTTCGACCTCGCCTCGATGGACGTGGCCGGAGTCGAGCACACCCACCTGCTGGTCGAGGCGAAGAAGCTGGCCTACGCCGACCTCCACGCCCACGTCGGCGACCCGGAGAGCGAGCCGCTCCGGGGCTCCGGAGGCGTTCCGCTCGCCGAGTTGCTGGACAAGGCCTACGCCCGCGAGCGCAGCCGCCTGATCGACCCCGGTCGGGCGGCGGACGGGGCCGCTCCCGGCGGTATCCCGACCGGCGCCGCGTTGGGCTCCGACACGGTGTACCTGGCCGTCGTCGACGGCGAGGGCAACGCCGCCTCCTTCATCAACTCCCTGTTCGCCCCCTTCGGAGCGGCGATCGCCGGCGGCGACACGGGGATCATGCTTCACTGCCGCGGCGCCGGCTTCACGCTGGAGCCCGGACACCCCAACGCGTACCGCCCCGGCAAACGTCCCTTCCACACGATCATCCCCGGCATCGTCCTGGACCGGGGGCGACTCGAGCTCTGCTACGGCGTGATGGGAGGTCCGTTCCAGCCCCAGGGACACGTCCAGATCCTGACCAACCACTACGATCACGGGCTTCCCCTCCAGGCGGCGATCGACCGTCCCCGGTGGCGCCATACGGCCGGCCTCGACCTCCTGTGCGAGCGCGGCATGGAGCCCGAAACCGTCGAGGGGCTCGCGGCGCTCGGGCACCGCGTTCGCAGCGCCGGCGGCGCCGAGTTCGGCGGCGCCCAGGCGATCAGCGTCGGCCGGCACGGAACGCTCTACGGTGCCTCCGATCCACGCAAGGACGGCTTGGCACTCGGCTACTGACGCTCCGCGCGTCGCGGCCGCCATGCAAGACTCGCCGAATGGACGATGCTGCGGCCCAGGCGGGAGACCGCAGCGAACAGCGGCAGATTGAACTCAGGATCGTCCAGTCGATCACGGACATTCCGCGGAATGCCTGGGACCGTCTTCTCCGTGCCGGCGACCGCCCCTTCCTGTCCTGGACGTTCCTCGAAGCGCTTGAACGGACCGGCTGCGTGGCGCCCGATCGCGGCTGGCTGCCCTTTCACCTCACCGCCTGGGGCGCGGACGACGACTTGATCGCGGCCGCCCCCGCCTACATCAAGAACGACGGCATGGGCGACTTTTCCCGGGACTGGGCTTTCGGCGACGCGGTACGGGCGGTCGGAGGCCGCTTCTACCCGAAACTGGTGGTCGGCGTGCCCTTCTCCCCGGTTACCGGCCGCCGCATCCTGGTCGCCACCGACATCGACCCGACGGTCGCGGCCAGGCTGCTCGTCCAGCTTGCCGCCCACACCGCCCGGGAGGTCGGCGTGGCCTCCGTCCACGTCCTGTACCACAGCGCCCTGGAAGCCTCCGCCCTCGCCGCCGCCGGCCTCTCGCAGCGCGTCATGGTGCAGTACCACTGGAACAACTACGACTACGGGAGCCCCGACGACTGGCTGGCCAGGCTCCGCTCCAAGCGCCGCACCCAGTGCCGGCGTGAGCGCCGCGAACCGGCCCGCCAGGGCATCGCCATCCGCACCGTGCGCGGCCAGGAGATCGCAACCGATCCCGAGCATTGGGCGGAGACCGCGTTCCGTCTCTATTGCACGACCTGCGACAGGTACATGTGGGGCGGCCGCTACCTGAATCGCGAGCTCTTCTCCGACCTGTTCACCCACCTCGGCAACGAGGTCGAGCTGGTCGTCGCCGAGCGCGACGACCGGGTCGTCGCCGGCGCCATCAACCTGCGCTCGGACACCCACCTCTACGGCCGCTACTGGGGCTGCCATGAGCACCACCGTTTCCTCCACTTCAACGTCTGCC
Source organism: Acidobacteriota bacterium (assembly GCA_026707545.1). Lineage (NCBI taxonomy): Bacteria > Pseudomonadati > Acidobacteriota > Acidobacteriota bacterium. The sequence continues at coordinate 1,149,412 of JAPOWR010000001.1, read as the reverse complement.
TCTACCACTCGATCGACGAGTGCATCGAACGCGGCGTCCAGGTGTTCGAAGGCGGCGCCGGCGGAGAACACAAGATCAGCCGGGGCTTCGAGCCCGCACCCGTCTACAGCTCGCACCTGTTCATGGACGAGAAGCTGAACTCGCTGCTCGGCGCGGCACTGCAGCGCGACGCGAAGCGACACCTCGAGGGAATCGAGGCGTGGCGAGAACAGCGACGTCAGTTGGGCTAAGGGGAAGCTCCCGGCTACACCTCGTCCAGCAACTCGAAGTACCGCCTCCGGGTCATCTCCGCGGTGCGCATGTTGGCGCGAATGACGCCGGGGCTGATCGGTTTTCGCCCGAACGAGATGGTGACCGGCCGCTTGAAGCCGGGCTTCGTCAGGGTGATGTGTCTACCGGCCCGCCCGGTTTCGCGCCATCCGTCTCTCTCAAAGAGTCGAACGAGGCGACGCGGCTCAATGGGCGTCAGCTTGCGTTGCCTGCCGGGCACCGATCACGAGTTCCATCGGTACGTCTACCGGCTCCGGCCCATCGTCTGCTTCGCCGGCGACCGCGATGGTCACCCCCGACTCGGCGAGGACTTCACTCAGCGTACCCATCTCATGGCAGGTTTCGAGGAAGAGACGCACGGCTTCGTCCAGCATGTCCGCCGCCTCCTCGACCGTCTCTCCCTGGCTCGCAACGTCCAGTTCGGGGCAAAGTGCGACCCAAACGTCGTCTTCCTGCTCGAGTTCCATCGACAGGTTCAAGCGCAGTCGGAGCATCGTCGTTCTCCAGTCTGGTTTCTCGGGCCCGACGAGGTTGCGGTCCATCAACCGGCCAGTTCGTCACATCTCAGTATACGAAGGCGGTCTGAACGACATCCAAACCCAACGCGGGAATTCCCCATGGAACCTATAATCGAGACGCCATGCCGCACTTCGAAGACGACCAGCAGGGCGACAGCAAGGTCCTCACGAAGACGAAGACCAGGACCAAGCTGGCCCGTCCCCGGCTGTACAAGGTGCTGCTCCACAACGACGACTTCACGCCGCGCGAGTTCGTCGTCGTCGTGCTGCAGCACGTCTTCCACATGACCGAATCGGACGCCTCGCGGCTCATGCTCTACGTCCACAAGAACGGCGTCGGCGTGGTCGGCCTCTACCCGTTCTCCGTGGCCGAAACCAAGGTGGCCGAGGTCGGTAGCCTGGCCCAGCAGGCCGAAGTCCCCCTGCTCTGCACGATCGAGCCCGACACGGGAGACGGCGACGGCGACAGTGGCGACGGCGACGGCGGAGACGACGGCGGCGACGTCAACTGACGGGCGAAGGAGGTACAGCCATCGCTTCCGTGCACATGACCGAGGACCTGCGGCAGTCGCTGCGGCGGGCGATGCTCGAGGCGTCGTCACGCCGGCACGAGTACGTCACGCTCGAGCATCTGCTGCTCGCTCTGTGCGCCGACCCGGTGGGCGCCAAGGCGCTGCAGTCGGTCGGCGTCCGTCTGCCCCGGCTGGTCGGCGAACTCGAGGAGTTCCTGGAGCAGCAACTGGAGACCCTGCCGCCGGTCCTCCCCGCCGATGCGGCGGACGAGTCGGCAGGCGCCGCGCCAGTCGAGGCGGAGGGCGAGCAGACCGACAGCACCGAGCAGGCCTCACACTCCGGTGACGAAGGCGAACCGCCTCCCAAGCAGACGATCGCGTTCTGGCGGGTCATCGAACGGGCGGCCATGCACGCACACGGCGCCGGCAAGAGTGAACTGGACGCCGGCGCGGTGATCGCTTCGCTGATGCGCGAGAAGGAATCCCACGCGGTCTACCTGCTCCAGCGCCAGGACGTAAGCCGTCTGGACGTCATCCGCTACCTGTCCCACGGCACGGTCAAGCAGAGCAGCGGCCTTCCCGCCCCGCAGCGCGTCGAGCCGGACCCGGAAGGCGACGAGGAAGAAGAAGTCGAGGATCCGCTCGAGCAATTCGCATCGAACCTGAACGAGCGTGCCGCCGAAGGTTCCATCGATCCGCTGGTCGGGCGGCTCGACGAAGTCCGCGTGCTATGCGAGACGCTGGCCCGCCGGCGCAAGAACAACCCGGTCCTGGTCGGCGATCCGGGCGTCGGCAAGACGGCGATCGTCGAGGGGCTGGCGCTCGCCGTCCACGAGGGGAACGTGCCCGAGCTGATCTCCAGGGTGACGATCTACGCGCTCGACATGGGCGCGCTCCTCGCTGGAACCCGCTATCGCGGCGACTTCGAGCAACGGCTGAAGGCGGTGATCGACCGGATCATCTCGGAGCCCGAACACATCCTCTTCATCGACGAGATCCACACGATCGTCGGCGCCGGCGCCGTGTCGTCGGGCTCGCTCGACGCCTCGAACATCCTGAAGCCCGGCCTCGCCTCGGGCAAGCTGCGCTGCATCGGCTCCACCACGCATGCCGAGTACAAGGGCTCGTTCGACCGCGACCGCGCCCTGGCCCGTCGCTTCCAGATGATCGAGATCGACGAGCCGTCGATCGAGGAGTCGGCGGAGATTCTGCGCGGCCTGCGCGACCGCTACGAGGAGCACCACGAGGTCAAGTACGCGGACGACGCGCTGGACGCCGCCGCCGACCTCTCGGCCCGCTACCTGCTCGACCGCCGCCTGCCCGACAAGGCCATCGACCTGGTGGACCAGGCCGGCGCCGCGAACCGCCTGGTGGCCGCGAGGGAGCGCAAGAGCGTCCTCGACCCGGTCGACATGGAGCGCGTCGTCGCCTCGATGGCCAAGATCCCGGAGAAGTCCGTCTCCAGCGACGACCGCGACGCTCTCCTCAACCTGGAGGAGGAGCTGAAGGCGGTCATCTTCGGCCAGGACGAGGCCATCCGCTCGATCTCGTCCGCCGTGAAGCTGGGCCGCGCGGGCCTCGGCACCCTGGAACGGCCGATCGGCAGCTTCCTGTTCTCGGGACCCACCGGGGTCGGCAAGACGGAACTCGCCCGCCAGCTCGCCCAGGTGCTCGGCATCGCCTTCACCCGCTTCGACATGAGCGAGTACATGGAGAAGCACACCGTGTCGCGGCTGATCGGCGCGCCGCCCGGCTATGTCGGCTTCGACCAGGGCGGTCTGCTGACCGACGCGATCCGCCGAACGCCGCACACCGTTTTGCTGCTCGACGAGATCGAGAAGGCCCACCCGGACGTCTACAACATCCTCCTGCAGGTCATGGATCACGCTACGCTGACCGACAACAACGGGCGCAAGGCGGACTTCCGGCACGTCATCCTGATCATGACGACGAACGCCGGCGGCCGGGAGCTCACGACGAAACCGATGGGTTTCGGCGACCGCTCGAAGCTGTCCGCCGAAGCCGCCTCGAAGCCGGCTGTCGAGCGCCTGTTCACGCCCGAGTTCCGCAATCGGATCGACGCCTGGGTCGTCTTCAAGGCGCTCGAGATGGATTCGGTGCGGCTGATCGTCGACAAGCTCGTGGGCGAACTCGGCGGCCAGCTCGACGACCGCAGCATCAAGATCGAACTGACGGACGCCGCCCGCGGCTGGCTGGCCGAACACGGATACGAGCCGGACTTCGGCGCCCGGCCGATGCGCCGCCTGATCGACGAGAAGATCAAGCGCAAGCTGGCCGACGAGATCCTCTTCGGCAAGCTGGCCGACGGCGGCAAGATCGTCGTCGACGCGAAGGACGGCGCGTCGCTCGAGGACGGCCTGCTGCTCAGGACCCGGCGCAAACGCAGGACGAAGAAGAAGAAACCTAACTGAACACACTGGGTGCGCCGGCGTCCCCGCCGGCTGCCGCCGCAGGCGGCCAGAGGACGCGCCGCGAAGCGGCGGCCTTACGCGTCTTCCACCCGGGGCAGCACCTCGTTGGCGAAACGCTCGATCGTCGACATCAGCCGCGCGTGCGGTAGCAGGCCGTTGTAGGCCCAGAAGTAGAGCCAGGTCACCGGCAGACGCTCGCGCAGCGTCTCGAGCTGCCGCGTCACCGTGTCGACGGTGCCGACGAGGGCCATCCCTGACCCCATCATGTCGTCGAACTCCTCCCCCGTGTCCGGGTCGATCATCCCCCGGCTGAAGCCGAAGGGCTCGAACCAGGCGGAGCCGCAAAAGGCGCCGCTCGCCTTCCACAGGCGTTCCGCCTCGGTGTCCGACTCGGCGATGACGACATCGCGCAGGACGCCGATCCCCTCGCCCAGCGGCCGCCCGGATTCCTCCGCGAACAGTTCGAACAGGGCCCGCTCCCGCTTCGGGTGCAGCGGCGGCAGGATCGCCGTCACGCCCTCCCGCGCGCACCAGCGGATGCTCGCCTCGGACGACGCGAAGGGCTGGAAGATCGGCGGATGCGGCTCCTGAACCGGTTTCGGTACCACGCCCACCTGGCGCAGCACGCCGTCCTCCACTCCGGCGCCCCACTGCTCCGTCGCCTCGAGCGTCCACGGCGTGCCGCCCTTCGGGCCGCCGACGGGGACCTTCCAGAACCGGCCGTCGTAGTCGAGCATCGGTTCGGTCCAGGCCTTCTTGACGATCCGGAAACACTCCTCGAAGGCGGCCCGGTTCGTCGCGTCGATCTCGTCGTGCCGGTGCGGAAGGGCGCCGGAGATGCCGTGCGTCTGCTGCGCCATCACATCGACCCAGCGCCGCTGGTAGCCGCGGGCGAAACCCGCGTTCGCCCGTCCGCCGGTCATCCGGTCGAGCATCGCGATGTCCTCGGCGACGCGGATCGGGTTCCTCGCCGGCAGCACGATGCCCAGCTGCCCCACCCGGATGTTCTTCGTCTGCATGCCGACGAAGAGGTCGAGCAGCACCGGGTTGTTCGAGAGTTCGAAGCCTTCGATGTGGAAGTGGTGCTCGGTGAAGCTGATCGAGTCGTAGCCGAGGTCGTCGGCGAGCCGGGCCTGCTCCGAGACCTCGGCCAGCATGCGGTCGTAGAGATCGCCGCGCAGGCCGGCCATGCCCTGCTTGATGTCGGCCCGGGAGCCGATCGAGGGCAGGTAGAAGATGGAGATCTTCAAGAGAGTAGGACTACCGCAGCCTCAGCCGCCGCTGTCGTAGCCCGGAAGCTCGCGGATCCAGACGTTGCGGAAGCGGGTCGGGTTCCGGTGGTCCTGGAGACCGATCCAGCCGCGCGGCTCGTGCGGCCGGTCGTAGACGCCGACCCGCCGGTGGACCGTCCGGCCGATGTACTCCTTCTTGTGATGGATGACGACGCCGTTGTGGAGCACGGTGACGTTCGCCTTCTTGACGAGCTCGCCGTCCTTCCAGCGCGGCGCCTCGAAGATGATGTCGTAGGTCTGCCAGACGCCCGGTGCCCTCGAGGAGTTGACCATCGGCGGCGTCTGGCCGTAGATCGCCCCGGCCTGGCCGTCGGCGTACGTCCGGTTCTCGTACGAGTCGAGGATCTGGATCTCGTAATCGCCGTAGAGCATCACCCCGCTGTTGCCGCGGCCCTGGCTGTTGCTCTCGACCTTGGCCGGCGTCGCGAACTCCAGGTGGAGCTGGAAGTCGCCGAATTCGTCCCGGGTGCGGATCGACCCGGTCGAGGTGACCTCCATGTAGCCGTTCTCGACCTTCCACTCGGGTTCGTCGCCGTTCGGCTTCTGCCACTTCGAGAGGTCCGTGCCGTCGAACAGCACGACCGCGTCGGCAGGAGCGGCCGCCATGTCACTGAACGAGGCGCCCGGAGCGACCACCGGCGGCACCGGCCGGTTCGGGTCGTGCACCTTCCAGGGCAATCCCGGCAGCTTCGGGGTGTCCTCGTAGCCGATCGGCTGTTGCTGGGCGGCCGCGGTTGCGGTGAGCAGCAGGCCCGCCGCTAGGGTGGCACCCGACGTTCTCTTCTTTCGGTTCACAGGCACTCCGGCCTCCTTGAGGATCCTCACCGCACCCGCGACGCGAGCAGCGGTTCCGACAGCTTCAGCCACTTGACCACCTCGGCGCGAGTGCCGCGGGGGTCGATCAAATCATGGACCGAGAAACCCTCGGCCCGCGGAAAGGGAGTGCGGCGCTTGGCGAACTCGGCCTCCAGCTCGGCGCGTTTCCTGTCCGGGTCGGGCGCCGCGGCGATCTCTCGCCGGAAGGCGACCGCCACGCCGCCCTCGATCGGCAGCGCGCCGCTTTCGGCCGAGGGCCAGATCAGCACCCGACCGCCCGGGCCGTAGTGCGCTGCCGCGGCGACGCCGTAGGACTTGCGGATCTGCACGGCGCACCAGGGCACGGTCGTCCGCACGGTCGCCGCGATCGCCTCCATGCCGTAGCGGATCGTGCCGGACGCCTCCGACTCCGAGCCGATCATGAAGCCCGGTTCGTCGACCAGGCTGAGGATCGGCAGGTGGAACGTCTCGCAGAACTCGACGAAGCGCCGGAACTTCTGCGCCCCGGCGGCGTCCATCGCCCCGCCGATGTGCTTGCAGTCGTTGGCCACGACTCCGACCGTGTGACCGTCCACTCGCGCCAGGCCGGTGATCTGCGACGGCCCGTAACCCGCCGTCATCTCGAAGAAGCTGTCCCGGTCGACGACGAGCGAAACCAACTCGCGCATGTCGTAGAGGAAGCGACGGTCACGCGGCACGATCGAGAGCAGGCGCTCTTCGCGGCGGTCCGCCGGATCGCTCACCTTGCGCCGCGGTGGCAGCGAATCGACGTTCGAGGGCAAGTAGCTCAGGAACTGGCGCACCTGCGCCATCGCGTCGTCCTCGTCCTCGGCCACGTTGTCGACGACGCCGCTGCGACTGTGAACCTGCCAACCGCCGAGTTCGTCCTTCGTCTTCTTCTCGCCCAGCGCCCGCTCGACCAGCGCCGGGCCGCCGATCAGGATCTGGGCGGTGTGGCGCGTCATCACCGAGAAGTGGGAAGCGACCAGGCGCGCCGCGGGAAACCCGGCCACCGCGCCGACCCCGATCGAGGCCACCGGCACGGTCCGCAGGATCTCGGCGATCGACCAGAAGCGGGCCCGTGAGTAGACCGGCTCTCCCATCGGTCGCGGCGGCGTCTTCGGCGCCCCCTTTTGACGGCCCGCGCTGCCGCGCACGCTGCCGCCGCCGCCCTCGAGGAACCGCACCAGGGGCAGCCGGTACTTGAGGGCGAGTTCCTCGGAGTAAATGCTCTTGCGCAGCCCGGCCGGCGACGGCGAACCACCGGCCTGGGTGAAATCCTCGCCGGCCACGATCACCCGAGCCCCGTCGACGTCGGCAAAGCCGACGACGTAGTTCGCCGGCGTGAACGCGACGACGCGACCCGCCTCGTCCACCTCGGCGGCCCCGGCCTGACGGCCCTCCTCGACGAAGGAGCCAGGATCGGCGATCCGCTCGATCCGCTCGCGCACCGTCAGGCGTCCGCGCTCGTGCTGGCGCTCCACCGCCTCCTCGCCGCCCATATCCAGCGCCAGGCGCCGGCGGCGTTCGATCTCGTCGACCTCGGGCTGCCAGGACATCGGACGGGGATTCTAGGGGCTTGTGCCGTAGAACGCAGCGAAGCAAGTTTACGGCACAGCCCCTAGGATGAGGACGGGATGGGCCGAAACACCGAGCGTGCGAGGAGTTTCGGGGCGGTAGATGGTCGGCCTCAGTCCTCCGCTATCCTGCACCGCCCAAGGAGGACGAGGTGACGGAAGCAAGACGCAAGCTCTGCGGTTGGGGGTACGAGGGTCAGGGGCTCACGCAGGCGGAGGCGGCCGCCTTCCGCGACCGCACTGCGGAGCGCTTCGGCACCCCGCTTGAACCTCGGGCAAGCACTCCTCAGGTCGGCGACTTCGACCTCCGCGCGCCCCGCCTGGCGCCGCCCGCATCGCTTGAGGCCCTGTTCCGCAGCGACCCGTACGAGCGCCTCCTCCACGCCTACGGCAAGTCCTTCCCGGATGCGGTGCGGATGTTCCGGCGCGATGTGCCGGAGCCTCCCGATCTCGTTGCCTACCCCGAGACGACGGAAGACGTCGTCCGCATCCTCGACTGGGCCGGCGATGCCGGCGCGGCGGTGATCCCCTTCGGCGGTGGTTCGAGCGTGGTCGGCGGTGTCGAGCCGGCGGTCGGCGACAGCTATGCCGGCGCGGTGACGATCGATCTGATGAAGCTCAACCGGGTGCTCGAGGTCGACCGCGCGAGCCGGGCCGCGCGCATCCAGGGCGGCGCGCGTGGCCCACACATCGAGGCGCAGCTCCGTGAGCACGGCCTGACGCTGCGTCACTTCCCGCAGAGCTTCGAGCACTCCACCCTGGGCGGCTGGATCGCGACCCGCTCGGGCGGCCACTTCGCCAGCCTCTACACCCACATCGACGACTTCGTCGAGGCGACGACGACGGTCACGCCACAGGGCACCATGGAAACGCGGCGATTGCCAGGTTCGGGCGCCGGGCCCTCGCCCGACCGAATGGTCATCGGCTCGGAGGGCATCCTGGGGGTCATCACGGAGGCCTGGATGCGGCTCCAGGACCGGCCCACGTATCGCGGCTCGGCGGCAGTCCACTTCGCCGACTACGCGAGCGCGGCCGAGGCCGTGCGAATGCTGGCCCAGAGCGGGCTCTACCCCTCGAACTGCCGCCTGATCGACGCCCAGGAGACCGCCACCGCCGGCGCCGGCGACGGCTCGACCTCTCTGCTCGTCCTCGGCTTCGAGTCCGCCGATCACCCGGTCGACGCGTGGATGAAGCGGGCGCTTGAGTTGACGGCGGATTGCGGCGGCGACCACAGCGCCTCGGCCGGGCGGTCCCATCGCGAGGGCGCCGCCGGGGCCTGGCGCGACGCCTTCATCAAGGGGCCTTACTTCCGGGAGGTCGGCGTGCCCCTGGGGCTGATCGGCGATACCTTCGAGACCGCGATCACCTGGGACCGCTTCGCCGACTTCCACGCCCGGATCATGGCCCGGACCCCCGAGATCCTCGAGCAGGCGACCGGCAGGCCGGGACGCGTCACCTGCCGCTTCACCCATGTCTACCCGGACGGACCCGCCCCCTACTTCACGTTCTCGGCGCTGGGCGACTGGGATCGTCTCGCGGACCAGTGGCGTGAGATCAAGCTCGCCGCGAACGAGGCGGTCGTCGACGCCGGCGGCACGGTGACGCACCACCACGCCGTCGGCCGCGACCACCGGCCGGCCGGCTACGACCGCCAGCGCCCCGACGTCTTCGCCCGGGCACTCGCCGGCGCCAAGGCGGCGGTCGACCCCGACGGCCTGATGAACCCCGGCGTGCTGATCGATCCGCGCGGCCGCGCGGTCGGCGTCACCGGCTCGATGGCACCGTAGCGCGGCCGTATAGGCTTCGAGTCGGTTGATCCTCTAGTGAAGGAGTTACCGGTGCGCGCCAACAGTGCCCGTGACGGCGCCTGCCCGCGGTGGCCGGTGGCGTTCGTCCTCGTCTTCCTGCTCGCGGTCGCGACGACCGGAGCCCAGGTGCCCGCCGGGGTGCCGGAGGACGTGGGGTTGTCCGCGAAACGTCTCGAGCGAGTCGGCGAGATGATCCAGCGCGCCATCGACACGAAGCAGATCTCAGGCGCTGTCACCGTCGTCGCGCGGCGCGGCCGCGTCGCCCACTTCGAGGCGCGAGGCCTGAAGGACATCGAGGCAAACGCACCGATGCGCAAGGACACCATCTTCCCGATCGCCTCGATGACGAAACCGGTGACCGCCGTCGCCGTCCTGATGCTCGTGGAGGAGGGGAAGGCCCGCCTCTCGGATCCAGTGTCCCGCTTCATTCCGGAGTTCAAGCACACGAAGGTCGCGATACCGCGGTCAGACGCCGGGGCCGAGGAAGGCGACATCTACACGGTGCCGGCGAAGCGCGAGATCACGGTGCACGATCTGATCACCCATACGTCGGGCCTGGGCAGCTTCGGCGCGGCAGGCGAGGCGACAGCACGCATCGCTCCTCGCGACCTGACCGGCACCGTCGCGGACTGGGCGGCTGCTCTGGGAGGGGTCCCCCTCGACTTCCAGCCGGGCACCCGCTGGGCGTACAGCGGGCTGGCGGGGATCGACACGCTGGGGCGTATCGTGGAGGTGGCCTCGGGTCTCACGTTCGACGAGTTCCTGCGGCTACGGGTATTCGAGCCCCTGGGAATGAAAGACACCGCGTTCAACGTGCCGGAGGACAAGAGGCAGCGCGTCGTGACCCTCTACGTTCGCACCCCCGACGGACTCGAGCCCCGCCCGGCTCTGCCGGAATGGCTGGCCACGACGACGCTGCACGGGGGAGGCGGCGGACTCTGGTCGACGGCTGAGGACTACCTTCAGTTCGCCCAGATGCTGGTCAATGGCGGGGAGCTGAACGGCACGCGGCTGCTGGGCTCCCGGACCGTCGAACTGATGGGGTCGAACCACGTCGGCGACCTGTACGAGAAGGCGGGGGCGGTCGGGATGGGGTTCGGACTCACCGTGGACGTCGTGCTCGACGGCGTCGCGGCGCGAGGCGACCACAGGTCCACCGGCAGCTTCGGCTGGGTCGGCGCGTTCGGCACGAGTTACTGGGTCGATCCGCGGGAGGATCTGACAGCGGTTCTGATGGTGCAGACACCGGGCGGCCCGCTCCGCGCCGACTTCCAGAACGCCGTGATGCAGGCGATCGTCGACTGACGCTAGAGCTGCGGCGGACCGTGCCCGCCTGGGGCCGGAGGGCGGCGCCGGTTTGCGGCGGTCTACTTACGGCACATGACAGCCACGGCCGCCACGTGCGGGTCCTCGAGGCCGAGAGCATTGAGTGCGGCGTGGAGGGCCCGCACGTAGTCGGCGTTCGTACCGCTCGGACCTGTCGCTTCCAGGACCTGAGCCGCGATCTCGGCGAGCGGCGCCGGGCCGGCGTAGTTCCGGTTGCCAGGCCAGGCCTGGTACGTGAGGCCCGTCACGACTTGTGGCGACGCCGGCGAAACGTCCGACGCCTGCTCGGCAGGGTCCCGCAGTTCAAGCTCGATCTCCATGCGGACGTAGCCGCCCCGTTCGCGGATGTCGAGGTCGGCGAGGATGGTCTCGGCGTCCGATTCGTCGAGACGATAGGCCATGCCCCAGCAGCAGTCCTCCAGCGCGGGCACCAGAGTAACGACCCGCCCAGGACGCCAGGGTTCGCCGCGGTGGTCCGTCGACCACTGCCAGAAACGCCGGGTCCAGCCTCGGACGCGAGCGGGCCGGCGCTCCACGAAGGGGATCGCCGGGCGGAAGATCAGCGAGCCGTAGCCGAAGAGCCAGCATGGATCGGTCGGGGCCACGGCGCCGAATTGTACGGTCCGCGCCGTCGATTCCGCCGGCACGACCGCGTGATAGCTTGCGCGGCCCGCTTCGACTTGCCTCCCGCGCGATGCGCCACCTCTTCGTCATCGATCCGATCGAGCGCCTCGACCCGGAAAAGGACACGACGATCGCGTTCCTGCGCGAGGCGGATCGCCGGGGTCACGAACTCGCCGTCTGCACGATCGACAACCTGGAACTCGGCCCGGATGGCCGGCCGCGGGCGGAAGTGATTCCCGCCCGCACCGTCGACCCGGTCTCCGGCGGACCCTGGTACGAGATTGGGGCCGGCCGGGCCGCCTTTCTCGACGAGTTCGACGTCGTCTGGATGCGGAAGGATCCGCCCTTCGACATGGCGTTCTTCTACGCCACCCACCTGCTCTCCATGGTGGCGAAGAGCACCCTGGTGGTGAACGACCCGCTGTCGCTTCGCGACGCGAACGAGAAGCTGTTCGCGCTTCGGTTCCCGGCCGTTTGCCCGCCGGCGCGCGTCTCCCGGCGCATCGCGGAGCTGCTCGCCTTCCAGGAGGAGATGGGCGGCGAGATGATCGTCAAGCCCCTCGACGGGGCTGGCGGCGAGGGCATCTTCCACCTCAAGGCCGGCGACCGGAACACCAGCGCCATTCTGGAGGCGGCCACCGCACACGAAAGCCGCTACATCATGGCGCAGCGTTACTTGCCGGAGATCCGGCAGGGCGACAAGCGGGTCATCCTGGTCGAGGGCGAGGCGCTCGGCGCGGTGCTCAGGGTGCCAGCCGAAGGCGAATCGCGCGCCAACTTCCACGTCGGCGGCCAGGCGGCCGCCACGGAAGTCGACGATCGTGACCGTGAGATCGCGGCGGCGATCGGCGCCGAACTCGTGCGGCTCGGGATCGTCTTCGCCGGCATCGACGTGATCGGCGGCTGGCTGACCGAGGTCAACGTGACCAGCCCCACCGGCCTGCGCGAGATCGCCGACCTGGGCGGACCGCGCCTCGAAGTCGACGTACTCGACGCGGTCGAGCGCCGGCGAAGTCCGGGTTGAGCAGAGCTGCGGAGAGCCCCCAACCGCCGGAACCAAGCCGCCGCCACGGCTAGCTTCACCGCGGTGAGCTAGTGTGCTTCCAGCAGCCACCCGGAAACGCCTTCGAATCCGTGATCGCCGCCGCGGGCGTTCCCGACTGGTTCCGGTACTCCTTCGCGTCCCCGCTCACCGTGTCCGTCACGCGAATCACGTAGCCCAGATCTGTGGTCGAGGCGCCAAACACCCAGACGTGGCCGTTGACGCCGCAGCCATCCAGCACCTTGATCAGGATCTCCCAGTTCTCGGGATCGAAGAACCGGAACAGACCGGAATCGTTCGTTCCCGCATGGATCACGGTGCCCTTTCCACGGCCGCCGTCGCCGGTCCGCCAATCCACCTCGACCCTGTAGCGCGAGTCCCGTAGACAGAGCGTCTCAGGGTTCGGTTCGCACGTGCCTGCGGGATCGCTCGCCCGCACCAGGATGTCCCGGCTCGCCGTCGACTCCGTGCCCAAACCCGACACGACAAGCTCGACCCGATAGAAGCCGGGGGACGTCCAAGAATGTCGTGGAACAGGCGCGCTCGAAGTGACTCCGTCACCGAAGTCCCAGTGCCTCGTCTCCACGGTACCGCTGCTCAGATCGCGCAAGGCCACGGCGACGCCGCTGTTCACAACGCACAGGTCCTCATCACAGTCTCCGGTCAGATCGAATCGGGCTACCGGCGGCGAAGGAGCCGCTTCAACCTCGACCACCGCTGTTGCCGAGTGGAACTCGCAGAACCGCTCACCACAGTCTCCGCCGCGCGCTACTTCGAGCCGAACTTCGTACGAGCCCGGTTTGAAGTAGCTGTGCACCGGCGTCGAATTGGCGTTTGGATGCTCGATTCCGTAGCCGTCGCCGAAGTCCCAACTGTAGCTCCGGGCGCTTAGCGAACCACTGCCGTCGAAGGCCACGGGGGCACCCGCCTCGACAATGGCCGGCGCCACCAGCCGCGCCGCCAGCGGGAGGCGGCCGGGCATCAGCATGCCATTGGCTCCGGGCCCCCAGTCGAAGAAGTCCCGGTTGTCCGCGCGACGTACGAAGACATCCTCGAAACCCGCGAAGAGCGAGCTGTCCGCCCCGTACTCGACCATGTAGTCATGCAGATCGTCGCCCCCCGCGTATCGCCCTCCCTTCTCCCGAACGAACTCCCAGAACTCCACGGCGAAGGTGGTGAAGGCAGAACAGGAGTACAAGTAGTTGCCCTGCCGAATCTCCGAAGTCGTCATGTTGGCTCGCGAGTACTCATAGAGACGCCTCCGGAGGTCGATGCGTGCGCTCAGAACCTCTTCCAGACTCGCGTTCTCTTCGAACAGCCGGTGGTACTGGGACTCTGGATCTGTCTCCCGGAACTTCTCGATCGTCCAGTCATCCATCGTGTAACCCCCATTGGGCAGGTCCGATGCGACGTAGTACCGCGAGTGCTGGCAGAAGTTCTCCAGGTCGGCGAAAGAGCCCTTGTTGCACGGACCTCCCATGTCGACCACGCCTAGGCGGCGGCCCAACTCTCCGGCCCAGTGCGCCAGGAGAGACGAGGCATCGGAGTACGTCACCTGAACCTCAAAGAGCCGACCGCCGGGCCCACCGTGTCCGTTGTACATCAGGTGATGGCCGGAATCGGGATAGCGCTCCGTCAGGTAGGTAGTGAACGTCGCGAACGCATCCCGCAGGAACCGGCTTCTTTCCGGCGTGTTGGGGCCGGGCATACCGTCCATCTTCATGACGACATAGCTCTCCCTGTGGGCTGTGCCCCCGCGATCGTCGAAATCGTCGTCGAATTCGTAGAAGTGGATGGACCTCCTCTCCTCCCAGATGGCGACCTCGAAGAACTTCAGAACCTGGCTCTCTTTTCTGGGAACGGCGGCCGGCCATCCCCCACCGTTCGGCAAGTCGTACGCATGCCCGTCTGGAGTCACAAGTACGACGCGCACGATCAGGTTGTGGCGCGGCTCGTCTGTCGAGAAGGAAACCTCGGTAGACTGGATTGGGGCCAGACCGAGGAAGACTCCCAACGCGAGAATCGGGACGAATCTCCGTATGTTCATGCGTGCCCTCACGCCAAGGTAACAAACTCCTCGGCCGAGGTCGGGTGGATCGCCATCGCGGCATCGAAGTCGTTCTTCGTGGCGCCCATCTTTACCGCCACCGCGAGGCCCTGGATGATCTCCGGCGCGTCCGCGCCCAGCATGTGGGCGCCTAGCACGCGGCCGCTGGAGCGCTCGACGATCAGCTTGACCAGGGTGCGCTCCTGGTTGTCGGTCAAAGTCAGCTTGAGCGGACGGAACCGGCTCCGGTAGACGTCGACCTCGTCGTAGCGGGCCCCCGCCTCCTCCTCCGTCAGACCGACCGCGGCCAGGGGCGGCTGGCTGAAGACGGCCGTGGCGACGGTTTCGTGGTCGACCGGGGTCGGCTCCCCGGCGAACAGCGTCCGGGCCAGGCACATCGCCTCGTGGATAGCGACCGGAGTCAGGTTCAGGCGGTCCGTAACGTCGCCGATCGCCCAGATGTTCGGCACGTTGCTGCGCGAGAACTCGTCAACCAGGATCTCGCCCTGCTCGCCGAGCGCCACGCCGCAGTTCTCCAGTCCAAGGTCGGCGACCAGGGGCCGGCGTCCCGTCGCGTAGAGCACCTCGCCGCATGAGACCTGGTCGCCGTTGTCGAGGTTGAGTCGCAGACGGTCGCCTCCACTTCCCGACAACTCCTCGATCGACTCCACCTGGCGGTCGAAACGGAGTTCGATGCCGCGGGCACACATCTCCTCGGCCAGATGACTGCGGATCTCCTCGTCGAACCCGCGCAGGAACAGCGGACCGCGGTAGATCAGCGTCGCGTCGCAACCGAGGCCGGCGAAGATGCCCGCGAACTCGACGCCGATGTAGCCGCCGCCGACGACCGCCACGCGCTCCGGAAGGCGCTCCAGGTAGAAGGCCTCGTTCGAGCTGATCGCGTGCTCGATGCCCGGAATCGACGGCATGTCCGGCCAACTGCCGACGGCGATGAGGATCTGATCCGCCGTGACCCGGCTCTCGCTCGCCCCACCTGCATCGATCTGAACCGTGTGCGGATCGAGCAGCCGCGCCCGGCCCTCGAACAGCTCCACGCCCGCACCGTCGAGCAGGCCGCGGTAGATCCCGTTGAGCCGTTCGATCTCCCGGTTCTTGTTCGCGATGAGCTGGCCCCAGTCGAAGGCCGGCTGCCCCGCCGTCCAGCCGAATCCCGAGGCCTCCTGGTAGTGGTCTGCGAAGGCCGAAGCACAGACCAGCAGCTTTTTCGGCACGCAGCCCACGTTGACGCAGGTTCCGCCCAAGTAGCGTTCCTCGGCCACCGCCACCCGCGCGCCGTAGCCGGCGGCCATCCGGCTGGCGCGTACGCCACCGGAGCCCGCGCCGATCACGAACAGGTCGTAGTCGTAGTCCGTCATGGCCGCAACGCTAGTCCAATCCGGCACGAGATCGCCAAGCGCCCTTAGACTCCATCCGGATGGCCGGCAGTCAGAGCAGTTCCGCCGCTTCCTGGGCGCCGCGCGCGGTCGCGGGCGGCGTCCTGATGGGCCTCGCCAACGTGGTGCCCGGAATCAGCGGCGGCACCATGCTGCTCGCGGTCGGTATCTATCCCCGGTTCATCGAGGCCGTGGCCTTGACGACGCGGCTGCGGTTGCGGCTTCAGCCGCTGTTGCTGCTGGCAGTGGTCGCCGCCTCCGGAGGTCTGGCGATCCTCCTTCTAGCGGGTGCCCTGCGCGATCTCGTGGTGCACCACCGCTGGATCACGTACAGCGCCTTCATCGGCTTGACCCTGGGCGGCTTGCCGCTGGTCTGGCGTCTCGCTCAACCGGCTGTCCGTGCGTTCTGGGGCGGCGCGGTCGGCGGCTTCGCCGCCATGACCGGGCTCGCCCTGCTCCAAAGCGGCCCCACTGCAGCGGAATCGACCAGCAGCGGGCCGTTCCTGCTCGCGGTCGCCGGAGCGGCGGGTGCTGCCGCGATGATTCTGCCGGGTGTGAGCGGCGCCTACCTGCTCCTGGTCCTCGGCCAGTACGAACCGATTCTCGGCGCCATCGACCAGGTGCTGGCGGGACTCAGCGGTCTCGACCCGCGAGCGGTCATGGAAGCGGCAGACGTACTGCTGCCCGTTTTCGTGGGCATCGCGGTCGGCGCAACGCTGATCAGCAATGCCGTGCGGTTCGCCCTGCGACGCTTCCGTCAGGCGACGCTTGGAGTGCTCATGGGACTGCTGCTGGGAGCCGTTGTAGGTCTCTGGCCCTTCGAGAACCTCGCCTTCCCCGCACCGCTACAGGGCGCAACGGCTCTGGCACTCGCCGTCGCCGGCTTCGTCCTGACCTGGACCATCAGCCGGTTCGGCAGGACACGCGCCGGTCAGTCCGGCCAGCACTAGCCCAGCAGTAGCTGCTATCCCGTGCTGCGCTACATTCGCGACCCCTTCCCGCTTCCAAGTCAACGGAGTACCCGACGATGACGAACCGTTTCACCCAATCCCCCATCGCCGCCTTCCTCACCGTAGCGGCGCTCCTCCTGTTCACTACGGCGACTACTCTCGCCGCCGACGGCCGCACCGTCATCCACGCGGGCTCCCTGGTCGACGTCGAAGCCGGCGAGGTCCTCGGCCGGCACACGATCGTCGTCCAAGGCGAGTCGATCACGGCGGTCGAGGAGGGATTCGCCGATCCGGCGGACGGGGACACCTTGATCGACCTGTCCGGCCATACCGTCCTGCCCGGCCTGATGGACATGCACGTCCACCTGACGTCGGAGCAGTCCGGCGCCGCCTCGTACCTCGAGCGCTTCCAGCAAACCCCGGCGGACGCGACGGTCAAGGGGTTGATCTACGCGAAGCGGACGCTGCTCGCCGGTTTCACCACCGTCCGCGACGTGGGCGGCGAAACGACGGCGATCCTGGCGGTGCGGAACGCGATCAACCGCGGCGACATGCCCGGGCCACGGATCTTCGCCGCTACCGCTTCGCTGGCCACCACGGGCGGTCACGGCGACCGGACGAACGGCATGAGGCCGGACCTGCAGGGCGACCCCGGCCCCAGGCAGGGCATCGTCAACGGCGTCGAGGATGCCCGCAAGGCGGTCCGGCAGCGCTACAAGGAGGGCGCGGACCTGATCAAGATCACGGCCACCGGCGGCGTGCTCAGTCTGGCCAAGAGCGGCCAGAACCCGCAGTTCACGGAGGAGGAGATCCGGGCCATCGTCGACACCGCCAGGGACTACGGCTTCATGGTTGCCGCCCACGCCCACGGGGCCGAGGGGATGAAGCGGGCGATCCGGGCCGGCGTGACGACGATCGAGCACGGCACCTACATGGACGAAGAAGCATTCGAGCTGATGAAGGAACACGGCACGTACTTCGTCCCCACCATCTCGGCGGGCAACTTCGTCGCCGAGAAGGCGGCGGTCCCCGGCTACTTTCCCGAGATCATCCGGCCGAAGGCGGCCGCCATCGGACCGGTGATCCAGGACACGTTCGCCAAGGCCCATCGAGCCGGCGTGCCGATCGCCTTCGGCACGGACTGCGGCGTCTGCCCCCATGGCAGCAACGCCCAGGAGTTCCTCTACATGGTCGAAGGCGGCATGGCGCCGATGACGGCGATCCAGTCGGCCACGGTCGTCACCGCGAAGCTGCTCGACATCTGGGAAGGGACCGGCTCGATCACGGCCGGCAAGGCGGCCGACCTGATCGCGGTCGAGGGCGACCCGATCGCGGACGTCAGGAGGCTTCAGGACGTCCGCTTCGTCATGCGGCTGGGCCGGGTCCACAAGACGCCGGCCGACTGAACCGACAGCGGGCGGCGGACACCTTCAATCGCTCTTACCGCCGAGCGTGCGCTCCGTGTAGCGCACACGGGCCGCCTCCGACTCGGCATCGCCCCTCACCCACTGCAGCGTGTCGCCGTCGGCGAAGTCGGTGGCGCCCGCGATGGCACGGCAGACGGCGTTCACGTGGTCCTTCGTGACGGCCGCCGGCACCGTGGGCATCGCGGCCAGGGAACGGGCGAGATCCATGGTCTCCTGCTCGAGCCGGTCCGGCGGCACGATCCGGTTGACCATCGGCGCCACCTCGGACGGACCGAAGCGGCGGCAGGTGATGATCAGTTCCTTGGTCAGGGCCGGGCCGATCTCGCGCACCATGCGCGGCACGCCGCCCCAGGCCAGAGGAAGCCCTAACTCGACCTCGGGGATGAAGAACACGGCGTCCTCGGCAGCGACCCGCAGATCGCAGGCCACCATGAGCAGGAAGCCGCCACCGACCGCGTAGCCCTGGACCTGCGACAGGGTCAGCGCTCGCATCTGCTCGAGGGCGTCCATCGCCCGGCGACCGAGCTGGCCTGCCTCGCGGCGCTGGCGCCAGTTCAACTTCGAAGCGCCGCCCATCGCCTTCAGGTCGGCTCCGGCGCAGAACGCACGGCCTTCGCCGCGAAGGATGACGACATCGATCTCGCTCTGTCGGTCGAACCACCTCGCCGCAACCGCCAGTTCGCGCAGCATGGTCCCGTCGACGGCATTCAGCCGCTCCGGTCGCGCGAGCGTCAGGAAACCGAGGCTCCCGTCCTTCTCAACCCGAATCGTCTCGAAACTGGTCTGTTCCGCCATTGCCCGGCTCCTCCTGGTCGACGGGCCGACGCCTTCGCCGGGCCCCTTGATGCCGCTGCGTACCACGTAGCCTGGTGCTCTATCATGCCGTCCGCCAGACGGACACGGTCACGGACACGGCCGCGTCCGCGACGCTCGGATCCTGCTTCACAACCCGGATGACGTTTCAACTCCAGGTTCTCGGCTGCGGCGACGCCTTCAGCAGCGGCGGCCGCCTGCACACCTGCTTCCTCCTGAGCGGTGAAACGAACGACGGCGCGCTCTCCCCGACCCTGCTCGACTGCGGCGCGACGTCTCTCGCCGCGATGAAGGCTCGAGGCATCGAACCCGCGACGATCCGCACGATCCTCATCACCCACCTGCACGGAGACCACTTCGGCGGTCTGCCCTTCCTGTTGAGCGACGCCCACTACCGGGCCCGCCGCGCGACGCCGCTGACCCTGGCGGGGCCCCCGGGGCTGCGGGAGAGACTCCGCCAGGCGGCGGAGGCTCTCTACCCCGGATCCTCAAGGCGCGAGCTGGCGTTCGAACTCGAGATCGTCGAACTTCACGAGCGCGAGTCCGTCTCGATCAACGGGCTGCGGGTGATCCCGTTCGAGGTCGTCCACCCGTCCGGCGCGCCGAGCTATGCACTCCGTGTCGAGTACGGCGGCCGAACGCTCGTGTTCTCCGGCGACACCGAGTGGACCGAAGCTCTGATCGACGCGGCCGCGGGCGCGGACCTCTTCGTCTGCGAGTGCAACTTCTACGACCGGCCGGTGCCGAACCACCTGAACTACGTCGAGCTGCTCGCTCAAAGGCGTCGTCTGGACTGCGGCCGGATGCTGCTCACACACCTCGGCGACGACATGCTCGAACGCTCCGACCTTGAGATCGAGGCCGCCGCGGAGGGCCGGACTTACCGGGTCTGAACGAGGTTCGACGAGAGGGCGACCGGCCTCGTTTTCCCTTGCTACACTCCGCGTCCGAAACTGACCACGGAGCAGCCATGAACTTCGATTTCTCGGATGCCCAGAAGGCATTGAAACAGCAGACGCGCGACTTCCTGCGCGCCGCCTGCGACACCACCGTGCCCCGGCGGGTGCTGGAGGATACGGACGAACCGTTCGCCCGCGATCTGTGGCAGCAAATCTGTGCCAACGAGTCTCCCGGAATCGCGATCCCCGAGGAGTACGGCGGCATCGGCTTCGGCTACCTCGAGCTCTGCGTCGTCGCCGAGGAGATTGGCCGGGCAATCGCGCCGGTGCCCTTCTCCTCCTCCGTCTACCTGGCGACCGAAGCCGTGCTCCTGGCGGGCTCCGAGAACCAGAAGCAGGAACTGCTGCCCAGACTGGCCGGCGGCGAACAGGTCGGTACCTTCGCCCTCTCCGAGGGGCCGGGTCAGGCAACCGGGGCGAACCTCCAGACGACGCTCAAGGACGGTCGGCTAACGGGGACCAAGGTGCCGGTTCCTGACGGCGACATCGCTGACTTCTGCATCGTGGTAGCCCGCGATGGCGGCGGCACTTCCCTGGCCCTCGTCGATCTTGACGGCGACGGAGTGGCTCGCGAGCCGGTCGATACGCTCGATCCGTCCCGTTCCCACGCACGGATCACCTTCGACGGCGCGAAGGCCGAACTCCTGGGAGAATCCGGTCAGGGTTGGACCCTCAAGGACCGTGTCTTCGACCGCGCCGCGGTGCTGTTCGCCATGGAGCAGCTCGGCGGCGCCGACGCCTGCCTCCAGATGGCGATCGGCTACGCCAAGGGCCGCTACGCCTTCGGCCGGCCGATCGGCTCCTTCCAGGCGATCAAGCACAAGCTCGCCGACATGTACATCAAGAACGAACTCGCCCGGGCGAACTGCTACTACGGCGCTTGGGCGCTGTCGACCGACGCGCCCGAGCTACCGGTCGCAGCGGCCGCGGCCCGTGTCGCGGCGACGCAGGCCTTCCACTTCGCCTCGAAAGAGAACATCCAGACCCACGGCGGCATCGGCTTCACCTGGGAGTCCGATTGCCACCTCTACTACCGCCGCTCCAAGCTGCTTGCGCTCAGCATCGGCAGCGAGAGGGTGTGGAAGGACCGGCTGATCTCCGGTCTGGAACGGCAGGAGGCCGCCTGATGGACTTCAACGACACTCCCGAACAGGCCGCGTACCGCGCGGAGGTCCGCGCCTGGCTCGGCGCCAACGCGGAACCGCGCAAGGACCGCCCCAGCGTCAGCCGCCGGCTCGACGCCGAGGAGGGCCTCGCCCTCGCCAAGGCGTGGCAGGCCAGGAAGGCGGACGCCGGCTACGCCTGCCGTCACTGGCCCGTCGCGCATGGCGGCCAGGGCCGGCCGATGATCGAGACGATCATCTACGACCAGGAAGAGGCGGACTTCGACGTCCCGACCGGCTTCTTCAGCATCGGTCTCGGCATGTGCGGTCCGGTCATGGCGCAGTACGCGACCCAGGAGCAACAGGCCCGCTTCATTCCGCCGCTGATGCGTGGCGAAGAGGTCTGGTGCCAGTTGTTCTCGGAGCCCGCGGCGGGGTCCGACGTCGCCGGGCTGCGCACCCGCTGCCACCGCGACGGCGACGACTGGGTGGTCAACGGCCAGAAGGTCTGGACCTCAGGGGCCCACTACTCCGACTGGGGCATCCTGGTCGCCCGCCACGATTCGTCCCTTCCCAAGCACAAGGGCCTGACCTTCTTCTTCATCGACATGAAGTCGCCCGGGATCGACATCAAGCCGATCAAGCAGATCAACGGTGGTTCCAACTTCAACGAGGTCTTCTTCACGAACGTCCGGGTACCGGACAGCCAGCGCCTCGGCGCGATCGGCGAAGGCTGGCAGGTGGCGATCACGACCCTGATGAACGAGCGCCTCGCCGTCGGCGACGCGCCGCCGCCGGACTTCCGCGAGGTGATGAAGCTCGCCGCCGCCTGCGAACTCGACGGCCGGTCCGCCCTCGAGGACTCGTCGGTCCGCGAGAAGATCGCCGACTGGTACGTCGAGTCGATGGGCATGAAGCACACGAAGGCGCGCACCATGACGGCCCTCTCCCAGGGCAAGGTGCCCGGACCCGAGAACTCGATCGGCAAGGTCGTCTCCGCCTCGAAGCTACAGAACGTGTCCTCGTTCGGAGCGGACCTGATGGACATGGGCGGCGTGATCACGGACCCGTCCCTGATGCCCTCCGACGCCCTGTTCCAGCAGTCCTTCCTCTACAGCCCCGGCCTCCGCATCGCCGGCGGCACGGACGAGATCCTGCGCAACATCATCGCCGAACGCGTCCTCGGCCTCCCGGGCGAGATCCGCGTCGACCGCGACGTTCCGTACAGCGACATCCCGACGGGGAGTTGACCGCGCAAACGGCCAGGAGGCTGCTTCAGCTCTCGCTGGCCAGCTTGCGGAAGTACTCGTCGACCAGTTCGCGATAGCCAGGCGGCACCTGGTCGGAGTTGCCGAGGTAGACCCGTTCGGTGTCGGCTCCCCGCAGTTCGCGCCACAGCCGGTACTCGAACTGACGGAGTCCCTCCACGACGTCGCGGCGCAGCGACTCGAGGGCCAGCGGATCCTTGTTGAGCCCAAGCAGAGTCAGATCGCCCATCTGGCGCAGGAGCTGATCCAGATCCGTGGTGTCCATCCGCTCGCGGCGGAGGTCGGCCCTCAGGGCCTCCAGGTCGGAGCGCCGCTGGTCCAGTTCGCGCTCGAACTGGCGCAGGTCTTCGGCGGTGAAGACGCCCGGCTGGTACCAGCCGCCCGAACTCGATCCGTACTGGCTGGGCCGACCCCAGTCCCTGCCACCAGCTTCCAGGTTGCGAGCGCCGCCGCGGTCCGTGCCACCGCCCTCCTGGTTGCCGCCCTCCTGATTGCCACCCTGCTGGTCGCCGCCCTGCTGATCGCCGCCCTGCTGGTCGCCGCCCTGCTGATCGCCGCCCTGCTGGTCGCCGCTCTGCTGATCGCCGCCCTGACCGGAACGCTGACCGAGCCTGGCGCCGGCCTCGGCCCGGTCACGCAGACGGGCCTCGAGTGAGGACATGTTCTCGACCAGATCGCGGGCCTGCTCGAGCATCCGGTCCTGACGATCGCCACCCCCTTCGCCGACGCTGGCCTGCGCTTCGGCGATCCGCTCCATCACCTCATCGATGTCCCGGCGGATCTGGCCCTCGAACAGGCGAGCGAACTCCGCATCGCGCCCCGCCAGCACACCCTTGGAGTAGCGGATCTTCTCCTTCAGCTGCTCGTCCCGGATCACTTCGGCCGACGCCTGCAGCTTGCGGGCCGCCTCCGGCTGCTCATCGCGGGCGCTCCTCATCATCCGGTTGAGCTGGGCCTCCAGACCCGCGACCTCGTCGGTCAACCTATCCTTGCGCTCCATGATCCGCTCGATCAACTCCGAGCGCTCCTGCGCCGTGAGGTCGCTGCGCCTCCGGCCATCCTCGCCTTCCTGGCCGGCCAGGTCCTCGACCTGCTCCTCGATCCGACCCTGCATGTCCGAGACGCGCTGGGCCCGTTGCTCCAGTTCGTCCATGTCCCGGCCGAGCTGCTGGCGGCGGTCGCGGTCCAGCAGCCGGCGGGCGTCGCGCAGCTTGTCCAACGCCGCGATCCCCTGCGCCCCGGCGCTCGACTGGGAGCCCGAGGAACCGGCCTGTGAGCGCTTCATCTGCTCGACCGCCTCGCGTAGGGCCTGGGTCGTCTGCCGGAGTTCCGAGCGCTGCTGCTCACGCGCCAACCTCTCCAGGCGCCTCGCCAACTCCTCGGTTTCGTCGATCAACTGCTGCTGACCGCCACCGCCACCGCCACCCTGTTGCTGGCGACCGCGCAGCCGGTTCTGGCGTTCGTTCTCCCGCTGCTGGCGCCGCGCCAGCTCGCGCAGCTTCTGCATCAGCTCGTCGATCTCGGCCTGCGTCTGCTCGGCAGCGCCTCGCTGGACCGTCTCGTACTGATTGCGGAGCTTGTCGAGCTCCAACTCGAACAGGTCGGCAAGATCCTCGGACAACTGCTGGTTGCCGCCGCCACCGCCGCCGCCGCCCTGCTGGAACGAAACCGTCAGGTCGCGAAACGCCGATTCCGCCCGCTGCAGGGACGCCAGGGCCTGCTTCTCCACCGTCATCGCGTCGTCGAGCCGTTCCGCCTCCAGCTCCCTCTTGGCAGCGGCCATCTCGGTGCTGGCCTGCTGCAGGAACTCGATGATCCTTGAGAACTCCTCGTCTCCGAGCAACGACTGGCCTCGGTTGCCCATCCGCGTGATCAGCGAGCCCACCTGGTCGCGCAGCCGCCCCTGCATCAGCGCGACGGTGGTCACGTGCTCCGACATCTCCCTGGCGGAGTACTCCTCCGCGTCCCGGACCAGGCGGAACGTGGCCGAGATGATCATCTTCTGCTGCACCGACAGCGTGTTGTCGAAGCCGCCTCCGCCGCCCATGCCGCCGCCGCCGCCCTGCTCGGCCCGCCTGTAGTTTCGATCGAAGGGCCTGATCTCCAGAAAGTAGATGTCGCTGATGACGGGCTTCGAGCGGCTTCGATCCCACGCTTCGGCGTAGTAGGAGATCGAATCCCCGATCGTCAGTTCCATCTCCTCCAGGAAGAGCGTATGCCCGGCGTTGACCTTCTTCATCGAGGATCGGCTGTCCAGGAGGTTGATCGCCGTCTCCTCGCCGCCGTTGATCGCGTAGCGGATACCCAGGCGACTCACACCGTAGTCGTCCTCCGCCTCCACCTGGGCGAACACCTCATCGACCAGCGTCACCTGGATGTCCCGGCCGGGGCTCGCAAAGCGGACGATCGGCGGCTGATCCTCGAGCGCGGTGATCATGTACTCGGCTGAGGCCCGATGCCATCGGCCGTCCTCGTCCATCAACTCGACGCGGTAGTACGTGTTGCCGCTGACCGTGAAGGCGGCCGTCATCCGTCCGCTCCCGGGACTGAGGCCGATCGGCTCCTCACCCTCGATCAGAAGCCGTCCTTCCGGCACCGCGAAGATCGGCAGGACGCTGAACAGAACCTCCGTGCCCTCGAGTACCGCGATGTCTCCGCCGTCCTCGACGGTCTGGTCGGACAGGCCGCTGTACTCGGGGAACCGGTACTGCAGGTCGATCTGCTCCACGTAGGGCAGGTCCTTCACCCGGATGCGGTAGATCGGCGAGCGCACGCCGGACGCGTCGACGTAGTAGTCCGTGTCCGAGCGCAGGTTCAGGGCGATGAAGTCGTGGGTGACCCTGGCGTCCCCGATCATCAGCTCGTCGGAGGCTTCGCCTTCCACGCCGAGGCGGTTCATCGGCCACTGCTGCCAATCACCCTGCGCGTTGCCGCTCGCATCCAGCGGACGGAGGGCGACCTCGACGCGGTCCGGATCGAACCCCAGGACGGCCGCCGTGATCAGCTGGTCCGAACCGCGCGCCACGGTCAGGTTCCCGGGCCCCACGCGCAACTGGTAGGGATTGTCCGCCGCCGCGGCGCGCCAGGGAGCGAAGAGCAGCATCGCGCCGTGCTGCAGGAAGGCGGGGCTGATCAGGACCGCGGCCATGCCCGCGCCGGCCACTCCCAGGAGCGCTGCCGAGAACCGTCGCAGAGGTCCGCGCTCGATCCCGGTGGCGAAGCCGCTGCTCTGGCAGCGTTCGATCGCCTCTTCCAGAACCCGCCGCTGGAGTTCCGGCGACACTCGCTCCGTATCGCGGGGCGAGCCCTGCTGCACCGGCCCGAGTTCGACCGCGCTCAGCACCGAGGCCTTGAGCGTCGGCTCGTGCTCTTCGACGTAGAGAGCCACCTGCCGCTTCGATACCCGCTGAGCGAGGGGCACCACGAGCAGCCGGACGGCCAGCGCGACCAGGGCCACGTACGTAAGCCATCTGAAGATCTGGACCGCCCGCTCGCTGTAGAGGAAGTAGTCCATGCCCCAAACGGACATCGCGAAGGCGGCGAATCCGGCCAACGTCAGCATGACGAGGCCGCGCAAGCCCACCTTCACGCGCCAGCGCGCGCGCACGCGCCGGATCACCGCCATCAGTTCGCCGTACGTCGGGTCGTAGATGGGATCGAAGCTGGCTGCCATCAGGTCTCCTCGCCGGTGGGGCCCCATGCTGTCACGATCGGCGCTGCGGTGGCAGGCCGGCGGTTGCCGAACAGGCCCTCGGCCGCCAGAACGGCGGCCGCCGCCGCGATCAGATACCACCAGAGGCGCTGCCTTCGCTCACGCTCCTCCGGCGTGGCCGCGCTCGCCAGGGTCGCCGCTTCCTCGTCGGGCTGAACCGGCCTGATGCGTGACATGAACTCGTCGACGTCGAGAGCGGCCAGGTCGGACTCCGACACCGGCACGTTCGCTGCCAGGGTCAGCCGCTCGGCGGCAACGTCCGCTCGCACCTCGCGAAACTCGTAGAAGCCGGGTTCCTCCACGTCGAGCAGCAGTTCCCGGCCGTCACCCTCCACCCGACGCTCACCGCCGGAAGGAGCGACCGCAACGTACCCGTCACCCGTGTCGTCGAGGCCCTGTCGCGGCAATTCGACCGAGGCGACTTCACCCACGCGGTACCACGAGCGGGCGAGCGAGTATCCGGCCAGGTACTCCATCGACCGATGCACGAAGGGAAGGAACACCGCCTGGACGGGCAGAGTGTTCCAGAACGTATCGAGCGATGTCGGAAGCACGAGGACGCGGCCGCGCTCCCGGATGTCGGAATCGGCGGCGGAGTCGTCGGTCACCAGGGGCATCAGATCGAGCAGAGCCGGCGAGCCGTCGTCGAAGAGAGCGACCGCTGCCGCCCCGTCCGGAATCTCGAGCCGGTGATAGCGAAAGAACGACGCCGAGGAGAAATCCCCGCTGCGGGCCGCCGCGAAGATGTCGAACACCGGATGACCCGTGTCGAACCAGGCCAGGGAGCCGGGCGTGCCGGACAGCCGGTCCACCTGCTGCGGGCTTCCGACGCCGAGCTCTCCCAGCAGGGCCGAGGTCGAGGTCAGGCCGCGTTCCACCCCGAGCAGGAGGCCGCCGCCTTCGCGGACGAAGCGCAGAACCGCCGCGCTGGCCCCCGACGGAAGCTGCTGCGCCGCGTCGTTGATCACAACGACGGACTTGCCGTCCAGCATCGTCGGCTCAAACCCGGAGGCCTGGACCCTGTTCACCCGCAGGAACGGGCGGCGTCCGAGCGACAGCGCCTCCTCGAGGTACCGGCTGCGCCGCCGGTCGCCATCGGGCTCAATGACCAGCACGCCGACCTCGTGGGCGGGTGACAGCACGAAGTGGAACTCGTTGTCCGGTTCGAGAGCGTCCTCGCGAAGACGCACCGTGCCCCGGGTCGTCCGCTCGCGTTCCAGGACCTCGGGCGCGAAACTGACCATGGTCGAGGAGTCGAGAGGCACATCTACCGCCCGGGTCTGGATGACCTCGCCGTCGAACAGCAGATCGACTTCCGCACGCAGGGCGGAAGCTGCCCCGTCCTCCGGGGCTACCGCGCCAAGACCCTGGTAGCTGATCCGGGCCGCGATGCCCACTTGCTCCCGATCATCCGCTCCGCCTTCACTGGACGACACACGGGAGTGGTCGAGCACGACGTCCGTGATCGCCGCGTTGCCAACGGCTTCTTCATCCGAGCGGACATCGACCAGACGCAGTTCGACGCCCTGGGGCAGCAGCGCCGCGTTGTCGGGCGCCCAGGACGAGCGCTGGAAGTCGCTGACGATCACCAGTTCCCGGACGGCGGTCGTTCCCGCATCCGCGAGCACGCCCCGGGCTACCTGAATCGCGGGCAGCAGGGAGGTCGCCCGGGGAACGAGCTCCACCTCCCTCGTCAGGGTCAGAAGCAGCGACCGGTCCGATGTCGGCGTGCTCACCATCTCCGCCTGGTCCGAGTAGACGATCAGGGCGCCACGATCCTGTGCGCCCATTCCCTCGAAGGCTGAAGCCGCGGCATCCATGGCGCGCTGCCACCTGCCGCCTAACCCCATGCTGAACGAGTTGTCCAACAGCACCACGCTCAGCCGATTCGCGGCAGCCGCGTTCGCCGCCGAGTCGCCCTGAAACAGCGGCCGCGCGAACGCCAGCGCCAGGAGCGCCAGCGCCAGGCAGCGAAGGGCCAGGAGCAGAAGATCGCGCAGCCGCCGACGCCGGACGGAGCGATACGGCGCCCTGGAGATGAACATCAGGGACGGGAAGGCGACCACCTGACTCCGATGACGCAGCCGCAGGTGGATGATCACCGGGACCGCGACCGCGGCCAGCCCGAGCAGGAAGAGGGGTGCGAGCAGACCCAACCCTCACCTCGCCTTCATCGCGTAGAGACGCGCCGACAGGTAGCTGTAAAGCGCGGCGTCGAGAGGTTGCGAGGTGTCGACCAGCGAATAGTCGATACCGGCCTCGACCAGGGAGCGGTCGAGCGTCCGGGTGTGTTCCCGAATCAGGTCCAGGTACTGATCCCGGAGCACGTCCGGCATGACCGCCTGTCGTGCTCCCGTTTCCAGATCACGCAGATCCAGTTCGCCCTCCAGGTCGAAGCGGAGTTCCAGGGGATCGAGCAGGTGGAAGAGGATGATGTCGTTGCCCTTGTGCCGGAACCCCGCCGCCGCCTTGATCACCGTCTCGGGATCTTCGTAGAAGTCCGAGATGAGGACCACCATGCTCCGGCGGCGCACCGAGTCGACCACTTCGAGCAGCGGTTCGCGGAGGCTGCCGCCACCGCCCGGCTCGATGCGGTCGATCGTATGGAGGACGACCTGGAGGTGCTTCGCAGCCGGCGGAACGTAGTCGACGATCTCGCTGTCGAACGTCACCAGTCCGATCCGGTCCTTCTGCTTGGACGCGAAGTAGCCCAGGCATGCCGCGAGGTAACGCCCGTAGTCCAGCTTGGTTAGCGCTCCGGTGCCGAAGTCCATCGAGCGGGAGACGTCGAGCGCGATCGTCAGGTTGGTGTTCGTGTCCGCCTCGAACTCCTTCACGTAGAAGCGGTCCGTGCGGCAGAAGAGCTTCCAGTCGACGCGGCGGATGTCGTCCCCGGGCTGGTAGGCGCGGTACTCCGCGAAGTCCATCGACCGGCCCAGGAACGGCGACCGGTGCAGCCCGCTGACGAAGCCCTCCACGACCGTCTTGGCGAGCAGGTCCAGACTGCTGATCCGGCTCAGCGTCTCCGTGTCGACGAACCTGCCGTAGCTCACGCGGGCGCCGTCAGGTCATGCCGCTCGCCGAGACCGGGGCGAGCGCGAGCAGGCGGGAGACGATCTCGTCCGTCGTGATCCGCTCCGACTCGGCGCGGAAGTTGGTCAGGATCCGGTGGCGCATGACCGGCGCGGCGAGAGCGCGGACATCCTCGGGCGCCACGTGGTAGCGGCCCTCCATCAACGCCTTGGCCTTGGCGCCCAGAACCATGAACTGCGCGGCTCGGACGCTGGCTCCGTACTGCACCCACTGGTTCACGAAGTCCGGCGCCTCCGGGTTGCCGGGCCGCGTCATCCGCACCAGGTGAACGGCGTAGCGGAGAATCGGATCGGCGATCGGCACCCGGCGCACGAGCCGGTGAAAGGCCCGCAGGTCGGCACCCGTGACGTGGGTCTCCAGGGTGAACTCGCGCACCGTGGTCGTCGCGTCGACGATCTCCATCTCCTCGTCCTCAGGCAGATGGTCGATGATGATGTTGAACATGAAGCGGTCGAGCTGGGCCTCCGGCAGCGGGTACGTCCCCTCCAGCTCGATCGGGTTCTGGGTCGCGAAGACGAAGAACGGCTGCTTCAGGCTGTAGGTTCGGCCCTGTACGGTGACCCGGTGCTCCTGCATCGCCTCGAGCAGGGCCGCCTGGGTCTTGGGCGGCGTCCGGTTGATCTCGTCCGCGAGCACGATCTGGGCGAAGATCGGCCCGGGCATGAAGACCATCTCGCGCCGGCCCGTGTCGTGATCCTCCTGGATGATGTCTGTGCCCGTGATGTCGCTCGGCATCAGGTCGGGTGTGAACTGGATACGGCTGAACTCGAGGTCCAGAATCTCCGCCACGGTCTGCACGATCAGGGTCTTCGCCAGACCAGGCACACCCGTCAGGATGCTGTTGCCGCCGACGAACAGGGTCATCAGCACCTGTCCCAGCACCTCCTCCTGGCCGACGATCTGTTTGGCGAGCTGGGTCATGATCTGCTCCCTGCCCGCCGCCAGACGCGCCGCCAGTTCGACGTCGCTTTCGCTGGTGAGGCCCTGGGCGCTCCCGACGTCGCCGGCCGCTGGTTCCTGGGTGTCGTTCATCTGGTTCTCCATCGTTCAGGCCAATGTTTGGGGAGTTGCGGGCCCCCTCAGTGAGTCATGCCGTAGATCAGGTAGTTCACGCCCAGCTTGAAGCCCTTCTGGGTCACGTCGACGGGGTAGAGGGCGTACTCCGACCATTCCCAGAAGTCGCCGATGTCCATGTTGTAGTTGATGGCGACCATCAGACGCCGGGTCGGGTCGTTGTCCTCGAAGACGCCGTAGATCTTGCCCCGCACGGGGTAGATTCCGGGGAGGTCGAGGTCGAAGTCGAGGTCCTCGAGCGGAAAGAAGGCCCGGAACACCGGGTGATCGATCGTCATCGGCACGAGCTCGTAACCGGGCAGGAGGCGGCCCATCTGCCGCTCGGTGTTCTCCCAGTAGAGCGGATAGCCAGGCCGGTCGAAGATGTCGTCGACCACCAGGAAGCCGCCCTTCAACAGGTACGAGCGGAGGTTGGCGAGTTCCTCCTCGGTGGGATTCCAGAAGCCCGCCTCGCAGAGGTAGGCCCAGGGATGCTCGAACAGCCGCGGATCGGTCAGCTCGATCACATTGCCGCCGCCCGTGAACACGTCGATGTGGGTCATCTCCTCGACGATCCGGGTGAAGTTCTGCTCCGCCAACGGATAGTCGTGGTTCCACTTGAGGTCGAGACCCCACATGAACGGGCCGCCGCCCCACTCCGTCGGTTCGAACTTGATCCGGGCGAAGGTGAAGCCACCCGAGTAGGGATACGACGGCGTCTCCACCTTGGGCGTCCGCCAGAAGTCGTCGCGAGCGAGCAGCGCACCGGCAAGCACGCCGAGCACGACAACACCCGCCAGTACCCGAAGCCCACGGCACCCGCTTCGGCCGCGCATCACGAGCCCTTCCCCACCAGGTCGAGCAGGAGTTCCTGCGCCGGGTCGTAGCCGGGCGCCACCTCGAGCGCCCGCAGCACCGTCCGGCGCGCGCTCTCCGGCCGGCCGGCACGGTGCTGCGCCAGGGCCAGCTCGTAGAGCGCAACCGCCCGGTCGGGCGGATCGAGCGCGACCAGGGCGGCCCGTTCGCGCACGGCAAGGGCGAAGCGGTCGGAAGCGAAGGCGAGCTCGGCGAGGCGGCGGTGCACGTCCAGATCGTATGGCGAGATGTAGAGCGACCGTTCCAGGATCTCTGCCTCTTCCTCCTCGCGGCCCGCGGCGCCGAGCAACTCGGCCAGGGCCAGGTGCTCATCCCAGGCCGTTTCGTTGCTTGCCACCAGCGTCATCAGCGCCTCGATCGCCTCCTCCTCGCGTTCCTGCTGCCGGTAGATTTCCGACAGCAGAGTGTAGGCGTTTCCGGAACCGACGTACTCCGGGAACAAGTCGCGGCCCCGCACGAGGGGTTCTTCCGCTTCCGCGAACCGCTCCTCCCGAAAGAGGGCGTAGCCATAGGTCATCTGGATTCTGAAGTCGTCCGGGTTCTCCTTCGCTGCCAGCGCCAACTGCTCGAGATTGAGCTCCCGGCCTTCGAAGGGATTCCGGGTCGGCGCGCGCGACGGTCCGCCTTCGCCCGGGTCCTGATCTTCCTCGCCGGAATCGGACGGGGCATCGCCGAGCGCCGCCATGGCGCCGCCGAAGCGCGTGCCCAGGTGGCCGAAGAAGCGCTCGTCGAACGCCTCGAGCGAGAGGGACATCGCCTCGTCGAACACTTCCTCCGTGCTCCTGCCGTCGCGATAGCCCGCGAGCATCGAGAGAGTCGCGTCGAAGCCGTACTCCTCTTCGATCCACTCGCTGATCAGGGAGGCCTGAAGGTAGGACAGCGCGATCTGGTTCGGGAACTTCGGCCGCACGAAGCCGTCGTTGATCTCCGCGATGCCCAGCAGATCGCCGTCGCGAAGCGCGGTCAGGAAGCCCACCTGCACGTCGTCACCCCAGCCGGGCCTCGCCCGGCGTTCCTCGAGGACGGACAGGCCTTCCGTCAACCAGCGCGGGATCCTCGCGTCGGTGGCCAGCAGGGTGAACGTGTGGGCGATCTCGTGCCACAGCGTGCCGCCCCAGTTGAAGTGGCCGACCTGACGCGCCGAAGGCGAATCCAGGGCGACCACCGGGCCGAAGCACACCCCGAGAGCGCCGAGCCCCGCCAGTCCGACGGTCCGAACGGAGAAGTCGGCATGCGACGGATAGACCTCCACTCGAATCGGCGTCGGCGGCTCGAAGCGGTAGCGCTCGGAGAGCGAGGTCCAGGCCTCCTCGGCCAACTCAACCATGTACGGGGCCAGGAGATCGGCCTCGCGATCGTGGATGTGGAACTCGAAGTGCTCGCTTTCCACCATCCGGTAGTCGCCGAACGTGTCGAGCAGGTCGAGCGTGTTCTTGGTCCAGACGTTGTAAGGATCGCCCGCAAAGGAGGTTTCCAGGTTCGCCCGGCCGGCCTCGATGTCGCCCAGCCGGAGTTGGTTCATGCCCAGCAGTCCGTAGCCGCGCCACGATCTCGCATCGAGCCGCACCGCCTCGGCGGCGAAGTCGCGCGCCTGCGGGTAGAGCCGGTTGTCGGCGCTGGCATCGGCCAGATCGTTGAACAGATCCGCGTAGCGGGGGTTGTCGGCCAGCACGCCGTCGCGGAGACCCGCGAAGTCCTCGTCGCGCCCCTCGAGGAACGCCACCGCCGCCAGCAGTGTTCGCGCCGTGAGCGAACCGGGATCGACGTCAAGCGCCTGCTCGGCCTCGTCCCGGGCCTCCCCCCAGCGCTCCGCCCCGAGATGGAGCCAGGCCTGGAAAACGCGCGCCGGCGTCAGGTTGGGGTTGACGTCGAGGGCGGCGTCTAGCGTGGCCTGGGCCCGCGGATCGCCGTCGAACCGCATCGTCCGCGCCATCGCGAGCAGTGCCTCCGGATGGCGCGGATTCGCCCGCAGCACATCGGCCAGCGACGAACGCGCCTGACCGCTGTCGTACTTCTCGAGGAACAGTTCGCCGATCCGCACACGAGGCAGGGGCCACGAAGGAGCGAGCGCCACCGCCTCGTCGTATGCCCGCAGCGCGTCCTTGAAGAGTTCCGGATCGTCGCGCCCCAGTAACCGGCACGCCTCCGCCACGGCAAGGAGCTCCGCCGCCGTGTCCGCCGTGCCCCTGTTGTAGGCGTCGATCATCCCGTAGAAGCCCTTGGTCGCCTCTTCGATGTCGCCCCGGTCCCACGCCAGCCGCGCGAGCTCGAACGCTGCGACCAGGGCGTCCGGACCACGCGCGGCCCGCGCCTCTTCGAAGGACCGCCGGGCCTCTTCCCGGTCCCCGCGAAGCAGCGCCACCCTGCCCCGCGGCAGGCCAAGGCCGAGACCCGCCGCGTCGATCGTCTCGAAGACGGCAGCCGCCTCGTCGTATCGACCGGTCGAGGTCAACGCCTGCACGCGCAACCGGACTGCCCCGGCGTCGCCCGACCGGTCGGCGCGTGCGTCGAGCTGCTTCAGCGCCTCGTCGTGGCGGCCGGCCAGGACCATGGACTCGATGTCCTGAAGCGAGACCGCCTCGTTCTGGGCCGCAGCCACGAACGGACACGAGACGCCTGCCGCGAGAACGAGGACCAGGACTCTTCGCAGCCCGGGGGAAAGCTGCCGCTCGCTCACGGATCCGGTTCCCCGTTCGATCCGTCGGAACCGGCGTCTTCTCCACTCTTCGCCCCGGTCTCTCCCAGCTCACGGTCCACCAGGGCGAGTTCGACCATCAGTTCCTGCAGTTCCTCGAGGTAGAGGTCTTCGTCGAGGCTCTCCCGCTGTAGACGGAGTTCGTCGATCCGGCGCTCGACGTCGCCGCGCCGCTCGGCAAGTTCGCGACTTCGCTCGGTCAGCGCAGCCGGAAGCGCTTCCTCGCCGAGGAGCACGAGACTCGCGAGTCTTCCGTCGACCGTCCCGCCCGCATCGAGGCCCGCCGGTTCCAGGCTTCCCGTACCGTCACCGTTGTCCTCGAGCAGCGCATGCTCGGTGCGGATCTGTCCGACCTGCCGGTAGTAGCGTTCGACCTCGCGCTGAGCAAACTCGAAGGCTTCGAGGGCGGACGTGCGCCCATCCTTGTTCCGGTCTCCCGCGCCACCGTCGAAGGCCTCGGCGATGTAGCCGCCGAACAGCGCCTCGTTGCCCTGGGCGCCCGACCTGGTGGCCGTGATCACCACGCGTCCCTCCTTCGCCAGCGGCCCGATGAAGCCGCCCGACGCGGAGCTTGTATTGATGAACACGACGCGCCGGTCCGATAGCGGCTCGAGCGCGGCGGCGTACTGCTCGGCCACGAGATCCCGCCCCGGAAGGTTGAATCGCGGCGGGCCCGCGGAGCCGCTGCCGTGTCCGAAGAGCAGGATCCACACCGTGTCGCCAGCGCTCGACCGAGTCGTCAGCGCCTCGATCTCCGCCAGGAGGTTCTCGCCAGTGGACCGGCCCCGGATCCGTTCCGGATCGAGGTCCGGACGTTCCGCGAGATAGACCACCCTGTCCTCGCTGAGACCCGCCTCCAGGGCCGCCTCCACCACTCGCGTCGCCCAGGCGTGAAAGCGCTCGGTGTAGACCTGCTCGCCCCCGACTCCGGTCACCACGAGGAGATGGCTTTCCGCGACGAGAGGACCCGCGGCAAGCGGGCAGGCCAACGCCGCCGCCAGCAGCAGCACGGTGCGTCCTCGACGGCTCACGACATCCCCAGACGGCGGCGAACTGCCCATTCACCGCCGAGGAAGACGACAAGCAGCAGGAACAGGACCGGCATGTCCCAGAGATCCCGCGCCTCACGAACGGTCGTCCCCTCGCGGCTGACGGAAAGGTCCTCCACGAGGCTGTCCATCTCGTCCAGCCCGTACTGCCGGCCCCCGGTTTCGCGAGCGATCCTCTGGAGCACCGAGTCCCGGCGCGCGGCGCCGAAGAGCTCCTCGTTCAGGTTGTCGACGGCAAAGCGCGAGGTCGCGACACCAAGCAGTTCCCCCTCCGACCGCGCGTCGACCTCGACCCGGTAGTGACCCCGTTCGGCGGCCACGAACGAGCCCACGAACTCGCCGTCGCGCTCCACGGACCAGTCGAGGGGCACCTCGACCTCCTCTCCGGAGGGCATCTCGATCCCTGCGGTCACCTGCGCCCGATTGACCTCCCTGAACGCCGCATCCCGAACCGTGGCGCGCAACGCGACCGTGCTGCCCGGTTCGAACCGGTCCCGGTCCGTCTCGACCTCGATCCGGTCCGGGACATAGGACACCAGCCAACGGAGCATCTGCCGCCAGAGTCGCTCGTGCGTCTGGTCCTCGAGTTCGATCTCGGCGCTCATCTGCCAGTGCCACGAGTCGTGCGGCGTGAAGGCGATCGCGCGACCGCGACCGATCCGGTGATACGCCAGGGCCACCAGCGGCTCCCTGTGCAACGGCGTCTCCGCCAGAAGCAGCGCGGTGGCGCCGGCCTTCAGTTCAGTGGCCCGCTGGTACGCGGAGAGCCGCGGCAGGGTCGGCCACAGCTCGTTCGATTCCGAGCGGTCGTCGCGCAGCAGCATGGCGGGATGGGCGCGTCCCTGGGGCGTCAACTCCAGTTGCAAATCGTGGATCAGTGGAGGGCGGCCATCTCCCGGCGCCGCGTCCACCTCGTAGAGGACGAGGGGCGAGAGCTCGGCGATCGGCGTCCCGAGGAAACCGCCTTCGGAGAAGGACCGGCGCGCGCCGAGCAGCAGCACGCCTCCACCGCGCTGGGCGGCGAAGTCGACCAGCATCCGCATCTGGTCGTGGGTGAAGAAGCTCGCCTCCATGCTGCCGAGGATCACGCCCTGGTACTCGAACAGGTCCTCCCGGCGGGTCGGGAAGCCGTCGAAGCGCTTCGTGTTCTCGTCGAAGTTGATGCCGTAGAACTTGTTCGCCGCCTGCCGGGTCATCGACACGACGTGGAGGTTCTCGTCGAACTGGACCGCCCGACGCAGGAACTTCGATTCGTCGCGCGGTTCGCCCTCGAAGAAGAAGATCTTCTCCTGCCTCTTCCTCACCTCGACCAGCGCCGTCCGCTCGTTGTTCTGCGTCAGTTCTTCGCCGGGCTGGGCAGTCACCCGAAACCGGAACTCCCGCGCGCCCTCGTCGGTGGCCGCGAACATCACCCGGGCCGTGACCGCCGAACTCCGCCGCGGAAAGGTCACCGGCTCCACGTTCACGATGCGTCCGTCGTCCTCGACTTCGAGATTGACGCTACGGCCGCCGAATCCGGTCTGACTCAGCGTGACCTCGACCTCGACGGTCGAGCCCTCGAGCACGCGCCGCGGAGCCACGACCCGCGACACCTCGATGTCCCTTGCCAGCCGCGGCCGGCCGAGACCGACCGTATGCACCGGCGTCCCCGCTGCCTTGAGCGCCAGAAGGGCGTCTCCGAGTGCGGCCGGCTCGGAGTCGGCGCCGTCGGAGAAGACGACGAGACCCGCCAGGGGCAGACCCGCCAGTTCGTCCGAAGCGGCGAGCAGAGCCTCGCCGATGCGGCTGTCGGAGCGGGCGAACCGGAGCTGATCGACGGACTCGATCCGCTCCGCGCCGCGGCCGAAGGCGAGTTGTCGGACCTG
Source organism: Acidobacteriota bacterium (assembly GCA_026707545.1). Taxonomy (NCBI): domain Bacteria; kingdom Pseudomonadati; phylum Acidobacteriota; species Acidobacteriota bacterium. The sequence continues at coordinate 1,112,891 of JAPOWR010000001.1, read as the reverse complement.
GAAGCGCTCGGTGAGGAGTTCCAGCAACGACCCCGGTTGCCCGGAGAGCGCCTCCCGGACCGCCCCGGCGCGGGTACCGTCCCCGGCCGTGTCTTCGTCCGGCATCGCCATGCTGCCCGAGTCGTCGATCAGGACGCCGACGAAGGACTCCTGCGGCACGACGGTGGACAGCACGAGGGCCGGCTGCAGCAGGCACAGCAGCAGGACGCCGATTGCCAGCGACCGCAGCGTCGGCGCCAGCCAGCGGTAGCGTTCGGGCCGGGAGCCGCTGCCCGCCCGGGTTCGACGGTAGGTGAAGGCCGCGAACACGAGTGCGCCGCCGGCAACCAGGGCCGCAACCTGCATCCAGCCCGGAGCAGCCAGGGCGAGCCGGCCCTCCTCGAACAGGGAAGGCCTGTACTTGAAGAGGAACTCGAAAAGGCCTGCCATGGGGAACCAGGTAGCGAGAGCGGGCGAAACGGGAACGTCGCGGCGTCGCCTCAGTGCGACATGGCGTAGACGACGAAGTTGACGCCCATCTGGTACGCGTAGTGGGAGAACCGCACCGGGTACCACTCATCTTCCGCCCACTCCCAGGCGTCGCCGAGGTCCGTGTTCCAGTTGATCACCACCATCAGGCGGCCGTGGTCGTCGAAGATGCCCCGTACGTGCGGAGTGAATCCGTCCTGCTCCCAGGTCGGTCCCCCGTACCGACCCTGCCCCACGTTCGGCACCTGGAGGATCTCCTCCACGTCGTAGAAGCAGTGGAAGATCGGGTGTTCCAGAGGAATCTCGACGATCGGATACTCCGGCAGGATCTCGGACAGTTCGCGCTCCAGGTTGGCCCACTGCCAACTGCCCCAGAAGTCGTCGATGACCCAGAAGCCGCCGGCCAGCAGATACCGCCGCAGGTGCTCTCGTTCCTCCGGACTCAGCATCATGTAGCCGACCTCCACCGAGTAGAGGAAGGGATAGCGAAACAGTTTCGGGTCCGTGGCCACCACCGGGTTGTCGTAGTCGTAGGCGTCCAGTTGGTCGAGCAGCCTCTTCAGACCGATCATGAACTGGCGATCGGCCTTGGGGAAGTCGACCGACCAGCTTGCGCCGCCCATGTATCTCTGGCCGCTGTACGCGAGGCGGGTGAAGTAGAACTCGCGCAGGACCTCGTCCGGATGGACGGGCGGCGGGAAGTACCGCTCGAACATCCTCATCGCCTGGGGCGGCAGCGAGCGCCGGTAACTCGTGCGCGGATCACGGCGGTCGTCGGGGACTCCGACCTGCGGGCTCGGGCCTACCGCCGGGGCTCTGGTGAGCAGGCCGGAGCCGGCGGCCGCCACGAGAGCGGCGGCAACGACCAGCAGCGGTGTTCGCCGGATCGGCACGGCGCGATCGTACCGCACCCCCAAGGTGACTCAGCCGGCCGCAAACCCGAACCGGACGTCGGCGGCGGAGCCCGAGTCAGGGCTCGACCGCGTCCCAAACCTCCGGCAGCACCTTCACCCCGGTCAGCGACTCGATCAGAGTGAAGATGAGGTCGTCCTCCTCGACACCAAGTTGCGCGGCGAGCTCGCGCATCACCTCGCCGATCGAGGCCACGAGCCCGCTGAACCGGAACTTCCAGATTCCGTTCTCGTTCACGAAGCGGTACTCCAGTTCATCGATGCCGCCTCCGAGCGAAGGGTCCTCCAGGGACGCTCGCGTGCGGGCGGCGGCAACGGCTTCGTCGCCCTCGATCCGGACGTCGCCGACGGCGAGCTGCTCAATCGCCGCTCCGTTGATCCAGCCGATCTCCATCGCGCGAACGATCACGTCGGCGAGATCCATCCCCCGAAGTTCGGCGGCGTCGAACTGGTGCCGGAAGGCCACGATCAGGAACCGGTCGACGAAGGTCCGCTGCCTCACCTCCTCCTCGCCGCCCTCCAGCACCAACCGCTTCAGTTGCCGGTAGTACTCCCCGGTCTCCCGATCGACCAGGCCGGCCGCCCGTTCGCCGTCCCCGGTGATCAGCGCCTGGCGGTAGGCCTCGAAGGTAGCCCGTACCTCGGCTTCCGCGTCGCCCGAGCCCGGGCTCGGCTGCTGGGCGACCAGGGGCGACGCCGCCAGGATCAACACGGCCCCCCTGACCGTTCGCCGCACCGGCCCGGTCAAGCGATCTGGCCCTCCCGGAGCAGCCGGTTGACGCCCTTGAACTGCGGGTGGTTCTTGTCCCGCGCCAGCTCGAAGGCAACCGACTCGTGGTTCGTGATCTGGGCACCGGCCCCGCCCATGCGCTCCAGTGCGTGACGTCGATACTCCTTGCCCCGGGAACTTGTGCAGTCCCAGCACACGTGGACGTCCGTCCCGCGCGACAGCAGGTCGAGAACCGTCTGCACGACGCAGATGTGAGCCTCGATCCCGGCCACGACCACCTGCTGCCGGGCCGGCTCCAGCCCCGGTCTCGCGGCCGCCAGAGCTTCCTCGAACGCCGGCTCGCCGCAGCAGCCGAAGGAGTCTTTCTCCACCCTGCGCGTGCGGCGGCCTTCGGGATCCGTTTCCTTGATCACCGCCTCGATCTCCTCCCGAGTCGGCCCCAGCCCCCGCGGGTACTGCTCGGTGACGATCACGGGCAGGTCGAACAACTGGGCCAGCCGAAGCAGCCGCGCCGTGCCGTCAATCACCATCCGCGGCCGGTGCATCAGGTCCACGAGACGGCCCTGGAGGTCGATCACCACGACGATGGCCCGCTCCCGGTCGAGCGCGGGCCTGGATGAACTGGCGGATGCGGTCATGAGTCGGGCTCCTGTGTGACCGAAGCGGCTGGCCGTCCGGATCGCGTCGGTCGGTTGGGGTGCGGTTACTGGATGAGGTGCAGGGTGCGGCGCAGCGCCTCAGTTGCTTCTTGGCCCGAGATCGCCGCCTGAGGCCGACATTCCGAGGGCTCCGAGATCAGGCGACAACGCAGCGCCGCTCCGCACACGGCCTCCACGTCGCTGGCTGCCGGACTGTTCCCGCCGACGCAGGCCGCGCCGCTACCGATCCGGGACGGCATGCGGAGCAGGGTCGCCAGCGCCGGGCCCCGGCGCATGTAGTCGTTAGGAGCGAACCGGCGCACCGCCGCATCGACCGGCGTCATCAACCCGAGGTTCAGGACCCGGGCGATCTCCCGCCGCTGAGGGTGCTCCACAATGTCGCTGACGATGACCCTGTTGCCGCCAGTACTGGTCCTGACGCCGGGCACCAGCCAGAAGGTCAGTGCGGCGAAGTCTCCCCGTAGCAGACTCGAGGCGTCGAGCAGTCTGGCCACACGGTCGGGCAGCAGGGTCGTGCGCCAGTGAAAGCGGGCCGCGGTCAGGGCCGCCGCGACCTCCACGTTGTCCGGATGGCGTTCCGCGAGCCGCTCGTAGAGCTCCAGACCAACCCGGGCATCGCCGCTCCCGACCTCGAGCGCGGCCTGCCGCTCCAGGACGTCCAGCGACGTCTCCCCACGCGCAATCAGGATCCCTGTCGTCAGGAGTTCTTCCTCCGCGTCTCCCCTTGCCCGGGCCAAGCGCCGGCGCAGGTCGACCGTGGCCGTCTCGTCGGGCGCCCACGTCCGCAGCTTCTGCAGCGCAGGAACGGCCTCTCCCAACTGGCCGGCCTGGAGCGCAGCTCCGATCCGCTCCCCGAGTTCGGCCTTCGCCCGAGCGCTCAGGTCCTCGGCCCGACTGGCTGCTTCCTCGTCCAAGCCGGCGATACCGCGGTAGGCGCCGTAGGCGATCACGGCATCGCCCAGGAGTTCCGCCGACCGCGCGTAGACGAGCTGGCCGGCAGTGTAGGCCGTTCGGCCGGACAGAGGCTTCGCCAGCAACTCGACTACCGCCGAATGGTCCCCTTCAGCGAAGTGGGTCTGGGCCAGGAGGACGGTGGCCGGCAGCAGGGTCGGATCGATGGCAAGCAGCGCCTGCACGGCGCTCCGCGCAACCCGCACCTCGCCACGCGCCAGGGCCTGCGAGGCAGACCGGATCTCGTAGCCGCTCTGCTCCGGGATGTTCCCCGTGTAGCCGAGCACAGGCTCGCGCAGAAAGGCGCGGGCGACGGCGTCGAGTTCCGGGACGGCCACCTGCGGCGGCGCCTGAACGCTCGTTGTGGTCATACAGGCGCCGGCACCCATCAGCGCGGCGACCAATGCGAACAGCTCGTACCGGCGGAACCTCACCGCCACACCTCGGCCGGCCGCTCGCCGGCCACCCTCCGGGCGATCCGTTCAAGCACCCGTTCGACGCCTTCACGACATGAGGCGTCGACCCAGCACACGTCCTTCTCGCGGCGGAACCAGGTCACCTGCCGCTTGGCGTAACGACGTGTGGCACGGATCGTCTCCTCCAAGGCCTGCTCCAGGGTCAGCTTTCCATCCAGGTGATCGGCGAACTGCCGGTAGCCGATCGCCTGACACGCCGGCAGTTCACCCCACGAACGCTCATCGCGACGAGTCACGCGTTCCCGCAGACGCCTCACTTCGGCCAGCCAGCCACGCTCGAGCATGCGTCTGGCCCGCACCTCGACGGCATCGTACAGAAGCGCCCTCGGCAGGGTCAATCCAACCTTGAGCGCCCGCCTCTGAAGCGCCGATTCCGACCCCATCCGTTGCCAGTCAGGGAGCGTGCGACCCGTGGAACGAACCACCTCCAAGGCCCTGAGGATCCGCTGCGTGTCGCCGGCGGAAAGACCTTGCACGCTCTCCGGGTCGACGCTCCGCAGCTCATCGAGGAGTTCGCCGAGGCCTCTTGCCTGGAGCTCGCTTCGCAAGCGGGTCCGCACTTCGTGCGGCACCGGAGGCACCGGCGCCAGGCCCTCGAAGAGGGCGCGAAGGTAGAACCCGCCGCCGCCTACCAGGAGCGGCAGACGGCCCCGGCTCTCGATCTCGTCGACCGCCGTACGCGCCCGGCGCGCGAACTCCCCCGCCGAGAACGCCTGGTGCGGTTCGAGGACATCAACCAGGTGATGCCGCACCCGGGTCCGTGCACGCGGCCCAGGCTTCGCGGTGCCGATGTCGAAGCCCCGATAAGCCTGCAGCGCGTCGGCGCTGATCAACTCGGCGCCGAAGCCCCTCTGTCCGAGAACCTCGGCCAACTCCATCGCGAAGGCACTCTTGCCGGTCGCCGTCGGGCCGAGGACGGCGATCACCTGCCACGGGGGTTCCGGCATGGAAGCAGGATAGCCCCTTAGGGGGGCCACGCCCGAACCTGGAAGACGGGACGCCGAACACCGGTTTCATGGCGCCGGAAACGGACTTCGATCCGTCCGTGCCGATCCGTGCGCAACACCCGGGCTCCTCGACGTTCAATCCGCTCGACGACCTCTGGGGCCGGATGGCCGTATGGATTACGTCGGCCGGCCGACATCAAAGCCAGTCGCGGCCTGACGGCATCCAGGAACTCCGGGACGGTCGACGTGCGGCTGCCATGATGGGCAACCTTGAGGACATCGCTTCGAAGCGATCCGCCCCGGCTCCGGATCCAGGCCAGAAGCTCCCTCTCGCCGGCCATGTCCAGATCGCCGGTGAGCAACGCGCAGGAACGCCCGGCACAGGCGCGGACCACGAGAGATGCCGCGTTGCCGTGGGCGCCCGGATCGGGCCCGGGATGAACCACTCCGAGCCGCCATAGGCCGAGCGATTCGGCGTGACCTCGCTCGACCAGTCGCACGCGCCCGGAGAGCCGCTGGACGAGTTCCCGGCCGCAACCATCCCGGACTTCCGCCCCGGCCGCCCAGAGACGTTCGATCGGCAGGTAGCGCGAGAGTTCGAGCAGACCGCGGCAGTGGTCCGCGTCCCCATGCGAGAGGACCGCCAGATCGATCCGGCGTACCCCCTCGGCGGCCAGGGCCTGCAGCAGCGCCGCCTCCGCGAAGTTCCCCTGCCGGAAACCTCCGCCGTCGACCAGGATGACCGGCCCGCGGTCTCCGCTCCGCAACAGCAGGGATTCCCCCTGCCCCACATCGAGCATCACGAGCCTCGGATCCGGGTCGCCCGGCGTCGGTACACAGACGAGCACGAGAGAGAGCGAGTAGACGGCCCGCCGGAAACCGGACAGAAAGATGCCCAGCCAGATTGCCAATGTCAGGGCGTGCTCGAAACGGACGCTCACCGGAATCGCCAGCCACGCCCCTGGAGGCAGTTCCGCCAGCCAGGCGAACGGCACGCTGAGGGCGTCGAGCAGTCCCAGGAGCACGGCGGCGCCCGGCTCGGCGACCACTGACAACACGGGCAGCGACGCCCCCGCCGCCACGACAACCCAGATCAGCGAGACTCCGAGCGTCAACGCGGTCCAGGGCACGAACAGGAGGTTGAGCACCGGCGCCAGTGGTGTCAGGACGCCAATCTGCACGGCGGTGACCGGGAGAGTGGCGAGCTGGGCGGCGACCGTCACGGCCAGGCCGGCCGCGAGATGGCCCACCGCCCCGGTGGCTTTGCGCCGCCACAGCTCCAGCAGTTGCGGCGTCAGCAGGAGGATCCCCGCGGTGGCCAGAAAGCTGAGCTGGAAGCCCAGATCAACAATCGCGGCCGGGTTGAAGGACAGAATCAGGATCAGAGCGGCACAAAGCGAGTTGAGCGCCTGCGGCGGCCTTTCCATCGCCACCGCCAGGATGACGAGCAGAGCCATGACCGCCGCCCGTAGCAACGATGGTCTCGGGCCGACAAGGCAGCCATACAGGAGGAGAACCGAGACGCCGCAGACCGCGGTCAGCCGATTCGAGATTCCGCCCAGGAGCCACCAGCAACCGCCCAGGATCAGACCCACGTGCAGACCCGACACAGCGAACAGGTGCGAAAGACCGGCGCGCCGCAAACCCGTCCTGAGGTCGGGAGGCACGCGGCGTCCATCGCCAAACACCAGCGCCTGGGCCAGAATCGCTCCGGGCCGCGCGCTCGACGTCACCGGCTCGAGGAGCCTTTGCCGCAGTTCGACGACGGTGCGCAGGAACGGTCCCGGCTCTTCTCCCCTGCCGTCAAGAAGCCGGCGGCTCTTCACGTTGAGTCCCCAGTCTCCCGGTCTGGAGACGCGGAGATTCAGGTACGACTGACGCCGGCTCAGGTATCCGCGAACCCGCAGGCGCCGGTCGGGAGGCGGCGGCAAACGGCCGCGGAGCCGAAGCCAGGCACGGTCCGGAGCTCCAACCTTGCGGCCCGCCTGTTCGACCGCGACGATCCGCACCCTCGCGGTCCAGCCGTCCCCGGCGCGCTGCCAGGCCGCCGCGCCGAGTGGGGGCACGGCGACGTCGGCGGTGACCGGCCGCACCGGGTCGAGAACGCCAAGTTGCTCGCGGCCGCGCCCACCCACGGCGAGCGCGACCACGAGCACTGCGGCCAGGGGCAGGAGCGGCGCCCGAACCAGCGCCGGGGTCCTCTTGGCTGACCTCGGGACCGCGGCCACACAGACTTAGACGGAAAGAGGCGCGAGAAACCCGATTCCGGCCCTTGCACCGCTGACCCGGCGGTGAGAAGCTTGCGCCGTCACAGCGGGCGGCAGGGTCCCGACCCCTCGTCCGCGGCGCAGACTCCTCCTACCGAGCATGGCCCCGGACTTCGTCCACCTACACCTCCACTCCGAGTACTCGCTGCTCGACGGAGGCAACCGGATCGGGCCCCTGGTCGACCGCATCGAGGCGCTCGGCATGGATGCGGTCGCCCTCACGGATCACGGCAATTTGTACGGGTCGGTTGCCTTCTACGAAGCGTGCCGCAAGAAGGGCATCAAGCCCATCCTGGGCATCGAGGCCTACGTCGCACCGGACATCAAGACGGAAACCTCCGACCGGCGATACAAGGAGTCTCAGGGCGTCGCCGACGGTGGATTCCACCTCGTCCTGCTCGCCCGCAACGAGACGGGCTGGCGGAACCTGGTGAAGCTCTCCTCGGACAGCTTTCTGGAGGGCTTCTACTACCGGCCGAGGATGGACAAGGAGACCCTCGGCCGCTGGAGCGACGGGCTGATCGCGATCAACGGCCATCTCGGCTCCTCGCTCGCCTACCACCTGAGACGGCACATCGAAACCGGCGCCGACACCCACTGGGAGCGCGCCCGCGAGGAAGCCGAGTGGCACCGGCGGAAGTTCCCCAAAGACGAGCAGGGCGAACCCTGCTTCTACCTGGAACTGCAGCGGCACGACACGACCGAACAGGACCAGGTGAACGAGGCGATCCTGCGCCTCGCCGGCGAACTCGACCTGCCGCTGGTGTGCGACAACGACTCCCACTTCCTGACCGCCGAGGACTGGGACAGCCACGACACCCTGATCTGCGTCTCGACCGGCAAGTCCAAGCAGGAAGAGGACCGGCTGCACTACCCGAAGGACCTCTACGTCAAGAGCCCCGAGCAGATGGTGGATCTCTTCGACGATCCGGAGACAGCCGGGGCTGTCCTAAACACCCGCCGCATCGCCGACCGCTGCAACGTGGAACTCGACTTCTCCGCCAACCATGCTCCGCTGGTACGGGTGGAGCGCGTCGATCCGCCGGAGCTTGCGGCCGGCGAGACCGAGCCGGAGCCGGGCAGCGGGGCGTGGTTCGATCGCTTCTGCGCCGGCTACCGGGTGGCGCCTCTGGCCGAGCAGCCCGGCGAGGAGGAACTGGCCGCGCTTCACGCCGACTGCGATCGCGCTCTGCGCGAACTGAGCGAGGCCGGCCTGGCCTGGCGCTACGGCGACCGGCTGGAGGACGCACACCGACGCCGTCTCGACCATGAACTCTCGGTGCTCGCGGGCAAGAGGATCAGCGCCTACTTCCTGATCGTCTGGGATTTCGTCAACGAAGCCCGCAAGCGCGGCATCCCGGCAGCCGCCCGCGGTTCAGGCGTGGGCACGATGGTCGGCTACACCCTGGGCCTCTCCCATGCCTGCCCCGTTCGCTACGGCCTTCTGTTCGAGCGCTTCACCGACCCCGACCGCAGCGAATACCCCGACATCGACATCGACCTGTGCCAGGACGGCCGGGCCGAGATCCTCGAATACGTCCGCGAGAAGTACGGATACGTCGCCCAGATCATCACCTTCGGCACGATGAAGGCGCGGGCGGCGATCCGCGATGTCGGGCGCGTGCATGAACTCCCGCTGGCCCAGGTCGACCGGATCTGCAGGTTGATCGGCTCCGAACTCGGCGTCACGATCGACCAGGCGCTGGAGCGCGAGAAGGAACTCAGAGACCTCTACGACGGCGACGAGCAGATCCGGGGAGTCATCGACACGGCGAGGGAACTCGAGGGCATCACCCGGCACAGCGGCGTCCACGCGGCCGGGCTCGTCATCGCCACCCAGCCGCTCGAGAACCTCGTACCCCTGGCAACCAACCGCAGCCAGGGCTCCAGGGAGGTTCTGGTCACCCAGTGGGACGGTCCGACGGTCGAGAAGATGGGCCTGCTGAAGATGGACTTCCTGGGGCTGACCACGCTCTCCATCATCGAGCGCTGCCGCCAACTGGTGCGCGAGACGCTGCCGCCGGAGGCGATCGCGGCGGCGGTTCCAGGCGTTCCCGAAGGTCGCGACCCGCTCGATCTCGACCGCATCGACCTCGCCGATCGACGCGTGCTGGACGTCTTCGCCCGCGCTGAAACGGCGGGCACGTTCCAGTTCGAGTCGGAGGGCATGCGCAATCTGCTGCTGCAGATGAGGCCCGACCGGTTCGAGGATCTCGTCGCCGCCAACGCGCTCTTCCGGCCGGGTCCGATGGCGCTCATCGGCACCTACTGCGACCGCAAGCACGGCCGCGAGAAGGCTCCCCAGGTGCACGAGATCGTCGACCGTCACACCGCCGACACGCACGGCATCATGGTCTACCAGGAACAGGTCATGCAGATCGTCCATGAGCTGGGAGACGTGCCGCTGCGAGAGGCCTACACCCTGATCAAGGCGATCAGCAAGAAGAGCCGCAAGACGATCAACGCCGCTCAGAAGCGCTTTCTTGCCGGCGCCCAGGAGAAGGGTCTGGACAGGGCCCAGGCAGCACAGTTGTTTGGCCTGATCGAGGAGTTCGCGGGCTACGGCTTCAACAAGTCGCACTCCGTGGGCTACACCCTGCTCGCTTACCAGACGGCGTATCTGAAGACCTACTTCCCGGTCCAGTACATGGCCGCGGTCCTCACCTACGCCGCCGACAACACGGACAAGCTGGTCCACTACGTGGACGAATGCGCGCGGGTCGCACTCCCGGGTGGCCGTACGGGAATCGACGTCGGCCCGCCCGACATCGACCGCTCCGGAGTGCGCTTCCACGTCGTCTTCGATCCCGGCGAGGAGCACGGCACCGCGAACGGACACATCCGCTTCGGCCTGTCCGCGGTCAAGGGCGTCGGCGAGAAGGCCGTGCGCGCGATCCTCGAGGCGCGAGACGACGGCGGGCCCTTCCGCAGTCTGTGGGACTTCTGCCGCCGGGTTCCCCTGGCGGTCGTCAACCGCACCGCGATCGATGCCCTGATCAAGTCGGGCGCCTTCGACCGGATTCACGGGCAGGAGAAGCGCGCGGCTATGCTCCAGGCGCTCGAGCCGGCCATCAAGGCGGGGCAGCGCGCCGCGGCCGATCGCGAGAGCGGACAGGCGAGCCTGCTCTTTGCCGGCACGGATGACGCCCAGGCTGAGGAGGAAGCCGACCAGGACCTGCCCTCGGTGCCGCCCTGGAGCGCCAGCGAACTCCTGGGTTACGAGAAGGAAGCACTCGGTTTCTTCGCGACCAGTCATCCGCTGGACGATCACCGGGAGCTGCTTGAGCGCTTCGGCAACGTGAATGTCGAGCAGTTGAAGAAGCTGCCCGCGGAGACCGAAGTCGTCCTCGGCGCATTGCTGGGCGGGATCCGGACGACGCGCACGCGGAAGGGACGCAATCCGGGCCAGAAGATGGCGATCGTTCAGCTCGAGGATCGAAGCGACCGGATCGAGGGCGTCCTGTTCGCGGATGCCTACTCCGACTACGAGGCGGCTCTGGATCGCGGCGCGGTCCTGTTCTTCGTCGGTCGGGTCGACCGGCGCCGCGAGGACCCGAACCTGGTCGTCAGCAGGGTGATCGGCACCGCGGAGGCCGAGGCGAAGCTCTCGCGGCGCCTCCGCATCCACCTCGACGGCACGACGGGCACAGGAAGCGGCGGCAACAGCCTCGACGACGAGCTGGAGCGTCTCCGCGACCTGCTCGACCGGCACCGGCACAAGGGCGTGAACGGCAGGCCGAACGGAGGAGTCGACGTGGAGTTCAGGATCGAACTCGACGACGCGATCGTCACCGCGGGCGCCAACGGCAGCCGCGCCCCGATCGGCGAGGCGATCAAGAGCGAGATCGACGAACTGCTTGGGGCGCGGGGCCACTGCGAGTACGTCGGTCCACCGCCTCCCGGTCCGCGGTGACTTCCCGGCGCTGGGTCCCCAGGCACTGGGTCGCCCTGTTGATCGCCCTGGTGGCGGTCGGACTCTGGGGCCACTGCCGCGGTAGCTCCTACCGGAACTTCTTCCGGCACGATCCGCGTCAGGCGCACGACTACACCCTGGAGCGGCGCGACGCACAGACGTTCGAAGTCCGCCTCACCCGCGGGGGATTCGAGTGGCCGGCGGAGGCGGCCGGCGCGGGCATCACCGCATTCCTCGAACTCCACGTCAAGACCAGGCCCCTCTTTCCGTCGCTGGCTCCCTACATCGAGTTTCGCGCGGGCGGCGAGACCTTCACCCAGTCCTTCGCACCACGCTCGACCGGCCGGCGTTACCTCAACGTGTCGCCGGCGGCGGGCCGCGGTCCCATTGACATGGTCGGGCGGCAGATCGGATGGCGCACGGGGTCGGCTCGTCTGGTCACCTTCGCCAACCAACCGATCGACGCCTCGACCCGGGTGCTCGTCGTTGCCCCCCATCCCGACGATGCCGAGATCGCCGCCTTCGGCCTCTACGCGACGACCCACGCCGACGTGGTCACCGTGACCGCCGGCGACTACGGAGGCAAGAACTACGGAGGCCTGTTCCCCGACAACGGCGAGCACTATCGCATCAAGGGCCTGATCCGCACCTGGGACAGCCTGACCGTCCCCTTCCTGGGCGGCGTGCCGATCAGCCGCTCCCGCAACCTCGGGCACTTCGACGGCGTTCTGCGCACGCTCTACGAGCGGCGGCCCGGAATCGTGCCGCCGATCCTCACGGAACTCGAGGATCCGGGCCTGTTCCGGCAGGTCAACACGGAGCCGCAACTTGCGACCAGACCGTTCGAGTCGAGCTGGCCGGCCCTCGTCGCGGACCTGCGACGGGAGGTCGACTGGACCGGTCCCGACCTGATCGCGGCGCCCAACCCCCTGCTCGACAGCCACGCCGACCACCAGTACACGACGGTGGCGTTGATCGAGGCGCTGGAGGAACGCGGTTTCGAGGGCTCGCTGCTGCTCTACACCAATCACGCGACCCGTGCCGAGCCCTATCCGCTGGGTCCGAACACGGCGCTCGAGTCCCTGCCGCCGTGGTTCGGCGACGAGCTTCCCTTCGGCACGGTGCTGTCGTTCCCGGTCGACGAGACGACGCGCCGGCTGAACTACCTCGCCCTGGAGGCGATGCACGACCTGCGCCCGTTCGAGCATCGGGTGACGACTCCGTTCCTCGAGCGCGCCCGCGACCTCGCGGAAGAGGCCTTCTGGCGCGCTCTCGGCCGCCACGACAAGCTCCCCGGTTATCTCTACGACTACCTCCGGCGCGGGCCGCGCCCGAACGAGATCTACCTGGTGCTAGACCTCGAGCAGGCGGTGCGTCTCAAGGAGCGGTTCCTGGAGATCGAAGCGCTCCGGCGACGTTAGCCTCGCGCTAACGGCGGCTCAGAAAGGCGAGCAGATCGGCCAGGTCCTCGGGTTCGAGACCCGCCTCGAGCTCCTCGGGCATCATCGAGAGCCCGTCGCTGCGCACCTCCCGAATCCGTTCGGCGGGGACCTCGATCACCGTGTCCTCGGCCGCCCGCAGGACCACGCCGCCGCCGGAACTCTCGGCGAGGATGCCGGAGAAGACCTCTCCCTCTGTCGTTTCCACGATGTAGTTCACGTAGACGGCGTCGACCGCGGCGTTCGGGTCCAGGATGTCGTGCAGCAGGGTCTCGCCGCTCTTGCGGCCGATGCCGGCGAGATCCGGGCCCGGACCGAAGCCCATGCCACCGCTCTGGTGACAACGTGCACAGAGTTCCAGGAACAGTGCCTCGCCCTGCTTCGGATCCCCGTCGAGTTCGAGCGCCGGCCGCATCGCCGCGATCGCCTCGGCCCGGGTCGCGACGCCGGCGTCGTCGAACTGGGCCGCCGCGCGGCGCCGCACCTCCTGGTCCGGCGAACGCAGCAGGAAGCGGCGCCGCTCCAGGATGAAGTTCATCTCGCCGAGTCGGATGCGGCCGCTCTCCAGCGCGTCGAGAAGGGCGCGGTGCCGCCCCCTGCCCCGGATCAGGTAACTCGCGGCATCCCTTCGCGCGGCCGGCCCCAGGTAGGGCCAGCGATCGACGACGTACGCCGTGACCGCCGCCTCCTCCGCGGCCGCAAGCTCCGCCATGGCCGCCCGCTGCACCGGCGCCGGATGGCCGGCATCCAGCAACGAACCCATCCGCTCCAGCCAGGAGCCGGCGGCGGACGCTTCGCCGGGGCTTGTACCGCCAGGACACGGAGCGGCCGCTTCTTGCGCGCTAGCGGGCCAGAGTCGACGAAGACCGAAGAGTGCGAGAGCTTCTAGCCGCTCCGCCACGTCCCGGTCCCCGTCCGCTGCCCGAACTCCGGCGCAGTCGAGGTGCGCGATCTCCTCCGGGGACACATCGACCCTCAGAGCGGCGGTCATACTCCAGGCCGACTCAGCCAGGGGATCGTCGCTCGATCGGCGAAGGCGCCGCAACGCCACGCCGAGATCCGCGGCAACGGACTCGGCGCTGTCGGCGCCTGAAGCGGCGGTCGTCAGCCCGGCCAGCAACGCGCGACTCGTGCCGGCGCTCCCAGCTCCCGACTCACTCAGAGCGCGCACGACCAGGGAGTCGCCGATCACCTCGCCCAAGCGTTCCGCCGGAACAAGCGCAGCCACCCGCTCGACGATGTCCGCTCCGCCCGGGTCGACCGACCCACCGGACGCGAGCAGGAGCCTCAGCGCAGCGGCCGGATCGTCAGCCAGGACCGAGACGGCCGCCAGACGAAGCCACGGCCCGTCCCGCTCGAGCTCCGACCGCTCGAGGTTCTCCACGCCGGCCGACGCGGGCATCCCGGCCTCGGGGCGTGCCGTTCCGGCCACGACCGCTGAGGCGGCCGACAGTCCGAACTCCGGCCCCACGTACGCCTCCGATTCGAGCAGGAGGCCGGCGGTGAGGATCGCCTGCAAACGCACGGCCGGTTCCGGATCGCCGATCAGACCCACGACGGTTTCCGCGAAACCGCTCTTCGGCGCCTCGCCGTGAAGCAGTTCCTCGAACGCCAGCAACGCGTTTCGACGAAGTTCCGGATGAGGGTCGTCGAGCAGAGCCGTCAGGGTCCCCCGGTCCAACGCTCCGAGACCGGCCAGCGACCAAAGGGCATGGAGCCGCCCCAGGGAGTCGTCTGTTTCCAGGAGGCGCTCCAGGAGGCTGCGCACCAGGGCTGTCGGAGGTTCCGGACCGTGCTCCTGGACGAGCAGTCTCTGTGCCGTCAGGCGGCGCCACCGGTTCGGGTGACCGAGAGCGTCGACCAGATCGGCAGTCCGCGATCGATCGAAGCCCTCGAAGTCCGCCGACCAGGCCGGCAGACCGCGCGCCGGAACGATCCGGTAGACGCGCCCGCGGTCTTTCCCCTCGTAGAGATCGAGCGCGGCCTCGACCGTATCGGGAATCCACTCCGGGTGCTCGATCACGCCCCGGTGCATGTCCAGCACGTAGAGCGCGCCATCGGGGCCCACGCGCAGGTTGACCGGGCGGAACAGGGGATCGGTCGAGGCGAGGAACTCGACTCCGGGACGCCCACGGCCGGCTTCGGCGGCCGCGCCGCTCGTATCGACGACCGCGTGGTGGACCACGTTCGCCGACGGATCGGCCACGAAGACGGCCAAACTCTCGCCAGTCAGACCGGTGCTCTCGAAGGCGCCGCCGCCGTACGCCGTCACGGCACAGGCGGCGGAGAACCGGCCCGACTGCTCCGGGTGATTAGGCCGCGTCTGGCGCACACCGATCGGAAACAGCTCGGCGGGACCCCCGTCCGGATGGGGCGCCAGGCGGAGGCGACCGCTCTGCCAAGACGGCGGCAGCCGCCCGAGATAGCGGCGCGGGATGACGAGCTGACTCAGGTGATCCAGGTTGTGGGTGGCGAAGGAGCGGCCCCAGACACCGAACGTCATCCCGAAACCACCGGCGCCGCGGCCGGTCGGTTCGAAGCGCCGCGTCCTGAGATCGACCCGGAAGTCGTCCTGCCCGAGTTCGACGGCCTCCTCCGGAGCCTCCGGCCAGAACGGCCTGGCGCCATTGCCTCCGTTGACGCCGTACACCCAGTTGTCGAGACCGTACCGGAGCGCGTTCACGTTGTGCTGGGGGTTGCCCTCGGCGAATCCGCTGAGCATCACCTCGCGACGATCCGCCTTCCCGTCGCCGTCGGCGTCTTCCAGGTAGAGGATGTCCGGAGGCGCCGCCACGAGGAGTCCGTCGCGCCACGGCAGGATCGCGTCCGCCATGCCGAGATCGTCGGCGAAGAGTCGTCGTCGATCCCATCGTCCGTCCCCATCCGTGTCCGAGACGGCCACGATGCGCGCCGGCCGCTTCATGTCCGGATAGCCGGGGAGTTCCAGCACGAACGCCCTGGCCCGTTCGTCGAAGGCGAGGTCGATCGGGTCGATGACGACCGGCTCGGCGGCGACGAGCTCGAGTTCGAACTCCGGGTGGAGTTCAAAGCCCGGCGGTACGTCCTCGAGCGCTGGCGACGCGCAAGCGAAAGCCGAAGCAGCGACTACGGACGCAAGGCTATGAGGGCGGCCACGCAGGTGGCGCAGTGTACAGCAGGCCAGGGCTGCTACACTCCCGCGCGCTTCCCGCCTTCATGGCGCCGGTCTTCCGGTCCCGAAACGAGCGAGCCGGCACGAACCCGAGTACCAGGAGAGTCCATGATTCGTTGCGCAACCTCGGCGATGCTTCTGGCCGCCGCCTCCTTCGCTTCCGCACCCGCAAGCGGCGCCTCACCGGCGGTCGGCGACGCGGCCCCCGACTTCACGCTGCCCAGTACCGACGGCACCGAGGTGACGTTGTCGTCGTTCGCTGGCCAGAAGAACGTTGTGCTCGCCTTCTTCCCCAAAGCTTTCACCGGCGGATGAACGATGGAGATGAACAGATACCAGGCTGGTATCTCCGACTTCACCGACAGTGACTCCATCGTCTTCGGCATCAGCGCCGACAAGCTGGAGGACAACAAGAAGTTCGCCGCCGACCTGGGACTCGACTTCGCGCTTCTCAGCGATGTCGACGCCAAGGTGATCAATCAGTATGGCGGGACGATGGAGCAATACGCCGGTCTCGCCAAGCGTGTGACCTACGTGGTCGGCAAGGACGGCAGGATCGCCTACATCGGCGAAGGCGGCGACGCGATGGACCCGGCCGGTGCGAAGGCCGCCTGCCAGGGACTCGAATAGAGCGGCGCATCGTCCCCACCCGCACGCCACCCGGGTGTCCTACGCCGCGTCGGGACGCGGCTGGTACAACTCGACGCGGTTCCCCTCCGCGTCCCGGATCCACGCGAACAGCGCGTAGCCCTCGTCGTCACGGCGCAGCGGCTCGACTCCCCGTTCCGCGAGATGCTGCAGCACCGCGTCGAGATCGCGCACCCGCAGATTGATCATGAAGGGCTGGTCGCCGTACATGTCCCCCTGCTCCGTCCCCTCGTTGGGAGACATCCGCGGTACCGGCCGCTTCGCCTTCATGATCGCGAAGGTCGTGTCCATGACCCAGGCAGCGTCGTCCGGGTCGGCCGCTACGTAGCGGACGTAGAAGGCGCCGAACTCCTCGCTCCCCTCGAACTCGATGCCGAGGTGGTCCGCGTACCAGTCGGCGAGCCGCTTCGGATCCTCGCTGAAGATGAAGGCGCCGCCGACGCCGTCGATCAGGCTCAAGGAGACCCTCCGGTGGTCATCGGGTCCATCCGCGACCTGACCTGCGTCCGCACACTGACGGTCTGGCGGCTCACCGGGTCGTGGACGGAGACGAGGAGGTCGTGCGGCCTCCGGCGCAGGGTCAGGACGGCCTCGTAGGGCACGACGGCATCCGGCGCCGGCTGTGTCCCGCCGGCCAGGTTGAGCGGAATGACCGGCATCCGCGCCTGCTGTCCGTTCCGGTCGACGACGGCGAAGCGGAGTTCCAGCCGGGTCAGGAACCGACCCTCGAAGGGAAACACGGGGAAATAGCCCACCGGGATATAGACGGTCACCGGCACGAGCATCTTGCGGCGAAACGGTCCGGTCGGTTCCGGCTCGCCGATCTCCACCCTTAACACCGGCTCGCCGTGGGTGCGGGTTTCGTCGGGGAACAGCAGCCGACCCTGCGTTTCCATGTCAGCCTCGGCCCGGCGCGAGAGATCGACGTAGCCACTGCGCGAACGCACCCGCAGGCCAGGCCGCCTGAGTTCGACCCGCACCTCGTGCGCCCGATCGTCGCGGCGGTACTCCGGCACGAAGCCGAGCCAGTAGTAGTCCGAGGTGTCTTCGCTGACTCTCCGGAGCGCTCCAAGGTTCGCCCCGGCCACGTAGGCCCTGCCGCCCGTCTGCTCCGCGATCTGCCGCAGGTTCTGCCAGCGCATCAGACTCGGCCGCTTCTGCTGATCCACCGGATAGATGGTGTAACCGAGGACGTTGGCGGTGTCGATCAGCGCGTCGAGGATGCTCCAGTCCGAGCGGAGGCCGATCCCCTGGCCCGCCAGCCGAAACGTGCCGACCGGCCAGTCGCCCGCCAGCAGCAGAAGCACCTTGCGGCCGTCCGGCACGTCGAGCGACCGCATCGTTGAACTGACCGCGGTGACCGAAAACTCGAGATCCCGCGCCAGGCTCTCCGCCCGCGCCTCGCTCGCCGCGCTCGGCAGGTCCATCGACGCGAACGGGAGGTCCGCGGCGACGGACGTCAGGTCTTCGTCAACCCGGGCGCCCGCCACCACACCGCTCTCCCGATTCTCGGCGAAGCGCGACTGGTCGATCAGGCGCGGCGACCTGAGCGCACCGCCGAAGGAGCGCCCGCGCTCGAGTTCCGCCAGCGCAGCGCGGGTCCGCCGACGATCCGTCGTGAACGGACTGAGGACCTGCAACCGGCGGCGGCTCTGCACGACGACCGCGACCTGGTCCCGCAGGCCGAGGTTCGCCAACTGGTTCGCGAACCCGCGGACAACCGGCCGCCTGAACGCGACGTGGGTGTGATCGTCGTCCACGAACAGGAGGTAGTTCGTCGGCACGGAATCGCCGTCGCCGATCGCCGGCGGCGCCTCGCCGCCACGCGACTCCACGGCGCGGCTCTCCAGGATCTCCGTGAAGTAGTCGACATCGACCTCGACGCCGTCCACGAAGATCCGGAAGTCGTCCGCCTCGAGCCCATGCACCCGGTTGCCCGACCGGTCCTCAACGACGACCTCCAGATTGACCACCCGGACGTCGATCTCCTCGCCGAAGAAGAGTTCGGGGGGCGGAGTGTCCGTCTCCCGGGAAGGAGGCTGCGCTCCTGCCGGCTGCGTCCAGACGAGAATCAGAGCAGCCGCAAGTACGAGTGAAGACCTACTGAAGCTCAAGTGCCCCACGTAAAGCCGATTCTGTCAGGGATCGACCTTCATGGCTTCACCTCGATGCGGGCGCTCGCCGTCTGGCGCGACACGGGATCATGAACCGTGACCACCAGGGTATGCGGAAGGTGTCGCATCTCCACGTCGGCGCGGAACCACTGCACGCTGTCCGGGGAAGGCGCGGTGTCGTGACGCAGGTGGAGGGGAATCGCCGGCTGTTCCGCCCGCCAGCCGTCGTGATCGATCGTGGCGAAGCGAACTTCCAATCGCTGCACGTACCGGCCGTTCCACGGCACCGCCGTGAAGGTCCCGATGGGGATCGCGACATCCACCGGCACGTTCATTCTCTTCCCGCGCAGGGACCTGGTCGCGCCGGTTCTCACCCTCAGCGGGGCCACGTCTTCTTCCGTCTGCTGCCGAAAGAGGAGATGTCGCTGAGCCTCCATGTCGGCCTCGGTAGCCCGCGACAGATCCAGATAGCCGCGGCGGGCCCGCACCAGGACACCCGGGTGTTGGACCTGGACCTCGATGTCGTACACGCGATCGTCGCGCCGATACTCCGGCGCGAAACCCAGCCAGTAGTAGTTCGACGTGTCGCTTGCGACCAGCTCGAGAGCCGAGATGTTGCTCCCCGCCATGAACGCGATGCCACCTGTGTCGCGCGCGACGTAGCGCAGGTTCTGCCACAACCTCATGTTCGGCGAACCGGTCTGCTGGTCCATCGGGTAGATCGTGTAACCGAGCAGGTTGGCGGTGTCGATCAGTCCGTCCAGTAACTCGAGGTCGGTCCGCAGCCCGGCACTCCGGCCGGACGGCCGGAACTCCCCGGTCGGCCAGTAGCCGGGCAGGAGTAGAAGCACCTTACGTCCTTCGGGTGGATCGAGCGCCCGCATCGCCGAGACCACGGCATCGACCGAAAGGCTCAGATCCTGTTCAAGGATCGAAGCCCTCGCTTCCTGCTCGAAACTGTCGGGCTTCATGTTGGCGAACACCAGGTCGGACGCCACGATCGCTCCCGCGGCCCCCAGGCCCTCGGAAACGACCGCACGGCTGTCGAGCAGCGCCTCCCCTCCCGCGTTGCGGTCCACGTGTGCTGAGACGCCACCACCTCGAGCCACCAGGTCGGCCGCGGCTTCGGACGCATGGCTCTGCGGCCCGGCATCGCGAAAGTACGCGGCCGTTCCACCACCTCCTCCGGTGAATGTCCTGAGGATTCGCCGGGAATCCAGGAGGCCTCGAAAGCGTCGCCCCCGATCGAGCTCCTCGAGCGCAGCGGACGTGGCCCCGCGATCCGTCGTGAACGGACTCAGGAGCTCGAGGCGTCCGTCGGTTTGGACGACCACAGCCACCCGGTCGGCCGGATCCAACAGGCCGAGCCTGTCCGCAAAGCCTCGCAACACCGGCCGTCTCAGGGCCCGCAGCGAACGCTCATCGTCCACAAAGAGCACGTAGTGCGTGGCCACGACGTCGCCACCACCCACGGCCGGCGGCGCGTCGGCGCCAGACATCGGTCGCGCACGTCCCCGGGAGATCTCGGTGAAGTACTCGACCTCGACCTCCTCACCGTCGACCAGTACCAGGAAATCGTCTGCCGTGAGCCCTGACACGCGGTGTCCCTCGCCGTCTTCGACGACGACCTGGAGGTTGACAACGCGGACATCGATCTCCTCGCCGAAAGCGACCTCAGATGAGGACAATGCGTCCGGCTCCTGGGCCGCCGCCGGATGCCCGAAAGCCAAGGCGGCCACCAGGAGGATCAGTGGACCCCGACAGAAGTCTCGCCTTCCGCAAGGCCTTGAACAGAGGTTCCGGATAGTCATGCCTGTCTCCTCCGAGGCGACACCATAGTCCACGTCCTGATTCGATCACGCCAATGCGCTGCAAGCGGAGTGCCACCGGGTCTGGCGCTGCTAGCCTCCGCGCCATGAGCGAACCCTCTCCCGTCATCTCCACCGAACCGGCGCCAGCCCTGGACGCGGCGTACTGGTCCGCCAACGCGGCGGCCACCGCCATCCGGACCCGCCGCATCTCTTCTCGCGAGTATCTCGAGCACCTGCTTGACCGCGTTGACCGCCTGAACCCGCCGCTCAACACCGTCGTCACGCTCGACGCCGAGCGTGCCCGGCGCGAGGCGGACGCCGCCGACCGGGCCATCGCGGACGGCAGCGAAGTCGGACCGCTCCACGGCGTCGCGATGACGATCAAGGACTCCTTCCAGACGATCGGCATGCGCACGACCTCGGGTGCGCCCGAACTCAGCGGCCACATCCCGCAGGTAGACGCGGTACCGGTCGCCCGCCTCCGGGCCGCCGGCGCGGTCGTCTTCGGCAAGACGAACCTGCCGATCTACGCGGGCGACACGCAGAGCTACAACGAGGTCTTCGGGCAAACGAACAACCCCTGGAACCTCGAGCGGACACCCGGCGGTTCCTCGGGCGGTTCCGCCGCCGCGCTCGCCGCGGGCCTGACTCCGTTCGAACTCGGCAGCGACATCGGCGGTTCGATCCGCGGCCCCGCCTCGACCTGCGGCGTCTTCGGTCACAAACCGAGCTACGGCATCGTACCGGCGCTTGGCCAGATCCCAGGGCCGCCAGGCACCCTGACCCAGGCCGACATCGCCGTGGCCGGGCCGATGGCGCGCACCGTCGAAGACCTGGAACTCGGCCTCGACCTCCTGGCTGGGCCGGACGAATGGCACGCTCCCGGCTATCGGCTGGAACTGCCGCCGCCTCGCCACGAGAACATCTCGGACTACCGGGTCGCGGTGTGGTTCGAGGAAGCCTCCTGCCCGATCGACGAGCGCGTGCGGGAACGCCTCGAGACCGCCGCGGAAGCCCTGGAGGCGGCCGGCGCCACGGTCGATCGCGAAGCCCGACCCGACTTCACCTTCGACTACGCGACGCGCGTCTTTGGCCAACTCCTCGGAGCCGCCATGTGTGGCGGCTTCAGCCACCAGGAGATCGAGGAACTGGCCGTGCGAGGCCTGCGCGAAGAGGAGGAAGGCGCGCTCGCCGCACGCTGGGCCTCGCAACGCCACCGCGCCTGGTTGTCATCCAACGAGCGCCGACTCCAGATGCGGCGCAAGTGGCACGAGTTCTTCAAGGAATGGGACGCCGTGCTCCTGCCCTGCCTGCCGACGACCGCGATTCCCCACGACCACAGTGAACCGATGGGCGCCCGCCGCATCACCGTCAACGGCGAACAGCGCGCCTACGGCGAACAGACGCTCTGGGTCGGACTCACCGGAGTCGCCTACCTGCCCGCGACGGTGATTCCGGCCGGCACGGCAAGTGACGGCCTGCCGGTCGGCCTTCAGATCGCAGGACCGTTCCTGGAGGATCGCACGACCCTCGATCTCGCCCGCCGCCTTAGCAGGGAGATCGGCGGCTTCGAGCGGCCGCCGGGCTACTAGGTGCCGGCGCTTCCCGGTTGTAGAAAGGACCGCAGATCCTCCCGGCTGACAGCCGGTTCGCCCGGGGCGACGTTGTCGAGCCGTCCGGCGCGCAGCCAGCGCTCGAGACGGCGTACCTCTTGCTCCAGATGGTCGAAGCCGTCGACGACGAAGAGCAGAGGCTGAAGGGAGTCGATCTCGAAGCTCTGGTTCACGACCCATTCGAGCTGGAACGGCGCCCGCTGCACACGGGGAGAGTCCAATGCGTGGACGATCTCACCCGCCGAACTCAGGAGGCCGCTGCCGTAGGCGCAGAGGCCGCTGCCGTCGGGACGCCGCATGAGGCCGAACTCGATCGTGAACCAGAAGAACCGCGCCAGGGCCTTGAGAGCGCTCTCGACCCGGCCGCAGTCGCCGTCCCGGGCGACCAGCGCCGCCGTCCGCGCCGCCTCGCCGAAACGGACGAGGACATCGGCGAACGCCGGGTCCGTGTGCATCGGAACGTGTCCCGCCAGATCGTGGAAGATGTCGGGCTCGGGGAGGTAGTCGAGCCTCTCGCCGTCCCGGATCGTGATCGTGGTCGGGAACTCGCGCCGGCGAAGACAGTCGAAGAACAGATAGGCCGGAACGTAGCCGCTGACCGCCCGGGCCACGAAGCCGCTCAGCGGCTCGAGAAACCGGTTGATGTCGGCAAGGCGCGGAATCCGGTCCGGGTCGAGCGCCAGACGGCTCACGCCGTCGAGGAAACGCGGATGAGCGTGCTGCTCCCAGCGCCCTGCGAGCGCCCGGTACAGACGCCGCCAGGTCCGCTGGTTCGGCTCGCTATACAGCTCGTAGGGCTGCTCGATGAACAGCTCGCCCCTGCTCTGGGCCCCCTCGATGAAACCGGCCCGGCCGGTCGTCAGATCGCGCCCGGCCGCCCGTTCGCGAGGCGCCAGATCAAGTGCGCCAGCTGTAGGCATAGCCCTCGTCCTCCAGGTCGGCAGCGGCGGCGGTGAGTTGCAGCGGCCGGAATGTGTCGACCATGACCGCCAGCTCCTCGGTCCTCTCCTTGCCGATCGACCCTTCGTAGGCGCCGGGATGGGGACCGTGCGGAATGCCGTTCGGATGCACGGTCAGGGCTCCGCGCTCCACGCCACGACGCGACATGAAGTCGCCCTCGACGTAGTAGATGACCTCGTCCGAATCGACGTTCGAGTGGTTGTAGGGAGCGGGAATCGCCTGTGGGTGGTAGTCGAACAGCCGCGGCACGAAGGAACAGACGACGAACCCGGGCCCGTCGAAGGTCTGGTGCACTGGCGGCGGCTGATGGACGCGGCCGGTGATCGGCTCGAAGTCCTCGATGTTGAAGGCGTACGGCCAAAGGTGGCCGTCCCACCCGACCACGTCCATCGGATGGCGCCTGTAGAGATAGCGTGTCGTCCCACCGCGGGCCTTCAGCCGGACCTCGAACTCGCCTTCCTCGTCCCGCGGCTCGGCCCACTCCGGCGGACGGATGTCCCGCTCGCAGTACGGCGAGTTCTCGAGGAACTGCCCGTACCGGTTCACGTAGCGCCGCGGCGGTTCGATGTGACCCGCGGCTTCCACGGAGAGCATCCGCTGAGCCTCGTCCGCTCGCGGGAGGAGGCGCCAGATCACGCCGGTCGGCAACACCAGGTAGTCCCCCGGCCGGTAGTCGAGTCGCCCGAACTGAGTCTCCAGCACGCCGTGGCCTTCGTGAACGAACAGCAGCTCGTCGCCATGGGCGTACCGGTACCAGTAGTCCATCGGTTCCCGGAAACGGGCCACGGAGAGCACGAGGTCACGATTGGCGAGCAGGGGCAGGCGGCCACTCACCGCGTCTCCCCGTTCGGGCGCCTTGGCGGCGCGGATCAACCGGTGCCGCAAAGGACCCGCGTACTCGAGCTTCAGACCGTTGCCCGCGCGTTCCCCGATCCGCTCGACCGCGGTCGGAGGATGCAGGTGGTAGAGGATCGACTGAACTCCCGAGAAGCCATGAATTCCCATGACCTCTTCATGGTGAAGCGAGCCGTCGGGTTTGCGGAACTGGGTGTGGCGTTTGTGCGGGATCTCGCCCGCGCGCAGGTAGTAGCTCACAGGTTGCCCCTTGCCGCCTGCTCCCGTTCGAGCGCCACGAACAGGCTCTTGAAGTTGCCTTCACCGAATCCCCTCGCCCCGTGTCGCTCGATGATCTCGTAGAAGAGCGTCGGCCGGTCCTCGACCGGCTTGGTGAAGATCTGCAGCAGGTAGCCGTCCTCGTCGCGGTCGGCGAGGACACCGAGTTCGGCCAGGCGATCGATCGGCTCGTCGATCTCTCCGACCCGCTGCTCGAGGTCGTCGTAGTAGTTCCGCGGGACGTGAAGGAACTCGACCCCGTTCTCACGCAGCCGGGACACGGTGCCGAGAATGTCGTCGGTTCGACAGGCGATGTGCTGCACGCCGGGCCCTTCGTGAAAGTCGAGGAACTCCTCGATCTGGGACTTCCTGCGGCCCTCGGCGGGCTCGTTGATCGGGAACTTGATGACCCCCGAACCGTCCTGCATCACCTTCGACATCAACGCCGAGTACTCGGTAGAGATCGCCTCGTCATCGAAGTGGATGAGCTGGTTGAAACCCAGGACGCGCGAGAAGAACCGCGCCCACTCGTTCATCCGTCCCAACTCGACGTTGGCCACGACGTGGTCGATCGTGTGCAGCCCGCAGCCCCGGCGCCGGGCGGCGCCCGGCACTTCCGGCGCCGCTTCAAAGCCGGGCCCGAAGACGCCCCCGTACTCCCCACGCTCGATGAACTGCATCACGCAGTCGCCGTAGAGACGGATCGAAGCGTGACGAAGTTCGCCGTGGTCATCGCTGGCGACTGCCGGCCAAGCCGCGGGCCTCGCACCCCGCGAAACCGCGGCGGAGAACGCCTCGTCGACACTTGGCACCGAGAGCGCGATCACCGCGACCGAGTCGCCGTGCCTGCTGACCGACCGGGCGGCGTCGTGGGAGGAGTGAAGCCCACTGGTCAGTACGAGGCGTATGTCGCCCTGCTCGACCAGGTAGGACGCGCGCGTCCGCTCGCCGGTCTCGAGCCCGCGTACCGCGGTGCACTCGAATCCGAACGCGTGGCAGTAGTACGCAGCCGACTGCTTCGCGTTGCCGACGTAGAGCTCCAGGTGGTCGAAGCCGAGAATCGGACAGAAGTCGTCCGCGGCCTCCGCGCTTCGGCCGACGAACGCGGGCTGTGTCTGTTCTGTAGCTCCCAAAGTCACTCCGTCCCTCCTTTCCTGTCGTTTGTCCTGAGTCCGGACGAAAGTCAGATGCAGGCGGCGAAGTCCGCCACCGCCGCCCGCAGTGCCTCCGGTTCCAGGCGTGAGAAGCTCAAGCGGGCGGCGTTTCTGGGCGCAGCGCGATCCGCCGCGTCGGCGAACGCAGTCGCCGGAAGGAAGGCGACCCGTCGTTCGCTCAGGGTCCGCTGGAGCAGGCGCTCGCCGTCCACCCCCTCGGGCAGTCCCACCCACACGAACATGCCGCCCCCGGGCTCCGTGAAGACGCAGCCGGCCGGGAGATGGGCGGCGAGGGCCTCGAGCATCGCGTTGCGACGACGCCGGTAGGTTCCCCGCAGCAATTCCAGGTGGCCTTCCAGGTCAATGTCTCGCAACAGGCGGGCCACGGCCAACACACTCAGCCTGGAGCACTCCAGATCGCCGATCTCCTTGACCGCCGCGAAGGTCCTGACCAGCGACGCCGGCAGGCGTAGCCAGCCGAGGCGCAACGCCGGCGCCAGGATCTTGGAGAACGTGCCCGCGTAGACGACCCGTTCCGAGTCGAGTGCCGCGAGCGGGGCCTCGAACTCGCCGTCGCACCAGAGCAGGCCGTAGGGATCGTCCTCCAGGATCACGAAGTCGTAGTCGTGAGCCAGGACGACCAGCCGCTCCCTGGCCTCTCGCGGCAGGCTGACGCCGAGCGGGTTGTGCGCATCCGGAATCACGTAGACGAGGCTCGGACGGGCACCGGCGAGCAGAAAGCGTTCCAGGGCTTCGACATCGAGCCCGTCGTCGAGGCCGCTCGGCAGGGTCACGAGCCGCGGCGAGTGCGGCGCCAGGACCTCCCGGAAGCCCGCGTACGCGAAGCGCTCGACTGCGACACTCCCACCAGGGTTCAGCAGTCCCTGGACGGCGACATCCAGGGCCTGCTGAGCCCCTGTCGTGACCAGGATCTCGTCCGCCCGGCACTCGACGCCGCGACGCTGCATCACCTCGACGATGCCTTCCTTCAGTTCCCCGCACGACGGGACGTACTGCATCGACTCCGGATCGCCCAGCAGTTCGCTCACGATCTCGCCATAGGCCTGCGAGGGAAAGTGCTCAACCGCCGGCAGCCCACCGGCAAGCGACACGACGCCGGGCTGCGCGACTCGATCGACCAGTCGCCTCAGCAGAGAGCGGTCCCGACCCTGCAGCCACGATGCGACCAGCGGTGCCTTCGACGCCCGACACCGCGTCGGCCGTGATGCCAACAGTGGCACCGGTGCGGACGTCTCGGTATAGGAATGGGCGTGTATGGGCATGACTGGAACGCTATCAGAGCCAACAACACCGAACAAGTGATGATTCCACACTAGACCGATCGCGCCCGTGTACACTCCGGCACCATGGAAAACACCGACGATCAGCGAGCAGCGGAGTCGAAGCGCTCCCTTGCCCGGCCCCTCGACGCCACCGACTACGCCATCCTCGCGCTCCTGCAGGAAGACTCGAATCGAACCGACGTGGATCTCGCCCGCAAGGTGCGCCTTTCCGCCTCCGGCCTGAAGAAGCGCCTGCGCAAGCTGGAGCGGCGGGGCGTGATCCAGCAGCGGGTCACCCTGCTGGACCGGAACGCAGTGGACCTGGGTCTACTCTGCTTCGTGCAGGTCTACCTGACCCACCATCAGGCGGACGCCAGAGAGCACTTCTGCGATGCGGTCCTGAGGCTGCCGGAGGTGCTCGAGTGTCACTTCCTCACCGGCGAACACGACTACCTGCTCAAGATCGTGGCGCGCGACTACCGGCACCTGGAGCACATCCTCGCGGATCACCTCGCGGGCATCCCCGGTGTCGACCGGCTGCTGACGAGCATCGTGCTGAACGAGATCAAGCGCACGACCGCCTTGCCGCTCGATCTTCCCGCCGAGGCTGAAGGCTAGCGAGCTGCATCTCGCGACTGCGGCTCAGCCCCCCGGCGGCCTCCCGTGCAGGCTCATCGCCGTCCCGTCCCGACTTGCTACCCTCCGCGTTCCATGAACGGCGCCCAGGCCATGCTCCGGACCGCCGCCAACGCCGGCGTCGAGGTCTGCTTCGCCAATCCCGGAACCTCGGAGATCCACCTGGTGGCGGCGCTCGACGAGATCCCTGGCGTGCGCGGTGTGCTGGCGCAGTTCGAGGGAGTCGCCACCGGCGCCGCCGACGGCTACGGCCGGATGGCCGGCAAGCCGGCGCTAACCCTGGTCCATCTCGGCCCCGGTTTCGCGAACGGATTCGCCAACCTTCACAACGCCCGCCGCGGCCGCACTCCGCTGGTCAACGTGATCGGTCACCATCCGACGTGGCACCGGAACTACGACCCGCCGCTCAACACCGAGGTTGAGAGTCTGGTCCGGGCCGTGTCCGACTGGCAGCGCACCTCGGCCTCCGCGGAGCACATCTCCCGCGACATGGCGGATGCGATCTCGGCGGCGTGCCGTCATCCCGGGCAGATCGCCACGCTGATCGTGCCCACCGACTGCCAGTGGAACGAGGCGTACGGTCCGATCGTGGAACCGACTCCCCCACCCGCCGCGCTCGTCGGCCCCGAGGCGGTCGAGCGCGCCCGTATTGCGACATCGAAAGGCGAACGGACGATGCTGATGCTCGGCAGCTCCGGCTTTACGGAAGCCGCCCAGCGCGAGGCCGCCAAAGTGCAGGCGAAGACCGGCTGCCGGCTCACCGCCGAGACGTTCTGTGGACGCATGGAACGCGGTCCCCACCTGCCGCTGCTTCCGCGAGTGCCCTACTTTCCCGAACAGGCGGTGGAGTTCTTCCACGGCGTGGACACGGTAGTCCTGGCCGGCGCGCTCGATCCGGTCGCCTTCTTCGGCTACGAGGGTGGAGTCAGCCGGTTGATTCCGGAGTCGACGGAGGTCGTCGTCCTCAGCCACCCGACGGAGGACAGCGGTCACGCCCTCCGTGAGCTGGCCGGCGCGCTCGGCGCCAAGGGGGCACCTCCGGCACGGAGCGTCGAGAGACCGCCGGCGCCCACCGGGCCGATCGGAGTCCGCGTCGCCGCCCAGGCGATCGCCGCCACCCTGCCCGAGCAGGCGATCGTGATGGACGAAGGGATCACCGCCGGCGCCGGCTTCTATCCCGCCACGATGAACGCACCGGCCCACACCTATCTCCAGGAGAACGGCGGGGCGATCGGCATGGGCCTGCCGGCTTCCCTCGGCGCCGCGATCGCCTGTCCGGACCGCAAGGTTCTGAATCTCGAGGGCGACGGCAGCGGCCTCTACACGATCCAGGCGTTGTGGAGCCAGGTCCGCGAGGGCGTCGACGTCGTGAACCTCGTGTTCGCGAACGACGTCTACCGCATCCTCCAGGTGGAGCTCCACCGCGCCGGTGTCGAGGAACTCGGACCGCAGAGTGTCAACCTGACCGACCTCTCCGGCCCCCGCGTCGAGTGGCTCGATCTGGCCCGCGGCTTCGGCATGCCGGCGGTCCAGGTGCGGACGGGCGAGGAGCTCACGGAGGCGCTCGAGCGCGGCTTCGCGGAACCGGGTCCCTGCCTGATCGAGGCGATGGTCGACGACAGAGCCTCCTAGCAGCTTGAAGTACTCGGTCACTCTCCTGCCGGGAGACGGAATCGGCCCCGAGGTCAGCAAGGCGATGGTCCGCGCGGTCGACTTCGTCACCGGCGGCCGCATCGACTGGGAGCCCGTGGTGGCCGGCAGCACGGCGGTCGACCAGGGACTCTCGCCGCTTCCTGACGAAGCGATCGACTCCATCCGACGCAACCGGATCGCGATCAAGGGGCCCCTGCAGACGCCGGTCGCCGGCGGCTGGCGCAGCGTCAACGTCCTCCTTCGCCAGTCGCTGGAACTGTTCGCCTGCGTCAGACCCGTGCGCTCGATGCCGGGGAACACGCTGGCCCGCTACCAGGGCGTCGACCAGATCATCGTGCGCGAGAACACGGAAGGGCTCTACAGCGGCCGCGAGCACGAAGTCGTCGACGGCGTCGTCGAGGCGCTCAAGATCGTCACGAGGGACGCGTCGCGGCGGATCATGCAGTTCGCCTTCGAGTACGCCCGCAGCCACGGCCGCAAGAAGCTCACGATCGTCCACAAGGCCTCGATCACACCCCTCTCGGACAACCTGTTTCTGGATTGCGCACGCGAGTGCGAGCGGAACTACCCCTTCTTTCAGGTCGAGTACCTGCCGCTCGACAATCTTGCGCTCGACCTGGCCACCGACCCGACTCGCTTCGACATGCTCGTGATGGGCAACCTGGACGGCGACCTGATCAGCGACCTCTGCGCCGGACTGGTCGGCGGCCTGGGTGTCGTTCCGGGCGCGAACTACGGTGAGGGCTGCGCCGTCTTCGAGGCGGTCCATGGCACGGCGCCCGACATCGCCGGCCGCGACCTGGCCAACCCGATCGCCCTCATCCTGTCGGCCGAGTTGATGCTCCGCTATGTGGGCGAAGCCGACGCGGCCGACCACCTGCGCGCCGGGGTCGAGCGGCTGCTGGTTGCCGGCAAGTCGCTCACCCGGGACCTGGGCGGATCGGCGAACACGTCCGAACTCACGGACGCGCTCCTCGCCGAACTCGACGCCGTCGCCGGGGATGCGGACCGCGCCGCCCGGAGGCCGGCCAGAGGGCCGGCGCACCGACAACCGGACAGCGCTCGATGACAGCGGACGGCAAGACCGCAACCAGACCCCGGGTCGCCCTGATCGTCGGCAGCATCGGCATCGGCGCCGAGACCGCGCCGCCGGTGCTCGAGATCCTGGAGTCCGTCGGCGCCGACTTCGACTTCGTCCGCGTCGACGTGCCGACCGCGGTGCGCCGCAACACGGAGAGTGTCCTGGGCGAAGCGGCCGACACGATCCGCGACTGCCGGGTGGCGCTGAAGACCCGCCTCATCGGCCCGGGTCGCGACGCCGTGCGGGTGGGGCCGGGACCGCAGAACCCGAACGTCGCCCTGCGGCAGATGCTCGGGCTCTGGGCCAGCGTGCGTCCCGTGCGTTCGATTCCCGGACTGCCGACGCGTTATCCGGACCTCGACGTGCTCCTGATCCGCGAGATCACCGAAAGCGTCTACCGCGGAATCGAGCACGAGATCGTGGACGGCGTGGTCGAGAGCATGAAGGTGGTCAGCCGCGCGGCGTGTGAACGCATTGCCGACTACGCCTTCCGCATCGCCCAGCGCCACGGACGCCGGAAGGTCACCGCCATCCACAAGGCGAACATCATGAAGCAGAGCGACGGCCTGTTCCTGGACACGGTCCGGGACGTCGCCGCCGGCTACCCCGACATCGAGGTGGACGACTGCATCGTCGACGCGGCCTGCATGCGCCTCGTGCTGAATCCGTACGACTTCGACGTCATGCTGATGGAGAACCTCTACGGCGACATCCTGAGCAACTTAGGCGCCGGCCTCGCCGGCGGCATCTCCACCGGACACGCGATCAACGTCGGCGACGACTGCCACGTTTTCGAGGCCGTCCACGGCGACGCTCCGCACCTGATCGGCACCGGCCAGGCGAACCTGCTGCCATTACTCACGCCGGCGATCGCGCTCCTCCGACACTTCGACCTCTACGAGGAGGCGAGCAGGATCGATCAGGCGGTGACCGCCGTCCTCGAGGAAGGCCGGAACCTGACCCCCGACCTCGGCGGCCAGTCGTCCACGTGGCAGATGGCGCGAGCCATCATCGCCGCGATGAAGTAGCCCTCAGCCCGGCCAGGAGCCGCGTCAATCCGGCCCGCACCCGCTCCACCTCCGCACGATTCAGATATGGCGTGAGGCCCTCGAGGTCCGCACCGTCGGGCTCATCGACCGCTCCGGCCGCCAGCGCCCGGAGCGAGCGCACCTGGCGTTCGCCCAGGCGAATCAGAGCCGGGCGAACCTCCTCCAGTTCCAGCGTCGGCGCCGCCGCCGGGGTCCGGCGCTGGACCGCCTTGGCCAGGTCGATCTGAAGCGCGAACCAGTCGCGTACCGGCTGCGGATCGAGCCCGAAGCGGGCAGCGTTCCGTTCCGCTGCCTCCAGCACGACCCGCTCCCGTTCCAGATCCTCGATCGGCACACCGCGCGCCGACTTCCACCAGGCGACCGGTTGCATGAAGGCGAGCCGGCGGGCCGTCAGGTCGAGCAGGTGGTCCAGCTCGTCGCGGTGCTGGCCGCGGCCGAACCACTCCTCGCGGCGGGCCTCGAGCCAGCGCTCGTTGCGCTGAATCCAGCGGTCGACCGAGGGCCCCAGTTCATCCGCCCGTTCGGGGGCGACCCAGAACACCTTGCGGTCGAGCGGCGGTTCGCAGAGACGCCGCCATCCGTCACGGCCGAAATGCTCGACCTCGAACGAATCGGTGACGAAGGCGTCCACTTCGTCCCGTTCCAGGCGGCCGGGCAGAGAGAGGTTGTCGTCGACGGCGGTGATCCCGGTGACGCCGTCTCCAAAGCGCTCCCGCGTCCAGCTCTCCAGGATCCCGCCCCGATTGACGGCCACGCGGCGTGGCGGCTCGGGCGCGGCCGCCGAGCTGACCACGCAGGGGCCGCCCGCCGCGACCGCCCGGCTCATCCACCCGACGGCAGCCCGCCCGGGCCGCCAGGTGACGCCACTCATCGCGAGATCGAAGTCGTCCGCGGCCATCGATGCCGCCAACTCCGGCCAGTCGAAGGGGCGGAAGTCCAGGTCGAAGCCGAGGTCGGAGGCAAGTCGTTCCGCGATCTCGATGTCGAAGCCCAGGCGAACCGCCTCTTCGTTCGAAACTCTCTCGGTGGTCGAGAACGGGGGATAGTCGCCGCTGGTTCCCACCCTGAGCACCAGCTTGGACGGCACGCCGATCGGAGCCGTCGAAGAAGCCTCATCCAGTTCCGCCGCCGTGAGACGCACGGAGGCGATCCACGGCTCCTCGCCCGGAGTGAAGTGGCCGTACGTGGTGGTCACGAAGGTGCCGTCCGGGAGCAGTTCGAGGCCCGGGTACGCCGTGTCCGCGGCGTACCTGTTGTCCATCAGGCGCACCCGCGTCTCGCCCGCCCAGGGCTCACGGCCCCCGCGTCGCAGGTCCTCGTAGCGACCCAGCCAGCCCACCCAGTCGCCCCTCCACGGGCTGGACGGTTCCTGGTCGCGGAAGGTGATGAAGAGGCGGCCGTCCGGCGTGTACCGGCCGACGTGACGGTCGCCGGTCAGCGAGGACGGCAGTTCGACCGGCCGGCTCCAGGTGCGGCCCTCGTCGGGCGAGAAGATGACGAAGGAGTTGAACCGGCGGCTGTTCTCCCGAAGCAGCACGGCGATCTCGCGGCCATCCGGCGAGCGGATCAGACCCGGCTCGCAGAGATGCGCCTCCGTGTGTTCGGCGATGACCTCGGGTTCCGACCACGTGAGACCGTCGTCGAGCGAGATCGTCTTGTAGACCTTGAACTCGGGTTCGAAGCCGGGAATCCGCTCGTAGCGGGATGTCGGCCGGCGGAAGAAGCGTCCGTCGTCGTGGAACAGCGCCATCAGCTCTCCGTCCAGGCTGCGCAGCCGTTCCACCGACGACATCGCGACGACGCCGCCGAAGTGACCGATCGGCTCGAGCTCGGTCCAGGTCCCGCCCTCGTCCTCCGAGCGCGCCATCCGCACAGGGTAGAGCCCGGAGAACATGATGAGGCGCCGCCGGCCGTCCGCGAGATCGACCGGGAAGACGGTCGGCGTCTCCATCGACGTCGCCCAGCTCGCCGGCGTCGGCAGCCGCTCGCTCCACGTGAGCCCGCCGTCGCCGCTCCGCTTCATGACGATCGGGCCGGCGCCGTGGCCCTTCGGGTAGGGGATTATCAAGTAGGGTTGACAGGACAGGCCGGTAGCGGGGCAGCGGGAACGCGCCCCTAGCCTGCCTTCTTCGTCTCAGTTCGGGCGGGTTCGGCGATGGTGCGCCGCAGCTTGAGCGCGACCTGTTCCGCCGTCGCGTTGCCGTAGATCGGATGCTTCTTCGCCTGACCGAACCTCGCCAACAGCTTCTTGACTTGCGCCTTCATGGCTCCCCCTCGAACTTGCGTTGAAGCCACTCCAGCGCCTTCAACTGGTCGTCGACCCGCGCCCGCCGTATCTGGCTCAGCAGCCAGACCCAGCGCGGCGGCTCAGGTACTAGGTTCTTCGCCCCGTGGTTGCACTGGGCGCACAACGCACGGAGGTTCCGAGCTTCCGCCTCGCCTCCGTAGCTCTCGTCCACGATGTGGCCCATCTGGAGACGGACCCGCTTCCCGTCGTCGCCGGTCTCGCCTGCCGCAGCGCCGCACATCTGGCAGGTGTAGCCGTTCCGTTCCAGTACTTCGGCGCGGACACGGGCTGAGATTCCCTTCGCGAAGAGGTAGTCCTCCGGTGGTTCACCGGCCAGCCGGTACTCCCCTGGCTTCAGGTTTGCCGCCGTGGTCGAGGTGTCTATCGGCCAGCCCGCCGCCCTCAGTTCACGGATGCGGCGCTGCCATGCCTGAATCCCCGCTATCGGCGCTAGCTCAGTAGCGTCAAGGACGCGGCCAGGATGCAGCCGGAAGTAGTCGGCTAAGCGATCTCGCGCTGCCATTGGCTGAGGGCCGCGATCATCTGCTCACCGATGAACTCGGTGTAGTCGGGAGGGATCGCCTCGTTCAGTTCGGTCTTGGTCATCCAGTCGATGCCCATTGCGTCTCGAGCCGACGCGACGGAACAGTTGCCGCCGCCCGTGACTTGAACGTAGTCCTTCCACTCGTCCGTGTGCCCGTAGTGCTTCTTCCGCTTGTCCAGCGTGTGGACGAGAGGATGCGCGCCGTGTGGCGGTGTCAGAACGGGGAAGTTCGTCTCGAACAGCCGATGCCGCAGAACCCGAAGCCCAGGGAACATCGTCCCGCACAAGACCGCGGGGTTGTGCAGCGGTGCGCCGCAGACGTTCTCGATCACGTAGGGCAGTCCGGTCGCCTTGAGCGCCTTCCGTACCGGCTCGATCAGCTTCGGGTAGGTGTGATCCGGTGCACGGGCTTTCAGGTCGCTGTACGCCTGACACGGCGGGGAAGCGTGGATCGCGTCGAACTCGCGGCCCGCCGCTATGTACTTGGCTAGACAGGCAAGCGCGTCGCCTTGCTCGAACTCGAAGGGATAGTTGGGCTGAGGGTCGATATCGACGCCGACCACCTCGTCGAACCCTGCCCGCTGATAACCGACTGCGGCGCCTCCCGCGCCGCAGAACAGGTCCAGTAGTCGCATGGCCTACTCCGATCGTGCACCTGATGCCAGCCCGTTTGGAGCGATCAGGTCGCGGTAAGTGAGCCGCTTCGCAGCGAGTCCGGCAGTCAACGCGGCCATCTGGGAGATGGTGTCCATCTCGCGGATGTTCTCGCGTCCGGCGAACTCGTTGACGTAGCGCTGTAGGTGCTTCGGGGACAGCTTGTGGAACGTTCCCTTGTGCGCCCGCTTGAGCATCGACCAGAAGCTCTCGATGCTGTTCGTGTGGACTCGGCCCGCGACGTACTCGCCTACGGAGTGCTTCACCGTCTCGTGGTTCGGCAGTCCCTTGTATGCCGTGGCGTCGTCCGTGTAGATCTCCGCGCCTTCCGCCGCGTGTTCGTGCACAAAGCCTTGCAGCGTCTCGCCGTCCGTTTGCCGGACGACCCGCGCCGCGACCTTGCCCGTCTTCCGATCCTTCGCGCCGACAATCGCGGTCTTGCCGACCGGCCCGCGCCCTTCGAGCGTGGCCCGCTGCGCCTTGCTCATGTTCTTCCGCAGCCCGCCTACGTAGGTCTCGTCTACCTCAACTGGACCCTCGAACCGGACTTCCGGCCCCTGATCCTTGAAGCCCTCGCGGATGCGCTGGAGCATGAACCACGCCGTAGGCTGACTGACGCCCAGGTCGCGGTGCAGCTTCATGGACGAGACGCCCTTGAGGCTCGTCAGGTCGAGGTAGATCGCGTAGAGCCACTTGAGCAGCGGGATCGGCGAGCCTTCCATGGCGGTGCCGGTCTTGACGCTGAAGTAGCTCTTGCAGTCGCGGCAGCGGTAGGGCATCTTCTTGTGCTTGCAGGAGTAGTTGTTGTCCGTGCCGCAGCGCGGGCAGAACCGGCCCT
This sequence comes from Acidobacteriota bacterium, assembly GCA_026707545.1. NCBI lineage: Bacteria > Pseudomonadati > Acidobacteriota > Acidobacteriota bacterium. The sequence continues at coordinate 1,077,541 of JAPOWR010000001.1, read as the reverse complement.
CCGCGTAGAAGATACCCTCGAACCACTTCCGCGCCGCGTCCTCATCGGGGAACAGCGCGGAAAGCTGGAGCAGGGTGATCCCCTCTCGGTGAGCCTTCCCAGGTGCGTTGTAGGTCATCGTCGTCCTCGCCGGTAGTGTCCATAAACACTACCGGAATCCGCTACCGCTGTCAACCCTACCTTATAATCCCCTTCGGGTAGACGGTCAGGATCGAGCGTTCGTCAGACAGCAGGACCGTCGTCGGGTGACCGAGGTACTGTCCCGCTTCCCGATCGACGGCGACCTGGCGATGGGTCTCGCCCGCCCAGTCGACCCAACGGAGCCGCTCGTCGCCGGCGCCCCGGCATGCCAGCGCCGCCGGCAGCAGAAGCGCCGCGAGCAGGAGGGCGATCCGGCGCTGAACTGAAGCCGAGGTCACGCCTCGTTCCTCAAGTTCCTCAGCGCCTCCCGGCGGCTCAGCGGACTCAGCCGCTCCTCATGCTCCCGCACGAACCGCCGCACTTCATCCGGATCGTGCCAGGCCAAATCGCGCAGCGCCCACCCGATCGCCTTGCGAATGAAGAACTCGCCGCCGAAGCGCGACCCCAGCAGGTTCTCGCCGATCGTGTCGTGCAGAAGCTCCAGATCGGTCGCGCCCTTGCGGCCTAGCTGGCAGATGATCGACGCGCGCCGCTTCCACATGTCGGGGCATCGGCTCCACACGTTCATCCGCTTCGCCATCGTCTTCGGATACCGCTCGACGAGTTCCCGCAACCGGTGGCTCGCCACGGCGTCCACGTAGTCCCACCAGGCGCCGGAGACGATCATCTCCTCGAAGACTGGCAATGCCCTCATCGTGCGCAGCGGCTGGTACGCGCGGTAGCCGCTGAGGTCGATCGCGGCGTGCCGTTCCTCGCGGCGGCCGGCGGTCCGCCAGAGCATCAGAACGGTCGAGCGCCACTCCTCGAAGCCGTCCAGCGCATGATTCCGGAAAGCCGCGCGGCCGATCTTCCGCAGTTCCGGCGTCTTCACACCCCAGAACGGCATCTCCGACTTCATGTAGGCCTGCTGCCCCTTCGCCCGCTCGGGGTCTCCGGCGGCCCTCAACTCGCGCCGCAGTTCCAGAATCAGCTTCCGGCCCGCCGGCGGGGGCCGCAGTTCAGGCATCCGTGGGAATGTAGCAGCGGGGCGGGCTATCCTCGACGCCGTGCCCAACGCCGCCTGGATCGCAGGGGGCCTCACCGTCGTCTGGCTGTCCGTGTCGAACGCCCCCGCCCTCGCCGTCCCGCCTCCCGGCGCCGGAGCACGCCCGCCGGAGCTCCAGGCCAGGCTGGAGGCGGCACTGGCAGCGATGCCCGCCGACTACGAACCCCGGACCGAGCACCTGGATCGTCATGGCCGGCCGCTGTTCCTGAACCGCCTCGTCCTCGAAACCTCGCCCTATCTCCGGCAGCACGCGCACAACCCGGTCGACTGGTTCCCCTGGGGCGAGGAGGCCTTCGAGCGGGCGCGGGCGGAGGACAAGCCGGTCTTTCTCTCGATCGGCTACTCCACCTGCCACTGGTGCCACGTAATGGAGCGCGAGAGCTTCGACAACGTCGACGTGGCGACGTTGATGAACGAACTGTTCATCTGCATCAAGGTCGACCGGGAACAGCGGCCCGACATCGACGACATCTACATGACCGCGGTCCAGGTCACCCAGCAGCGGGGCGGCTGGCCGATGTCGAGCTTCCTGCTCCCCGACCGCAGGCCCTTCTTTGGAGCCACGTACTTTCCTCCCCAACAGTTCGTCAACCTGATGCGGCAGGTCGACGCGGCCTGGCGCGAACGGAGGGCCGACCTCGAAACGAGCGCGGCCCAGATCACGGACCTCGTTCGGCAGATCACCGCGGCCCGCGGCGCCGCGAAGAACCTGGGCCGCGCGGTGATCGGCGAGGCGGTGCAGGGTCTCGTCGCCAGCACGGACCGGGTCCACGGCGGCTTCGGCGGCGCCCCCAAGTTCCCGAATGAGACGAACCTTCTGCTGCTGCTCGAGGAGGCGCTTCGCACCGGCGATCGCGAGCCGCTCGACGCCGCCCTGCTCACCCTGCGCGCGATGGCCCGCGGCGGCATTCACGACCAGGTCGGCGGCGGCTTCCACCGCTACTCGGTGGACGGGCACTGGCTCGTGCCGCACTTCGAGAAGATGCTCTACAACCAGGCCCATCTGCTCCGCGCCTACGCGCTGGCCTACCGGCTAACCGGCGATCCGCTGCTGGCGCGAGTGGCCCGCGAGACCGCGGACTACGTGCTGCGCGACATGACTTCCCCGGAGGGCGCTTTCTACTCCGCCACGGACGCGGACAGCGAGGCCGAGGATGGCGAATCGGTCGAGGGCGAGTTCTTCGTCTGGACGAAGGACCAGCTCCGGGAGGCCCTGGAACCCGCCGACGCCGAACTGGCAATCCGGCTCTTCGGCGTCACCGACGCGGGGAACTTCGAGCACCGGAACATCCTCTTCCTCGACCGGCCGCTGGACGAGAGCGCCGCCGACTTCGGGCTGCCGCTGGACGACTTGCTCGACCGGCTCGACGGCATCCGCGAACGCCTCTACCAGGTCCGCGAGCGCCGTCTGCATCCACTGCGTGACGACAAGGTGCTCACCTCCTGGAACGGGATGATGATCCGCGCCCTGGCCGAGGCCGCCGGCGCGCTGGCCGAACCGGCCTACGGCGAGGCCGCCGCGCGGGCGGCCGAGTTCCTGTGGCGCAACAACCGCCGCGACGACGGCGGCCTGTGGCGCGTCTGGCTCGACGGCGAGAGGTCGACTCCCGGCCTGGTCCAGGACTACGCCCACCTGGCTCACGCCTTCGTCGCTCTTCACGACGTGACCTCCAACGGCAAATGGCTCGAGCGGTCCGCGACCGTCGCGGCCGAGATGATCGAGCGCTTCTGGGATCCGAGTCCTGCGCCGACGGAGGAAGGCGCCCCCACCCCACCGAGCCTCGGCAGCGGCTTCTTCATCGCCGAGCGGGAGAAGGCCAACCTGCTGATCGCGCAGCCGAAGAGCCCGACCGACGGCGCCGTACCCTCCGGCAACTCGGTGGCCGTCCGCGCCCTGGCGGAACTCGGCCGCCGCACCGGTGACCGGAACGCCACGGACCGCGCCCTCGCCACTGTCGCCGCGTTCGCCACGAACATCGAACGGATGCCGGCCGCCTACACCTACATGCTGACCGGACTCGCCGTGGCCCTCGAAGGCGACGCCGGTCCGCGAGCCACCGCGGGCAACGGCACCGTGGTCACCGCCGCCGCGCTACGGCCCACAACCGACGCCGGCGAGTACGACGTCGACCTCGATCTGGTCATCGCCGACGGCTGGCACCTGAACGGCCCCGAGCCGCTCCAGGAAGACCTGATCGGCACGACGATCCAGAGCGCCGGCGGCTTCGACGTCATCAGGGTCCGCTACCCGGAACCTCGACGCACCAAGGTCAGCACTCAGTCCGGCGACGTGCTGATCTACGAAGGACGGCAGCGGATCACCTTCCGGCTCAAACCCTCCCCGGCTACCGAACCGCCCCCCGTGTCGATCCCGATCTCGCTCCGCCTCCAGGCCTGCGACGACCAGCTCTGTCTCCTTCCCGAGACGGTCATCCTGGAGGTCCCCTTCGCCGCCCCTGGTGGAACTGGCGGCCAAAAGGAGCCGGCCTGACGGCCGGCGCGCGCTTCCAGCCTCCGGCGGCAGCGGACCAGCACCCTGGCGGCGCGTCTCCGCGCCGGCAGTGTCACAGTCCGAGCGCCCGTCAGCGGGCGGTCGGATGTCAGGTCCGCGCACCCAGAGCACGCCCCTGCCCGGAGGGAGAGTCCCTACTGCGAGCCCATTGATCACAGCGACGCCACGCTGGCTGCAGAACAAGGGCGCTTCCACCGCAATGGTCCTCTGGGTGTGCGGATCTTCCGGCACTCACCCGGCGCCGGGCCGCCCGACGCGGTCCAGCCTGTCCGGGGGTCGGTAGAGAGGGTCCCGGCGGGCTCTGAACGAGCGACGCCCGACGCCCTCCCGGAAACCGACGCCTGACCGAAGCGAGTGAAGCGAAGTGCGCGCAACCTTCCCGTCATCCGAGAAAGCGCGCACGGCCGTCCGGGACCCTCTCTACCGACCCCCGGACGGGCGGGTGCAACCGCCGCCGTTACGGCGCGGCGATGCAGTACAGGTTGCGGCGGCCGCGCAGGTAGATCTCGTCGCCGACGATGGCCGGGGAGGCGTCGAAGCGGTCGTCGAGTTCGTTCTCGGCCAAGACCTCGAAGGTTGGTCCGGCCTTCGCGACCAGGAACTCCCCGTCGCGGCTCGTGAAGTAGACGCGGTCGCCGACCGCCACCGGCGACGCGTACACGTTGCGGACCGGCCCCAGCCGCTGGTTCGCGTAGAGCGCCTCACCCGTCCTGGCATCGAACGCCGAGAGGATGCCGTTGTTCGACTTCGTGAAGTAGATGACGCCGTCGTGCAGCAGCGGCGAAGGCACATACGGCGTGTCCCGGTCCACCGACCAGACGACCTGCTTCGTGCCTGTGACATCGCCCTCGGCGCCGTCGAGGCGCACCGCCAGCAGCTTGCTGCCGCGGAAACCGCTGGTCAGGTAGACGACGCCTTCGGAGTAGACCGGCGACGGGATCGCATTGAGGGTCATGCCCGTCGCCTGCCAGATCGGTTCGCCGGTGTCCGCGTCATAGGCGCGGACGCGGTTCGTCGCGCTGGTGATGACCTGCGTCCGGCCGCCGTGCTCGACCACCAGGGGCGTCGTCCAGGCCGTCATCTCGTCGCGGTCGCGGCGCCAGATCTCCTGCCCCGTCTTCTTGTCGAGAGCGACCATGAAGGAGTCGTCCTCGTGATCCCAGATGACGAACACGCGGTCGCCGTGAAGCGCCGGCGAGCTTCCCTCGCCGAAGCCCAGCCGGGTCCTCATGTCGCCGAAGTCGCGGCGCCAGAGTTCGGTCCCGTCCAGGTCGAAGGCGTACAGGCCCTGCGAACCGAAGAACGCGATCAGCACCTCGCCATCCGTGACCGGCGACCCGGAGGCCCAGGTGCCGTCGGGATGCGTCCCACCGGACGGCGCTTCCGTGCGCACGGTCCGCTTCCACACCGTCGATCCGGTGGCGCGGTCCAGCGCGTGGACCTCGTAGCTCAGGACCCGGTCCGGCGGAATGCCGCCACGCCTACCGGCCCGCGGCGCGCTCTCGACCTCGACCTTCTCGCCGGTCGGCACCGCGGTCGTCAGGTACAGCCGGTCGCCCCAGATGATGGGGGACGACAGACCTAGACCCGGCACCGCCTTCTTCCAGCGCACGTTCTTCGTTTCGGACCACTCGATCGGCGGATTGCCGCCCGGCGCCGATCCGGTCCGGCTCGGGCCGCGCCAGGCCGGCCAGCCGCCTTCCACATCCGAACTCGCGGGCGGTGCCGCGGTAGCGACCCCGGCGATCAGGGCCAGCACGGCCGCCAGCGCGACGCGCTCCGGGCGCAAGACTCCATCCAGACGCACAACCGGCACGGCGACCCTCCTACAGACTCTCGTGAATCGAAGTGATGAAAACCGACTCGTTGATGAAGCCGGAGCCCCAGCCGCTCCATTCCTCGGGAAGTCCGGCGGCCTGAATCTCCTCCACCGACTTGCCGGCGTCCTTGCCCGCCTCGACCGCGGCGACGCACTCCACGAGCATTCGGTGGTACGTCTTCAGGTCATCGACCGACGACAGGGGGCCGTGGCCGGGGATCACCTTCGCATCGGCCGGCAGATGCTCCAGCACCTCGCCGATGCTGTCCCGGAGCCCGACCGCGTTGCCGCCGTTGCCGACATCGACGAACGGAAAGCGTCCCGCGAAGAACTGGTCGCCCAGGTGGATGACGTTCGAGTCCGTGAAGTAGATGTAGCTGTCGCCGTCCGTGTGACCGCCGGTCAGGTGGCCAATCATGATCTCCTCGCCGTTGAAGTGGATCGACACCCCGTCGTCGTAGGTCACGACGGGGAGGGCCTCCTTCGGCGCCGGCTCGGCAGGCCGGCCGCGCACGCCGGCGCCCTCCGCCAGACGCTTGCGCACGTTCGTATGCGCCACGATCAGCGCCTCCTTGCCGAAGATCACGTTGCCGCCCGTGTGGTCGAAGTGGAAGTGAGTGTTGACGACGAACTCCAGGTCGCCGGGCGAGATCCCGGCGAGCGCCGCCCGGATCTTGTCGGCAAGCGGCGCGAACTGGTCGTCGACGATCAGGATGCCGTCCTCGCCAGCCGAGACGCCGATGTTGCCACCGGCGCCGGTCAGCATGTGGACGGCGCCGGCAACGTGCTCGGCCGTCACCTCGACGGCCGAGAAGTCCTGCTGCGCGGCGACCGGCGCGGCGAGGAGAGTGACGATCATCCCGGCGGCGAAAGCGAACGAACGGATATGAAATGTAGAAGGGGTCACAGAGTGTGTCTCCTTGTCAGTGCGAAAGGGCGTACAGAACCAGGTTCACGCCGAACGGGTAGGACTTCGTCAGCGAGAAGCGCTCGAAGAACTCCCGCGACTCGCCTTCCCGCTCCCAGCCATCGGCGATGTCCGTGTTGTGGGTCATCGCGACCATGAGACGGCCGTGCTCGTCGAAGATCCCGCGGAAGTGCGGTTCCGCGGAGTGCATCCCGCGCTCCGAGGTGTCGGCCCGGCCGGTCATGTTCCAGTACTGGATCGACGGGATCTGGGGCACCTCGTCGACGGTGAAGAAGGTCCTGAAGATCGGGTGCGTCGGCGGGATGTCGACGATCGGGTAGTCGCCCGGAGGCAGCACCCGGCCAATCTGGCTGGCCCAGCGGTCCCAGGCCACGGGACCCCAGAAGTCGTCGACGTAGAGAAAGCCGCCCGCCAGCAGGTACCGCCTCAGGTTGTCCGCTTCGGCGTCGTTGATGCCGATCGTGCCGACATCCGACATGAACAGGAACGGGAACTCGAACAGCCGCGGATCGTCCAGCGTCAGGACGAGGTGCTCCGGATCGCCGTAGGCGGTCCGCTGGATCTCGACCGTCGTCAACTGGGACAGCCGCGTCATGAAGTTGTACTCGGAGTCGGGGTAGTCCGTGAACCAGCCCTGCCCGAGCCACTCGTCGACGACCTGGCGGTACTGTCCGCGGCAGAAGACGAAACCCTCGAGGTACTGGCGGCCCTCCTCCGGGTACCGGGCCGGAACCGGGCGCCACCACTGGGCAGTCACGAGGGAGGAGACGAGCAGGGTCGACACGGCCAGGATCGCCGGCAGCCGCCATCCCCGTCCTGCCCCGGCCGTGACCTCCATGGTGCAATCGTAGCGCGTGCCGGGCGCTAGGATTGCCGGCACCACTTCTCAGACCCTCAACGCCCACCGGAGGACGTCCGATGAACGCCGAACCTCTATCCCGAAGAACCCTGATCGCCGGTGCCGCGGCGGTCGCGGCGGCCTCAGCCACTCCCGCCGCACTCGGAGCCCAGCAGGAGCGGGTCATCAGGAACGGGAGGATCCGGCAGTCCGTGTGCAAGTGGTGCTACGGCAGCATTCCGCTCGAGGAACTCGCGGCCGCCGCCAGCGGGATGGGACTCGAATCGATCGAAATCCTGGGCCCGGATGCCTTCCCAACGCTCCAGGAACACGGCCTCTCCTGCGCGATGACGAACAGCCATGGCATCACCGAGGGCATCAATGATCCCGCCAACCACGAGGCCTGCCTGGAGGCGATCACGGCCGCGATCGACGCCACCGCCGAGGCCGGCTTCTCCAACGTGATCACCTTCTCGGGCAACCGCAACGGCATGCCCGATAGCGAGGGCCTCGAGAACTGCGTGACGGCCCTGAAGCAGATCGTCGGCCACGCCGAGCAGAAGGGCGTCACGATCTGCATGGAGCTGCTGAACTCCAAGGTCAACCACGCCGACTACATGGCCGACAACATGCCCTGGCTGGTCGAACTCGTGGACCGCGTCGCATCCGACCGCTTCAAGATCCTCTACGACATCTACCACGCCCAGGTCATGGAAGGCGACGTGATCCGCACGATCCGCGACTACCACCATCACATTGGCCACTACCACACCGCCGGCAACCCCGGACGCAACGAGCTCGACGAGGACCAGGAGCTGTACTACCCGGCGATCATGCGCGCGATCCTCGAGACCGGTTACACGGGGATCGTCGGCCAGGAATTCATTCCCAAGAGCAGCGACAAGCTCGCCGCTCTTGCGCACGGTGTTCAGGTCTGCGACGTCTGATCCCGGAACAGCGCCGCGAAGCCCAGCATCGTGACCAGCGCGAGCGCCGACAGCGAGTACCACAGAGCCGAGTAGTCCAGCACGCCGGCGTCGTTCGTGAAGGCCTCGGACAGGACCTGAAGCACCGGCGCCGCCAGGACCGGCCCGAGACCGAGAATCACGATCCCGAACACGGTCTGCGCCGAGTGGCGGACGTCTTCCTCCGCGATGCGGTCGACGTAGATGAACGCGGCGGCAAAGAAGCACGCGTAGCAGAGGCCGTGCAGCGCCTGGCTGGCGACGATCACGGGCACGGGGAGGAACACGCTGCCGAAGATCGCGTAACGGGCCGCATAGGCAAGCACGCCGATCGTGATCACGCGGCGGAAACCGAACCGCGACAGCAGCCAGCCCGTGGCCACCATGACCGCGATCTCGGCGAACTGCCCGATGCTCATCGCCGGGCCGATCCGGCTGTCCGGCAGCCCGAGTTCCTGGCTCATGAAGGGCGCCGTCTGCATGAAGTAGATCTGGTGGATCACCGCCACCGGCAGGCTCGCCGCCACGAGGACCGCGAAGGACCGCTGCCGGAAGAGCCCGAACGCCTTGGCGAAGGCGAGCTTGTCCTTCGCGTCCCGCCGCGGCGGCGTCGGCGGCAGGAAGAGGCAGAAGAGCGCATAGCCGAAGGCGACCACTCCGCTCCACACGAGGGAATCGACGAGGCGGGCGGTCGCGTCCGGCGCCTCGACTCCGACATAGAACGGCGGCAGCCAGGAGAGCCTCACGTCGGAAAGCAACCAGAACAGCGGGAAGGCCCAACTGGCCACGATCCAGCCGATCGTGCCCCAAACCCGCACCCGCGGGAACTCCCGGTCACCGTCGTCCATGTGGGCGAAGGCGAGTGAGTTCGACAGGGCCAGCGTCGGCGTGTAGAGCACCGAGTACAGCACGGACAACCACAGCCAGGCGCTGAAGGTGGTCTGGTAGGCGGTGATGATCTTGACGACGCCACCGGCCACCAGGAGCACGGCGAGTACCCGCTGGGTCGAGAACGACCGGTCGGCGAGCTGGCCCGCGACGAAGGGCGCCGTCACCGCCCCGATCGAACTCGCGAGACCGAGGATCCAGCCGATCTGACCGGGTGTGAAGCCGAGACCACCCTCCGAGGGCTCCGCCTGGAGGTAGCGGGCAAGCACCGGCAGCCACACTCCCCACACTCCGTACTGCAGGAGCATCATGACGGAGAGCCGTAGATATGTCTTCCGGTTCACCGGTGCATCCTAGATCTACAATCCCGCGTCCATCCGGTTCGATGCGAAACGACGAAGAGACAGCGGGCGACGGCGGGGCCCTAGCCGGCATCCAGGTCGTCGACTCGGCCGGCACCGTCGCGACCGCCTACTGCGGCAAGCTGCTCCGCGACCTCGGAGCACGGGTCACGAACCTGGAACCGCCGGGCAGGGGACATCCGATCCGCGGTCTGCCCCCCTTCCATCCGAAGGCCCCGGCGCCGGAGGCGAGCGGACTCGCCACCTGGCTGTCGCTCGGCAAACAAAGCGTCGCCGCGCAAATGGAAGACGACCTCGCCCTCGACCTTCTGCGAACCACCGACATCATCCTGGATGACGACCCCGGAGCCGTCCAGGAACTTCACAACGGCCAGATCCGCCTGTCCCTGTCCTGGTTCGGGGCCACGGGGCCCTACGCCGCGCGCGCCGCCACGGACCAGGTCATCAGCGCACACACGGCCGCGGCACGGGCGGTCGGCCCGGCCGAGGGGCCTCCGATCCTGACCACGGGGCACACACCGCAGGTGGTCGCAGGCACCCTCGCCTACGTCGCCGGCGTCGGCCATCTGCTGGCGCGAGAGACCGGCGGTCTCGAAAGAGCGGTCCACCTCGACGTCTCCATCTTCGAGGCCGCGATGTGCATCACCGAGCCCGGTCCGCCCGGGACGCTCTCGACCGGCGTCATCCGCCCCCGGGTCGGCATCAACCGCTTCTGGCCCACCTACCCGGCCTGCATCTATCCCTGCCGGGATGGCTGGCTCGGCGTGACCACGGTGACGCCGTCGCAGTGGCGAAGCCTGTGCTCTCTCCTAGACCTTCCCGAGCTGGCCTCCGAGCCCCGCTACCAGGTGTCGATCAACCGTCTCGAAGACGCGGACCGGATCGACGCCCTACTCGGACCCCGCTTTCTCGAGCGAACCGGGCCGGAGTGGGTGGAGGCCGGCCAGGCGGCCCGCATCCCGCTGGCCCTCGCTCCCACTCCGGCCGAACTCTTCGAGCTCGATCAGTTTCGCGACCGCGGCGCCTGGGTCGAAGCCGAACACCCCGACCAGGGGCGTTTTCTCGCCGCCGGCACGCCGTTTCGCCTGCACCGCACGCCCGCCACGCCAGGCGGCTCGGCGCCGCGCCTGGGAGAGCCCGGCACGCGGAGCGAACGCCCCACCCTCCATTCACCGAGGAAGCGTGCACCCATGTGGCGCGTCCCCGCGCCACATGGGTCGCAGGCCGTGCGTCCGCTGGCGGACGCGCGGATGCCGCGTTCGCTGGGCGCCTCCCCCCAGGCCCGCCGTCCCACTCTGCTCGGCGACATCCGCATCGTCGACCTGACGATGGGCTGGGCCGGTCCGCTCGCCACCCGCCAACTCGCCGACATGGGCGCCGAGGTGATCAAGGTCGAGTCCTGCCAGTACTTCGACTGGTGGCGCGGCTGGGAGTCGACGCCCGAGACGATCGCGCAGAAGCTCTACGAACAATCCACCGCCTTCAACACGACCGGCCGCAACAAGTTCGGCATCACCCTCGACCTGACCAGCCGTCGCGGCGTCGATCTGCTGCTGCGCCTGCTGGCGATCTCGGACGCCGTGATCGAGAACTACACCGCGAGCGTCCTGCCCAAGCTGGGGCTCGCCTACGAGCGCCTCCTCGAGGCAAACCCCGAACTGGTCATGGTGTCGATGCCTCCCTTCGGCGCCAGCGGCGAGTGGATGTTCCACCGTGGCTACGGTTCGACGGTCGAGCAGGCATCCGGCCTGCCCCACCTGAACGGCCGCGCCGGAGACCCGCCCACGATGCAGCACGTGGCGCTCGGCGATCCGATCGCCGGGATCAACGCCGCCGCGGCGCTGCTGACCGCCCTCCGCCACCGCCGGCGGACCGGCGAAGGCCAGTACGTCGATCTCTCCCACGTCGAGTCGATGTTCCCGCTGGCCGCTCACGGGCTTGTCACGCAGGCGATGCGAGGCGAAGCGCCTGCGCGTGACGGCGGTCGCCATCCGCTGCACGCCCCCTGGGGCGCCTACCCGTGCATCGGCGCGGAACCCTGGATCGCCATCACGGTCGAGACGAACGACCAGTGGCGGCGGCTTTGCGGCGCGCTGGACATGGACGGGTCCGACCCAAGCTTCGCCGGCCAGGCCGGACGCAAGGAGCACGAAGACGATCTCGACCGGGTGCTCGGCGCCAGAACGAGGCTATACGACGGCATGGCGCTCGAGCGCCGCCTGGCCGCGGCCCGGGTCCCGGCAGCGGTCCTCCGCAACACGATGGACGTGCTCTACGACCCGCATCTCGAAGCTCGCGGCTACTGGCAGTGGCGCGAACGCGCCTTCGTCGGCCAGCAACCGAACCCCTCCGCGCCCTTCCGGCCGGTGGGTGGAGACGGGCGACCGTACGCCGTCGAGTGGCCGGCGCCCACCCTCGGTCAACACAACCGGGAACTGCTTGCCGCGTTGCTCGACCTGAGCGCGGCCGAGCTCGACGCGCTGGAACGCGACCAGGTGATCGGCACGGAACCGGTCGTATGATCCCGCCCAGCCATGTTGGTCGCACTGGCGCTAGCCGCCACCTTCGCCGCGGCGCCCGGAAACCCCGGCGACGCCTCGCCCGCATTCGTGGAAGTCGCGGCCGAAGTGGGGATCGACTTCGTCCACTACAACGGCATGACCGGACAGCTCTACACCGCCGAGGTGGTGGGCGCCGGGGTCGCCCTCCTCGACTACGACAACGACGGCGACCTCGACGTCTATCTCGGTCAGGGCAGGTCCTTCGACGGCGACGAGGCTCGCGAGCCGGTGTTCCAGCCACCAGCGGTCGAACCGACCGACCGCCTGTTCCGGAACGGTCTCACCGAGACCGGGCAACTCCGCTTCACCGACGTCACGGCCGACATCGGCCTCCACGCGCCGGGATACAACATCGGAATCGCCACCGGCGACTACGACCGCGACGGGTGGGTCGACCTGTATCTGACGAACCTGGGCTCGAACCAGCTCCTCCGCAACCTCGAAGGCCGCGGCTTCGAGGACCGAACGGCCACCGCGCGAGTCGACGACCGCCGGTTCAGCGTCCCGGCCGTCTTCTTCGACTATGACGCCGACGGCTGGCTCGACCTGTACGTCGGCAACTACCACCGCTTCCATCGGGCGAACCGCAAGCGCTGCTTCCTGACCGGCGGCAAACCGGACTACTGCGGCCCCCTCAGCCATCCGGCCGAGGCCGACCGGCTGCTCCGCAACCTGGGCGACGGCACCTTCGTCGACGCCACGCTCCGTTCCGGTCTGGGCGCCGACCCGGTGGAAGCCGGCACGGCCCTGGGCGCGGTCGCTGACGACTTCAACGGCGACGGGCTCGTCGACCTCTACGTCGCCAACGACCAGATGGCGAACCACCTCTGGCTCAACCAGGGCGACGGCACGTTCATCGAGGACGCCGTGTTCGCGGGCGCCGCATTCGACCGAGACGGACGCCCGCAGGCCAGCATGGGCGTCGCCGTCTCCGACTTCGACGGCAACGGCGCCCCCGACATCTTCCTCTCCCACCTGGTTCGCGAGCACAACACGCTCTACCTGAATGACGGCGACGGGCTCTTCGACGACCGGTCGCGCGAGGCCGGCCTGGTCGATGCGAGCTGGCCGATGACCGGCTTCGGCGCCGCCAGCCTCGACGTGGACGGCGACGGCGTGCTCGACCTCTACGTCGTCAACGGGGCGGTCCGGCGGATCGAGGGCCAGGTCGAAGCCGGCGACCCGCACCCGCTGCGGATGGAGAACCAGCTTTTCCGCGGCCTCGGCGGCGGCCGCTTCGAAACGGTGCCGGCCGAAGGCCGAGAGCGGCCGGCCCACGTCGACGTCAGCCGCGGCCTGGCGGTCGGCGACCTGGACAACGACGGCGATCCGGACCTCGTCATCTCCAACAACGCCGGACCCGCCCGCGTGCTCCTGAACCAGCGCCGGCCGGGACGCGACTGGGTGGGCCTGAGACTCGTCGAGGCTGCCGGCGGCGACGGGCGGGAACTCGCCGACGTCTACGGGGCCCGCGCCCGGCTCGCCGAAGGAGGCGGCTGGCGGAGGGTCCGCACCGACGGCAGTTACGTCGCGGCCCGGGATCCGCGGCTGCTGCTGCCGCTGCCGGATGCCGACCTGCCGGTTGAAGAGAAAGCCGGGCGGCTCGTTCAGGTTCGCTGGCCCGACGGCGCGGTGGAGGACGTGGAAGTCGAAGCCGGCCGCTACAACGTCCTGAGGCGGGGCGCCGCCGCCCCGGCCAAGCAACCTTGAGCCGGCCGCACGTTCGCCGGGCGCTGGCAGCTGCCTCGATCGCCGGCGTGTCTCTGGCCGGCGGCGCGGTTCCGGCCGCCCAGGAGCCGCCGCTGAGCGAGAACGCGCGCAAGGTGCGAGCCCTCCTCTCGCTCGACGCCGTGCCGGAGCCCTCGCTCGACCACCTCGACGCCGAAATCCGGGAGCAGATAGCCGCCGGTCGCGCAGCGCTCGGCGCCGCTCTGGAGGCAGCGGCGACAGACGAACAAGCCCAGCTCGCGGCCAACTCCTTCGGTCATCTCTGCCTGCAGTATCTCCACCACGAGCTGCACGGCACCGCCGCCGTGTGCCTGGCGCAGCTCCGCCTGCTGGCGCCGAACGACTTCCAGTGGACCTACTACGAGTTGCTGCTCCACGATGCGACCGGCAACCTGGAGCGCGCCCGGCTCACGGCACGAGCCGCCCTCGAACTGCGCCCCGACGACACGGCGACGCTGATCCGCGCTGGCGACCTCCACCTCGACGCCGGCGATCCCGATGCCGCTGCGGCGGTCTACGCACGGGCGCTCGAGGTTCGGCCCGAAAGCGCCGCGGCGCGGTTCGGACTCGGTCGGGTGGCGATGGACCGGGGCGAGATCGGGCAGGCGATCGCGGCCTTCGAGGAGGTGCTGGCCTCGCAGCCGGAAGGAAGCGTCGTCCATCACCACCTCGGAATGGCCTTGCGGGCGGGCGGCAACACGACCCGGGCCCGAGCCGAGCTGGCGCGCAACCGCCAGGTCCCGATCGCGATCGTCGATCCCCTCCGCGACCGGCTCCAGATCTACGGCCTCAAGACCGAGGCCCGGTTCGACCGCGCGGTGCGCGCCGCCCGTTCCGGCCGGCACAACGAGGCGATCGCCCTGTACCGGGAGCTCCTCGCAGAGCGCAGCGCCGACGCGGACACCCACTTCAACCTCGCCCGCTCCCTGATCGAGACCGGCGACCAGCCGGCTGCCGAAGACCACTTGCGACGGGCGATCGAAGCGAACCCTTCACACGGAGCGGCGCACTTCAATCTCGCCCTCCTGCTGGGGCGGACCGGGCGGACCGAAGAGGGCGCACGGCACCTGGAGCAGGCCGCCGACATCGACCCGGAGAACCTGCGGTGGCGCATGATGCGCGCCCAGGCCCGGGCCGACGTCGGCAACGCCTCCGGCGCCCGTGCCGAACTCGAGGAGATCGTCCGGCTCGACCCTGGAGCGATCGAAGCGCACCGGTTGCTGGCGGCCATGCTGCTCGAGGCGGGCGAAGCCGACCGAGCCGCCGACCACCTGGAGGCCCTCGCCGCACTGACCCCGGACGACCTGCGGGTTCACTTCAACCTCGGTCTGACGCGATTCGGGACCGGACAGTTCGCCGCCGCACGCGAGGCGCTGGAGGCCGCGCTCGAGCGCTTCCCCGGCGACCTTGCGGTGAGACACCTGCTCGCCCGACTCCTCGCCACCAGCCCCGACGCCGCCGTCCGTGACGGGGAGCGAGCGGTGGAGCTCGCCCGCTCCGTCGTCGACGAGCAACCGGCGATCGACCACCTGGAAACGATGGCGATGGCAATGGCCGAGGCCGGCCGTTTCGCAGAGGCCGTCTCCTGGCAACAGCGGGCGCTGGACCGCGAACGGGACGCCGGCGGCGGCAACTCGCCACAGCGCCTCGACCGTCTCCGCCTCTACCAGGCACGGCAACCGCTCCGTGCCCCCGGAGGCGGTCGCTAGCGCCGTCAAACCTGTCGCAAGCTCCATGTCTAGCCCACTCTGGCGGCACCTGGACCGGTGGTGGCTCGTCGCCACCCTCCTCCTCGCGCCAGCCACCGCCGCCCAGCAATCCCCCACCCCGAGCGCAACGGTCGACGCGAGCCACCAGCACATGCTCGACGCCCTGGAAACGATCCGCAAGGAAGCCCTGGACAGCAACCCGTGGCTGGGCGAAGCGCCAGCCCGAGCCGCCCGGGAAGCCCTCGCCGCGGCAACCGACGCCCCCGCCTCCGACCGTTTCCGGCTGCTCGTCGACCTGGCCGAGGAAGAACTCCGGCTCGGGGACGAAGCGGCCGCCCTGAAACGCTTCGCCGAAGCCCGCGCGCTCATGTCCGAGGCGCCAGCGTCGCTCGGGAACCAGACCGAGGTTCTGTTCCGGATCGCCGTCGCCTGGCTTCGCTTCGGCGAGAGCCGCAACTGCGCCGGGTTGCACAAAGCCGAGGCCTGCATCCTCCCCATCGGCGCTGAAGCGATCCACCGCGAGCGCGAAGGGTCCGAGCAGGCGGTTCGCTTCCTGCGCGAGTACCTGGCGGCCGTGCCCACGAACTCCGTGCAACAGGTCAAGGCCAAGTGGCTACTGAACCTGGCCCACATGACCCTGGGCGACCACCCCGCGGCGGTCGAGCCGGAACACCGGCTCCCGCTCACCGCCTTCGGTTCGGCGGCCGACTTCCCCCGCTTCGTCAACGTCGCACCCGAACTGGGAATCGACAGCTTCAACCTCTCGGGCGGCGCGGTTGTCGACGACTTCGACGGCGACTTCGACCTGGATATCTTCACGACGACCTTCGATCCGGCCGGCTCGCCCCGGTTCTTCCTCAACGACGGGCAGGGCAAGTTCACCGACGCCTCCGCCGCGGCGGGGCTCGACGGGCTCTACGGCGGACTGAACGTGGTCCACGGCGACGTCGACAACGACGGCGACCTCGACCTCTTCGTGCTCCGCGGCGCCTGGTTCGGGCCCCACGGCCGTCACCCCAACTCGTTACTGCTGAACGAGTCGGCCGACGACGGCGAGTCCGGTCCGCCAGTCTTCCGGGACATCACCTTTCTCTCCGGCCTCGGTGGGGCTCACTACCCCACCCAGACCGCCGCCTGGGCCGACTACGACAACGACGGCGACCTCGACCTCTTCGTCGGCAACGAGCACAGTCCGGCGGTCGAGGCGCCGTCGCAGCTCTTCCGCAACGAAGGGCCGGGCGAGGACGGCGTCGTCCGCTTCCGGGAAGTCGCCGCCGAAGCCGGCATAGCCCTCCGTGCCTTCGTCAAGGCGGCGGTGTGGGGCGACTACGACGACGACCGCTTCCCCGACCTCTACCTCTCCGTGCTGGGCGGGCCCAACCGGCTGTACCGCAACCGCGGCGACGGCAGCTTCGAGGACGTCGCGCCCCGACTCGGCGTCACCGGGCCACGGCAGAGCTTCCCGGCCTGGTTCTGGGACATAGACAACGACGGCAACCTGGACCTCTTCGTCTCCAGTTACACCGGAGACCGCGGCGGCCTCGCTTTCGTCGCAGCCAGCTACCAGGGCTACCCCGGTCCGTGGGAGTCGGCGCGGCTCTACCGGGGCGACGGCGAGGGCGGCTTCGAGGACGTGGCCGCGAGGAGCGGGCTCACCCGCCTGCAGCTTCCGATGGGCTCGAACTTCGGCGACCTCGACCACGACGGCTACCTCGACTTCTACCTCGGCACCGGCTACCCGGACTACGAGGCGATCATGCCGAACGTCCTGTACCGCAACCTCGGAGGCCGCCGGTTCGTTGACGTCAGCCTCGCCGCCGGATTCGGTCACCTGCAGAAGGGCCACGCCGTCGCCTTCGCCGACCTCGACGGCGACGGCGACCTGGACGTGTTCGAGCAGATGGGCGGCGCCTATCCCGGGGACCGTTTCGGCGACGCCCTCTTCCGCAATCCGGGTTTCGGC
This sequence comes from Acidobacteriota bacterium, assembly GCA_026707545.1. NCBI lineage: Bacteria > Pseudomonadati > Acidobacteriota > Acidobacteriota bacterium. Next base: position 1,060,082 of record JAPOWR010000001.1, on the reverse strand, counting down.
AACCACTGGCTGGCTCTGAGACTGGTGGGAACGAAGAGCAACCGTTCCGCAATCGGCGCCCGCATCCGGGTCGACGTGGTGGACCCGGCCGGCGCCGGGCGTTCCGTGCACCGCCGGGTGAACGGTGGCGGCAGCTTCGGCGGCAATCCGCTGCGCCAGACGATCGGCCTAGGAAGGCCGGCGGCGATCGAGCGGATCACGGTGTACTGGCCGACGACGGACGTCTCGCAGACCTTCGCCGCCGTGCAGCCGGATCGCCTGTACCGCCTGGTCGAGGGCCAGGACGACCTCTCCCCCCTCGCCCCCCGGCCCTGACGCTCAAGCGACTCCGGAAACCGGTCGCTGCTGTGAGCGGGCACGCCCTCAGGACGCGCCGCGCGACCATGACTCGACGGAGTCGGTTAACACATCCTCGACGGGTACGCAACGCATCTTCAGGATGCTGAATCGCGACCCAACAAGTTGGATTATCGCGTCGTTTTCGACCCCCGGAACCGCCCGATTTGACACGCGGGCGGGAGTCAGCCACGATGCGCCGCTTTCTTGAACCGTTCGCTCATCAACCGACAAAGGAGAAACACCTCCATGAAGCGATTCTTGCTGGCCTCGTTGCTGGTTCTGGTGCCCGTCTGCGGGCTCGCGGACGCACCGGAAACCGCAACGATCAGCGGCCGGATAGTAGACCCCGGCGGCTCCCCGCTGCCCGGCGTGAGCGTCACGCTGAGCGGTGAGCGCGGGGACAAGTTCGGCATCACCGACGACAACGGTGCTTACCGATTCGTCGGCGTGACTCCCGGCGACTACACCCTGACCGCCACACTGGAGGGCCTCGGCGAAGCCGCGGCTGGAGTGCGCGCGGTCGCCGGCGATCGCACATCTCTTGACCTCACCTTGCAGGCCGCGATCGAGGGCGAGGTCACCGTCACCGGGGAGACGCCCATGGTCGACAAGTTCAACGTCTCCGCGGGCGCCACGGTCTCCGGCGAGATCGGCGAGCAGATCGGCGGCGTCACCCGGACCTACTACGGCATCATCAACGCCATGCCCGGCGTCACCGCCGATGCGGAGAACGACGACATTCAGCAGACCCGGCCCTCGGTCAACGGCGCGCACTTCGCCGACCAGGGTGTGTTCATCGACGGCGTGGACACGACCTTCGCCAAGTTCGGCGGCAGCCGGGTTCGGGTGCCGACCACGGCCTTGACCGAGGTCTCGATGGAAGCCGGCGGTTCGTCGGCGGAGTACGGGCGCTATGTCGGCTCCGCGACCAACGTGATCGTGAAGTCGGGCACGAACCGCTTCCACGCCGACACGCTCTGGAATCACCAGCGTGTCGACTGGGGCGCGGACTACAAGGACCAGCCCTCACTCACCGAGCGGACGAACAAGCCCTATCCGGCTGACTGGTTCAGGCGCTGCCACGGCGACGAGCGGGACGAGGGCCGCGGCCTGATTCCCGGCGGTACTGACGGCTCGCGCGAACTCGAGCCCTGCCGCCCCGGTGGCTCCGAGTGGGCCGGCGCCAGCGACGGCTTCGAAGTCTCGCTCGGCGGCCCGATCGTGCGCGACAGGTTCTGGTTCTACACCGGCTACAGCGAGTTCGACGACGCCTACGCGGAGCGGCTGGTCGGGGGCGACCCGTACGACATCAGCCTGTTCGACGACACCCGCATCATGAAGTTGAACCTGCAGGCAAGCAGCGCGCACGCGATGAACGCCTCGTGGATCGAGACACCCACCTTCAGGAACTACTTCAACCCGCAGTCCTTCGACTACTGGACCCCGACTCCCCACGAGAACGACAGCGACCTGATCACCGCCAACTGGAACTGGGCGATCTCGTCGAACTGGTTCCTGGAGGCCAAGTTGGCCCAGCAGGAGACGCAGGAGAACAAGTATCTCGGCTGCCACAACACCCTGGCCGAAGAGAATCCCGCGGTTCTGGACGTCGACGGCATGCCGATCCTTGACTGGCTCGGCCTCAGCCACCTGCCGGAAGTGCCAGCCGAGATGGTCACAACCTGCCTGCAGGCGAAGGCGTTTGACCGCGGACCGGAAGCGGGCCACTCCGAGTTGAACACCTCGGGCGGCGACACGAACTTCCCGCTACGGTTCCCCTTCGATCCTAGCCGGGGCATCTTCTGGCCGGGCAACAACTACAGGGTCTACGTCGACAGCGAGAACCTCGGCGCCTGGCACAACGGCTGGATCCTGTCCGATGGCTTCGGCTTCAACGCCTTCCCGCGGGAGCAGGCGAACATCGGCTTGACGCAGTTCGTCGGCGCGAACCACGAGCTGAAGTACGGCATCGACTACCAAGACACGAAGTGGGAGGGCGAGAACGCCCGGACCTCCTTCATGAACGGCTGGGGCTACGACTCCTACAACCCCTTCGGGTACGGCGGAGCCGGCGGCCTGGGCGACGACAGTTGCGCACTGACTCGCAACATCGGCTTCTACGATCCTGACGATCCCCACTGGTCCGGCCTGCCGACCCGTGGACGGATCTGCACCTACGTCGACTACAACTCGCCCAAGCTCAGTTGTGAAGGCGAGGTCGGTTCGGAGCTCACACCGGTCGAGATCACGCGCTCGAACGGCCAGATCCACCGGACGCCCTGGAACCACCGAACGAGTTGCATCGGCCGTGGAACGGGCGATGCAGAGATGGCGGACACGGCCTTCTATATGAGGGACCGGTTCACCGTCGGGGATCACTGGACGTTCAACCTGGGCGTGCGCGCCGAGATCCAGGAAGGCTGGAACGACATTCGCCGTAAGGTCGTTGACGCCACCTACGCGGATCCGCGCGTGAACATCACGTACGACGTCAAAGGCGACGGGCGGCTCCTGTTCACCGCGAACTGGGGTCAGTACCACGCGATGCTGAACCAGGCCTGGATCTCCGGCGGCGGAGACACCGCCGGGGGCATGCACGACCAGTGGAACGGCTACGAGGGCTACGAAGTCTGGCTCTTCTGCGATCCGATCGAGGCGGCCGTGTTCTGCCGGGTGCCGGATCGTGAAGATACGCGGTTTGCCGGCACGGTCGGTCTGCCGTTGCCGGGCTACAACTTCGCCTGGAGCACGCTGGTGCCTGGCCTGATGTGGGATGCGGTCAGACCCTGCCAGGACGGCGACGTCGCGGGCGTGGACTGCGAACTCTGGAACCACGACATCGACCCGTACTACCGGGAAGACCTCATCCTGGGGCTGGAGTGGCAGTTCGCACCGAACTGGGCGCTCGACGTGAAGTACATCGACTGGCAGATGCAGGACATGATGTTCTCCAACACCCAGTACGACCACCAGTCGCGCAACATCTTCGTCACCGGCAACTACCACGACCTCGCGGAGATCGTGACCGCTTTGGCGGACGCCCGTGAAGCCAAGGGGATCGAACGGAATCTGAACGACGAGGCCCTCGCCGCCGCAGACCCCGCAAAGAACTCCTACCGGGGGCTGCAGGTCCAGCTCAACCGCCGATTTGCGGACGGCTGGGCGCTCTACAACAACGTGGCGTGGTCGGAGACCGACACCACGGGTGCCGGGGCCTGGTGGAACAACACGAACAGCAGCTATCTGGAGAACCTGAGTGTCGTCCTGGATCAGCGGCACATCGATGAATGCAACGCCGGACAGGCGATCCCCGATCGTCGTACCGGTCGCACGGAACTCATTCCGGTGGATTGCACCCAGGCTCTGTCGCAGTATCTCGGTGTTCCGGTCTCGATGATCAACCGGCGTGGGCTCAATGGCGCCTACGACCGCACCTGGATCTACAATTCGTTCGGCTTCAAGACGTGGCGCCTCGGCGGCCACGACCTGACTCTGAGCGGTCACCTCTCGTTCCAGACCGGCACTCCCTGGGTACGCTCGGAAAGCGCGAGCATCGACTTCGATGAGGTCGTTGGCTCCGACCCGGCAAGGGTCCAGCGCAATCCGAACGACCCGAAACCGGGCACGCCGAATGACAGCGTGGGCCTGAATCTGCACACCCCTGGCACGCAGGGCCGGTTCACGTCGGACGAGTACACCCTCAACCTCAGCGGTGCCTGGGGCTTCCCCATGGGCTACCGCGACGTGAGGGGCGAAGTCCGGGTCGAGGTGCTGAACGCCACCAACCAGCAGCGGCGACGCTCCTGGGGCGGCGACGGCCAGGTGTACCCCGTGCGGCGCTTCTTCCAGCGGCCGCGCCAGGTGCGCGCCTCGCTGAGGTTCCGCTTCTAGGGCCCGAGATACGGAGGACGGCGGGCCTCAGGCCGACCGTTCGCGGGATCAAAGGGGGAGAGGGCTTCGGCTCTCTCCCCTTTCCCTTGGCGGCCGCCCGGGCAACGCCGCCGAGACCGCGCTGGATCCAGAATCTCGGATCCGCCCATGCCTCAGCGGCCCGAATCGACCGCTCCTTGACATCCGGTTGGTCCGTCATATAGTCCCTCTCACGTTTTCGTACAACTGATTCGAGGAGGAGCTTATGAAGCGACTCGCAGTGGCCCTGATGCTGCTCGTTCCGGTCGGCCTGTTCGCCGATGCACCGGAAACGGCAACCGTCAGCGGCACGATCGTTGATCCCGGAGGCTCGATCCTTCCCGGCGTCAGCATTACCCTGTCCAGTGAGCGTGGCGACAAGTTCACGATCACGGACGAGAACGGGAACTTCCGTTTCGTTGGGGTCGTCCCGGACGACTACAGCCTGTTGGCGGAACTGCAGGGACTGGGCACGGCCCGGGCCCAGTTCCACGCCGCGGCCGGTGACCGGAAGTCCATCGACCTGACGCTTCAGGCCGCCGTCGAGGGCGGCGTCGTGGAAGTCACGGGCGAAACTCCCATGGTCGACAAGTTCAACGTCACCGCGGGCAGCACGGTGACCTCCGAGATCGGTGAACAGACGGCGGGCACGACGCGCACCTACTACGGCGTGATCAACGCTCTGCCGGGCGTCACCGCCGACGCGGAGAACGACGACATCCAGCAGACGCGGCCGTCCGTCAACGGCACCCACTTCGCCGACCAGGGCGTCTACATCGACGGTGTCGACACGACGTTCGCCAAGTTCGGCGGCAGCCGGGTCTTCCTGCCCACGACGGCGGTCACCGAGGTGTCCATGGAAGCCGGCGGCTCCTCCGCGGAGTACGGCCGCTACATCGGCTCCTCGACCAACGTGATCGTCAAGTCGGGCACCAACCGGTGGCACGCCGATGCGCTCTGGCAGCGCCAGGCGATCGACTGGGGCTCCGACTACATCGACCAGCCGTCGATCGCGGCACGCCAGAACAAGCCCTACCCGAAGGACTGGTTCAAGCGCTGCCACGGCGACGAGCGCGATGCCGGGCGCGGGCTGATTCCCGCCGGCGAGCTCAGTTCGGAGCTGTTCACGACGAACCGCGAGCCCTGCCTGCCCGGCAGCGACGAGTGGGCCGGTGCCTCCGACGGCTACGAGTTCTCGGCCGGCGGCCCGATCCGGCGTGACAAGGCGTGGTTCTTCCTGGGCGTCAGCGAGTTCGACGACGCGTATTCCGAGCGGCTGATCGGCGGCGACCCGTACGACATCAGCCTGTTCAACGACGCGCGCATCTTCAAGCTGAACTTCCAGCCCACCGCGGAGCACTCCTTCGCCGCTTCGGCGATCGACACGCCCGCCTTCCGGAACTACTTCCACATTCCGTCCTCGGACTACTGGACGCCGACGCCGCACGAGAACGACAGCGTGCTGTCGACGGTCAACTGGAACTACGCCATCTCCGGCAACTGGTTCCTGGAAGCGAAGGTCGCCCAGCAGGAGACGCAGGAGAACAAGTACCTCGCCTGCTACAACAAGCTGGAGCAGGAGAACCCCGAAGTTCTCAGCGTCGACGGGATCCCCATCCTCGAATGGCTGGCTCAGGACAACTTCCCCGCAGCCTCGGCCCACATGGTGGAAACCTGCCTGCAGGCGAAGTCGCTCGACCGCGGTCCGATCGCCGGTCACATGGCGACGAACACCTCGGGCGGCGACACCAGCTACCCGTTGCGGTTCCCGTTCCGGCCCGAACTGGGCATCTTCTATCCCGGCAACAACTACAACGTGTACCGGGACAACGAGAACCTGCAGGCCTGGCACAACGGCTGGATTCTCTCGGACGGCTTCGGCTTCAACGCCTTCCCGCGCGAGCAGGCGAACGTCGGCCTGACCCAGTTCGTCGGCGCCAACCACGAGTTGAAGTACGGCCTGGACTACCAGGACACGAAGTGGGAGGGTGAGAACGCCCGCGTGCCGCTATTCAACGGCTGGGGCTTCGACGCCACGAACCCCTTCGGCTACTACCAGGCCGGGTCGCTCGAGGACGATTCGTGTTCCCTCCTGCGGGGTTACGGCACATCGCCCGACAACCCGAACTTCCTCGGCGCCACGACGCGGGGCCGCGGTTGCTACTTCGTCGATTACAACTCGCCGCTCCTGACCTGCGAGGGCAACCACACGGACGGCTTGCCGCACCGGCCGACCCAGATCGAGCGCGTGAACGGCGAGATCGTCCGCACGATCGGTACCTGCGTGGGGCGTGGCAGCGGTGACACCGAGGTTCGCGACATCGGCTTCTACATCCGCGACCGGTTCACCGTCGGCGACCACTGGGTGGTCAACGTTGGCCTCCGGGCGGAACAGCAAGAGGCCTGGAACGATGTCCGGCGGCAGGTCGTGGACGACACCTACGTCGATCCGCGGATCAACATCTCCTACGACGTGAAGGGTGACGGCGCTCTGCTGCTCAACGCCACGTGGGGCCAGTATCACGCGATGCTGAACCAGGCGTGGATCTCGGGCGGCGATGTGGCCCGGCCCAGCATGCACGATCTGTGGAACGGCTACGAGGGACGGGAGGTCTTCCTGTTCTGCGATCCGCTCGACGTCTTCGGCATGAACCTGCTGAGGTCGATCGGGTACATCAGCTACGACTGCAACCACCCGTCGCGGCGGGACACGATCCGCAACGACACGGTGGGCCAGGGAATCCCCGGCTACAACGTTTCCTGGGAACTGGCGCAGCCGGGTCTGATGTGGGACGCGGTCCAGGAGGGCTACTACGACTTCGATATCCAGACCTACTACAAGCAGGAGGCGATCATCGGCCTCGAGTGGCAGTTCCGCCCGAACTGGGCGCTGGATGTCAAGTACATCGACTGGCAGTTGCAGGACATGATGTTCTCCAACTTCCAGCTCGATTACCGGGGCCGCAACATCGGCATCACCGAGAACTATCACGACCTCGAGAAGATCGTTCTCGCGTTTGACGATGCGAGAGCGCAGAGGTGGGCGGAAGCCGGCTTCGACGAGGCGGACCGCACGAGTGCCGTCAACCGCGAGGCCCTGGCCAACGCGGATCCTGCGAAGAACTCCTACCGGGGTCTGCAGATCCAGTTGAACCGGCGGTTCGCGGACGGTTGGGCGCTCTACAACAACGTCGCCTGGTCCGAGACGGACACCACGGGCGGAGGCGTCTGGTGGAACAACACGGACAGCGGCTACCTGGAACTCGCTCACGTGAACCTCGGCGAGGGCCACATCGAGGACTGTCAGGAAAGCCAGACGGAACCTGATCGCCGCACCGGCAGGACGAGGACATTTCCCGAGGACTGCTACGCGCGGCTCTCGCAGTTCATCGGCATGCCGGGCAGCATGATCAACCAGCGCGGTCCAAACCACGTGTACGACCGCACCTGGATCTACAACTCCTTCGGGTTCAAGACCTGGCGGATCGGTAACCAGGATCTGACGCTGGGTGGTCACCTGACCTTCCAGACCGGCACCCCCTGGTACCGGTCGGAAGGCGCCGGCGTCGGCGCCGCGAAGACCTGCGCCCCGGGCGCGAGGCCTTCGGGACTGCGGACCTGCCCGCCGATCACTCCCTCCGACCCGACCAGCGACGCGCGGCCGGGCACGGCGAATGGCGGTATCGGCGTTCGCCTGTTCCCGTCGGGCGCCGAGGGACACCGAACCTCGGACGAGTACACGGTCAACCTGAGTGGCGCCTGGGGCTTCCCCATGGGCTACCGGGACGTTCGTGGCGAGGTCCGGGTGGAGGTCCTGAACGCGACGAACCAGCAGCGTCGTCGCGATTGGGACGGTCGTGGCGAGGTCTACCCCGTGCGCCGGTTCTTCCAGCGCCCGCGGCAGATCCGCGCCAACATCAAGTTCCGGTTCTAGAACCGGACTCCAGAACCAGGGGTGCCGGCCCCTGGTTCACCGGAATCAAGGGGGAGAGGGCTTCGGCTCTCTCCCCTTTCTTCATGTCGATCATCCAACCCTCTGGATCCGGTTTGACGCCACTCAGGTTGGTCGTATAGTCGCTTCACCATTGCTAGCACTCCGAGGAGGAGTTCATGAAGCGACTCTCTTTAGTCCTGTTGCTGCTGGTCCCCGTGGGCGCCTTCGCCGACGCACCGGAGACCGCGACCGTCAGCGGCACGATCGTTGACCCGGGGGGCTCCACCCTTCCTGGTGTCAGCGTCACATTGTCAAGTCCCCGCGGCGACAAGTTCGCGGTTACCGACGAGAACGGCCAGTTCCGGTTCGTCGGCGTCGTGCCCGACACCTACGAACTGACGGCGGAACTGGAGGGCCTGGGCGCGGCCCAGGCGACCTTCCACGCCGCCGCCGGCGACCGCAAGGCCGTGGACCTCACGCTGCAGGCGGCGGTCGAGGGCGGCGTCGTTGACGTCACGGCCGAAACGCCCATGGTCGACAAGTTCAACGTGACGGCCGGCAGTACGGTGACGTCCGAGATCGGCGAGCAGACCGCCGGCACGACGCGCACCTACTACGGCGTGATCAACGCCCTTCCGGGCGTCACCGCCGACGCGGAGAACGACGACATCCAGCAGACTAGGCCGTCCGTTAACGGCACCCACTTCGCCGACCAGGGCGTCTATGTCGACGGCGTCGACACGACGTTCGCCAAGTTCGGCGGCAGCCGCGTCTTCCTGCCGACGACGGCGCTTACCGAGGTCTCGATGGAGGCGGGCGGCTCGTCCGCCGAGTACGGCCGCTACATCGGCTCGTCGACCAACGTGATCGTCAAGTCGGGCACGAACCGCTGGCACGCGGACGTCCTCTGGAACCACCAGCGTGTCGACTGGAGCGCCGACTACAAGGACCAGCCCTCGATTGCGGAACGCCGCAACAGGCCGTACCCCGTGGACTGGTTCCGGCGCTGCCACGGCGACGAACGGGACCAGGGCCGCGGACAGATTCCGCCCAGCATCGTGGAAGAAGTCTCCACGATCAACCGCGACGCCTGCCTGCCCGGCAGCGACGAGTGGGCCGGCTCAAGCGACGGCTATGAGTTCTCGGCAGGCGGGCCACTCCGGCGGGACAAGGCGTGGTTCTTCCTGGGCGTGAGCGAGTTCGACGACGCGTATTCCGAGCGGTTGCTGGGAGGCGATCCCTACGACGTCAGCCTGTACGCCGACGCCCGCATCCTCAAGCTGAACATGCAGCCGTCGCCCAGCCACTCCTTCGCCGCCTCGGGGATCGACACGCCTGCATTCAGGAACTACTTCAACTGGCAGTCCTACGACTACTGGACGCCGACGCCGCACGAGAACGACAGCGTCCTCTCCACGATCAGTTGGAACTGGGCGATCTCGGGCGACTGGTTCCTGGAGGCGAAGATCGCCGACCAGGAGACCCAGGAAAACAAGTTCCTGGCCTGCCACGACCTCCTGGAACAGGAGAACCCGGCCGCCCAGGCGGTGGACGGGATTCCGATCCTCGAGTGGCTGTCCCAGGACAACTATCCGGAGACCCCGGCACGCATGGTGGAGACCTGCCTGCAGGCGAAGTCCCTCGACCGCGGACCGGTCGCCGGTCACACGGCGACGAACACGTCGGGCGGCGACACCAGCTATCCGCTGCGCTTCCCGTTCGACCCGAGCCTGGGCATCTTCTATCCCGGCAACAACTACAACGTGTACCGGGATGCGGAGAACCTCGCTTCCTGGCACAACGGCTGGATCCTCTCGGACGGCTTCGGCTTCAACGCCTTCCCACGCGAGCAGGCGAACGTCGGCCTGACCCAGTTCGTCGGCGCCAACCACGAGTTGAAGTACGGCATCGACTACCAGGACACGAAGTGGGAGGGCGAGAATGCCCGCGTTCCCCTGCTACAGGGCTGGGGCTTCGACCCGACGAACCCGTTCGGGTTCCTCGGCGCCGGAACGATCGCCGACGACACCTGCGCCACTCCGTTCACGCGAACCGGGACTTCGGCGATCCGCGGCCGGACCTGCTACTTCACCGACCACAACTCGACGTTCCTGACCTGCGAAGGCAACGCCCCCGACGGTTTGCCCCACCGGCCGACCACGGTCGAGCACATCAACGGTGAGGTCGTCCGCACGCCGGGCACCTGCGTCGGCCGCGGCAGCGGCGACACCGAGGTTCGGGACATCGGCTTCTACGTCCGCGACCGCTTCACGATCGGCGACCATTGGGTGGTCAACGTCGGCCTCAGGGCAGAAAACCAGGAGGCCTGGAACGATGTCCGGCGCCAGGTGATCGACGACACCTACGTCGACCCGCGGATCAACCTCTCCTACGACGTGAAGGGTGACGGCGCCCTGCTGCTCAACGCGAGCTGGGGCCAGTACCACGCAATGCTGAACCAGGCGTGGATCTCGGGTGGAGACTCGAACGTTCCCAGCATGCACGACCTGTGGAACGGCTACGAGGGGCACGAAGTCTTCCTCTTCTGCGACCCGGCGGACATCGCGACGTTCGACTTCCTGCAGTTCCTCGGCCTGACGAACTACGGCTGCCGGGTTCCCCAGCGGAGAGACTCGCTTCACGCCGGAACGGTCGGCGCACCGCTGCCGGGCTACAACCTCTCGTGGGAGTTGACGACGCCGGGTCTCATGTGGGATGCCGTGCAGGCTGGCGTCTTCGACTACGACGTGCAGACCTACTACAAGCAGGAGGCGATTCTCGGCCTCGAGTGGCAGTTCCGGCCGAACTGGGCCCTCGACGTCAAGTACATCGAATGGCAGTTGCAGGACATGATGTTCTCCAACAACCAGCTCGACCACAAGGGCCGGAACATCGGCGTGACGGAGAACTACCACGACCTCCAGGAGATCCTGATCGCGTTCGACGACGCGCGCGCCGCGACCTGGGCCGCCCAGGGCTACGATCCGGCCGCACGTCCGGCCCAACTGAATCGCGAGGCACTCGAGTTGGCCGACCCGGCCAAGAACGCGTACAAGGGGGTTCAGGTCCAGTTGAACCGCCGTTTCGCGGACGGCTGGGCGCTCTACAACAACCTCGCCTGGGCCAGCACCGACACGACCGGCGCCGGCGCCTGGTGGAACAACACGAACAGCACCTACCTCGAGGCGGCTCACGTCGTTCTGAACCAGCAGAACATCGACAGTTGCCAGGCGGCCCAGACGAGACCCGACCGCCGTACCGGCCGGACGCCGCTCTATCCGGAGGACTGCGTCGCCCGCCTGACGGACTGGCTCGGCTATCCGGCAAGCATGATCAACCGGCGCGGCGCCAACGGCTCCTACGACCGCGAGTGGATCTACAACTCGTTCGGTTTCAAGACCTGGCGACTGGGCAACCAGGACCTGACGCTCGGCGGTCACCTCACGTTCCAGACCGGAACGCCCTGGAACACCTCGTCAGGCGCAGGCTACGAGAGGCCCTGCGGTCCCAGGCCGCCCGGCATCCCGCCGACGATTCCGATCTGCCTGCCGGTCGACGTGACGGACGCGAACGCCAACCAGCGGCCCGGGACCTCGAACACGGGCGTCGGTTTCCCCCTCCACCCCTCGGGCACGGAGGGCCGGCGAACCGCGGATGAGTACACGCTCAACCTGAGCGGCGCCTGGGGCTTCCCCATGGGCTTCGGGGACGTCCGGGGCGAACTTCGGGTCGAGGTGCTGAACGCGACGAACCAGCAGCGCCGCCGCTCCTGGAACAGCGCCGGCGAGGTGCTGCCCGTGCGCCGGTTCTTCCAGCGCCCGCGGCAGATCCGGGCCAACATCAAGTTCCGGTTCTAGGACGGATCCACAGAACCGAGGTCGCAAGCCCCGGTTCCAGCGACTCGAGGGGGAGAGGGCTTCGGCTCTCTCCCCTTTCCCTTGCCCGCTCCATACACTCGGTACGATGCCGCTGAAACCCCACGCGCTCGCTACGGTCCTCCTGATCACGATGGCCGGGTTCCTTAGCTGCGCCGAAGACCCACGGATCGGCCGCGGCGGGGAACCGGTGACTTCGCACGCACCAGCGACCCCGGCGGAGCCTGCCGCCTTCCACGAACGGGCCGCCGAAGTCGGCCTCATCTTCCGGCACCAAAACGGCGCCCGCGGCCGCTACCTGCTGCCCGAGATCATGGGCTCGGGCGCGGCGCTCTTCGATGTCGACGGCGACGGCGACCTCGACGCGTACCTGGTTCAGGGAGCCGATCTGCGGCCGGCCGCCAACGCGGCCGGCTCACCCACCCGTGACCGCCTGTTTCGCAACGAACTGGCCGAAACCGGCGAACTGGGCTTCGTCGACGCAACAGAGGACTCCGGCATCGAAGAGGCGGGCTACGGCATGGGCGTCGCCGCCGGAGACTTCGACGGGGACGGCCAGGTCGATCTCTACGTGACGAACCTGGGCCCCAACCGGCTCTGGCGGAACGTAGGCAATGGCCGCTTCGAGGACGTGACAGCCGTGGCAGGAGCCGACGATCCCAGGTGGAGCGTTCCGGCCGCCTTCTTCGACTACGACGGCAACGGCACGCTCGACCTGTTCATTGCCAACTACGTCGACTTCAACCTCGGCAGCCACACGCTCTGCACCTTCGGCAGCGGCGAGCCGGACTACTGCAGCCCGAAGACCTACCGCGCCGAGCCGGACCGTCTTTTACACAACCTCGGCGACGGGCAGTTCGAACAGACGACGGATCGCGCCGGCCTCGCCAGCGAGTTCGGCAACGGCCTCGGCGCGGTGCCGGCCGACCTCGACCTCGACGGCCGGCTCGATCTCTACGTCGCCAACGACGGCATGCCGAACCAGATGTGGATGAACCGTGGTGGCGGCCGCTTCGAGAACCGGGCCCTGTTCGGCGGCTCGGCGGTCAATCGCCGCGGCGAGGCCGAGGCGGGCATGGGCGTCGATGCCGGTGACCTGGATGGGGACGGCGACGAGGATCTCTACGTGACCCACATCACGGGAGAGACGAGCACCCTCTACCTGAACGACGGCGACGGCCTGTTCACCGACGCCGGCATGCCCGCCGGCCTGGACACTCCCAGTCTGCCGATGACCGGCTTCGGCACCGGCTGGATCGACTTCGACAACGACGGCGACCTCGACCTCCTGGCGGTGAACGGCGCCGTGCGGCGCCTGGATCGCGCCCGCTCCGGCGAGGCCGCGGCCACGCGCGCGGCCGCCGGCAGTGACCACGAGCGGCGCTTCGGCCAACCGAACCAGCTCTTCCGCAACCTGGGCGACGGTCGCTTCGAAGATGCGTCGTCGCTTGGGGGACCGGCCTTCGCGGCCTATGAGGTCTCCCGTGGAGCCTCCTTCGGCGACGTCGACAACGACGGAGACACGGACGTTCTCATCACGAACAACAACGGACCGGCGCGGCTGCTGCTCAACCTGGTCGGCCAGGACAACGGCTGGATCGGTCTCCGCCTGGTCACCGCGGACGGCGACCGAGACGCCATCGGAAGCCTGGTCCGTGTCGTGCTGGACGACGGTCGGACGATCACGCGCCGGGTCCGCACAGCGATGAGCTACGCCTCGTCAAGCGATCCACGCGTGCTGATCGGACTCGGGTCCGCGGAAGTCGAGGACGTCCAGATCTCCTGGCTTGGCGGCGCCGACGAGTCCTTCGGAGCACTCCCGCCGCTCACCTACCACGAACTCCGCCAGGGAGAGAGCCGACGATGAACCGTCACTGGTTCGCGGGCGCTCTGCTAGCCATCCTCGGGTGCGGCGGCGCCGAGCGCCTGCCGCTCCCCTCCAGCTACGAAGCCCACGATCCGGCGGTCCGCAGCCAGGTCGCCAGCCTGGAGCACAGGATTCGCTCGCTCGAGGATGCCGGCGCAGCCGGCCCCGAGTTGGCCGCCGCCGTCGGCGAGCTCGGCCGGCTCTACCACGGCGCGCAACTCCTCGACAGCCACGCCTTCACGGCGCTCGAGGCGGCCGAGGACTGCTACCGGGAAGCGCAGCGACTTGACCCATCCGACCATCGCTGGCCCTACCTCCGCGGTTTCGCCGAGGAGACCCGCGGCGACCACGACACGGCGGCTGACTCCTACCGCGCGGCACTGGCGGTCGAACCCGAGCTGGTGCCGGCGATCCAGCGCCTCGCCCAATCGGAGGTCGAGCGTGGCCGCACCGACGAGGCGACCGCGCTTTGGAACAGAGCGCTGGAACTGCGACCCGGTTTCCCGCCGGCCCTGTACGGACTCGGGTTACTCGCTCTGGACCGAGGCGACACGGAGACCGCGACTGACTACCTTGAGCGCGCCGTAGCCGCTGAACCAGGAGCCGGCCGCGGACACTATTCGCTCGCCATGGCCTGGCGCCGCCTGGGCGATGAAGACCGCGCAGCGCAGCACCTGGCGGAGGCAAGCCACACCGACTTCCCGTTCGACGACCCCCTGGTCCGGGAACTCGCCTACCTGCCTGCCGGCAGCGCCGCCCTGGTCCAGCAGGGCCTGATCGCGGTGCAGGCCGGCGAGTTCGCCGCCGCGGCGACCGTCTTCGGCCGCGCCATCGAAGCGGATCCGACGAACCTGGAGGCACGCAAGCACCTCGCACTGGCCCACGTCGACGCCGGTCAGTTCGAGCAGGCCGAGGCCGCCTACGAAGAACTCCTGGCGCTCGACCCTGACCAAACGTCGGCCCACTTCGAATTCGCCCAACTGCTGGCGAACCGCGGCCAGGCGGCCGAGGCGATCAGGCACCTGACCCGGGCGACCGAGCTGGCCCCCGATTACAAGCAGGCCCACTACCAGCTCGCACTCCTCCTCGACCGAGCAGGCAGGCCCGCGGAAGCACTGGAGCGCTACGACCGTGTACTGGCGCTCGACCCCGACTATGCCGAAGCAGGGACCCGTCGCGCCACCGCCCTCGCATCGTCGGGACGGCCGGAGGAAGCGCTCCAAATCCTGCGCACACGCGTCGCCAACGCCCCCTCGGACGCAGCCGCCGTGCAGGCGCTCAGCGTCGTGCTGCGACAGCAGAATCGGGTAGGAGAGGCTCGGGCCGCCCTCGAACGGAGTCTCCGCTCGGCACAGTTCGTCGCCGTTGACGAGGCTCGGTTGCGCACCGAACTCGGCGGCATCCTTGCCATCGAGGGCCGCCTGCAGGACGCCGCCCGGGAACTCCGGACAGCGCAGCAGCTCGATCGGACGGAACCCCAAACCAGCTTCGTCCTCGGCATGGTCCTCCTCGATCTGCGCCGTCCCGAGGAGGCAGCGCGGGCCTTCGCCGCAGCCCTCGCCGTTCGCCCCGACCTCACGCCGGCCCGCCTGCGTCTGGCCGCCATCATGGCCCAGACCGACCGCTGCGACGAAGCACTCGCGTTGGTGGAAGACGGCAGACGTTTCGCCGGAAACGACCCGGCGTTCGCCCAGGTATCGCGGCAGTTGCGTACGGCCTGCGCCGAGCGGTAGATGCTCCCGCAGAGGGATTCGCCGCTTCGCGGCGGTCAGCCGAAGACGATCGCCCGGTTATCCACCACGAGGACCCGGTGCTCGAGGTGGGCCTGAACCGCGCGGGCCAGCACCACCCGTTCCAGATCCCTGCCCCGGCGCACCAGCGTCGTGACCGAGTCGCGGTGGCTGACCCGCGTCACGTCCTGCTCGATGATCGGTCCCTGGTCGAGTTCCGCCGTCGCGTAGTGGGCAGTGGCGCCGACGACCTTGACGCCGCGCAGGTAGGCCTGACGGTACGGACTGCCGCCCGGGAAGGCCGGCAGAAACGAGTGATGAATGTTGATCACCCGGTTCGGGAAGCACTCGAGGAACCGCGGCGTGAGGATCTGCATGTAGCGCGCCAGCACGACGAGGTCGACCCGGGCCTCCTCGAGGATCCCGATCATCTGTTCTTCCTGCTCGCTGCGCGTCTCCCGAGTCACCGGCAGATGGTGGTACGGGAGGCCGTTGTACTCCGCTTCCGCCACATGGTCGGGATGGTTGCTGATGATGCACACCGGCCGCCCCGGAAGCTCGCCCAATCTCCAGCGCGACAGGATGTCGTGCAGGCAATGGGCCGGCTTCGACGCCAACACCCCGACCCGCTGCTCCTGGTCCGAGAACGCGATCCGGCTCCGGACCGAAAAGTGGTCGCCGATCTCCCACTCCACCAGCGGCCGGATCGTCTCCCGATCCAGATCGAAGTGGTCGATCTCGAACTCCAGACGCTGGAAGAACTTGCCCTGCTCCTCGTCGCGGTGGGTTTCGGACGAGCAGATGATCCCGCCGTGATCGTTCACGAATCCGGTGACGGTCGCGATGATGCCGATCGCATCGTCGCAACTCAGCAGCAGGGTCGCCGTCACGTCGTGCGGCGCCGGCAGGGCGCCGTGTCGGTGCGTGCTCAAACCGCCGATGAGTGTACAGGCCGCACCGACTCCGCCTGGACCCGCTCTCCATGCTGACGCCGGCTTGCCGCAACGCGGTATGATCGCCGGCACCATGCCAGGCTGCTCGCAGCGGACGGGATCTGCGGTCGTCGCCGGTCCGGCGATCCTGCTTGCCCTGCTGTTCGCGGCCTCTGGCGGCGCCCAGACCGCCCAGACGCCGGCGGACGGCATCAAGCTGTTCGAAGAGAACGTTTGGCCGGTGCTGGAGCAGAACTGCTTCATGTGCCACTCCGACCCGGAACGGGCCGAGAACGGTCTCCTCCTGACGACGAGGGCCGGACTCCTGCGCGGGGGCGAACGGGGACCGGCGGTCTCGACCTCCGAGCCCGCCCTGAGCCTGCTCCTCCACGCGATCGCGTACGAGGACGAACAGTTGCAGATGCCGCCGCCGGGCCGACTCGCCGAGGCGGACCTCGAGGTGATCCGGCAGTGGGTGCTGCTCGGCGCTCCGTTCGGAGGTGACGAAGACGAGCTCACTGAGGTCGCACCGGCCGAGGACGCGTTCGAGATCACCGACGCCGACCGGGAATGGTGGTCCGTGCGACCGCTCGTGCGACCGGACGTCCCGGCCGTGGCGGACTCGGACTGGCCGCTCAGCCCCATCGACCATTTCCTGCTTGCCAAACTCGAGGCGGCCGGCCTCGAGCCGCCGCCGCCGGCCGACCGCCGCGCCCTGATCCGGCGCGCGAGCTATGACCTGACGGGCCTGCCGCCGACCCTCCAGGAGGTCGAGGCATTCGAGCAGGACCAGCGCCCGGACGCCTGGGAACGCCTGATCGACCGCCTGCTCGCATCCCCTCACTACGGCGAGCGCTGGGGCCGGCACTGGCTCGATCTCGTCCGCTACGCGGAGACGGACGGCTACGAACGCGACCGCAAGAAGCCCTCCGCCTGGCGCTACCGCGACTGGGTGATCGACGCGCTGAACGCGGACATGCCGTACGACGAGTTCCTGACCCATCAACTCGCCGGCGACGAACTCGACAACCCGACCGCGGCATCGGTCATCGCCACCGGCTACCTGCGGCTGGGCATCTGGGACGACGAGCCCACCGACACGGAACTGGCGCAGTACGACGACCTCGACTCGGTTCTCGACACGACGTCCCGGGTCATGCTCGGCATGTCGATTGGCTGCGCCCGCTGCCACAACCACCGCGGCGACCCGATCCCGCAGACGGACTACTACCGGATGCTGTCGTTCTTCCGGGGCATCGCGCCCTACAAGGTCGGCGGCGGCAACGAGCCCACACCCGAGAACTACACGGACTGGATCCCGGCCGACCTGGGAACGGCGGAAGCTGGCGGTCCGCCCGTGGAAGGTCCGCCCGCGAACCTGATCGATGTCCTGCGCGTGAAGGAGCTCGGTCCGGAAGCGCCGCCGACGCACGTCCTGATCCGCGGCAACCCCCATGCGCCGGCCGAACGGGTCGAGCCCGGCTTCCCGCTCATCCTCGGCGACGCGGACCCGGGGTTCGAGCCCCGGTCTCCCGACTCCCCCACGACCGGAAGGCGCCTGGCCCTGGCCCGCTGGATCGCCGCCGACGGCAACCTGCGCACGTCCCGGGTGATGGCGAACCGCCTCTGGCAATACCACTTCGGCCGCGGCCTGTCGCCCACGCCCAACGATCTGGGCCGCTTCGGCGAGCCCGCGACCCACCCGGAACTCCTAGACTGGCTGGCCACGGAGTTCACGGCGCGGGACTGGAGCCTGAAGTCGATGCACCGGCTGCTCATGACGAGCCGCGCCTACCAGATGTCCTCGCGGCCGCCGGAGGGGTCCCTCGAAGTCGATCCCGGCAACGACCTGTTCAGCCGCTTCAACATGAGGCGTCTGGCGGCCGAGGAGATCCGGGACTCGGTCCTCGCCGCGACCGGCACGCTGAACCTCGAAGTCGGCGGCCCGAGCGTCTACCCGCCGATGCCGGCGGAGGTGCTGGCCACGGCGTCCCAGCCCGACAAGGCCTGGGGCGAGGCGACGCCCGACGAGGCGGCGCGGCGCAGCATCTACATCCACGTCAAGCGCTCTCTGCTGCACCCGCTGCTGGAGAGTCTCGACCTGGCCGACACCGACTCGACCTGCCCCGTGCGCTTTACCACGACCCAGCCGACGCAGGCGCTGATGATGCTGAACGGCGACTTCATGAGCAAGCAGGCCAGGGCGCTCGCGGCGCGGATCGAGGGCGCCGACGGTACGGTCGAAGATCGCGTGACCGAGGCGCTCGAGGCCGTGCTGGCGAGACGGGCCGAACGGGTCGAAGTCGCCCGAGGCGTCGGCCTGATCGAGGAGCTGGAACGGGAGGAAGGCTTCGAACCCGAAGCGGCATTTGCCAGCTACTCCCTTCTGTTGTTGAATCTGAACGAGTTCGCCTATCTGGATTGAGAGACCCGTCTCGACTGAGGAGCGGAACGATGACCTACGACAATGAACGCCCACGCAATACCTTCTGCGGTCAGACCCGGCGCGAGTTCCTCTGGGAGGCAGGAGGTGCTTTCACCTCCGTGGCCCTCGCCGGCATGCTCAGCACGGACGACTTCCTCGCCGCGCAGACCGTCGCGGCCGACGGCGTGACCGAGTGGAAGAACCCCCTCGCCGCCAGGCCGCCCCACTTCGACGGCCCGGCGAAGGCGGTCATCTTCCTGTTCATGTACGGCGGCCCCAGCCAGGTCGACACCTTCGACTACAAGCCGGACCTCTACCCCCTGGACGGCAAGACGATCGAGATCAGGACGAAGGGGCGAGGCGGCTCGCGGAACCAGGGGCGGGTGGTCGGACCAAAGTGGAAGTTCAAGCAGTACGGCGAGTGCGGCAAGTGGGTCTCCGACCTCTTCCCGAACCTCGGCGGCTGCGTCGACGACATCGCCTTCATCCACTCGATGACGGCGGACGCGCCGCTTCACGGCTCGGCAATGCTGCAGATGAACAGCGGCCGCATTCTCTCCGGCAGCCCCGCGCTCGGTTCCTGGGTGAACTACGGCCTGGGGACGGAGAATGAGAATCTGCCCGGATTCGTCGTCATGCTCGACCCCACCGGCGGTCCGATCAGCGGCGCCAAGAACTGGTCGAGCGGCTACATGCCCGCCAGCTACCAGGGCACCGTGATCCGCTCGAGCGGGACGCCGATCCTGGCGCTCGACCCGCCGCCCGGCATGTCGCGCCAGGCCCAGCGAAGACTCCTCGACCGCCTGCGCGAGTACAACGAGGAGCACGCCGCGACGAGGGCCGAGAACAGCGAACTCGCGGCCCGCATCGCCAGCTACGAACTCGCCTACCGGATGCAGCAGCATGCGCCGGAGGCGGTCGACCTGTCTGATGAGTCGGAGGAGATCCGCCGCCTCTACGGTCTGGACCAGGATCGCACGAAGGACTTCGGCCGGCGGTGCCTGCTGGCGCGCCGCCTGGTCGAGCGCGGCGTGCGCTTCATCCAGGTCTACTCCGGCGGCAACCACAACGACCACAACTGGGACGCCCATGGCGATCTGGTCAAGAATCACGAGTATCACGCCGGCGGCACGGACCTGCCCATCGCCGGTCTGCTGCGCGACCTGAAGCAGCGGGGCCTTCTCGACAGCACTCTGGTCATCTGGGGCGGGGAATTCGGCCGTCAGCCCACCGCGGAGTACGCGGAGGGCACCGGCCGTGACCACAACGCCTACGGCTTCACGATGTGGATGGCGGGCGGCGGGATCAAGGGCGGAACGAGCGTCGGCGAGACGGACGAACTCGGCAACCGGGCCGAGGTCGACCGGTTCCACGTGAAGAACCTCCACGCCACGGTGCTCCAGCAACTGGGCCTCGACCCGAACGCCCTGTCCTACTTCCACGCCGGCCTCGACCAGAAGCTGGTCGGCGTCGAGGGCGCGCAGCCGATCCACCAGATCATCGCTTAGAGCGGCGTGTCACTTCGCTCGCTCCGGTCGGTCCTGACGGGGCTCCTGCTGGCATTGGCGGCGGGGGCTGTCCTGGGCCAGCGAACCGTCGTCACGTTCGAAGCGGACGGGGCCTCGGCGAGCGACCTGGACGGGCAGCTCGAGCTCCGGATCGACGGCACGGAAGTCGAAGTCGAACGGATCGCCAGGGCCGAAGACGGTTGGCGGACCCTGGTCTACATCGACTTCGCTCTGACGACGCCGGGCTCGGTTCATCAACTCGCGAACGCACTGCTCGACCGCCTCGATGTCCTGCTAGAACTGGGCAGCCTGGAGATCGTGGTCGCCGACCCGGCGGCCCGGACGATTCTCCCGCCGACGCGGGATCTCGAGCTGGCCGCGGCCGCGCTGAGCCGCCTGGTGGTCAGCGAGGAGGCCGCGAGCGCGCTGGTGGAGAGGCGACGCCTCTTCGACAGCGAACGGCAGATCGAGATCTCGAGGGCACGGCGTAGCCAGGCCGGCCCCGGGGACGAACGGGTCGCCGAGCTGGACGCCCTGCTCCGGCAGATGGCAACCGACGCGATGCGCGAGGAAGCGGCGATGCGGGCGGCTCAGATCGACGAACTGGTCGCGTTCCTGGCCGAGCGTGAAGATCTCCGGCGCGCAACGATGCAAGCCCAAGAGTCGGACCCGGACGACAACATCGAACCAGGCGAAGGGCAGGGCGCGCGAGGACACCTGGTTCTGCTCGCAGACGGTCTGGCCACCGATCCGCTGAGCTACTACTTGAACCTTGTGCCGACGGCGGGTTCGCTCGCGGTGGAGGCGGCCACCATGCCGAATCTCAGGCCCTTGGCCCGAACCGCGGCCGCCTTCGGCTGGACCGCGGCGCCGGTCGCCTTCGCGCCCGGAGAGGGCGACGACGGAGTCAACATCCGTTCGAACGAGGTGACGGTCGGTTTCACCCTCCGCTTCAACCGGCCCCGCTCCGGGGGGCAACAGACCGTGGAAGAGGAACTCGGGCTCTTCCTCCAGCCGTCGGAATGGAGCGCAGTCGCTGATGCCACCGGCGGCGAGGTTCTCTCGAACGGCGCGGAGATCGCCGACTGGATCGAGCGGCTTCCTCGCCGTTTCGAGGCGACGTTCCAGCTTCCGGACCGCGCCACCGCTGCCGGTGCCCTCGAACTGCTATCGGGAGATGAAGTTCAGGACCTCCGGGCGCCGACCGTGGTGGCGGGCGCGGGTTCGCCGGAAGACGTCGCCGAGGTGCGGCTGCGGCGCGCCTTCGAGGGCGATCTCGACAGCGAGTTCGAGGGCGGTGGCGGAAGCGGCGTCGAAGTCGTCGCCTCGATCCAGATCGAGTCCACGTCGCCCGGGCGGACGGTCGGACGGCTGACCAGCACGATCGTGCCACCGGTCGGCACTCCACGAGGTGAAGCCGCATCGTGGCGGGTCAGCACCGGACTCCACCGCGAAGACGGAAGCGTGGTCACGAGTCACGGTCCGCCATTCGCACAGCCCGGCGATGAACACCTGTCCTTCGAGCGGCCGCTCCAACTCCCGCCGGGTACCGACTCCGCGATCGTGCTGGCCGAGAACCTCGCCACGGGACGCTGGGGCTACACCCTGGTCGACTTCGTCGACCTGGAGGACCCGAGGACCGACGCCGAGTCCCGCACGCTCGCGCGAGCGATCAACGTCAGACGCGAGGATCCGAACGACCGGCGCGGTCGGGTGGCCTTCGTGGCCGAAGTGCAGGAAGCCTTCGCCGACCGCGTGGAGCGCGTCGTCTTCTACTACAACGGCCGGCGCGTGGCGGCCCGCAACAGGGCGCCGTACCGGGCGCGGATCGACCTTGGGCGTGGCGACCGCCTCGGCCGGGTCGAGGCCGTGGCCTTCGATGCCGAGGACCTCGAACTCGACCGGCACGAACTGCTCGTCAACCAGCCCCCGCACGCGTTCTGGGTGAGCATCACCGAACCGGAGGGCGGTCCCCAGGCCGGTCCGGTCGATGTCGCCGCCGAAGTCAAGGTTCCGCGCGGCGGCCGCCTCGCCGAGATGCGCTTCTTTGTCAAGGACCGGCTGGCGGCAACGGCCACCGAGGAACCGTTCCGCCGGGAGGTCCTGGTGCCCGTCGGGGATCCGGAGACCTTCCTGCGGGTCGAGGCCCAGTTGGTGGACGGCCGCATCGCGGAGGACGTCGTCTTCCTCAACCGCCCCGGCCTCTCGGCTCGCATCGGTGTCGAGCTCGTACAGCTCTATGTCGTCGCAACGGATCGTTCCGGACAACCGGTGCGGGATCTGGAAGCCGCCGAGTTCTCGATCTTCGAGGACGACCGCGCCCAGGAACTCGAGTCGTTCCGGGTCGCCTTCGACCTTCCCCTGACGCTCGGCCTGGCAATCGACACGTCGAGCAGCCTGTTCCTGCGCATGCCCGACGTCAAGCGCGCCGCAACCGCGTTCCTCGACTCGCTCGAGGCCAGCCGGGACCGCGCGTTCCTGGTCGGTTTCGGCACCGAACCGCGGCTGATCCGCGCCGCCACGTACAACCTGAACGCGGTGCGCGGCGGCATCGGATCACTGCGTCCGCGAGGTCGCACCGCTGTCTGGGGCGCCCTCTCCCTCGCGCTGGACCAGTTGGAGGGACTTCGAGGGCGTAAGGCTCTGGTCGTTTTCTACGACGGCGACGACGAGGACTCCGACGCCGCCTTCAGACAGAGCCTGGAGCAGGCGCGCCGCGCCCGGGTACCGGTCTACCTCGTGCTGATGAACGACGAGGCCGCGCGTACCGACGGCCGCAGCTTCAGTACCCGGACCTTCGTCAGCAAACTGGAACGGATGGCGAGGGCCGGCGGTGGCCGCGTCTACTACGTGCGTCACGACCAGGACCTCGCGCCGATCTTCGACTCCATCAGCCGCGAGCTGCGCAGCCACTACCTGCTCACCTACTACCCGCAGGAAGAGCCGGGCGGACCCAACTGGCGTCAGGTCAGCGTGGAACTCGCCCGAGGTGGCGTGGTGGCGAGAACCATCGAGGGCCGCGAGGTGCGGTAGGCTGCCTGTATGCGGTCGCGTTCGTCGCGCATCACGCCTTGGCGGGCCGCGCTCGCTGCGGTGACCGTCGCCGGGTTGATCCAGGTGCCGCCGACCGCGGCGCAGATCCTGAGTCGGCAGTCCCAGATCGTCTTCCAGGTTCCAAGTCAGCCCGATCTTCGCCTGAGCGCCGGGGCCGTCGAGGTCGTCGAAAACGGAGCGCCCCGCAAGGTGCTGGCCGTCGAGCCCGTAGCCGGCCGCTGGCGGATCCTCGTGTACTTCGACATGCCCGGCTCCACGCCGGAAGGCGTGGAGGCGGCCGCAGAGGCAATCGGCCAGGCCGCCGACCAGTTGGTTGCTCTCGGCGACGTCGAGATCGTCACCGCCGACCGGCTCCCCGAGACCGTGCTGGATCCCACGGACGACCCGGAAGTGATCCGGCAGACCACGGACCAACTGGCGCTGCAGGCCGGACGGGCGGGACGGCTCTTCAGACTCCGGGCTCGAGCCGACTCGGTCAGGGCTTCGGCTGACACCGCCGTGGCGTCGAGACTGGCGGCCGATCTCTTCGAGAGCTTCCAACTGGAGCTGGATGTACTCGCCTGGCAACGCGAAAGTCTGCTCGAAGCCGTCCTTGGCGGGACATCCACGTCCCGTTCGCCTCGAGTTCTCTTCCTGGTCCAGGATGCCGTGGACCTGGACCTGGGCGCCTTCGCCCGCCGCGTCCTGGACGAGCCGACCACGACCGTCGATTCCAGGTCCCGCGGCGAACAGCGGCGGCAGCGCAGCCTGACCCGGACGATCGCGGCACTGGGCTGGCGCGTCTATCCGCTGCTGGTCGCTCCACCGGACGAACGCGTCGACGGCCTCCTGCCCGGCCGTCAGGCGCAACAGGCCCTCTTCGCTCAAGCGAGTGCGGGCGAAGTCGTGACCGATCGGGACGGACTGACCGCGGCCATCGAACGCCTCACCCCTTCATGGCGGGTGCGGTACGAGTCGACGGGCATGCCCGACGGGGCGCCCCACCCAGTCGACGTCCGGATCTCGCCCTCGGGCGTTCGCGGCCCCCCCAGCGAGGTCGCGGCCCGCCGCTGGGCCACCGTCGCCGCGCCATCCGACCTGGTTGCGCTGCGCGCCGCGCAAGCCCTGGACATCGTGGCGAGCGACAACGAGAACCCGGTCCCCCCGGGCAGCGACGAACTCGCCGTTCGCAGCGTGCTCCTGCCACAGGACATCGAGACGCTGGCGGCCGGCACGCCCTCCGAGCTGGTCACGGTGGACGGTCTCGTGACCTTCGCCGCCGGGGCGCCGAAGACGAGCGAGGCGCTCCGCGTCACCCTGCACGGACGCGGGCTGGACGCTCCGCCCCTGCTCCTGCATCGGCTGGGAGCAGGCGCCGACCTGATCGGTGGCGCCTGGAGGTTCCGGACCCTGATCGACCTGCCGATCGCCATCGACGAACTCGTCCTGATCGTGGAGGATCTGAGGACCGACCGTTGGCGCGTCGCGTTCCTCGAGGCGGCCTCTCAACCCCTCGACGCACGCAGCGACACCGAGCTGCTGACCTCGGACGGCACCGGCGGTTCTCGCCAGCGGACCGAGGCCGAGATCATCGCCGACGCCCGAGCCGGCGAGCATGTGTTCGGGCGCACGAACGACGCCGACGCGACGCGCTCCGTCCATGGCGAGGAATCCGAGCCCGCGCGGACCCTGATTCGCCTCCTGCCTCCCCGCGGCCAGCGCTCGGGCCTCAGCGGGCGCAGGACCTTCGACATCGTGACCAGGAGCGACGCCGTCCGCCGGGTCGAGTTCTACCTCGACGGTGAACTCGTCTCCGACGACAAGCGCCGCCCGTTCTCCGCGACGATCGACCTGGGCGAGGAACTGACCGAGCACGTCATCCAGGCCATCGCCTACAGCCGATCCGATGCGCCGCTGGGCCGGGACGAACTGCCGATCAACCGCTCGCGGGCCGAAACCCGGATCGCCTTCAAGACCGTCACCGCCGGGCCGGACGACAGTTTCGATGTCGAAGCCGACGTCCGGCTCGACGAGGACGAACGACTCGACCGGATCGAGTTCTACCGGAACGAACGACTCGCCGCGACGCTCAACCGGCCGCCCTGGCGTACCCGGCTGCCGGGCCCCGCCCAACCCGGCGCAGACTTCGCCCGCCTCGCCGTCTACCTCGAGGACGGCAGCGTCGTCGAAGAGGTCCGGTTCCTCTCCGCCGACGATCTGGTGGCGGAAACGCTAGTCAACCTCGTAGAGGTCTACGCAGTGATCAACGACGAGGAAGGCAACCCCATCACCAGCCTTTCGCAAGAGGACTTCGTGCTGCGAGCCGGGCGGCGCGAGATTCCGATCGAGCGCTTCGCGGTCGCCGAAGACGTTCCCCTGGTGCTCGGCCTGGCGGTCGATACGTCGGGGAGCATGATGACGATCATGCCCGACGTTCGCCGCGCCGCGGCGCAGTTCCTGGGCAGCGTCCTGACCAGGATCGACCAGGCCTTCGTCGTCGACTTCGACAGCCGGCCGCGCATGATCGCCAGTCTGACGCACGATGTCGTCCAGCTCATCGAGAACCTGGACCAACTCCAGGCGGACGGCCTCACGGCCCTGTACGACGCGATGCAGTTCGGCCTTGTCGAACTCGCCCGCGATCAGGGACGCCGCGCTCTGGTCATTCTCACCGACGGCGACGACTACGGCAGCCAGAGCGGCTACCGGAAGACGTTGCGCACCGCGGAGAACTCGGGCGTCCCGATCTACGTCCTCTCGATGGCGAACACCGGCCCCCTCGGCCGCGGACTGCGCAAGCCCGACCTGGAGGGGATCGCCAAGGCGAGCGGCGGTCGGGTGTACTACGTCGCCAACATGCAGAGCCTGCTCGAGGCCTACGACCACATCAGCCGGGAACTGCAGAGCCAGTACATGCTCGGCTACTCCACCGGCGCGCCCCTGACGCAGAAGGAAGTCCAGTCGCTCAAGGTCGAGCTACGGGCCGGCAAGGGCAAGAAGCGCGAGATCCGGATGACGGTCGGCCGCGGGCGCAGCTAGGCCAGCAGCCGAGCACCTACGGCTCCGGGACGACCGGGTTCTCCAGCGCTCCGAGACCATCGATCTCGATCCGAACGACGTCGCCCGGCACCAGGAACTTCGGCGGCCGGTAGCCCAGGCCGACGCCGGCGGGCGTGCCGGTGCTGACCACGTCGCCAGGCTCAAGGGTGCACATCGTGGAGATCGTCTCGACCAGCTTCGGACAGTCGAAGACGAGCTCCCGGGTGTTCGAGTCCTGCCTCAACTCGCCGTTGACCCAGGTGCGGATGCCGAGCGAGTGAGGGTCGTCGACCTCGTCGGCCGTCACGAGAAAGGGACCCATCGGACCGTGGGTGTCCCAGCCCTTGCCGAGGATCATCGTCGGCGAGCGCCGCTGCCAGTCGCGGACCGACACGTCGTTGACGATCGTGTAGCCAGCGATCACGGAGCCGGCGTCGGCCGCTGCCACGCCGCGGCAACGGCGGCCGACGACGAAGGCGAACTCGCCCTCGTAGTCGACCGCGGAGGACGCCCGCGGACTGTGGATGTCCCCTCCCGGCCGGTTGACACACGTGACCTGCTTGTTGAAGACCGTCGGGAACTCGGGAAGCTGCTGTCCGGTCTCCGCCGCGTGGTCGGCGTAGTTCAGGCCGATGGCGAAGAACTTGCGGGGCCGCGGCACCGGGGCGAGCAGCGTCTGTTCGGCCAGCGGCACGCGGCCGGCCCCCGAGTCGACCGCGCGTCGCGCCGCCTCCAGCGCCTGCTCGCCGGCGGCCAGAAACCGACACATGCCGCGAGGCAGGTCCGACGCGGCGACGCCAAGGTCGACAACGGTGTCCTGGTCAGCCAGCACGCCGATCGCGGCCTGACCGTTCCGCAGCAGGGACAGGAGCTTCATCGGTCAGCCCTCCTGGTTTGCCTTCGGCAAGGCCAGGGAGATGATCTCGGCCCGGTCCCCGCCGCCGACCGCCAGGGCGATGTACTGCCGCCCGGCGATCTCGTACGACATCGGCGTACCACCCGGCGCCAGGTCGAGCTCGATCTCCTGGATCACGTCGCCCGTCTTCTTGTCGTGCGCCCGCAGCACGGAACCGCCCTCGCCGCCCGGACCGCCCATGATCCCGCCGCCACCCTGGGCCTGAAACAGGAGCGTCTTGGTCAGCAGAGGACCTGCCGCCGGCGGGGCACCCAGAGGCCCCGGATCCTCACCGGTGATCCTCTCGATCGGCGCCCGCGGTCCGTCGCCGAGCGGCTTCATCCAGGCGTGCTCGCCGGTGTTGAGATCGATCGCCGTCATCCGTCCGTAAGGAGGCCGGGTCAGAGGGAGGCCCATCGGTCCCGGCAGGAAGATGCTCTCGAGGCCACTCATTCCATTGATGTACCGGAAGTTCGAGCGGGCGCCGTCCGGCTCCGTCAGTTTGGCCACCATCGGCATGGTGAACGACGGGATGTAGATCATCGACGTTTCCGGATCGACCGCCGCGCCGGACCAGTTCGCGCCGCCGCCCCAACCCGGCAGCAGGATGGTTCCCTGGAGCGACGGCGGTGTGAAGAGCGGACCGTACACCCACCTGTCGCGGATCTTCTTCGCCGCTTCGTGGAGCTCGGGCGTGAACGAGATCAGCATGTCGTCGCTCGCGAGCCCCTGGTGCTCGTACGCCGCCGGCTTGGTCGGGAACGGCTGGGTCGGCGACGTGCGCTCGCCCGGGACATCGGTCTGCGGGACCTCCCGTTCCTCGATCGGCCAGACCGCTTCTCCGGTCCTGCGGTCGAAGACGTAGATGAAGCCCTGCTTCGTGATCTGGGCGACCGCCTTGATCTCCCTGCCATCAACCGTGATGTCGACAAGGTTTGGCGCCGCCGGCACGTCGTAGTCCCACAGGCCGTGGTGGACGAACTGGAAGTGCCACACCTTCTCGCCGGTGTCCGCGTCGAGGCAGATCAGGCTCTCGGCGTAGAGGTTGTCGCCCAGGCGATGGCCACCGTACCAATCGTTCGTCGGCGTCCCGGTCGGCAAGTAGACGGTGCCCAGTTCCGGGTCGGCGCTCATCAGCGACCAGACATTCGTGTTGCCGCTGTAGGTCCACGAATCGTTTTCCCACGTCTCGACACCCACCTCGTCGCCCTGGGGAATCGTGTGGAAGATCCACTTCTGCTCGCCGGTGCGGACATCGAAGCCGCGCACGTGGCCGGGCGGCATCTCCTTGCGCGTTGGGCCATCGAAGATGGAAGAGCCGACGATCACCGTGTCGCCGATGATCATGGGCGCGGAGATGACCGAGTAGATGCGCCGCTGCACCGGCCGGCCCAGACCCTGAGTGAGATCGACCTTGCCTTCGACGCCGAAGTCGCCGACCGGCTCGCCGGTGTGGGCGTCGATCGCCCACAGCCAGGCCTGGTTCGTCGGCATGAAAATCCGCGCCTGCTCTCCATCCGTCCAGTAGCCGACGCCACGGTGGTTGTAGCCCAGGTTCGTGGGCCTCCCCACTCGCCAGTCCTCCGTGTCGAAGACCCACTTCGACTCGCCGGTGGCTCCGTCGATCGCGGCTACCTGGCCGTGCGAGGTCGACACGTAGAGCACGCCGCCAACCATCAGGGGCGTCACCTTGTACTGAAACGGCGTCACCCGTGGGTTCGCGGCCACTTCGGCGTTGTCCGGCGACTCCCAGCGCCAGACCATCTCGAGATCGGCGACGTTGTCCCGGTCGATCTGGTCGAGCGCGGTGTACTTCGTGCTGCCGAAGTCGCCGCCGTAGGACGGCCAATCGCCGGCACCGACGCCGTACTGGCCCCAGGCCGCTGCCGAAGCGAGGGCCAGCCACGCCGACATCAGCACGGACGCCGCGAGTCTTCGTTGTGAACTGGTCAAGGGCCTCTCCTTCGGTCCTTCCGTCTTCGGTCGTTACGCAGCCGCGCGATCATACCGGCGACCAGACACAGAAGCCGCCCGTCGGACACGTCTCTTCTTCCTTCTGTACGGGGACGGACGCCGCGAGTTCACCCCGCTTGCCATATGCTTGCTCTTCACCGACCGACCGTTCGGACGCTTCAACCACCAACCCGATGCGCACCGCCACCGTGATCGTTCCGGCGATGGCTGCACTCCTGGCTCTGGCGCCGGCGCCGGTCGTGGGTCAGGACGGTTCCAGCGATCCGCGGCTGCCGGAGGCCTCGCGGCGGCTACAGCAGTACCTCCGCATCGACACGACGAACCCGCCGGGCAACGAAAGCGAAGCGGTCGCGTTCTTCGCGGACATCTTCGAGCGCGAGGGGATCGCCTATGAGACCGTGGAGCCCGAGCCGGGCCGCGGCAGCATCTGGGCGCGGCTCGAAGGGGGCTCCGCCCCGGGCATCATCCTGCTCCACCACATCGACGTCGTGCCCGCCGACCCGCGGTTCTGGAAGCACGATCCGCTGTCAGGAACCTACGAGAACGGCTACCTCAACGGCCGTGGCGCCCTGGACACGAAGGGCCTGGGCATCATGCACCTGGAGGCGTTTCTGGCCCTCGCCCGCTCGGGGGCGCCCCTCGGACGCGACGTCATCTTCCTGGCCACGGCGGACGAGGAGGCGGGCGGGCGGCTCGGCGCCGGCTGGATCGTGCGCAACCGCCCGGACCTGCTGGAAGG
Source organism: Acidobacteriota bacterium (assembly GCA_026707545.1). Lineage (NCBI taxonomy): Bacteria > Pseudomonadati > Acidobacteriota > Acidobacteriota bacterium. Next base: position 1,029,883 of record JAPOWR010000001.1, on the reverse strand, counting down.
GGTCGGTCTCGTGCTCAACGAGGGCGGCAGCGGACGGCTCCTGGGCAACCGCGTGGTGTTCAGCGTCGAGGTGACGCAGAAGGTGCCGATGTGGCTGCGGCTGAACGCGGTCGGACCCGCCGGCCACGGATCGAGCCCCTCGACCCGCAGCGCGGTGACCGACCTGATCGAAGCGCTCGAACGCCTCCGCCAGGACCCGTTCGCCCCCCGCATCGTGCCCGCGGTTGGCGACTTCTTCCGGGACCTGGCCGAACTCGAGTCCGCGGCAGCCGAACTCGCCGATCCGGAGGGCCTGATCGCGGAACCCGATCGCCTTGCCGCGCTGCACCGGACGAACCCGATGCTCCACGCTCTCACCCGCAACACCTGCGCCGTCACCCGGCTCGAGGGCTCGAGCAAGATCAACGTCGTCGCCCCCGCCGCGACCGCGGAGCTGGACTGCCGGCTGCTTCCCGACCAGGAGCCGCGCGCCTTCATCCGCGAACTCAGGAAGCGACTCGACCAGCCGTCCATCTCGATCGAAGTCCTGATGTCCTTCAAGGCGGCCGTCTCCTCGACCGACACGGATCTCTACCGCGCCATCGAAGCCGTCACCGCCCGCCGCTTCCCCGGCTCCACCGTCCTGCCGGCGGTCACCGCCGGCTTCACCGACAGCCACTTCTTCCGCGACCTCGGGATCGTCGCCTACGGCTTCTCGCCGGCCGTCATTCCGGGGTCGGATCAGGGCGGCGTGCACGGCAACAACGAGCGGATCTCCGTGCACAACGTCGAGCGCGGATGGCAGACGATGCTCGACCTGCTGCGGACGATCGCCGTCGAGCCAGGCCACGGGCCCACTTCGGCCGGCGTAACCCCGACCGCCGGCGGTCAGGACTGAACCACCATGAAGACCCGATCCACCCCCTTCCTCCCCCTCGTCTTCCCTCTCCTCCTCGCCTGCGCCGCCGAACCGTCCGACCCCTTCCTGGTCCAGACCGACGCCGGCCCCGTCCAGGGCTTCGCCCCCGAAGGCAGCGACGACATCGCCGCCTGTCTCGGCATCCCCTTCGCGCAGGCCCCCGAGGGCCACATGCGCTGGCGTCCACCCGCGGCCGTCGAGCCCTGGACCGACCCCCTCCAGGCAAGCGACTATGGCTCCATCTGCCCGCAGAGCCGCGCCCAGCTCCCGCAGAGCGAGGACTGCCTGTACCTGAACGTGTGGACACCAACCGAACGGGCCGGCGACGAACCGCTCCCGGTGATGGTCTGGATCCACGGCGGTGGCTTCCGCGCCGGCAACGGCCGGCTCGGCGAAGCTCCAGCGACCGGCCGCGGCGCCGGCCTGGCAAGCCGTGGCGTCGTCGTCGTCAGCATCCAGTACCGCCTGGGCGCCCTCGGCTTCTTCGCCCACCCCGCCCTGGCCAGGGTGGCCGTGATCCCCGGCGAATCAGAAGGCGACCACGGGGTGCTCGACATGATGGCCGCCCTCGACTGGGTGCAGCGGAACGCCGCCGCCTTCGGCGGCGATCCCGACCGCGTGACGATCTTCGGCGTCTCGGCCGGCGGGATGGCCGTGAACACCCTGATGAGCACGCCCGCGGCGGCCGGCCTGTTCCACCGTGCGATCGCCCAGAGCGGCTACGGCACCTGGCGGCTGCCCCACCTCAGCGAGGCGCGCTGGGGGCTGCCTTCCGCCCTCGAGCAGGGAGCAGCCCTGATCGCCGACGCCTTCGATCTCGGAGACGAGCCTTCGGCCGCCGACCTTCGCGCGCTTCCGTACGAGGAACTCATCAACCTCGGCACCGGCTTCTGGGTGCCGATCACGGGCACCGTACTCCCGGACGAGCCCGGCATCGTGTTCGCCAGGGGCGAGCAGCACGACGTGCCCTACATCACCGGCGGCAACAGCTTCGAGGGGACGATCTTCCGCGCCTTCGCCATGACCCCGGGCGACTACTTGGCCACCTTCGGCGAGCGCGAAGGGCAGGCCCGCTCCCTCTACGGCGCGGACGGCGAGACCGAAGCCGACGCCGAACGGATCGCCGCCGCCACCCTGTTCGGCGACCAGCGCTACGTCATCTCCGCCCGCTACCTCGCGGAACAGATGAAGACCGTCTCCTCGCCGGCCCGCACCTACTACTTCCAGTTCGTCCCCGAGGCGCAGCGGGAGACGTTCCCCGGCGCTCCCCACGGTTCCGAAGTGTCCTACGTCTTCGGCGACCCGGGCGACCCGGACTCCGAGCGCTATCCGGGCGCGGACGGCGCCGCCCTCGGCGATGCGATGGCCGGCTACTGGACCCGCTTTGCCGCCACCGGCGACCCGAACGGCGATGGCGCCCCGGAGTGGCCGGAGTACGACGCGGACAATGACACCTGGATGGTCCTGGACGCTCCGGAGCCCAAAGCAACGCCGGGCGTGATCAAGGACAGACTCGACCTGCTGGAGGCCGTGTACCTGGAGCGGGTCGGCGGGGAATAGGGCGGGTGCAGCGTCCCACCGTCCTGCTCTGGGCGGCCGCGCAATTCATCTCCGCCGCCGCGATGACGGCTCAGGGTTCGGAGGCGGACGACGACCTCGGGCGGCAGGCCTTTCTGCGCTACTGCCGGGAATGCCACGGCGAAGCTGGCGACGGGCTGGGGAAGTTCAGCTACACGACCGGGGAACGGCCCCGCAGCTTCCAGTCGGGCCGTTTCAAGCTGGCGACGACCGAGAACGCGATCCCCTCGGACCATGACCTCGAGGAGACGATCCGCCGCGGCATGCCGGGTACCGGAATGTCGGCGTGGGGTCAGGTTCCCGACGCCGAGATCGCGGCGATGGCGCGGTACACGCGCAGCTTCAGTCTGGACGCCATCAGGGAGGAACTCGACCGCCGCGTAGCCGCCGGTGAGCTGAGCGCCGCGGAGGCCGATGCCGACTTCGCCCGCCGGACGACTCCGGGTCCAACCATCGAGATACCGCCCGAGCCGCCGTTCGACGACGAGCGACGGGCCCGCGGCGAGCGGCTCTACCTGGAAGCCTGCGCTTCCTGCCACGGCCCGAGCGGCAGGCGGCTCCGCAACGACCCGATGCCCGACTTCGAAGGCAACCACACCCTGCCGACCAACATCGTCGGCGGCATCTTCAAGGGCGGGAACGGCAGCGACGCGATCTACAGCCGCCTATACCTCGGCATGGACGGAACGGCGATGCCGGGATATCGCGACGCCTACAGCAAGGACGAGATCTGGGACCTCGTTCACACGGTCGAGCGGATCATCGAGGACGACGGTCTGGGATTGCCGGAGGACGAGGCGTCAGTCGCGGCGGCGGGCGCGGCTGAGGACTTCGCGTCCTTCTTCGACGATCCCGGCTACGAGGAGGTTCCGGACGCGGAAGAAGAGGCCTCTCCCCTCCTGCTCTGGGGCGGAGGAGCGCTGCTGCTGCTGGTGATCGTCGGCTCGGCCTTGCTGACGAGCCGACGCTGAAAGTGTCGTCAGTGGGCGGCGCGGAACTCCAGCATGAAATCGCGCAGGCGCTCGGCTCCCTCCATGGGCATCGCGTTGTAGAGCGACGCGCGGAAGCCGCCGACGCTGCGGTGACCCTTGAGCGCCACGAGACCCCTGTCGGCCGCGGCGGCAACGAACGTCGGCTCGAGCTCGGTGCGCCGCAGCCTGAACGTCACGTTCATGCGGGAACGGCTCGCAGCATCCGCGTGCGGGAGGTAGAACTCGCCGCCGTCGGCGTCCAGCACGTCGTAGATCAAGCCCGTCTTCGCCTCCGCCCGGGCCGCCGCCGCCGCCAGACCGCCGACCTCGTCCCGCAACCAGCGGGTCACCAGCAGGAACACGTAGACGCCGAAAACGTTCGGGGTGTTGAGACGCGAGCCCTTCTCGGCCTGAAGCCGGAAGCTGAGCATCGAGTGCAGGTCGGAACCGGAACGTTCGAGCAACCGGTCCGAGACGATGACCACCGTCAGCCCGGCGGGGCCGGCATTCTTCTGGGCGCAGGCGTAGAGCAGGCCGAACTTCCCGACGTCGACCGGTCCGGACAGGAAGTCGGAGGACACGTCGCACACGAGCGGCGAGTCGCCCACCTCGGGCGGCCGGCGGAACTGGACGCCCTGGATCGTTTCGTTCGAGGTGTAGTGGACGTAGGACGACGCCGCCGGCAAGTCGAGTTCCCCCGCGTTCGGCACGCGAACGTAGTTGCCGTCGGCATCGTCCCAGGCCACATGGACACGGCCCTCACGGCGCGCCTCGACCGCGGCCTTCCTGCCCCAGGTTCCGGTCACGATGTAGCTCGCCGGGAGTCCCTGCCCGCGCAGCAGGTTGATCGGGATCATCGAGAACTGAAGCAGCGCGCCGCCCTGCAAGAACAACACCCGGTAGCCCTCCGGCACGTCCAGCAGTTCCCGCAGGTTGGCCTCCGCTTCGCCAAGGATCGCGTCGAAGGCCTCCGAGCGGTGGCTGATCTCGAGCACCGAGCTGCCGGCGCCCGGAAGCGCCAGCAGGTCGCGCTGGATCTCCTGGAGAACGGGAACCGGCAGCACCGCCGGACCCGGGGAGAAGTTGAAGACGCGCTGGCTCAGCGCCTGCTCCGTCGAGGTCTGTCGATCGAGCATTGAGGTCATCGTGGCGGGCAGGCGTGGCTGCCGAACCGGGGCCGGTCGGCGAGCGCGAATCGTAACCCGGTTGTACCAAGGATGCGCAGCCGTTCGGAATGCCGGCCAGAAGGCCGGCGCACCGACAACCGCGACCGCGCCGCTTCGGCCAGGTCCCGCGGTGTACGCTTCCCCGCATGACGATCGCAGATCCGGCTCCCGTGCCGACCGGCGACGCGGCGATCCACCACACCGCCTGCACGCTCGACTGCCCCGACTCCTGCTCGCTCGAGGTCGAGGTCGAGCACGGCCGGGTCACCAAGGTCCGGGCGGCGCCGCCCGAGATCGCCCATCCGCTGACGAGCGGCTTCATCTGCTCCAAGGTCGGCCGGATCTCGCGCCACCTCTACGGCGAGGACCGCCTGCTCCATCCGGCGGTGCGAACGGGCACCAAGGGCGAAAGCGACTTCAGGCGCATTTCCTGGAGCGAAGCCCTCGACCGGATCGTCGAGCGGTTGGTCGAGGCGAAGACGGCCTTCGGCGGCGAGTCCATCCTGCCGCTGAGCTACGGCGGCTCGAACGGCCTCCTGACGCAGGACACAGCGGACGCGATCCTGTTCCGGCGCTTCGGCGCGTCCCAGCTCGCGCGCACCGTCTGCGCGGCGCCCAGCACCGCGGCGGCACTCGGCCTCTACGGCAAGATGGCGGGCGTCGCGCTGGAAGACTACGAGCACGCCTCGCTCGCCATCGTCTGGGGCGCCAACCCCTCCTCCACCGGCATCCACCTGGTGCCGATCCTGCGGGCGGCCCGGGCCCGCGGCGGCAAGCTCGTCGTCGTCGATCCCCGGCGTACGCCGCTGGCGAAACAGGCGGACCTCCACCTGCAGCCGCGGCCCGGCACCGACCTGTGCCTCGCCCTGGCGCTGCACCGCGAGCTGTTCCGCCGAGGCGACGCCGACCTCGACTTCCTGGCCGAACACGGCACTGGGGTCGAGGAACTGCACAGGCGGGCCGAACCCTGGACCCTCCAGCGCGCCGCCGAGATCACCGGCGTTCCAAAGGCCGACATCGCCCGCTGCTACGAGTGGTACAGCGGCTCCTCGCCGGCCGTGATCCGCTGCGGCTGGGGCGTGGAACGGAACCGCAACGGCGGCTCGGCCGTGGCGGCGATCCTCGCCCTGCCCGCGGTGGCCGGCAAGTTCGGGGTACGCGCCGGCGGCTACACGATGAGCAACAGCAACGCGTTTCGGGACGTCGGCCGGCGGGAGCCGTCGCCGGGCACCCGGATCGTCAACATGAACCACGTCGGCCGCGTGCTGACCGACGCGGACGCGATTGCCGGACCACCGGTCCAGGTGCTGTTCGTCTACAACGCGAATCCGCTGGCAACGCTGCCGAACCAGGCGCTGGTACGGCGCGGCCTCGAGCGCGAGGACCTGTTCACCGTTGTCTTCGACCAGGTGTTGACCGACACCGCCCGCTACGCCGACGTCGTGCTGCCGGCAACCACCTTCCTCGAGCACGACGACCTGGCGATGGGTTACGGCGCCATGGTGCTCCACGACACGAAGCCGGTGGCTACACCGGTCGGAGAGGCCCGTTCCAACCTCCGAGTGTTCGGCGAGCTTGCGGCGCGCCTCGGGCTGCTCCGGGACGACGACCCCCGCTCGGAGGCGGAGTGGCGGCAGGCGGTGCTCGGCGGCGAGCGGGAGCGGCGGCTTGCGGAGGAGGGCGTGGTGCCGCCGGCGACCGGCCGCCGTCCGATCCAGTTCGTCGATGTGTTCCCCCACACGGCGGACGGCAAGGTTCACCTTTGCCCGCCCTCGCTGGAAGCCGAGTCGGCCGAAGGGATCTACGCCTTCCACCCGCAGCCGGGCGAGGGACGGTATCCCCTCGCGCTCATCTCGCCCTCCGTCCCCCAGACCGTGAGTTCCACCTTCGGCCAGCTAAGGCCCGGCCAGGTGCCGCTCGAGATGCACCCGGACGACGCCGCGGAGCGGGGCCTCGGCCCCGGCAAGCCCCGCGTGCGGGTGTTCAACGAGTACGGCGAGGTCCGTTGCCCCATGCGCCTCAACCCGGACCTCAAGCCAGGCGTCGTCCTGCTTCCCAAGGGGGTCTGGGCCAAGAGCACGGAGTCGGGAACCAACGCCTGCTCGCTGGCGCCGGACACCCTGAGCGACATCGGCGCCGGGGCCTGCTTCAACGACGCCCGGGTCCAGGTCGAGGCCTTGGCCGATTGAGCCGCACCGTGGCTTTAGGCGTCCCGCTCGCAGCCTGCGCTCTCGTCTGCGCCCTGGCGGCATCCACGGTCGAGGCCGACGACGAGGAACCGGTGGACGCCGCGACCCAGCCCTCCAAGACGGTCATCGCCCACCGCGGCGCCAGCGGCTACCTTCCCGAGCATACGCTGCCGGCGTACGCCCTGGCCCACGGCATGGGCGCCGACTACATCGAACCGGATCTCGTGCTGACCCGCGACGGCCACTTCATCTGCCTGCACGACATCTACCTGCAGGCGACGACCAACGTCGAGGAGGTCTTCCCCGACCGTGCTCGCGACGATGGCCGCTGGTACGCCGCCGACTTCACGCTCGATGAGGTCCGGCAGCTCCAGGCCGAGGAACGCCTCGGCAACCGCTTCCCGAAGGGCAGGAGCCGCTTCGTCGTGCCTGCCTTCACCGAGATGATCGAGCTGGTCCAGGGCCTGAACGAGCAGACCGGCCGCACGGTCGGGATCTACCCGGAACTCAAGGCGCCCGAGTGGCATCGCGCCCAGGGACTGCCCATGGAGGAATCGCTGCTCGAAGTCGTCGGTCGCTACGGCTACGTCGAACAGGGCGCGCCGATCTTCGTCCAGAGCTTCGAAGCCGAGAGCCTGAAGCGCCTGCGCGCCCTCGGTTCCGAGCTGCGCCAGGTGTTCCTGATGGCCGAGGTCGCCCAGTACCGCTCGTTCCTGAGCGCCGAAGGCATCGCCGGCGTCGCCGGGTTCGCCACCGGGATCGGACCGGCGAAGACGATGCTCGAACAGCAACCGGAACTGATCGGCTGGGCCCACGATGCCGGGCTCACCGTCCACCCGTACACCTTCCGCGCCGACCAGGTGCCCGACCGCGACGACAGCCACGAGGCGGAACTCCGCCGCTACCTCTTCGACCTCGGCGTCGACGGCGTGTTCACCGACTTCCCGGACCGGGCGCGGGCGGTGGTGGACCAGCCCTAGGGCCCGAGGGCATCCAGCGCGTTCTGGCGCTCCACCGGTTCCAGGCCGGCCAGACGCTCCACCTCGGCGTAGAACGCCGGGAAGCTCCCGCCGGACGCCTCCAGCAGACTCAGGAACGCCGGCACGAGATCGCTGTAGGTAGCGATCGAGATCAGGTCCGCGTTGTTCAGGCGCGACAACCATCCGCCCAGATCGGACTCACCACCGCCACCGCTTGCGGCCGCGCGCCAGGCCGGGACCAGGTCCCGCCGGTAGCGCCCCGCGAGCGACCGGAAGACCTCGGCCTTGAGCGTCAGCTTCCGTTCGTCACTGTCGTCGCTCGCGTAGAGCGCCTCCAGCTCCTCCCGGATCTCCAGAAGAAAGCGGTTCAGGTCCCGCCGGCGCTCCCGGCCCTGCTCGAAGACCGCAAGCTCTTCGTTCCGGCCCTGCGACCGGAGCCACCGGCGCACGCCCGCAACCTCTACCGCGGTCGCGAACGATTCGTTGAAAGCGCTGTCGTCCTTGACGTAGACGACCTGGTGGGCGAGCTCGTGGAAGATGAGGGCCGCCAGGTCGGCGTCGGCGTAGTCGAGAAACGTGTTCAGGACCGGATCGGCGAACCAGCCGAGCGTCGAGTACGCCGCCACGCCGCCGACGCGCACGTCGAAGCCCTGGTCGGCCAGGCGGTCGCCGTAGCGCCGGGCCGCGCGCTCGTTGAAGTAGCCGCGGTAGGCGGCGCAACCGGCGATCGGATAGCACCACGTCTTCGGCTCCACGCTCAGGCGCGGCGCCGCGACCACGTTCCACACCGCGTACGGCCGGCCCAGGTCGGCGTAGCTGCGGTAACTCCTGTTGTCCGGCAGCCCGAGCTCGCTGCTGGCGAACTCGCGGATCCTGACGGTCAGCTCCAGGCGCTCGCGGGTGGCGGCGGAGAGAACCTCCGCTCGCCCGGGCTCGAGCAGCCGAGCGATCGGCTCGCGCTTGACCAGCACGCCGGCGCCGCCCCACACCGCCTGGGAGTAGTAGCTCATGCTGCCGCAACTCGCCGCGAGAACGGCCAGAACCAGCGCCGCGGCGACCGCCAGGACTCGCCGGCGAACGCGCCGGGCGCGCCGGTTGCGCGTGCTACCCTGCCGGGTCATGAAACTCGCACTTCACTGGCAGGTACTGATCGGAATGGCGGCGGGGCTCTGCTTCGCCCTGGCGTTCGGCGAGGTGGGCTGGATCGGTTGGATCGCCGACCTCTTCATGCGTCTGCTCAGGATGGTCATCGTGCCCCTGATCTTCACCTCGATCGTCCATGGCGTCTCCGGCATCGGCGACGGCAGGTCGATCGGCCGCCTGGGCGGCAAGACCCTCCTCTGGTACGCGCTAAGCAGTTTCATGGCAATTCTGGTCGGCCTGACGCTGGCCAACAGCATACGACCGGGCAGAGGTCTCGTCATGCCCGAAGGGGTGGAGCCTCTCACACCGGAGGATCTGCAGACGCCGACCTCCATGGCCGACATCCTCCAGCGGCTCGTCCCCGACAATCCGGTGGGCGCTGCCGCCGGGGGCGACATTCTGGGCCTCATCTTCTTCTCGATCGTGCTCGGCGCCGCGATCGGGGTGATGACCGGCAAGACGGGCGACCTGCTCCGCGAGGGCTTCAGCGCCGGCTTCGAGGCGATGATGAAGGTGACGACCTGGGTCATCCGCCTGCTGCCGATCGGCGTTTTCGCCCTGCTCGCCCGCGCGGTCAGCCAGATGGGCCTCGAGGTGTTCCAGCAGGTCGGCAAGTACGTGCTGACGATCGCGGTGGGGCTGACGCTGCACGTGTTCATCGTCCTGCCGCTGCTGTTCAGCCTGCTCTCCCGGAAGAACCCCATCCACCACTACCGGGCGATGGCGTCGGCCATGGCGATGGCGTTCTCGACCAGTTCCTCGGCGGCCACCCTGCCGATGACGATGAAGTGCCTGCGGGAGAAGGTCGGGGCCTCGAACCGGGTGACCAGCTTCGTTGCGCCCATGGGTGCAACGGTCAACATGGACGGCACGGCCTTGCTGGAGATCGTCGGCGCGCTCTTCATCGCCCAGGCCCTCGGGGTCGAACTCTCGCTGTATACCCAGCTGGTCGTCGTGCTGACCGCGCTGCTCGCCTCGGTCGGCGCCGCCGCGATTCCGTCGGCCGGTCTGGTCATGATCTTCATCGTGCTCGAGGCGATCGACCTGACGACGCCGGAGGCCTATGCCCTCGCCGGCCTGATGCTCAGCGTCGACCGCCCGCTCGACATGTTCCGAACGATGGTCAACATCACCTCCGACTCCGTCGGCGCGGCGGTGATCGCCAAATCCGAAGGTGAGGAGTTGCACTACTAGGGGTCAACCGGCGTAGAGTTCGCCGGCCATGAGTTCCTCCCCCAACGGCGACAACGTCACGATCACGCTGGGGGTCGAGGAGGAGCTGTTCCTCGTCGACCCCGACTCGCGCGATCTCCTCAGCGACCCGGACCCGCGCATCTTCGAAGCCTGCGGCGAAGCGGCAGGAGGCCAGAAGATCGTCCACGAGTTCCTTCGCTCCCAGATCGAAACGAACACCGCCGTCCACGACTCCGTAGCCGGAGTGCGCGACGGTCTCAAGGCGGCCCGCCGGCTCGTCGTCGAGGCGGCACAAGCCCACGGCGCGGCGGTGATCGGCGCTTCGACCCATCCGTTCGCGGCCTGGGAGGCCCAGCTTCCGACGCCGAAGGACCGCTACCACCAGTTCGCTTCCACCTACCAGGAGACGGTCCGGCGCCTGGTCATCTGCGGCATGCACGTCCACGCCGGCTTCGGCGACTTCGACACCCGCGTCCGGGTCATGACGGGGCTCCGGCGCTACCTTCCCCTTTTCATCGGGCTCTCCGCCTCGTCGCCGTTCGGCGCGGGCCGCGAGTCCGGGTTCAAGTGCAACCGGCTGAATCTCTTCGAGGCGATGCCGCGGACCAGCATCCCCGGGCCGCTCAACTCCCGCGCGGAGTATGAGGCCCTGCTCGGCGAGTACCAGCGCATGGCGTTCGTCACCGACGGCAGCGAGATCTGGTGGGACATCAGGCCCTCCCACAAGTTCCCCACCGTGGAGCTGCGGATCTGCGACACCTGTCCGGCGATCGAGGACGCGATGTGCATCGTCGCCCTCTACGCCTCCCTGATCCGAATGCTCGCGCGGCGGGACCGCGAGGGCACCCTTCCTCCCGAGCCGCCGACCGAGATCATCGTCGAGAACAAGTGGCTGGCACAGCGCTACGGCCTGCTGGCGTTCCTGGGCGACACCCGGCGCGGCGGCCGCATCGACATCGCCGATGAACTGGAGGAAGTCGTCGAGGAACTCGCCGGCGATGCCCGCGCTCTCGGCTGCGAACAGGAACTCCGGCGCAGCCTGACGATCGTGCGCGAAGGCTCGAGCGCCGACCGCCAGCTCGACCTCTACCGGCTGCGGCTCGTCGAGGGGGCGAGCAAGGACGAGGCCCTGCGCGAGGTCGTCGATCTGCTCGTGTCGGAGACCGGCGCCGATCTCTAGGCCCGCAGCGTGGCGTAGCGGTCGAGCCGCGGCAGGGTCTCGTCCCGGCCCTGCGGCGGCAGCGGCAGGATGACGCGGTCCACACCGGCCTCGGCGTAGGCGTCGAGCACGTCCTGCTGCGGCGGCGCGCCGAAGACGCTGATGGAGATCGTGTCCATGGCGCGGCCGGCCTGCGCGGCGCGTCGCTTCAGGTCCTCGATGCCGTCGAGAACCGCCTCGGTCGAGCGACCGATGGGAAGCCAGCCGTCGCAGCGATCGACCACCCGCTGGCGGGTGTACCCGGTGCCGCCCCCGAGCAAGATCGGCGGGTGGGGCTTCTGCTCGGGTTTCGGCCAGGACCAGATCGGCTCGAAGTCGACGTGGCGGCCGTGGAACTCCGCCTCGTCCTCGGTCCAGATCGTCCTGAACGCCTCAACCTGCTCCTCGAGTCTGGCGAAGCGGGTCGGGTAGTCCGTGCCGTGATGCTCCATCTCTTCGCGGTTCCAGCCGCCACCGATCCCGAAGATGAAGCGGCCGCCCGAGAGCACGTCCAGACTCGCCACCGTCTTGGCCGTGGTGATCGTGTCGCGCTCGATGATCAGGCAGATTCCGGTGCCGAGCCTGATCTTCTTCGTGCTCATCGCGGCCGCGGTCAGCGCGACGAACGGGTCGTGGGAACGGGAGTACTCGGGCGGCAGCTCGCCGCCGCCGGGGAAAGGCGTCCGCCGGGAAGTCGGGATGTGAGTGTGCTCCGGGAACCAGAGGGACTCGAAGCCGCGCGCCTCGACCTCGGCGCCGAGCTCGTCGGGCCGCATCGCGTCGCCGGTGGGAAACATGAAGATGCCGATGTCCATAGGCGGCGCAGTCTAGCGGTTGCGACTAGCGGCTACAGCAGGCCGTCCAGGTCGGCGCAGACTTCCTCGGCGAGCGACGCGCTCAACTCCACCGCCAGACGGGTGAACGGCGAACGGGCGAGCCAGACCCGGCCTTCTTCCGCCGGCAGGGACCAGATCTCGAGCGTGGATTCGCCAACCTCGCGCGACTCGACCGTGATCGTCGCCTCCGGGCGCCAGTCCGGTCGCGGCTCGTCGCTGCGATACGCCGTCACGGACAGGCGGAAGAACTTGTCGACCCAGGTGCCAAGATCGGCGTCCGCCTCGTCCGATCCGTCAACCGTCCAGTAGGCGTCGCTGCCAGCGGGGCCAGGAACTCGGGCCTGAAGCACTCGCCGCGGCCCGCTCCCGGCGCCAGGCCGCGACAGCGTCAGCGCCTCCACCATGGGTCGAGAGGCGGCCAGGAGGCGCCGCTCCATCAACAGCGCCGCGCCACCGCCCAGATCCGCGACTTCCGACGGCAATACCAGGACGCGACCTCGTGGATCGCGGTCGCCGTCCGTCCCTCCGTCCCGCATGGCGTAGCGATCGGAACCGCCGAACGGTCTGCCGCCCAGGCGATAACGGACCTCCCGCCCACGGACCGTGAGGCTCAGGGACTCGCCGGTGGCACCCTCGCCGATCAGCTCGAGTTCCTCGAGTTTCTCTCCCCGGACTCCGTCGAGTACCCGCACCGCGCGCAGCGGTTCCAGGGCGCGCCAGACCTGCTCCACCCGGTTGCCGCCCACGAAGACCGTGTCTTCACCCTCGCGGCCGGCGAACCAGCGCCCCATGCCGTCCTCACGGGCCTCGATTTCCAGCGTGTCGCCGGTCCCTTCGTAGACGATGCGCTCGACGTCTCCTTCGTCCGCCTGGACCACCACCACCCCCTCCGCCGCCGTGGAGCGATCGTCGCTCATCGGACGGCGGTAGGACAGCCAGGCCCCGATCAACGCGAGGATCAGCACCGCGAGGTGCAACCAGGTCGACCGCCAGACCGATCCCGGGCGGAACGAACGCGCGAGACTCCGACTCATGAGCCGCCTCCACCGGCTGGACCTGCCGTACCTCCTGCCGGCGTGGAGCCGCGGCGCCACGCGCCACCGGCCGACCGGCGGGCGCGGACGTAGACGAAGCCGGCGGCCAACACGAGGACCGGGACGCCGAACACGGTGCCCAGGAACCAGCGGATCGACTCCCCGCGCGTCCGTTGCAGCACGGGGTCGTCGTCGCCGGGCACGCTCGATACGGCCGTTTCGTCCTCCCGGGCCAGCCACACGTACGCGTCGAGCAACAGCTTGGCATTGGCCGACATCGTTCCCGGGCCGGTGACGTAGACGAAGTCGTCGTTCATCGTGTCCGCGTCGCCGATGACGATGGCGCGGCTCTCGGCGGGAACTCCCGCCTCCCCGGAATCACCGGCCGCCGCGCCCTCGACCTCCCTCTCCGACGCCATCGCCAGAGCCTCGATCCGGTCCGGCTCCGCCTCGGCGTCGCGCTCGAAGTTCCCGTCGAGTTCCAGCCAGCTTCCCGTCATTGGCCGCACCAGGACGCTCGGGCGGGCCGGGCCACCGACCACACCTTCCAGCCCCGATGCACCGTCGAGCACCAGGCCGATCCGGCTGGCGGCCCGCGACAGGTCACGGACCGTCTCGTGGCTGCCGAAGCGGTTCGTCAGGAGCAGGCGCCGATCGCTCAGCGCCCCGTCCCGCCGCAGGTGGTAGCGCTCGTTCGCCACCGTTCCCTCGAGCTGGCGGACCCCCAGCTCGGCAAGGAGCGGCTCCAGCCCATGCTCGACTCCGGGCTCGAGCAGCAGAAGCAGGGAACTGCCGTCGCTCCAGAACCGCCGCAGGCTGTCCACCTCTTCGGGCAGGAAGCGCTCGGTCGGGCCGAAGACCGCCACCAGACCGGTGTCGGCCGGCAGACCCTGAATCAGATCGGTGACCGAAAGATCCCTCGTCGTGACGTTAAGCGCCCGCAGGATCCCGCGTGCGTTCCTCATCCCGGGGACGCCGGCATCGCCCGCGTACTCTCCCCGCTCGCCGTGCCCGACCGTCAGGTACAGGGTGCGGCGCTCCCGGCCGATCTCGAGCAGCGCTTCCTGGAAGTCCCGGTCGAGCGAACCGATGCCGGACTTCGCGCGGTCGTAGTCTGTGCCCAGGTCGATCCGCCGCTGGTCGCCGCCCCGCAAGAGGAACAGCACGCCGTTCTCCCGGGCGCCGAGCTCGGCCGCCCGAGTCGGCTCGAGCGCCTGGTCGAGCACGGTGACGTCGACGGGACCGGCCGCCGCGACCTCGTCGAGGAAAGGCCCGATCCGGCGCAGGACCTGGTTGGCGGGCGGAAAGAAGGCGACGACCTCGACCCGGTCCCGCAGGCCGCCTACGAGCTCCAGCGTCGCCTCGGACACGCGCGCCCGGCTACGGGCGCTCCACTCCCACAGCCGATCCCCTTCACGGGCGCTGTAGTTCAGGGCGAACACCCACGCGCCGGCGAGCGCCAGGCTGGCGGCCGCCGCGGTCGCGGCCCGCACCCGGCGCGGTTCCAGGTCGCCGCCGCCGCGATAGCGGGTCCAGTCGCCGCCGACCGCGGCCACCGTCCCCACCCACCATGCGAGCAACCAGGCGACCGTCCACACCGCCCGCCAGGTTCCGGCGCCGTCGTCGTCGAACCCGAGCCGGTCGACGACACCCCTCCACGTCAGGGGATAGAGCAGGAGGCCCAGCGCCGCGAGACCGTAGAACCCGAGCGACCGCCGCGCCTGGGGCCACGCCGCGGACCCCCGGTCCGCATTCAGGAACTCAGCCGCGCAGGCACCGACGGCCGTGATCGCGAGCGCGGTCCCGATTCCCAGGAAGAGCCCGCCCAGAATGTCCGAGGCCGCGTAGCGCTCCCCTGCCAGGATCAGGGTGGAACCGACGAGCCACAGCACCGGCGCCGCTCGCCAGGGCCGCCCGATCACGTCCACCTCCGTGCCTGGAGCACGCGAACACTGCCGAGCAGGAAGAGGAAGGAGACCGTCGGCGCGTAGACCAGGGTCTTCAGGTGAACCGCGCCGTCCTGGAACGGCTCGAAGTGCTCGCGGTAGAGGTCCATCGCCGCGAACACGGCGTCAAGAGGCGGATCGCTGATGCCGGAGAGGAGCCAGAAGAGGACCTGCAGCGTGACCAGGAAGCCTGCGGCGACGCCGGCGGCCAACTGGTTCGGCGACGCTGCGGAGCAGAAGATGCCGATCGCGGTGCAGACCGCCGCGGCCAGTCCGATGCCCAGATAACCGGCGGCCGCCTGCCCCCACTCCAGGTTGCCCTTCAGATAGACCATGGCCGGGATGTAGGCCGCGGCGATCACCGTGCAGAGCACGAACCCGAGCGCGCCCAGGTACTTGCCGAACACGACCTGCCAGTCGCCGGCCGGCGAGGTCAGCAGAAGCACCAGCGTGCGCTGCTCCCGCTCCGCGGCGAAGGAGCGCATCGTCACGAACACCGCCGCCGCCATGGTGACGCCGAAGTTCGTGTAGAAGAACAGGCTCAGAACTTCGCTCGAGGGGCGCTGACTGCCCAGGGTGTAGGCGTTGAAGAAGAGACCGTCCAGCATGAGGACCAGGGCCAGGATGGCCCAGCCGTAAAGGCCCGCGAACGCGGCCCGCAGCTCGCGCCGGGCGATCAGGAGGACGGTGCTCACGATCCGCTCCCCTCGGCCGGGGCCTCCGGCACGCCATCGCCCGCGACCAGATCCAAGAAAACCCGCTCGAGGTCCGAGCGAACCGGCTCGACCCGTCGCACACCGAGATCCGAAGCGACCAGAGCGGCCACGACCGCTTCTCTGGGAGCCTCCGCCAGCTCGACAGTGATCACCGAGACACCGCCGCCAAGGTGCTCTGAGGCCACCGGCGTGGCGCCCGCGGGAAGGCTCCGCGCGGCGTCATCCGGCGCGCCCCTCAGCTCGACCTCGATCCGTTCGCGGCCGGCCAGCACACCCAGCTCCGCCTGCGTTCCGTGCACGACCAGAGTGCCCTCGTGCAGAACGAGGATCGAATCGCAGGTCTCGTGGATCTCGCGCAGGTGATGCGACGAGGTGAACACCGTCCGCTCGCCGCCGAGCGAACGGACGAGATCCCTCATGCCCACGATCTCGGCCGGGTCGAGCGACGACACGGGCTCGTCGAGCAGGACGACCTCCGGTTCGTGGAGAATCGCCTGCGCGATACCGACGCGCTTGCGGAAGCCCATCGACAGCTCGCCGATCACCCGGTCCAGGTGATGCTCGACGTGGACCCGTTCGGCAACCGCGACGACTCGTCCGGCAAGCAGCCGCCCCGGCACGCCGTTCAGAGCCCCCACGAACTGGAGGTAGTCGCGAACACGCATCTCCCGGTAGAGCGGCGGTTCCTCCGGAAGGTAGCCGACGACGCTTCGCATCGCCCGGGAGTCGACGCCCAGCTCCACGCCTCCAATCTGAACGCTGCCAGCGCTGGGCAACAGCTCGCCTGCCAGGACGCGGAGCAGGGTCGACTTGCCGGCGCCGTTCAAACCCAGAACGCCGACGACATCGCCGGCGCCACACTCGAATCCGACGTTCGACAGGGCCGGCACTGCGCCGTAGCTCTTGCTCAGTCGCTCTGTACGGACGTTTCCCACCAACTTCAGAAGCCTGTCGACTCACCCCATGAAGGAGCGCGCACGGAGACGGATCTTGACTCACGGAGGAGCTGCGGGCAAGCGTCCCGGGGCGCCGCCGGTACACTCCCGCACCGTGACGAAACGTCTCACGTTCGGACCGGCCCGCAGCGCTGCCGAGTTGGAGGCGCAGGCCTACAACGAAGCCCTGGCGTTCAACACGCCCTACGACTCCTGCGTGGCGTGGCTGCACACGAACCGGAACCACGCACGCCTCGTCCGTAGCGGCGGCCGCGTGGTCGGCGGCCTGGTCCAGTACGAGATGGGCCAGTTCCTGGGCGGCCGCTCGGTCCGGAACACCGGCATCGCCGGTGTCGCCGTCGACCCCACCGCACGTGGCCAGGGCGCGGCCAGGGCACTGATCGGAGCGACCCTGAACGAACTCCATCGGGAAGGCGTTGCCGTCTCCACCCTGTACCCCACCACGTTCACCCTCTACCAGCGTGCCGGTTATGCCGCCGCCGGCTACCGGTACCGCTTCCGGCTGCCGCTCGCCGAGCTGGGCCGCGTCCGCGCCGACGGGACGCTTCGTCGCCTCGACCCCGAGCGCGACGCGAAGGTCGTGGAACGGCTGTATCGCGGGATCGCGAGGGACCGGCCCGGCTGGCTCGACCGCAACCACTTCATCTGGGAGCGCGTCTACCAGGATCCGGGCGGCGCGGCCGTCCACGGCTACGTCGTCCCCGGCAGCGACGGCGGCGTCGACGGCTACGTCGTCTACACCCAGGACGCGGTGGGACACTATCCGGGCGCCGCGGGGCGCTACCCGTACCGCCTCAAGGTCCGCGACGTGCAGACCAGGGACGGCGCCGCGGCGCGCAGAATCCTGGCGTTCTTCTCGGCCTGCCGCACGCTGGCCCGGGACGTGACCTGGCACAGCGCCCTGGACGACCACCTGCTGCTCCAGGTACCCGAAATCGGCACCGAGATCTCGGTGGCCGAGACCTGGATGCTACGCATCGTCGACGTGCAGGCGGCCCTCGGTCAGCGGGGCTACCCACCCCGCACGAGCGCTCGTCTCGACTTCGAGGTCACCGACGACGTGGTCGCCGGCAATCGGGGTCGCTGGGTTCTCGAAGTCGATCGCCGGGCCGGGAAGGTCAGCCGCACGACCCGGAAGGCCGGGACCAACACCCTGCGCCTGGACATCAGGGCGCTAGCCTCCCTGTACACGGGCCACCTTAGCGCCCGGCGCCTGGCCGAACTCAACCTGATCGAGGGCTCGTCCACCTCCCTGAACCTGGCGGAACGGCTCTTCGCCGGCCCGCCGCCGTCGATGCCGGACTATTTCTGAAGCACCCGGACCGGCGACAACGGTTCTCCCCGCCACTCAACCCCAAAACGGAGTCTCGTCAAGATGAAACGAACACGGCACAACCGCATCGCCCTCTCTGTGGCCCTCGCCTGCGCCATGACCGGCGTTGCGGCCGCGGTCCCAGGCCAGGAATCGCCTCCCGCCGAGACACCCCGGCTGGACACATCCGAGATCGAACCCTTCATTGGCGAGTGGGTGCTGGAGGTCCTCACCCAGCAAGGCTCGCTCAACAGCCTGATCACCTTTGCCGACGACGACGGCAAGGCGACCGCCGACTTCTACCTGTCGCGTCTGGCCGATGTCGTGATCGAGAACATCAGCCGAACGGAAACGGGGGTCCAGCTCAAGTGGAACCTGGACTTCGGCGGCCAGCTCGTGCCGGTCGAGATGGACCTCGCGCGCGAAGGGGACGGCCTTGCCGGGAAACTCGAGACCGGCTTCTTCAACGCCGACATCAAGGGCATGACGAAGGAAGCGGCCGAGGCGGCCGGGATCATCGTCGAGCGTCAGCCGGTCGGAGACGACGACGACCTGTCCCTCTCCCGGGTCGAGGTCGACGGACAGGCGATGCGGCTCCGCGTCGATCGCCTGCAGGCTCCCGGTCCCGACTACGACAGGATCGAGTCCCTGGCAGACGGCGAAGTCCTGGAACCGATCTACGGCAAGCCGTTCAAGTTCTGGACGGACGCCGACCTCGCGTTCGAGGACGCACGGATCGCCGCCCACAACCACGGCCCGACCTATCCCGGCGTCTACAGTCTCTGGCTCAAGCGCGAGGGAGATGGCTGGAAGCTCGTCTTCAACCACCTGGCCGACGTCTGGGGCACGATGCATATGGCTGAACACGATGCCGGCGAAACGCCACTGGCCTTCCGCACCCTTGCTGAGCCTGCGGAACACACGGAAGGCGTCCTGGAAGTGGACGGCGCTGCCGGCATGCTGACGATCCGCTGGGGCACGATGGAGTGGTCGGCGCCGTTCCAGGTCGCCGAGTGACCCACCGCCCAGCGTGCTCATCGCCCGGTTTCTCTGAAGACGGTTAGCGCCCGCGTTGAATCGCACCGCCTTCACCGCCTCAGGAACGGCTGGCGGTCTGGTCAGCAACGGCATCTCCTTCTTTCTCCTCATCTACTACAGCCAGGTGATCGGCCTGGACCCCGCGCTGGCGGGTTCCGCCCTTCTGCTCGCGCTGGTCGTCGATGCGGTGTCCGATCCCCTGGTGGGGCGCTGGTCGGACCGGCTGCGGAGCCGCCTGGGGCGGCGCCATCCCTTCCTTTACGGCGCGGTGCTCCCCATCCCGGTCTGCTACTACCTGCTCTGGGCGCCTCCCGACTTGGGTCAAACGGCCATGTTCCTGTGGCTCGCCGGCTTCACCGTCGCGCTGCGGCTGGCGCTGACGATGCACACCGTCCCCTTCAACGCGCTGCTGCCGGAACTCGCACCGGGATACGAGGATCGTACGCGCCTGATGAACTACTCCTATGCCGGCGGCTGGTTCTTCGGCACCCTGATGGCGGTTTCGATGTACGTCTGGTGGCTGGCCGATACCTCGGACTATCCCGACGGTGCGGGCATCCTGCGACGCGCCGGCTACGAGCAGGCCGGCCTGGTCACCGCCTGCGCGCTCTGCCTCTGCCTCGTGCTGGCCGCGGCCGCCACCCATCGGCACATTCCCACCCTCGCCGCACCACCGCCCGGAGCAGCGTCGGCCCGGCGAGTCCTCGGTGAAAGCCTGGCGACCCTGCGAGACGGCAGCCTGGCCGCGATTGTCGCCTCGACCGCGCTGACCGCCGCGGCCAGCGGCACGGCGACGGCGATGTGGGCCTACATGCAACCCTGGTTCTGGGGCTTCGACAGTACACAGACAAGTACCATCCTGGCGGCTCAACTAGCGTCGCCGCTCCTGGCCGTTCTGCTCCTGCCGGCCGCCAGTCGCGGGCGCGACAAGAAGGTGGTGCTGATCCGGCTATCGATCCTGTCGCTCCTGGTCGGCAGCGGCCCGGTCATTCTCGCCCTGCTCGGCGCCTTCCCTCCGGTCGACCACTCGGCGCTCTTTCCACTGATGGTCGTGATCGGCGTCGTCCAGGTGGCTCTGATCGTCGTGACAAGCACGGTAGGCGCCTCCATGGTCGCGGACATCGTCGACGCCCGGGCTGTGGCCACCGGCCGGCGGGAAGAGGGACTCGTGTCCTCCGTTCTCTCCTTCACGGGCAAGGTGGCGACTGGCCTGGGAATCTGGATCGGCGGCCTCCTGCTCACCGCGATCAACTTCCCGACCGACGCGGACGTCTCCGCGATCGACCGGGACATGGTCGACCGCCTGGGATGGCTCTATGGCCCGGTGCTTGCCTTTCTCTACGTCGCCGCCATCTACGCTCTCCGCTACTACCGGCTGAGTCGCCACCGGCACGAGGAGAACCTCGCCATGCTTGCTGGGGGTGAGGATCGCAACTGATCGAGCGAGGACAGAACCAGATGAAACTATACTTGCATCGAACGAGACAGTCTTGTATCGTTTTCTCCAGTTCAGTACTCATCTGCAGAAACGCACAGCATGCCGTCCAGATCATTCAACGACCGAGGTCAACGACCGCCGCGCGCCTGGCTTGCACTCCCGGCGCTCCCGGCGCTGCTGATCGCGGCGGCCGCAGCCCCGGCGGCGGACTTCATCGCCTTCGAATCCGGCCCCGTGCGGCCGCTGGCGCTGTCCCCCGACGGCAGGATGCTCTTCGTCACGAACACCCCGGACAATCATCTCGAGATCTTCAACATCAGCGGCTCCGGCACGCTGGCCCACCTCGCGTCGGTGCCCGTGGGCATGGAGCCGGTCGCGGTCGCCGCGCGCAGCGCTTCGGAGGTCTGGGTGGTGAACCACCTCTCGGACTCCGTCAGCATCGTGGACATCGGGTCGCTGCTGGCCGCCGATTCCACGACCAATAGTACGGCCTTCGTCAGACGCACGCTGCTGGTCGGCGACGAGCCCCGGGACATCGTCTTCGCCAGAGACCGAGCCTTCGTCACGACCGCGCATCGAGGCCAGCACCGGACCCATCCGTCGATCGCGGCCGTCCCCGGGGCCGGAACCCCCCAACTCCATACCGCGGGGATCGGCCGGGCGGACGTCTGGGTCTTTGACGCGAAGGATCCCGGCGCCGGTGTCGGCGGGTCGCCGCTCAGGATCGTCGAGCTGTTCGGCGATACGCCCAGGGCGCTGGCGGTGAGCCCGGACGGCTCCACGGTCTACGCGGCGGTCTTCCACTCGGGAAACCAGACGACCGTGATTCACGAGGGAGTGATGTGTCGTGGTTTCGAGGACACGCCACGCGGCTTCTTCGTCGGCGCCACCTGGGACCGCAGGCGCGGCGATCAGCCCTGCGTTGCGGGCAACCTGCCGGCCCTGCACGCGACGGCCTCCCCCAACGGTCCGGAGGACAAGACCCTGCCCATGGGACGCCCCCTGCCCAGCACGGGCGCGGACGGCGAGCACGCACCCTTCACCGCGATGATCGTGAAGTGGGACGAGGAGTCCGGTGAGTGGCGCGACTCCCGCGGCCTGAACTACTCGAACGGCATCCGGTTTTTCCTGCCCGACAAGGATGTCTTCGCCATCGATGCCGCCACCCTCGCCGAGAAGGAGCACTTCGCCCACGTCGGCACGACCCTGTTCAACATGGCGACGAACCCGAAGAGCGGACACATCTACGTAGCCAACACGGACGCCCGGAACCACGTGCGTTTCGAAGGGCCGGGAGTCCGCGGCGGCTCGACCGTACAGGGCAAGATCGCTCGCGCCCAGATCACGGTCATCGACCCCGTGACCGGCACCGTCCGCAAGCGGCACCTGAACCGCCACATCGACTACTCCGTCCTGAAGTCGACGGCCGCGGTCCGCCGGCACAGTCTCTCCACTCCTCTGGAGCTCCAGGTCAGCTCCGACGGGACGACGCTCTACGTCGCCGCCCTGGGCTCGGACAGGATCGGCGTGTTCGACACCGCCGACCTCGAGGACGACTCCCTGTGGGACGGCAACGGAAGGGAGTTCGACCCGACCTCCCTGAGCGCGAACTACCTGGCGGTAGCCGGCGGCCCCGCCGGACTCCTGCTCGACGAGGCGCACAACCGCCCGAACGGACAGCTCTACGTCTTCGCCCACTTCGAGCGCAGCGTCAAGGTCGTCGACGCGGTGACCGGCGACATCCGGCAGACCTCCTCCTTCCACAACCCCGAACCCGCCGAGGTGGTGACCGGACGCCGCGTGCTCTACGACGCGACCCGGACCTCATCCAACGGCGAATCCTCCTGCGCGACCTGCCATGTGTTCGGCGATTCGGATCACCTGAGCTGGAACCTGAGCAATCCGGACGACGGCAACACGGCCAACCCGCAGCCGTTCCCGACCTTCTCCGACTTCTGGCTGTCCTGCGACATCTTCGGGCACTACCCGGGCTGCGAGGCGGTGCCGTACGTCAACGGCAACGGCGACCAGCTCGTCTTCTCGCCGATGAAGGGGCCCATGTTCACGCAGACGATGCGGGGCATGTCGACCCATGGCCACATGCACTGGCGCGGCGACCGGGCCACCGGCTACTTCGGCAGCGACGATCAGCGGACGCTGGACGAGAAGTTCTCGTTCAAGAACTTCATCGTCGCCTTCGAGAGCCTGCTCGGACTCGACGTCGTGCTGACCGACTCTGCCGCGGCGGCCAAACCAGCCGACGTCATCCAGCTCGAGCGGGATGTGGACGAGTTCGCCGACTTCATGCTGGCGGTGCAGTTACCTCCGAATCCGATCAAGTCGCTCAACAACGCCCACAGTCCGTCCGCCCGGATCGGAGATGCCTTCTTCGACGGGCCGCGCCGCGCCGACGGCGTCGACGCCGCCTACGACCTGGCCAACAACCGGAACGGTGCGGCCGTCGACGGGCGGAACTGCGCCGGCTGCCACCGGCACGATCCATCCAGGGGCTTCTTCGGCACGGCGGGCGATGCGTCGCACGGCGGCGAGGTGCTGATTCTCAAGGTTCCGCACTTGCGGAACCTCTACCAGAAGGTCGGGATGTTCGGCCTTCCGAGCCGGGAGTACTTCCTGCCCTCGACGACCGACGCCCACCAGGGCGACCAGATCCGCGGCTTCGGTTTTCTCCACGACGGGGCGACCGACAAGCTCTTCAACTTCCTCCAGGGCGCCGTCTTCGACGACGGCACGACCACCTGCGACGATCTCGGCCTGCCGGGTGCCCGCGGCTGGCGCGACGTGTTCGGCTGCGGTTTCAGCGACGGCATGGACATCGGCATCCCGGACGACGAAGTGCGCCAGGGCCTCGTCGACTACCTGATGGAGTTCGACACCGACCTGGCGCCGATCGTCGGACAGCAGGTCACCCTGAGTGCCGCGAACGGCCCGGTGGCCAACCCGCGCGTCGACCTGCTGACCCATCGCGCCAGGGTCTCCTTCCAGTCGGCCATCCTGGGCGGCTCGGTCACGGAGTGCGACCTGATCGCCAAGGGAACTGTGGCGGAGAAACCGCGCGGATGGGTTCGACTCCCGAACGGCAACTTCCTCGACGACCTGGGCGAAAGGTGGACGCCGTCCCGGTTGCGGACGCTCGCCACGGGCGGCAGTCCCGTCACCTACACCTGCGCACCGCCCGGCTCGGGCAGACGGATGGGGATCGACCGGGATCGCGACGCCATCGTCGACGGCCTGGACAACTGCCCCGCCGCTTCCAACCGTAGCCAGGCCGACGCGGACGGCAACGGCGTCGGCAATGCCTGCGAACCGACCGAATCGAGGTGACCGAATGAGACCAGCACTGAATCCGAGTCCGCGTCCAACCGCCCGCGACGCGATCATCGACGCGGCAATCCGCCTCTGGTCGCGCAACCCGGGAGCGACCTTCAGCGAGGTCGCCCTCCACGCCGGAGTCGGGCGCGCAACGCTCCACCGGCACTTCAGGAACCGCGACGACTTGCTCACGGTGCTGGCCGAGATCTGCATCGAGGAGACAAACACAGCGGTGGCCGCGGCCGTCGACCAGAGCGCGAGCGCCACCCGGCAACTGCAACGCATGTTCGAGGCGGTCATCCCCCTGGGGGACCGCTACAGCTTTCTCTATCGCGCGGAGATCGGTGACGAACACACGACCGCCGAGTACCGTCGGCAGCTCGACCGGGTCGGAACGCTGGTCGGCGAACTCAAGGCCGAGGGCGCCGTGGCGGCCGACGTGCCGACGGCCTGGGTCGTCGCGCAGATCGACCAGCTCATCTGGACCGCCTGGAACGAAGTCGCCTCGGGCCGCGTTGCCGCGGCGGACGCGGCGAACCTGGCCGCCAGAACCCTGCTGCACGGACTCGGAAAGGAGGAGCAGCCGTGAGTACACCCTTCGACCAACCCCGCCAGATCCTGCCGCCGGAGGCCTACTTCGAGGCGTCATGGCTCGACCGCGAAGTCGACCATCTGTTCGACCGCTCCTGGGTCTGGGCCGCCACCGAGCAGGACCTGAAGCAACCCGGGGACTTCCGTACCTGCCGCGTGATGAACCACTCCCTGTTCGTGCTCCGGGACGGGGCCGGGGAGCTGCAGGCCTTCCACAACGTATGCCGCCACCGCGGCTGCGAGATCGTTGAAGGCAGCGGCAACCTGGGCAGCACGATCCGCTGCCCGTACCACCGCTGGACCTACGAGACGAACGGCGCCCTGCACGGCGTGCCCAACGAAGCGGAGTGTTTCGGCGCCGTCCCTCGCGAGAACCTCTCGCTCCATCGAGCCGCGGTCGGCGCACATCGCGGCATGGTCTACGTGAATCCGGATCCGGAACCGCCCGAGCCATTCGACCGGTGGATCGCCGGACTCGACGACCACGCCTGGCCCCACGACCTGGCCGACGGCACCTTGAGCTACGCCGGCGACGTGCGCTACGAGATGCACTGCAACTGGAAGGTCTTCTACGAGAACGCGATCGACGGCTACCACCTCGGCTACCTGCACAACAAGACCCTGGGCGCCGCCTACCCTGACCGGAACGTCTGGCATCCGGTGGGCCGCCACACCGTCTGGTACTCCACCGAACGGGAAGGCGATCCGCAGTCGACCACGGTGTTGTCGGCGGAGATGGCGGACGCCGCCGGCGCCACACGCCTGCCGGGTCACGAGGAGAGCTTCTATCCGGGCGTGGTCATGCTCTTCCCGCTGACCATCCTGTCGCCGAGCCCCTGGGGCTTTCACGTCTCGGTGCTGGAACCGAAGACCCCGGACCTCACGACCATGTGGACGCAGAGCTGGACGACGTACGGATCGGCCTCACGCGCCGAAGCGGGCAAGGCGCCCACGCTGATCAGCCTGGCCAACCAGGAAGGACACCCGATGGAGTCCGGCAACTTCCAGCTCGAGGACATGTGGATCTGCGAGATGATCCAGCGCAACCTGCGCTCCCCGAAGTTCAGGGTCGGGCCCATGGCCGCCGGCTTCGGGGCCGAATCGCCGATCATGCACTTCCAGCAGAGCGTGCTCGACTACCTGAACGGCGACTCCGGCGGGAGCGGCGCCTGATGGAGTTCGTCATCCTCGCCATCCCCTACATGCGGCGCCTGGGCGAACAGGTCGGCCGCGCAGGATCGGACCCGAACCGGTTCCAGGCGCTGATGGCGAACCTCCGGACGCAGATGACGTTCGCCGAGTCGGTGGGCTACACCGGCTTCTGCATGACCGAGCAGCATCTGCAGGTGGAAGGGATCGAGACGACGACGAATCCGCTGTTCTGGGACTACTTCGTCGCCCAGCACACGGAACGGATGCGCGTCGGCCAACTCGGCATGAACCTGACCGCGGTCAACCCGATTCAATTGGCCGAGAACCTCGCGATGCTCGACCACTTCACCGGCGGGCGCATGTTCGCCGGCTTCACCAGGGGCAACACGCCACGGTGGACCGGCACGTTCGGCCAGCACATCGGGATCACGGCGACGCACTCCGACAAGTCCGAAGTGGACCGACGCAACCGCCGCGCGTTCGAGGAGAACTGGCGCCTCGTGAAGGCGCTCTGGACGCAGGAGGTGGTGAGCATCTCGGGCGAGTTCTGGCAAGCGCCGCCGGCGATGGACTGGACGTTCGCACCCACGAGCGAATGGTCGCCCGGGTCGATCACCAGTGACGGCACGCTGAAGGAGATCGGGATCGTTCCCCGCCCGCTGCAGAACGACCCGCATCCGCCGGTCTACGCGCCGTTCAGCTACAGCATGGGGACCGCGAAGTTCTGGGCCCGCGAGGGCGGCAAGATGATGGGCATGTTCAACGAGTCGAAGGAGGAGTTCATCCCCCTGACCCTGGACGTCTGCCTCGAGGAAGCGCTGCAACACGGCCGGATCATCGGCCCCAACGACATGCTCGCGCTGGGCGGACACCTGATCATGGGACGAAATCCGGCCGAGACGAAGAAGCTCTTCGACGGCTTCGAGTGGCTGTTCAACTTCGCCTACAACGCCCCTCCCTACCACGTACCGATGGGCCGGCTGTGGATGGGATCACGCCAGCAGGTGCTCGACCACGTGGGGCGGCTCAGCGAGACCTTCGGTATCGACGAGTTCTTCCTGTGGCACCACGTCGGCTGGTTCGAGCAGGACGAGGAGATGGCGATGCTCCACGAGTTCGCGGAGGGGGTCATCGGCCCCCTTTCCTCCTGAGCCGCCGCGACGGTCAGAGTTCGGCCGCGACCGGCGAACCGTCGTTCAGGCTGTCGCTCGGATAGACCACGACCTGCTCACCCGGTTCAAGGCCGCCAAGAACCTGGGCTTCCCGCGCGTTCCGCTCGCCGACCTCGATCTCCCGAAGGGCCGCGCGGCCTCCCGCGACCGCGAACACCGCCCAGTTCTCGTCGCGCCGGAACAACGCCCCTGTCGGCGCCTTCAGTTCGTCCCCGCTCTCCCAGACGACGACCCGGGTTTCGACCCGGAAGCCATCGCCCAGGCCGGCCCAGACCGCAGGCGGATCGACGATGTCGATGACCACGTTCACCCGTTGCTCTTCCACCCCGAGCGCCGAGATCTTCGTGAATCCCGACGGTTCCACCCGCCGCAGCCGGCCCTGCAACGGGCGGTCGCCACCCCATCGATCGATCAGCACACGCTGTCCCGAGCGCATGCGGACGGCGTCCTTCGACAGATAGTCCGTGACCACCTCGATCCGGGACGGATCGCCGACTTCGAGCAAGGCTTCACCGGCCGGCACCACGGACTCGCTTTCGCGCACGCGACGGAGGACGACGCCTGAAACGGGCGACACGATCCGGATCGCCGTACCGTTCACATCCTCGGCGCTCTCGGCGCTGAACCGCAGCAGTCGGACCCGCGCCGCCTGCAACTCGCTGCGGGCCGTGCGCACCGCGTAGTCGGCTGCCTCGACGGCTTCCTGCCGGGTGTCGAGGTCGAGCTGGGCGCTTTCCATCGTCTCGACCGAGACGATTCCCTCCTGGCTCAGCCGCAGGTAGCGTCCCGCCTCGGAACGCGAGTAGACGAGTTCGGCCGCCGCCCGCTCGTAGTTCGCTTCGGCCTGGCCCAGGGCGGCGGTCGCGGTTTCCACCGCCGCCGCCGCCTCGGCCCGACTGCGGGCGTCGAGCAACACCGGCGCCGAGGGCAGGAAGATCGCGAGCACCGTCTCACCCGCCACCACGGCGTCGCCGGGCTCGAGTTCGATCCGCAGGACGCGGCCGGCGAGCGGGGCCGAGATGACGAACCGGTCCCGCACGCGGGTCTCGCCCTCCTCGTCGATCGTCACCTCCAGCGGTCCTCGCGTCACCTGCGCCAGTTCCGCCGGTACCGGCTGCGGGCGCGTGCCGAGAAACGCGGCGGCCGCGACCACGACCAGCCCCACTCCCCACAACACCCAGCGCCGCGTCTTCATCGTTTCCTTCCCCTGCTACTCGCGGGTCTTGAGCACCGCGACGAGATCGAGGTCGTGGAGCTTACGACGCACCGTCCAGGCCGAGACGGCCATCGACCCGAGAACGGTCGCCGCGGAAACCAGGAACGTGTTCGGGTCGACCACCACCGGCAACCGGAACAGCTCGCTCTCGAAAGCGCTCATCACGGCGGCGATCATGCCGTAGCCGAGGAGCAGACCGAGTGGAATCGAGGCCACGGTGAGGATCCCGAGCTCGCCCAGCAGGATCGAGGAGATCTCGCCGCGGGTGAAACCGATCACCCGCAGGCTGGCGAGTTCACGGCTGGTCTCGGACAGGGAGATCCGCGCCGTGTTGTAGATCACGCCGAAGGCGATGATCACCGCGAAGAGCAGGTTGACGCTCATCATCATCGACATGTTGTCGAGCATGTAGGTCTGGATGTTCTCGAGCGCGGCGCTCCGCAACGTGACGCCCGCCACCGCCGGCATCGCCTTCAGCAGGCCGAACAGCCGTTCCTCGGCCAGGCTGTCGATCTTGAGCATCGCGCCGCTGATCGTGTCGTCGCGCCGCACCAGCCGCCGGAGCGACTCCTGCTCCATGTACGCCGTCACGCCGAGCAGGTCGTCGACGGTGTCGGTCAGCACGACCTCGCGCACCGGCCTGCCGTCCTCCATGATCTCGACCATCAGCGTGTCGCCTGGCTCGACCCGCAACTGCTCCGCCAGCAGCGTGGACAGGACGAGACCCGGCCGGTCGAGGCGGATGGCGCGATAGTCCACATCCACCACGCGCTGCAACCTGGCATCGGGCGCCAGCGCCTGGATCGCCGTCTGCTTCTGCAGGTGGCCGCTGCGCAGCCGCGCCGCGATGCCGTTCGTCGGCTCCACCTGCAGAACGCCGGAGAGGGCCGCGAGTTCGTGCACCGCGCTTCGTTCGACCGGCTCGAAGAAGCTCACCGACAGGTCCTGGCGCTGGATGATGTTGAACTGCACTTCGAGCAGTTCGTCCATCGAGTCCATCATCGCCGAGCCCACGACCATGATCGCGCCGGCGAAGGCGATGCCCACGATCGAGAGGCCCGCGCGCACCGGGCGTCGCGACAGGTTGCGGAGCACCATCCTCGCGGGCTGCGACAACCATCTCCGGGCGCCCAGCCGTTCGAACAGGGAGACCCGGAAGGTCTCGGGCGCCGCCGGGCGCATCGCTTCGGCGGGCGGCAGCGAGACGACGCTGCGCACTGCCCCCAGCGCGCCCACCGTCGCGGCGACGAGGCTCACTCCGACTGCGATCAGGATGCTCGACGCCGACACGTTGTAGATCAGGAGCGGGAAGCGAAAGTACTCCATGTAGAGGCCGAGCATCGCTTCGGCCAGCAACAGGCCGGCGCCGATCCCGAGCAGGGCGCCGAGGGCCACCACGACGACGGCCCACTGCACGTAGTGGACGCCGAGCCGGAGGTTCGAGTAGCCGAGAGCCTTGAGCGCCGCGATCTGTTCGCGCTGCACCGCGACGGTCCGCCGCAGAACCACGTTGAGCAGGAACGTGGCCACGGCGATGAAGATCAACGGCACCAGGAGTCCCATGTTCTCGAGCTGCGTCAACTCGTTCTGGAGGTACCAGTTCGAGGTCTGGTCCGCACGCGGAATCGCGCCCAGACCGCCGTAGGGATCGAGAATCGCGTCGAGTTCGACGATCGCCGCGCGCTCGAGGCTGGGCGAGCGGTCGGCCAGCGTCAGGGCGACGTCGTTGAACCCGCCCTCCATTTCGAACGCGGTGGCCAGGTGCCGCCGGGTCATCCACAGGAAGCCGAAGTGCTTCGGATCCGGGACCAGTTCTCCCGGACCGATGCCGTAGACGAACTCGGGGCTGAGCGCGACACCGACAATTTCCAGGGGCTGGCGGCGACCGTTGATCACCGCGAACAGGCGATCGCCCAGGTCGAGGCCGTGAGCTTCGGCAAAGCGCTCGCCGACCAGGGCCTCCTCCGCCCGGTCCGGGTCCAGGAACCGCCCGCGGCGCAGAGCGACGTCGTTGAGCGCCGGCCGGCCGCGATCCGGCAGGGAGATCAGGCGTCCGTTGACCGGATCGGTGACTCCGGGCACGTCCAGCGAGACGCTCACGACCACCCGGGTCTGAACCTGCCTGACTCCCGGGATCGCCGCGATGCGCTCCTCGACCCAGTTGGGGACCCGCTTCGCTCCGGCGAACACGTCGGCGAAGGCGTAGCGGGTGTAGTAGGCGTCGCGGGTCGTCTCGAGCGAGCCGAACACGCCCTGCGCCATGACCAGCAGCGCGATTCCCGACGAGACGACCAGCGCGATCGCCAGTACCTGGGACCGCACGTTCCACAGGTCGCGCAGGAGTTTACGGTCGAGGGCTCTCATCGTCCTACCACTCGATCGTGGCAGCCGGCTGCTTCGTCGCGTTACGGACGTCGCTCGTGATCTGGCCGTCTGCCAGCGAGATTACCCGATCCGCCATCCCGGAGATCGCCGCGTTGTGGGTGATCACCGCGGTCGTCGTGCCCAGTTCGGAGTTCACCCTCTCGAGCGCCCCCAGGACCGCGATACCGGTGCTGATGTCGAGAGCTCCCGTCGGTTCGTCGCAGAGCAGCACGTCCGGCCGCTTGGCGATGGCCCGGGCGATCGCCACCCGCTGCTGCTCGCCGCCCGACATCTGCGACGGAAAGTGGTCGAGACGGTACTTCAGGCCGACCAGCGCCAGGGCGTCCTCCGGCGCGAGCGGATCGCCGGCGATCTCGGTCACGAGGGCGACGTTCTCGCGCGCCGTGAGCGAGGGAATCAGGTTGTAGAACTGGAACACGAAGCCGACGTGGCGGCGCCGGTAGCGGGTCAGGGCCCGTTCCCCGGCCTCGCTCAGATCCCCTTCACGGTAGGTCACCCGGCCGGCGGTAGGCCGGTCGAGCCCGCCGAGGATGTTCAGGAGGGTCGACTTGCCGCTTCCCGACGGTCCGAGCAGGACCGTGAACTCGCCTTCGTGAAGCTCCAGGTCGACGCCGCGTAGCGCATAGACCTCGACCTCGCCCATCACGTAGACCTTGGTCACGCCCTTCATGGCGAAGACCGGGGCGGGACGCGCCGGTTTGCCCGCTGCTCCTGTCGCGATGGCGGCGTGCATGCGGAGCGTGCGACGCTACGGAGTCGGATAGTCGATGTCGGGCGGAGCAGCCGATAACTCGACGATCATCTCCGTGTACTCGCCCGGTTCGGTGTCCACGCGAATCATGCCGCCGTGCTCGCGCACGATGTCGGCCGAGAGAGCGAGCCCCAGACCCGTGCCCTGATCCGTCGGCTTCGTGGTGAAGAAGGGGTTGAAGATCTTGTCCACCACATCGCGCGGTATGCCATTGCCGTTGTCGCGGACCCGGACCTCCACGCCGTCGTCCATCTTGCGGGTCGTCACCGTCAGGGTCGGCTCGTACGACGCGTCGTCCGAGTTCTGCCGTCTCTCGTTCGTCGCGTAGCAGGCGTTGCTGACCAGGTTGAGGAAGACGCGGCCCACGTCCTGCGACACGACCTCCAGGGTGCCGAGCTCCGGGTCGAAGTCCTTCTCGATCGTCAGATTGAAGTTCGGGTCGGTGGCGCGCGCGCTGTGGTAGGCCAGCCCGATGTGTTCGTCGACCAGGCGGTTGATGTCGGCCTGCTCCCGCCCGGCGGCGCCGCGCCCCATCTTCAGCATGTCGTTGACGATCCGGTTCGCTCGCTCGCCGTGGCTCAGGATCAGCTTCAGGTTGCCGCTCAGATCCTCGAAGATCTCCGCGATCTCCTCCCGCTGATCCTCGTCGAGGCTGCCGTCCTCGTTCTCCTTCATGATCTCCTCGACCTCCTCGAGGAGCTCGCCCGAGACCTCGGAGAAATTCTTCACGAAGTTCAGGGGATTCTTGATCTCATGGGCGACGCCGGCGGTCAACTCGCCGAGCGCCGCGAGCTTCTCGCGCATCACGATCTGGTCCTGCGCCTTCTGCAGATCCGCCAGCACGACCTCCAGCTCGTCGTTCTTCTCCTTGAGTTCGTCGGCGAGCTTCTCGACCAGGTTGAGGCGCTGCACCTCCAGCGCGTGCCGGCGGAAGACCTCTAGCGCGGCCGCCATGTCCGCGACCTCATCCGCGCCCCCGATGCCGATCTCGGCCTCCAGGTTGCCGCCAGCCATTTCCCGCATGCTGCTGGAGAGAGCCTCGAAGCGGCGTACCAGCAGACGCCCCACGAAGAGCCAGGCGATGAACACCGCGCCGGCAATGCTGACGACGTTGAGACCGATCAGCAGGGCGCGGCCGGTGCGGATCGCCTGGGACGCGGCCACGGTCGCCACGTCCGACCGGGACCGCGACGCGGCGACGAGACTCTCTACATCGTCGCTCAACCTCGCCGCCAGATCGCGGTTCTGGTCCAGCAGTTCCTGCTGCCGGTCGAGGGCGTTCACCTCGCGGCGTCTCAGATCGAATGAGTCGCGGCTCTTGGCGAGGGTTTCTCCGAACAGGGCTTTCAACCGACCGGAGGTGGCAGTCTCATCGATCGCACTGAGAGCACGCTCAATACTCGTTGCGGACGACTCGTATCGTTCTTCGACCGGCTCGATGTCGGGCCGGTCGGTCAGCACCGCGAGGCTGTTCAGTAGCTGATCGACGATCGTGATGTCCTGCTGGAGCCCGACGAGCACACGGTAGCGGTCGATCTCCGGCTCGGAGAAGTGGATGTCGCGAGGCGCCGGCGGCTCGTCGAACGAGCGAAAGCCGGTCATCGCGTAGAACAACTGATCGTCGAGAGCGGGCAGCAGGAGCGCCGCGATCTGACTCTGGAGTCCGTCCAGTTCCGACCGGAGCGCCTCGCTCGCTGAGCTCAGTTCGAATCCCTCGGAAACCGATTCCTGGATCGCCGTGATGTTCCCGATCAGCTCTTCGCCTCGCGCCTGGATGTTCCCGATCTCCGCTTCGCCGCCGATGGGTTCCTCAGAGCCCGCTTCCCGCGTCATCAGTTCCTTGAGCGCGGACTCGAAGGAGCGCTGGGCGGGTTCAATCTCGTCTACCGCCCGCTCCAACTCGTCCTGGTCGGCGGCCGCGGTCAGCCTGGGGCCCGCAGCGACCAGCGTGCCGCTGCCCTGGGCCACGCCGAACGCGGCCGCGAGCTCGGGCACCGTTCCCTGGTTGACCCGGCTCTGGGAGTCGCCGACCTGCGCGAACGCGAACAATGCGACCAGACTGGCGGCGAGCGTCAGCGCCGCCGCGCCGCCGATGCCAACGTAGAGCTGCGTGGCGATTCTGAACCGGGCCTCGGCCAGTTTTCGGAACCAGTCGATCACCGCTTCACGGCACCTTCAAGCCGGGTCGCCGGCCGATACCGGCCGCGTTCGTCGATCACGGTCAGGAACACGGCGTCCGAACCCTGGTTGTCCTCGTCACCGAACACGAGCCGGAAGCCGTCCAGATCGATGGAGCCCGCGACCTTCAAGGTCTGGATGAAGAGGTCGCGGTCGACGTTCGGACCGCACCGCTCGAGCGCTTCGATCACGAGGCGTCCGGCCAGGTATCCCTCGAACGAGACGAAGCCGGGTTCGGCGCCGGCCGTATGAGCGCGCAGCGCTCGACGGTAGGCGGCGGCGACTCTCGAGTTCCGGGCGGTCGGAAAAGGGACGACCTGGGTGACGTAGACGCCGGCGCCTCGTGGCCCCAGTTCCTCCGCCAGGGCATTGCTGCCCACGAAGGAGAGCGTCATGAACACCGGATCGAGGCCAATGTGCCGCGTCCAGGCGATCAGGCTGGCGACCGGCTGATAGGCGCCTACGATGATCACGGCCTCCGGCTCTCCAACCTCGATGTCGACGATCGCAGTCTTGACGGCGGTCGTGTTGCGCGGGTAGACGCCGATCGCGACCGCCTCCATCCCACGCTTGTCGAACGCCGCGCGAACCCCCGCCAGGCCGGCGCGTCCGAAGGAGTCGTTCTGGATGACGACCGCGATCCGCTCGACGCCGAGATCCCTGGTCAGGCGCTCCACCATCTCCTCCGTCTCCTGGGCGTAGGAGGCTCTCAGGTTGATCACGTGGGGCTCCTGACGGAGAAAGCCCGCGCCGGTGAAGGGAGCGATGTAAGGCACGCCCGCCTCGTCCGCCACAGGGACCGCGGAGCGCGACGTCGGCGTACCGACACCGCCAACCAGGGCGAACACGTTCTCCTCCTCGATCAGCAGCCGCGTGTTCTCGATCGCCGCCTCAGGCTCATAGCCGTCGTCGAGCGAGTGCAGCTCCAGCCGGCGGCCGTGGACGCCACCGGCATCGTTCGCCTCCTTGAACGCCGCCTCGATGCCCAGCCGCATGCCCCTGCCGAGTTCTGCTGCCGGGCCGCTGAACGCGGCGGACTGACCGAACAGCACCCGTTCGGCCGATACGCCGGGAACCTCCGGTTGCGCGGCGATCCGGACCGGCGCCAGAACCATCGTCGCGGCCCAGGCGGCCGCGGTCAGGGCCACCCGTGCAGCACGTGAGCGCATCGCCTCAAGCAGCCCGATCCGAGCTCAACTTCGGCGCTTGACCATCGTCACGTGGTTCCGGCCGTCCTCGCGCCGGTAGGACGCCTCGTCCATCAGCACCTTGACAAAGTGAACGCCCAGGCCGCCGATCTGTCGATCCTCGAGCGCGGCATCGATATCCGGCTCGGGCGCGTCGTGGAAGGGATCGAACGGCTTGCCGCTGTCGCGCACCTCGACCCGGACCTCCTCGTCCGTCGAGATGACCTCGACTTCGATCTCGCTGGTCCCTTCCTCGCCGCCGCCGTGGCGAACCACGTTCGTCGCCACTTCCTCGAGCGCCAGAACGACGGCGTAGGAGACATCCGGCGCCCAGTCCTCCTCCTGACCGAGCGCCTCCACGGCCTCCGAGACCTCCGGAAGCTCCTCGATCCGGTTGGGGACACGCAGTGTGCGGGTGGCGCTCACTCGTCAGCAACACGCAGGGTCATGCAGGTCAGGTCATCGAACTGCGGCGCCTCACCGGCGAAGTCGCGCACCGCCTGCAGGATCATCTCGGCGGCCTCCCGGGCACTCCGGGGCTCGCCGTCCGCGAACAGCGCCTGGACTGCCTCCAGGCCGAACTCCTCGTCCTCGACGTTGATCGCCTCCGTCACGCCATCGGTGAAGAACACGACCAGGTCCCCGGGCCTGAGTTGAACGCTGGCCTGGCCGAACTCGAACTCCGGGATCGCACCCAGGGCGATGCCGCCAGTCAGTGCGAGTTCCTCGGAACTGCCGTCGGCGTGAACCACCAGCGGAGGGTTGTGGCCGCCGTTGGAGAACGTCAGCACCTTCGTCGCGGGGTCGTACACGCCGTAGAAGACCGTCACGAACATCGAAGCGTCGTTCGCCTCGTTCAGCAGATCGTTCACTTCCGACAGGACCGATCCCGGATCGCCGACTCCGACGGCCGCGCCCTTGAGCAGGGTGCGGCTCGACATCATGAACAGGGCCGCGGGAACCCCCTTGTCCGAGACGTCGGCGACGGCAAGCCCGAGGCGGCCCTCTTCGAGGCGGATCACGTCGAAGAAGTCTCCACCGACGTTGCGTGCGGCCTCCATGCAGCCGAACACCTCGCAGCCCTCGGCGTGGGGGAACTTGTCCGGCAGGATCGACTGCTGGATCTTGGTCGCTACATCCAGCTCGTTCTGGAGCGCCACCAGCTTGTCCCTCGACGCCAGCGCCGCGCGCCACTCGTCCAGGTGCTTGAGCGTGCGATCGATCGTGACCTGGAGATCCGCGAAGTCGATCGGCTTCGTGACGAAGTCGAAGGCACCGCGGTTCATCGCCGTGCGGATGTTCTCCATGTCGCCGTACGCCGAAACGATGACGGAGCGGATGTCCGCGTTCACCTCGGGGATCTGCTGCAAAAGGGTCAGACCGTCCATCTTCGGCATGTTGATGTCCGAGAGGACGATGTCGATGTCCCTGTTCTGGGCGAGCTTCTCGAGCGCCTCGATGCCGTTGCCGGCGAACTCGAAGCCGTAGCGACCCGAGCGGATGTGACGGCGCATGCGCTGCCTCACGAGCCGTTCCAGATCCGGCTCGTCGTCCACGACCAGGATCCTGTAGTCGGGATTGGCCCTGCGCGCGGCTCGGGCACTCGCTCTGTCGGACATCAAGCGGCGCCGGGGCGACCTACTTTCCGGCAGCGGCCAGGGCGTCAGCCTGGTTGTCGTAGATCTGGATGATGCGGTTGAAGCCGCTGATCTCGAAGACCGACTGAACAGGATCGGAGAGCGAGCACAGGGAGATGCTCACGTTGCGCTGGCCCAGGGTCTTGGCCACCAGGAGGACAACCCTCAAGCCGGCACTGCTGATGTATGCGAGCTGAGCGAGGTCCATCACCACGGCCCCGACGTCATCGCCGATGGCAGCCTGCAACTGGCGCTCGAAGTCCTGGGAGTTCGAGCTGTCGACGCGGCCTTCGACCTTCGCCAAGAGAACTCCGTCGTGATGCTCAGCCTGGACGTTCATCCTCTCTGCCTCCTGTTCCTTCCGCTCACTTTTTCCTCTAACTCCCGAGGATCGACTGCTTTCACTATCACATCCACCTCGATCTTGGCATCCCCGGTACCCTGGAACACGCCGCTGATCGGCGAGACGTCGGCGTAGTCCCGTCCCGCCGCCACACGAATGTGGCGCTCATCACTGAAGGTCGCATTGGTGGGGTCGAAGCCGACCCAGCCGGCACCCGGCAACCGGCATTCCACCCAGGCATGACTGCCGGACGCCACCGTCTGCTCGCCGGGGACGCCGGTCGTGTGCAGGTAGCCGGATACGTATCGGGACGGCACTCCCCAGGAGCGGGCGATGGCAATCATGACGTGCGCGTAGTCTTGGCAGACGCCCCGACCGGACTCCAGGACGTGCTCGATCGGAGAATCGGCCGACGTGCTGCCCGGTTGGTAGGCGAAACTGCGGTGGAGCCTATCCGATAGTCCAACCAGACTCGCCATCGGATCGTCTCCCGGGTGGAGATTGTGGCACCCAGCGAAGTCCTCGAGAGCTCGCGACGGCCTCGCGAGCCGGCTCGGTCGAAGCAGGTGCCAGTGTTCCGGAGCCTCTCGCAGAGACCGGATCTCCTCCCAACCGCCGGCCGCCGCAGGCAAGGATCCGGGGTCCCGTTCGACCTCGAGGCGCGAGATGATCGTCAGCTCGGGGTGCCGCCGGTGAACGTTGAGGACGTGGCGACGGTTTCCGAAACCGTCCTGCTCGGGGCTCAGTGACGCGGCGGGTCGGGTCTCGATCTCGAACTCCAGCACCCGCTGCCCATCCGTGGGGACCGGCTCCAGGCAGAGCGTCAGCACGCAACCGCGCACCTGCTCCGGATACACGTAGCGCGTCCTGTGCTCGATCTCGTAGCGCATCCTGCCCCATCAACGCAGCGGCGAGTCCTCGATGGCGTAGTCGACGAAGGCTCCCAGAACCGCGTCGTGCAGATCACGCGCGCACTCGCCCACCCGCCTTATCAGGTCGTCCCGCTCCTCCGCCTCCGGCCAGTCATAGAGGATGAGGGCGCAGGCGCGGCCTGACAGCCGCCGTGCCGCCGCGTCGGCCTCGACGCCGGGACCCGTCTCGATGGCGTCGAGTTCCCCCGCCGCCGCCCGCAGCGAGGAGAGAAGCGAAGCAGGCAGCAACGGGTCGGCGACCAGCAGATCGAGGACGCGGTCGGGCTGAATCTCGATTCCGTGGATCCGGCTGTAGGCCTCGGCCGCGCGATGCGCACGCAGCATGCTCGGCCAACCCAGATTGGGGACCCGCGTGCGCCGGCTGAGTTCCGTTTGAGCGAGGATCAGCGACACGACAAGCTGGATGCGTTCGATGGCGCGGCCGAGGCGCATGAAGCGCCATGCCGGGCCGCGATACATCGTCGCGTCGGCAACACCGATGAAGTTGTGGATCTCATTGCAGGTGCGGGAGTAGAAGGCCTCCGGCGTCCTCCAGATGTCCACGGCTTCCAGGTCCCGCATCCAGAGATATGCCCGGTTGAGACGAGTCCACATCTCGGCGCTGATGCAGTGGCGCATCTGGCGCGCGTTCTCCCGGCCCCGTTCCAGGCTGCTCCAGACCGACTCGGGATTCGTCCGGTCGAAGGTCAGATCGTCCGCCAGCGTGAAGGAGTCCGCGAGGGCGAATTCGTCGGCTTCCGGCAGCCATTCCTCGCCCGGCGGCGGAAGTCGCTTCATGGCGCGATAGATGCGCCTCCAGCCGAAGTGGATCTCTCCCACCGGCCGGTCGACGAGCGCCTGCACGTGCAGTTCCAGGAGGTGGCTCAGGTACTGCGCTCGGGTCAGGTACCTCCCCATCCAGTAGACGCCCTGGGCACTTCGGGAGAGCACGGCCTAGGAGCCCTCGAGATCCACGACCCAAAGGTCCTTGCCGCCGCCGCCCTGGCTCGAGTTCACGACCAGGCTGCCGCGGCGCAACGCCACGCGGCAGAAAGCGCCCGGGACGATCCGGGTCTCGGCCCCCGTCAGCACGAACGGACGCAGGTCGACATGGCGCGGCTCCGCGCGGCCCTCTACCAGACATGGAGACCGCGACAGCGGCAGCGTCGGCTGCGAGATGTAGTCGGCCGGATCGGCTCGGAGCTTCTCCGCGAACACCTCGCGCTCCTCCGCCGTCGAGTGGGGACCCACCAGCATGCCGTAGCCGCCCGACTCCCCGACCCGTTTTGTGACCAGATGTTCCAGGTTGTCGAGCGTGTACTCGAGGTCTTCCGGACGCCTGCAGAGGCGCGTTTCGACGTTCAGAAGCAACGGTTCCTCGCTCAGGTAGTACCGCACCATGTCGGGCACGTAGGCGTAGACGCTCTTGTCGTCGGCGACGCCGGTGCCCGGTGCGTTGGCCAGGGTCACGTTGCCCCGTCTGAAGGCGTTGATCAGCCCCGGCACGCCCAGCAGCGAGTCCTCGCGAAACGTGAGCGGATCGAGAAAGTCGTCGTCGACCCGGCGATAGATCACATCGACCCGCCGTAGGCCCGAGGTGGTGCGCATGTAGACAAAGCCGTCATTGACCAGCAGATCCTGCCCCTCCACGAGTTCCGCGCCGATCTCCTGGGCCAGGAACATGTGTTCGTAGAACGCCGAGTTATAGGTACCGGGAGTGAGCAGCGCCAGACTGGGATCCTTCCGGCCGTCAGGCGCCAACTCGCCCAGGGTCCGCCGTAGCTGACTGCCGTAGTGTTCGATCTCCTGCACCCGGCAGGTGCGGTAGAGCCGACGCAACCCGGCCTTGACCGCCTTGCGGTTGGCGATCATGTAGGAGACGCCCGACGGCACCCGAAGGTTGTCCTCGAGCACCATGAAGCCACCGTGGGTACGAACGATGTCCGTCCCGCAGACGGCCACCCAGACGTTGTTCGGCACCCTGACGCCGCGCAGTTCCGGCCGATACTGCGGACAATCGAGAATCACGTCGGCCGGGATCACGCCATCCTTGACGATGCGGCAGTCCCCGTAGACATCCCCGAGAAAGAGATTGAGCGCCCTGATGCGCTGTACCAGACCGGCCTCGAGCTGGCGCCACTCCGCGAGCCTGAGCAGGCGCGGGACGCAGTCGATCGGGATGATCCGCTCCTCGGCCTCCTCCTCGCCGTAGACGGTGAAGGTAATTCCCTCTTGCGAGAAGGAGCGGGTCACCCGCTCCTGGATCGTCTCGAGTTCTTCCCGGGGAGTGTTCCGCAGCGCCTCGTAGACCGCCTGGCAGTGTTCGCGCGGTTCGCCGTCCGCGACGAACATCTCGTCGTAGATCGCCAGATCGAAGTCGTAGAATCCGAAGTCCACGCACTAACCCCCGACCGATGCGTCGTTCACGCAGCCGCCCGTCACCGGGACGCGTCCGAGCGGTTCCATCTTCCCCGATGTTACTTGGGCGGGGGGGTTCGGATTCGTCGCAAGGGAGCGGTTCGCTTGGACGCTCCCGGCGTCTGCCCCGTATGATCCTGTAAGCCGCCGGTGACCCGCCCGTACTCCGCCACGGCCGGACCTCGACTTCTCTCAAGGAACACGAAGATGACTGGAGCGCGCTCCCAAACCCGCGAACGCGGATTCACCCTGATCGAACTGCTGATCGTCGTGGCGATCATCGGCATCATCTCCGCACTGCTGGTGCCGAACCTGATGACCGGACTCCAGAACGCGAACCAGACGCGGACCCAGGCCGACATGAAGAGTGTCGGCACCGCCTGGATGCAGTGGCTCACCGACCAGGTCAGCGCCGCCGCCGCCGGGTCGAGCACGACCCCGACGTTCGCCTGGAGCGAGTTCACCCACGCCGACTTCTCCCACGCCGATCTGTCGGCCCTGCTGAGGCCGTCGAATACCTTCTTCTACCTGCAGGACGTGCCCGAACGCGACGGCTGGAACAACCCCTACCGTTTCGGTTTCGCGGGCTCCGACAAGCTGCTCGGCACGCAGGTCATCGGCATCTGGAGCGGCGGGCGCGACGGCTCGGCCACCGCCCAACCTGAGTCGAGCTACGAGATCGGCGCCTTCCCGGGCACCGACTTCAACCAGGACCTCGTGTGGGCCGACGGCTACTGGGTGCGCTGGCCGGGCAGTGCGGCGGAGGCCGCCGAGGAAGGCGGCGACTAGGGCGGACCAGGGCGGCTGACGGCTCCTGGCCGGAGCCGCCAGCGATCAGACGATCAGATCTGGGAAAAGCCGGTCGGCCGCAGGAACACGTTCTCGATCCCCGAGACCGTGCCCCTGTACATCTCCATCTCGCGCATGCGCTTCCACTCCGGGTGGTCGCCAAAGGCCCTCCAGTGCTCGCGGTGGGACTCCATGTCAGGCGCCGACAGGATGTAGACGAGAGCCGGCACGTTCGCGCCGATCAGCAGTTCGCCGTACAGGAGAGGCGCCATGTCGACATCCCGCATGATGTCGATCTCGCCGTTGTCGAACATGTGGACCTTGCGGCGCGCCGTGTCCTCGTTGTGGCTCTCGTACAGGCGGAGTTCGAAGATCCGGTCCTCGCCAGCCGCTGTCTGCGGCGGTAGCTCCATCATCGGCATGCCCTTGAAGGCGTGCAGGAACCAGCTCTCGACCCGTTCGTAGATCGGTTCCCGGGTCGGCGTGGCGTACATCGGCGCCGCGGCCTCCAGGTAGGCCGCGTCGGCTTCCAGCGTGGACTTCATGCCCGTGAAGTCGTCAACGCCGGGAAACGCGATGATCGCCCACACGGACATCGCGTCCACGGGATCGAGGGCCTCCTCGTCCGCCGCGGGCGGTTGGACGCTAAACACGCCGACCCGGTCGATGCCTGCACGGTTCAGCGCTGGCACCAGGGCGTTCTCCAGATAGTCGAGGACGGTCTGCCGGCTGTCTTCGTCGGAGAGCCGATAACGGCGGATCTCGTAGTACTCGCGGGCGGGTCCGCTCTCCTCCGCGACCTGTTCGCCGGCCGCCTCCGGCGCTTCGGCCGGCGCGCAGGCGACGATCAGGCCAAGAGCCACGGCGGGCGCAAGGAGCCTGGGCCAGCAACGATTGGTTGGCTGGATGAGCATCGTTCGACGTACCTCCATCACTCCCTGGCCAGCAGCCAGGCGCGCATCGTGCTCGAGACGAGATCCGCAGCCTCCAACTGGACCCAGTGGCCCACCGACGGCACCGTGACCAGGGTGTAGTCGCGGTCGATCCAGTCCCAGGTGTTCTTCAGCCCGTCCTTGTCCACCGCCGTGTCCTTCAGGCCGTGGAACTGGAGCACCGGCATCTGCAGGTTCGGCATCTCGCCGCCGCCGGCAACCTGGCCGTAGTTCGCCCGGTAGTAGTTCAGCATGCCGTCCCAGTAGGAGCGGGCGAAGGCCTCCCGATAGTGGCCGGCCACCTTCTCGCCCTCGCTGGCGTAGCGGTTCAGAAGGCCTTCCGGCACCGGGCTACCGTCCGGCTTCGACGTCGCGAAGTTCCGCGCGTACTGCGTGTTCTGCCGCTGCGCTTCGGTGGCGTTCGCGATCACGTTCGCGTAGCCCTTGGGATGGGTCAGGTTGAGGATCACGAGGCGCTCGATCTGCTCCGGGTGCGTCATCGCGTAGCGCCAGGCGATGGCACCGCCCCAGTCGTGGCCCACCAGGGTGATCGGCGCACCGAGATCCTCGATCACGGCCGCGACGTCACCCAGGATCAACGGCATCTGGTAGTCCTCGACCTGTTTCGGCTGTCCGCTCCGGTTGTATCCGCGCAGGTCCATCGCCGCCGTCCGGAACTCACCCTCGAGGGCCGCCATCTGGTGCCGCCAGGAGTACCAGAGGTCCGGGAAGCCGTGAAGGAAGAGGACTGGCTTGCCCTCGCCCAGAGTGACGTAGTGGATGTCGATCTCACCGCTCTTCACCGTATGGTGCTCGACACGGTCCCAGACATCGGCGTTCGTGTCGTCGGCGGCAAGCGGAAGTGGCACCAGAACGAACGCGAGCAGCAGCGCCGCGCACCGGTTTCGAACTTCGATCAGAGTCACGTTTCGCTCTCCCAAGGTTGAATCGGCGATCGTAGCAGCGGGTTTCCTAGGGAACCCGCCCCTCTTCTTCAGGGGGATTTGCCTCGGAGGGGGAATCCTCGAAGCGCTTGTAGTTCTTGCCGTAGTCGGGCCGGGTTCGCTTGTGGCACACGACGCAGGACATGTAGACCTGTTCGTTCAGGGCGATCAGCGCCTCCAGGTCCTGGTCGAGGGCCGCCTCGTAGGCGGCCGCTCCCGCGTCGAACATCAACCGGGCGTCCCGCATCCACTGATCGCGGTCGCCCACCACACGGCTTGGCATCATGATCAGGTTGGCCGACTCGGCCAGGAGCAGTGCCTGCGCCTGCAACTCGTTCCACTCGACCTCGTTGGTCGGCGCCCGACTCTCGACGTAGAGGATGGCGTCCGAGGCGGGATACATGAGCTTGATCATCAGTTCGCTCATCGTCCCGATCGGCATCGGCTCGGGCGCGGGCGCCTCGTCTTCGGCTCCGGCGATCCCGCCAGCGAGGCCCGCAAGGACCACGGCGATTGCGATCTTCCCCTGCATCAGATCTCCTTGGTTCGGGGCTATCATGGCATGATCCCGCCGGCCAGGTAACGACCCGGAGATGGAACCCCAGTCATGAAGCAAAGCACCCTCTGTACCGCCGCCTGCTTGCTCGCTCTGGTCGCCTGCGCCGAACAGGACGGACCTCTCCGTCCCGGCGCCAACGACCACAAGACCCTGCAGGAGGCCCTGCTCGTCGCCGAGCCTGGGGCCGTCATCGAACTCGGCACAGGCCGCTTCGAACTCGACGCGACGCTCTCCCTCGATGTCGAGGGCGTGACGCTTCGCGGCCAGGGCATGGACGACACGATCCTGGACTTCGCCAGCCAGGCGCCGGGAACCGGTGGCGAGGGGGTTCTGGTCACGGCCGACGACTTCACGGTCGAACGTCTCGCCGTCGAGAACACGCGCGGCGACGGCATCAAGGTCGAAGGCACGACCGGCGCGGCGTTTCGCAGCGTACGGGTCGAATGGACCAACGGTCCGGACACGAACAACGGAGCGTACGGTCTCTATCCGGTCCAGGTGACGAACGTTTTGATCGAGGACAGCCGGGTACGTGGCGCCTCGGACGCCGGCATCTACGTCGGCCAGTCCGCCAACGTGGTCGTGCGGCGGAATGAAGTGTGGGAGAACGTCGCCGGGATCGAGATCGAGAACACGACCGGCGCGGACGTCTACGAGAACCGGGCCCACGGCAACACCGGCGGCCTGCTCGTCTTCTCCCTGCCGGAGCTTCCGGTCAAGGACGGCCGGGACGCGCGCGTGTACGACAACGAGATCGAGGACAACAACCTGCCCAACTTCGGCAAGGAGGGAGCGATCGTCTCCACGATTCCCGCCGGGTCGGGGGTCATCGTCATGGCCAGCGACAACGTCGAACTGTTCGGAAACCGGATCCGGAACAACCAGAACTCGAACCTTGCGGTGATCTCGTACCTCTCGACCGGGCGCGCCTACAACGATCCCGGCTACGACCCGTACACCGAAGGCATCTACATTCACGACAACGAGTTCGTCGGCGGCGGCGACGGCCCGAACGGCGCCTTCGCGGACGCGTTCGTCGAACTGGCCGGCGGCACCTTCCCGGACATCGTGTGGGACGGCGTGGTCAACCCGGGCCGGCTCGTCGATGGCGCGGTGCCGGATGAACTACGCCTCTACATCGAAGACAACGGGGACGCGGACTTCGTCAACCTCGACCTCGGGGCCGTGTTCGCCGGTGGCCAGCCAGACGTCAGCACCGATCTCGCGGCCCACCAGGGCGCGCTGCCGGCGGTGCCGCAGCCGGTCGACCTGGGAGCGGCGACCGGTGGCAGTCCGTAGCGCCCGGAAACCCCTCGCAGGCTCGGCGGTTGCCGCCCTGTTGCTCTCGGCCTGTGCGACAGGCGACGGCGGTTCAGGCGACGGACCGTTCGCGCGCTACCCGGAGACGCTCTCGGCCTGGGAGCTGTTTGTCGGCGAACCGGCCGACCATGTCCCCGCCGCCGGCGTCGAGCCATACGACCTGAACACGCCGCTCTTCTCCGACTACGCGCTGAAGCTCCGCTTCATCCGGTTTCCCACCGCGCCGGACGGAGCCCTTCAGCCCGCGACGTACCGTGATCCGGAGCCGTTCGAGTTCCCGGTCGGCACGGTGATCGCGAAGACCTTCGCCTATCCGGACGACTTCCGGTCCCCGAACCCACATCTGCGGCTGCTCGAAACCAGACTTCTCATCCACGAAGAGGATGGCTGGGTCGGACTGCCCTACATCTGGAACGAGGAGCAGACGGACGCGGAACTCGTGATCGTCGGCGGTCCTCTCGAGGTCTCGTGGATCGACGGCGGCGGCCGGACGGTTGAGCACACCTACCGGGTGCCGAA
Organism: Acidobacteriota bacterium; assembly: GCA_026707545.1. Taxonomy (NCBI): domain Bacteria; kingdom Pseudomonadati; phylum Acidobacteriota; species Acidobacteriota bacterium. The sequence continues at coordinate 984,956 of JAPOWR010000001.1, read as the reverse complement.
CACGAACCAGTGCAAGACCTGTCACCGCACCGACGGCGAACGGCTGCTGCCCATCGGTCCGCACGCCAGCCAACTGAACCGCGAGTTCGTCTACGCCGATAGCGGCGGCGGGACCGGCCGCGCCGAGAATCAGCTCGTCCGCTGGCGGCGTCTCGGCCTGCTCGAGGACGCCCCGCCGCCGGCCGAGGCACCCCGGGCGCCGGTCTGGAACGACTCCTCGACCGGCAGCCTCGGCGAGCGCGCCCGCACCTGGCTCGACATCAACTGCGCCCACTGCCACAACCTCACCGGTAGCGGCCGCACGTCAGGACTCGACCTGCGCGCGGTGCACGACGACCGGACCCGGCTCGGCGTCTACAAGCATCCGGTCGCGGCCGGCCAGGGCACCGGTGACCGGCTCTACGGCGTCGTGCCCGGCCGTCCGGACGAATCGATCCTGGTCTACCGACTCGAGTCGGTACATCCCGGCGTGATGATGCCGGAACTCGGCCGCGGCCTCGTCGATACCGAAGCGGTCGCGCTGATCCGCCGGTGGATCGAAGAGATGGAACCCGGAACCGAAGCCTGACCGCCGCGCGGCGGGTCGCCTGGCTACTCCGCCAGCACCTGCCGGGCGCGGTGGAAGACCTCGTCCAGGCCAACCCGGTCCGAACCATAGTCGCCACGGATGCGGCCGCCCTGGTCGACCAGGACCAGGCGCGTCGAATGTGCGACGTCGACCGCGCCGTCCCACAGGATCAGGTTTTCACCCATCGGTTGCCCAAATCCATCCTCGACCAACGACCGCACCTCCTGCTCACTCCCGGTCACGAGACTCCACCGCTCGTCGTCGAACCCGCGACTCCGGCCGTACTCCCGTAGTCGCTCGGGAGAGTCGTACGCGGGATCGACCGAGAAGCTCACGAGACGGACACCCCGGACGCCCTCCTCCCGATACCGCAGCTCCAACTGGCGCAGCGACGCGGTCATCCGGGGACAGACATTCGGACAGCGGGTGAACAGGAAGGAGGCGACGTAAACGTCGCCGGCGAGGTCGGCGCTGCCGAAGGCCTCGCCGTTCTGGTCCACCAGCCGCCACTCGGGCAACTGACCCGCAACCGGCGGCGGATCCGGCTCGAAGCGGAGCAGTGGCCGCAGCGCCGGAATCAGCACGACACCGGCGAAGGCCGCCAGAAACCAGGGATTCAGGAGCCGGCGACGGGGCGGTGCTGCCTCCCCTTCCGCCCCCCTGGAACCCTCTTCGGACACGTCCCGACACTATCGGGGCATCGTCCTTTGACCGCCTCGATGGCACGCTGTACACTCCGCGCGATCTCGGAAGCGTGCAGGGCTTCACACCCTGCTTCGGGGCGCAGGAGTTTTGGCACAGATCTTCCCCAAGTGGACGCTAAAGGTCCCCCTGTATCTGGCGGCCGCGATGCCGGTCGCCGGCGCAGCGGCGGTGGGCGCCGTCTGGTACTACGGTTCCCCCGAGTACACCGACGTCGGCTACCGGCCGGCGCAGCCGGTCCCCTACAGCCACGCCCTCCATGTCGGCGAACTCGGCCTCGACTGCCGCTACTGCCACGCCTCCGTCGAAGAGTCGGCGGTGTCGAACATTCCCCCCACCCAGGTGTGCATGAACTGCCACCACGTCGCAACGCGCGAGAGCGAACTCCTCGAACCGATCCGCAAGAGCGCGGAGCAGGGCCGACCGATGCGTTGGGTGCGGATCCACAACCTGCCGGACTACGCCTTCTTCGATCACAGCGTCCACGTCGGCGCCGGCGTCGGCTGCCGGACCTGTCACGGCCCGGTCCATGAGATGGAGGTCGTGTATCAGGCCGAACCGCTGAGCATGAGCTGGTGCCTCGACTGTCATCGCGACCCGGGCCCCAATCTCCGACCACTCGACGCCGTCACCGACATGGAGTGGATACCGACCGGCGATCACGCTGCCTTCGCCGAGCAGGCGATCGCGCAACGTGGTCTTGCACCGCCCGAGGACTGCACGGGGTGCCACCGATGAGCGCGGGCAACGGCCACCGGCCGCCCAGGACCTACTGGCGGAGCCTCGAACAGGTCCGGGGCGATTCCCGGGCGGCCGAGTTCCTCCACCGCGAGTTCCCACCGGACGCCTCCGAGGCGCCGGCGGAGTTGCTCGAGGACGGAATGAGTCGACGCACCGTGCTGGCAATGCTGGGCTCGACCGCCTCTCTGGCCGGCCTGACCGGCTGCGAAGTCATCCGCCGTCCGGTGGAGCACATCGTTCCCTACGTCGACGCGCCGGAAGGCATGGTTCCCGGCATACCGCTGGCCTACGCCACCACGATGCCGTTCGGCAACCGCGCCCTCGGGCTCATCGCAGAGAGCCACGATGGCCGTCCGACGAAGGTCGAGGGCAACGAACTCCACCCGTCTTCGGGCGGCGCCTCGAGCGTCTGGGCGCAGTCCTCGATCCTCGACCTCTATGACCCGGACCGCTCCAAGACGGTGCGATTCGGTGACCAGGCGTCCTCCTGGGAAGAGTTCGTTGCCGCCTGGACCGAGGGCGACCTCGCCCCCGCCGCGGACGGTTCCGGATTGGCTGTTCTGGCCGAACCGTCTTCGTCGCCCACCCTGCTGCGCCTCAAGTCGGCGCTTCTCGAACGCTACCCCCAGGCGCGCTGGGTGACCTGGCAACCGGTCAGCGACGAGAACGCCGACCGGGGTATCGAGTCGGAGGCCGGCGCGCACTACCACGCCCTCTTCCACCTGGAACGGGCACGGGTCCTGCTCTCCCTGGATTCCGACCTCCTGAGCACCGAGGGCGACAGCGTCCGCAACCTGCGGGGCTACGCCAAGTCCCGGCGGGCGGGCGGCAACGGCTCGCGGAAGATGCTCCGGCACTACGCCGTCGACGGCGTCCACTCGCTCACGGCGGCCAACGCGGACCACCGGCTGCGGGTGCAGAGCGGTCGCGTCGCGGCCTTCGTGGGCCGGTTGGGACACGCCCTCGCGGCGCAGGGCATCGACCTGCCGCTCGAGGGCGGCGCAGCGGCCGCGGACATCGACGACGATTGGGTGGAGGCGGTCGCCAGGGACCTGCTCGATCACCGCGGCTCGGGCCTGATCGTCGCGGGCGACCGCCAGCCGGCGGAGGTCCACGCGGCGGTCTACGCACTGAACTCGGTGCTCGGCAATGTGGGCGCGACCGTGACCTACCACCAGACGCCGGACAGCGGCACGTCGAGTGACGCCGACCTGGCCGCGTTGGTCGCGGCGATGAACGAAGGCGCCGTCGACCGGCTGCTGGTTCTGGGAGCGAACCCGGCCTACAGCGCGCCCGCCGACCTCGGTTTCGCCGCCGCCCTCGAACACACCGGGAACAGCGGCGCGGTCATCCACGTCGGCGCCTACCGCGACGAAACCAGCCGGTTCGCCCGCTGGCACATCCCTCTGGCCCACTACCTGGAGAGCTGGGGAGACGCGCGCACCACCGACGGCACGGCCAGCGTGGTGCAGCCCCTGATCGAGCCCCTCTGGGGAGCCAGGAGCGCCCTTGAGGTGCTCGGGCTCGCCGCACTGGGCGAGGCACGGGACGGCCGCGATCTGGTCCGCGAGACCTGGTCCGAGCTGCTCGGGCTGCCACTCGATGATGGTGCCGAAGCGGAAGCACCGGCGCCCGCCGAAGAAGCCGCGGAGGCCGAGCCGGAGGACGGCAGCGAGGAGGCCGAGGCCCCACCCGTCGATCCCATGTCGCTGCCGTTTCCCGTCGCGCTCTCCGGGTTCGAAGTCGCGTGGCGCCGGGTGCTTCACGATGGTGTGCAGGAGGGCAGCGCTCTACCTGCCGCGGAGCTGGCCACGGTCGCGCCGGAGGACTGCGCCGCAGCCGTTCAGGCCGCCGGCGACGCGGCCGGCCCGGTCGCTGCCGGCGAGGAGCTGGAGGTCGTCTTCCGTAGCTCGCCCGCTCTCTACGACGGGCGCTTCGCGAACAACGGGTGGCTCCAGGAGCTCCCGGATCCGATCACCAAGCTGACCTGGGACAACGCCGCGCTCGTCAGCCCGGCCACCGCCGACGCCCTCGGGCTGGAGAACGAGGACCTGGTCACGGTCACCTGCGGCGAGCGGGAGCTCGAACTGCCGGTGTGGCAGGTGCCCGGCCAGGCCGACCACACCGTGACGATCGATCTCGGCTACGGCCGGGACTTCGGCGGCCGGATCGCCAGCACAGCCAACGACGAAGACCACACTCCCGGCGCGAACGCGTATCTGCTGCGCACCTCGAGCGCGCTCCACTTCGGTCGCTGCGCGCTGCGGGCCAGCGGCGGCAGCTACGCCCTGGCACAGACCCAGGACCACCACTCGCTGGAGGGCCGGCCGATCGTCAAGGAAGCGGATCTCGACTACTTCGAAGAGCACCCTGACTTCGCCACCGCCCACAGCGAGAAGCCGCACGAGAACTCGATGTGGGACGAGTGGACATACGAGGATTCTCCCCAGTGGGGCATGACGATCGACCTGAACGCCTGCGTCGGCTGCAACGCCTGCGTCGTCGCCTGCCAGAGCGAGAACAACGTGCCGATCGTCGGCAAGGAGCAGGTGATGGAAGGCCGGGAGATGCACTGGCTGCGCATCGACCGCTACTTCTCCGACGAGGGAGAATCCGCCGGCATGCTCCGGGAGCTCGTCCGCGACCTCCCCGCCGAACCGCAGACGAGCTTCCAGCCGGTGCCCTGCATGCAGTGCGAGAACGCACCCTGCGAACAGGTCTGCCCGGTCGCCGCCACGGTGCACGACAGCGAAGGCCTCAACGCGATGGTCTACAACCGCTGCATCGGCACCCGCTACTGCTCGAACAACTGCCCCTACAAGGTCCGGCGCTTCAACTACTTCAACTTCACCAAGGACACACCCGAGGTGATGAAGCTGGGCAAGAACCCGGACGTGACGATCCGCTCGCGGGGCGTCATGGAGAAGTGCACCTACTGCGTGCAGCGGATCAGCCGCGCGAAGGTCGACGCCAAGCAGGACGGTCGGCCCCTCGCCGACGGCGACGTGGTCACCGCCTGCCAGCAGGCGTGTCCGGCCGACGCGATCCGCTTCGGCGACATCACGGACGCGGCAAGCCGGGTCAGCGAGGCGAAGGCCAGCCCCCGCAACTACAACCTGCTCGACGACCTGCACACGAAGCCGCGCACCACCTACCTGGCGAAGCTCCGCCATCCCAACCGGGACATCACTCCGGCGCCGCCGCCGGCTGAGGATCACGGCGGCGAGGACAGCCCCGGACACGGCGAGGACGCCCACTGATGCGCCGGCTGCCCGGAACCGCCGCTCTGGCCGCCGTCCTGATGCTGCTCGGCTGCCGTGGCATGTCCTCGCCCTTCCCGCCGATCCATCCGAACCCGAACATGGACTACCAGGAACGCTACGACCCGCAGGAAGCGAGCAGCTTCTTCTACGACGGGATGGCGATGCGCCAGCCGGTCGCGGGCACCGTGGCGCGGGGACAGCTCAACGTCGATCACCGCCTGCTCTTCGGCCGCGACGACGAGGGCTACTTCCTGGACTCCTCCCCCATCGCCGCAAGCGACGCTGTGCTGGCCAGAGGCAGGAACCGTTACACGATCTACTGCCAGCCCTGCCACGACGAGCGCGGCACCGGCCAGGGCATCCTGTTCGAACGGGCCGCCACTCCGACCGCCTCGCTTCACGACGAGCGGATCGCGGCCTACAACGACGGCCGCATGTACGACGTGATCACGAACGGTGTCGGCCTGATGGCGGGCTACCGCTATCCGCTGACCGTCGAGGACCGCTGGGCGGTTGTCGCCTACGTCCGGGAGTTGCAGGAAGAACGTCGGACGTTGCAGGCGGAGCGTGACGCCCGCCAGTAGCGGCGCCGGAGTGAAGAGCCAGTGAGCAGAAACAAGATCCTCTTCGGAATCGGCGTGCTCGCCTTCGTGTCGGTCATCGTCACGGTGCGCCTGGGTGGCTTCCTGGTGGAGCGCGAGTACGAGCAACCCGACCAACTGACGCAGGCGACGGAGGGAGCCGCGAACAGGGGGATCGTCGAGGCGCTGGAAGTCGAAGAATCGGACGATCCCGAAACGACCGCGAGACGGGAGGCCGACGCGCTGCAGTTTGCGCGCGAGCAGGGAATCACCGAACAGACACCTCGGCTGCAGGGCATCGCCGACGAGGAGGCCGCCGACGAGGCGGAGGCGAGGGCCAGGCCGTACGTGGAAGCGGAGTACCGCGCGGTCCCCTTCGTCGGCAGCCGAGTGACGGTCTGGGTGCTGGCGCAACTCCACCTGCTGTTCGCGGCCTTCGTGCTGGCGGTGCCGATCTTCGCCTTCATCATCGAGTTCATCGGCTACGTCACCGGCGAAAAGCGCTACGACCGGCTGGCCTACGAGTTCACCAAGCTGCTCTCCGTTTCGTTCTCGATGACCGCCACCTTCGGGGCGTTCCTGACCTTCGCGTTGATCATCCTCTACCCGAAGTTCACGAACTACCTGATGCACATCTTCTCGCCGACGTTCCTGCCGTACGTCCTGCTGTTCTTCCTGGAAGCGCTCTTCCTCTACAGCTACTACTACGGCTGGGGCAAGTTCGGGCCGAAGATGCACCTCTTCCTCGGCTTCATGCTGAACGTGGTCGGCACGGCGATCATGTTCATCGCCAACGCCTGGCTCACCTTCATGATGTCGCCCGGCAAGCGGGAGGACGTCGACGGCGACGGGATCCCGGACTTCGTCTCGGCCGTTTCGGAGAGCGGCGCCCTGCTGAGTCTCCGGGACGCGTTCTTCAACTTCACCTGGATGCCGATCAACATCCACCGGATCATCGCCAACGTCGCCTTCGGCGGTTCGATCGCCGCCGCCTACGCGGCCTTCCGCTATCTCCAGGCCAGGAACGACGAGGACAAGGCCCACTTCGACTGGATGGGCTACGTCGGCAACTTCGTCGCCATCATCGCCTTCCTGCCGCTGCCATTCGCCGGCTACTACCTCGCCGCCGAGATCTACGCCTTCAGCCAGACCCTGGGCGTCCAGATGATGGGCGGCACCTTCTCCTGGCTGTTCGTGCTCCAGGCCGCGCTGATCGGCAACCTGTTCCTTGGGGCGAACTACTACCTGTGGCTCGGCATGGGCCGGATCGAAGGCACCGCCCACTTCCATCGGTTCATCAAGTGGCTGCTCATCGCGATCGCGCTCTGCTTCGCGGTCTGGGCGACCCCCCGCTACGCGATCGCGTCCGTGTCCGAGATCGCCGCGATGGGCGGCAGCAGCCATCCGCAACTCTCCTACCTGGGGCAGATGTCGGCCAAGAACACGGCGGTCAACATCCTGATCCTCTCCACCTACATGAGCTTCCTGCTCTACCGGCGGACCGGCAAGACATCGATCCACCCGCAGAGGCAGCTTCTCGCCCGAACGCAGGTGATCATCTTCGCGGCCGCCGCGGCTCTGGTCATCTTCTTCGGTGTCTTCGGCTACCACCAGAGCGTCGACGCGGCGACGCGGATCCGGTTCGCCATACCGCAGGTCTACTCGGTGCTGGCGGCGATGGTCGCGATCACCGTGATCGACCTGCCTCTGTATCGGAACGCCCGACAAACAGGCGAAACGCAGTGGGGCAGGATGCCCGCGGTCTCGCAGTACGCGCTGATCTTCATCGCGCTCAGCTTCACCTGGCTGATGGGCTTGATGGGCTACGTCCGCTCCGGACTGCGGCAGGAGTGGCACGTCTACGGCGTGGTGCTCGACACCTCCCCCGACGCCTACACGCCGACGCTCGGCTTCGCCACCCAGATCGTCTCGGTCACCGTGCTCATCTTCTTCGGCTTGATCGGCGTCGTCTTCTGGCTCAGCAGCCTGGGCGGCAAGAAGGCCTGGGAACCGAAATCGGCTGGTCAGGCCGACCGGCTCGGGGAGGGACACGCGGCATGAAGCTGTCCGTCCCGATGCCGGTCAAGATGGTCTTGCTGGTGCTCGGCACCACGGCCTTCTACATGTATCTCGGTCAGATCGTGCCCCAGAAGGAGGAGCACCCGCCGCCTCCCGTACTGATCAGCGATGACATGACGACCGAGGACCTGGTGGAGATCGGCAGGGAGCTGGCCGAAGGCAAGGGGCAGTGCCTGGCCGCCTGCCACAACATCGGTTCCAGCGGGCCGAGCCGGTATCCGGATCTCGGAGGCATCGGGGAGCGTGCCGCGACAACAATCGAAGGACTGTCGGACATCGAGTATCTGGCCCAGTCCCTTTACGAGCCTTCGGCATATGTCGTTCCCGGTTACGAGGACGGCATGCAGCCGATGAACGAGCCGCCGATCAGTCTCTCGGACGACGAGATCAGGGCCGTGGTCGCTTGGCTGCAGAGTCTCGGCAGTACGCCGACCGTCACCCTCGAAACGGAGCTAGGTTACTAGCGCCCGTCTTCGGAACTTCCTGAAGCAATGAGGAACACCCGCCAGCCAACCGCTGTTCTAACGAGTAGCCGCACCCGCGGCAGCGGACAACCTGCCCCCGCACTCTCCCGGAACTGATCCATGTACGGACTCAACCTCGTCGTCGTCCTTCCCCTCGTCGCCGTCGCCGGCGTGCTGGTCTGGCGGCGGGCGAACACCTTGACCTGGCTCCTGTTCAGCCTGATCGGGCTGTGGGCGTTCTTCAACTACGGCTTCGTCGTGCCGATCCCTGAGTCTGTAGCCACGATCTACCTCGGGATCACCGGCCTCGCCCTCGTCTGCTACGCCTCCTCCAGCCGCGAGCGGTTGGCGGAGACGGTTCAACCGATCGTGCGCCTGATCGTGGAGCCGCGGTACCGCCTCGCCCTGGCCGGACTCCTCATCGCCTTGCCGGCGCTCGCCGCCTACAACGTCTACGCCGACCTGACCGCGCCGCTCGAGGCACCCGGCTTCGGCCGGGAGATCCACCCGCCGCCGCCGACGGAACTCACGGTCCATGACGAGACGCTCGACATGGCGACGGCCGACAACCCCTACCTTCACTACCACGAGGACGATCCCGAGGCGTACGAGCAGCACCTCGAGAACGGCCGCCGCATCTACTACGAGAACTGCTTCTGGTGCCACGGCGACGGCATGGGCGGCGACGGCATGTTCGCCCACGGCCTGAACCCGGTGCCCAGCAACTTCAACGACGTCGGCACCCTACCGATCCTGCAGTCCTCCTACGTCCACTGGCGGATCGCGAAGGGCGCACCCGGTCTCCCGGCCGGCGGCACTCCCTGGGACAGCGCGATGCCGGCATGGGAGAAGTTCCTGACCACAGAGGAGATGTGGGACGTCAACCTGTTCATCTACGACTTCAACGGCTACCAGCCGCGCGCCCTGGGGCAGCACTGATGACGGCGTACATCAGGAAGGCCATCGCCGCTACCTTCGCCGCGCTCCTGGTCGCGCCCGCCGCCGCCCAGGTCGACCTCGGCACGGAAGAGCAGCGCGCCGCCGGCAAGGTGGTCTACGACAAGTACTGCGGACAGTGCCACGGCGACACCGGCGACGGCAACGGTTACGCCACGCCGCGGGTCCAACCGAAGCCACGCGACTTCACGACCGGCAAGTACAAGTTCCGCACGACGCCGAACGGCATGCTGCCCTCGGACGACGACCTGCGCCGGATCATCGAGATCGGAGCCCCCTACACCTCGATGCCGGGCTGGCCGAACCTGACCAGCACCGAGATTCAGAACGTCATCTACTACATCAAGTCCTTCTCGCCCGACTTCGAGAATCCGGACCGCTACGGCGAGCCGATCGACATCCCCCGGCCGCTCGAGTCGACGGAGGAGTCGATCGCCCGTGGACGGGTCGTCTACGAAGAGCAGGGCTGCGCCGCCTGCCACGGCGAAGTCGGACGCGGCGACGGTCCGTCGGCTCCGACCCTGGTCGACGACGCGGGCGACCACATTCGGGCCGCCGACCTGACCCAGCGCTGGACCTACCGCGGCGGACCGACCAAGGAGGACATCTACCGCACCTTCTCCACCGGGCTCAACGGCACGCCGATGCCCTCCTACGCGGACTCGCTCGAAGTCGAGGATCGCCAGCACCTGGTGAACTACGTCTACTCCCTGGGCGACGGCGACGATCCGAACTACGGCACCCTGATCACCGCCGCCTGGAGCGAGGAAGCGATCGATCTCCAGGACGCCGAAGCGCTCGACACCCTGTTCGAGACCGCGCCGACGACCCGGTTTCCCCTGATCGGCCAGATCACGGAACCGGGACGGAACTTCTATCCCTCCGCGACGTCCATCGAGGCTCAGGCCGTCTACAACCGGGGCGAGATCGCCTTCCGCGTGCGCTGGAACGACCTGCGCGCCGACAACACGGGCAGGAACAACCCGAGCCTGGAAGTGCCGATGTGGGACGAGGACAACGACATCGTGGCTACGGGAGACGAAGGCGACGACGGCGGCTTCTTCGGCGTCGAGGAGGCGCCCGCGGACGATGCCGGCTTCTTCGGCGTCGAGGAAGTGGAACCCCAGGACGAGGCCAGCTTCTTCGGCGTCGAGACGGTGGACGACAGCGCCGACGACTTCTTCGGCACGGGTGACGACTTCTTCGGCGCCGGCGAGGCCGCAAGTGACGGCGCCGAGTTCTCGGACGCCGTGGCTCTGCAGTTCCCGGCAGCCCTCGCTCCGGAAGACACTCCCCAGCTCAAGCCCTACTTCCTCTTCGGCGACGCCCAGAACCCCGTCGACCTTTGGTTCGTCAACCTGACCTACGGCGTCGCGGACACCTTCCGGGGCCGCGGCAGCGAGGCGATCGAGCCGACCGAGGCCGACATCGTCGAGGCGGTCACTTCCTACGACCAGGGCGAGTGGACGGTGACCTACAAGCGCCGCCGCGCCTCCCGCGCCGGCGTCAGCTTCGCCGAGCAGCAGTACACCCCGATCGCCTTCAGCGTCTGGGACGGCTTCAACCGCGAACGCGGAAACAAGCGGGCCCTGTCGTCCTGGTTCTACGTCTACACCGAGCCGAGCGTGCAGCAGACCGCCACCATTCCGATGCTGCGCGCGGCGCTCATCGTGCTCGCGATCGAACTGCTCATCGTGTTCCTGGTCCGGCGGCGGGCGAACCAGGGCACGGCTAGCGAGGAAACCGCTGGCGGGCTGACCGGCACCGAGGCGCCCGCCGTCTGACCCGAGCCTTCTCGACACCGACAGAATCTCTGACCCGACACTCCGTCAACACAAGAGACACCACCATGTACAAGACGATCTACGTCCCCGTCGACAACTCGGACTACTCGAACCAGGCGATCGCGTCCGCGGTCGAGCTGGGCCGGAAGTTCGACTCCACGATGGTCGGCTGCCACGTCTACGCGGCCAGCATGCACGACTACCGGTTCAAGCAGATGGAGTACACCCTGCCGGACGAGTACCTCGAGGAGACCGAGCTCGACCGCCAGCGGAAGATCCACGACTCGCTGATCACAATGGGTCTGGAGCTCATCTCCGAGAGCTATCTCGAGCCGATGAAGGCGGTCTGCGACGACGCCGGCCTCAAGTTCGAGCCGAAGATGATGGACGGCAAGCACCACGTCGAGATCGTCCGCGACATCCGCGAGTCGGGCTACGACCTGACGGTGCTCGGCGTGATGGGCATCGGTCGCGTTCGGGACACCCAGATCGGCTCCGTCTGTGAGCGCGTCGCCCGCACCGCCGACCGGGACGTGCTGGTCATCAAGCGCCTGCCGGCGAAGGCCGGAGCCGCGAACGGCAACGGCAACGGGCACGGCCATCAGGCGGAGGCCGAGGCCGACGGCCGCGACACGATCCTGGTCGGCGTCGACGGCTCGCCCCAGTCCTTCGGAGCGCTGATGACCGCGATCGACCTGGCGAAGACCTTCGGCAAGAAGGTCGAGGCGATCTCGGTCTACGACCCCTACCTGCACTACTCGGTGTTCAAGGGCGTCGTCAACGTGCTGACCGAGCGCGCGGCGAAGATCTTCCGCTTCGAGGAGCAGAACCAGCTCCACGAGGAGATCATCGACACCGGCCTGGCGCAGATCTACCAGTCCCACCTGGATGTCGCCGAGACGATGGCGAGGGAAGTCGACGTCGAGCTGACGAAGACGCTTCTCGACGGCAAGGCGTTCCAGAAGGTCCTCGACCACGCCCGGAAGAGCGATCCCTGGATGCTCGTCATCGGTCGCATCGGCGTCCACAGCGACGAGGGCGAGTCCGGCCTCGGCAGCAACGCCGAGAACCTCCTCCGAACCTGCCCGTGCGACCTGCTGCTCACCACCCGCCTCGAGTATCCGGAACTCGACGTCAAGGCCGAGGAGAGCATCCGCTGGACCCCCGAGGCCGAGGAGCGGTTCAAGCGCGTTCCGGAGCAGGTGCGCGGCATCGCCCGCACGGCCCTCTACCGCCTGGCGGTCGAGCAGGGCCACAGCGTGATCTCGAGCGACGTGCTCGACGAGGCGATGGACCGCTACATGCCGAAGTACACCGCCCGCGAGACGGAAGCCCTGGCCGAGCAGGTCGCCCTGCAGCTCGCCCGCAGCCGGCCCACGTTCATCTGCAGGAAGTGCGGCGTCACCTCGGCCGAGCCGGATCCGGTGCGCTGCGGCGTCTGCGGCAGTGACTCCTTCGAGCAGATCACCGAGGAGATGCTCGACCGCATCGCCGAGATGGAGGGCGGTCTCGAGGTCGAGACCACCTACGACGGCCGGAAACTGAAGTGGACCGCCGACGCCCGCCTGGCGCTCAAGACGATCGAAGACGCCTACCGCCGCCGCCGCGCCAAGGCGCGGATCGAGAAGAAGGCGCGGATGAGCAAGCTGCCCACCGTCACCTTCGAGTTCGCGCGCGTGATGATCGAGGAGGAGACCGGCGAGCCGGTGACGATCGAGGCCCGCGAGAGGGCGACCGAGGCGGACGGCAACGGCGGCGCCGAAGCGCCGGCGGACGAGCGGAAGCTGATCGCCCGCGACGAGGACCGCGTCCCGCTGCTCTCGAACCACGAGTGGACGGCCGAAGCCGTCGAGCGCATCCTCCGGGTTCCGGCCGGCTTCATGCGGGACCGCACCCAGGAGCGCGTCGAACTGGTGGCCCGTGAGAAGCACGTTTCCCGGATCGGGATCAAGACGGTCGAAGAGGGCATCGAGCTCGGCCGCAAACTGATGGAGCAGATGATCGCTGCCTACGAGCTCGACAAGAAGGACGAGTCGCCTGGCCAGGACGTCGCCGAGGCCGAAGCGCAAGCCGCAACCGCGGCCGGCAGGTGCCCCTTCTCCGCTCTCGCCGAAGCCGGCGCAAGCGAAGCGCAGGTCGAGGCGGCGAAGGACGCGAAGGCCGGCACCTACCTGAACGAGGTCGGACTGATGTCGGCCCTCGACGAGAAGCGCAAGGCCGGCGAACCGGAAGCCTGAGTGCAGGCTCCGCGGCGGTCATGGCGTCGGTGGGCCGTGGCCCGCGGCCTGGTTGCAGTAGCGCTCCTCGCGGCGACGGCGTGCGGAAGCAACGTTGAAGAAGTCGCGGACGTCGTGCTCGCGCGACACGTCCACACGGATCTCTACGACGCCTACCCGGGCATCCCGTCGCCTGCCGGAGACCGGGTCGTGTTCGCCGACTTTGCCGCGGGCGCCAGATCGCTGACGGTCTACGACGTCGCCACCGGGGTCGGCCGCGTGTTGACGACGACGCCGGCGGAACGGTTCCGTGTGACCTGGTCGCCCGAGGGTTCGCGCGTCGTGTACGTCGACCGCCGACCCGAGAGTCACGGGGTCTGGACCCTGGACCCGAACACCGGCCAGGAATCGCGCATCGTGGATCCCGGGGACGCCCGCGTCGACCATCCGCGTTTGCTGCCCGACGGGACCGTGACCGCGCTTCGGCACGCGGGCCCCGATACCGCGTGGGTCGCGTATGCCCCGGGACTCGACGACGCGACCGTGCTCGTCGAGAGCGCCGAGGGGTGGGCCGCGTCCGTTCGATCTCCCGATGGACGCTCGGTCGCGCACCTTCAGGTCGCGGCCGGATACCGCGCGGACCTGGCCGTGACGGAGATCGCGACAGGCGAGACGCGCACGCTCGCCACCGACTTCCGGTTCGGATGGGACAGCCGCGTGGACTGGTCCCCCACCGGAGACGCGCTCTATCTCGCGGCGGCGGGGCCCGACGACTCGCTCCTGGTCGGCTGGCGCGTGCCGCTCGACGGCGGCCCGGCCGAAAGACTGACGCACGACGGCCGCGACGTGCTCGCGGTCACGCCGTTGGCCGATGGTCGCGTCGCTCTCAGCGTGTACCACACGCGCACCGCGGTGGGCCTCGTTCCGGTGACCGGAGGGGAACCTGCCGACGTAACGACGGCAGGCGGCACGAGCTCCTTCCTGCCTTCCTGGCGTCCCGACGGAGGGGCGCTCGGTTTCACCACGTTCTCCTGGCGACGCCTCCGCATGCCCATCGACTTCGACCTGGGGGTCCTCGACCTCGACGCGGAGGGCACCCCGACCGGCACGGTTCGGACGCTCCTCTCGGAAGAACACGAGGACTACGGCGCCGCGTGGTCGCCCGACGGCCGGTGGCTCGCCTTCCACGGACACCTGGAGCAGAGCGACGACATATGGCTCGTCCCGGTTGACGGGAGCGAGCGACCCACACGACTCACGCGGTTCGGACCGGGCGCGGACACCGGCGAGCCGGACTGGCGCCCGGACGGGCGGGCGCTCGCCTTCAGCAGCCACGGCCCGCCGTCAGAAGGAAACCCGGGGTCCGTGTACACGGTCGCAGTCGATCCCGCCACGGGGCTCGCCGCCGCCGACCCTTTCCGCGTCCCGCTCGACGGGTTCGATGGCTATGCCATGGGCGCCCGCTTCTCGCCGGACGGCGAGCGGCTGGCCTTCTACGGACGCTCGTTCGAGGACGGACGCGTCACCGTCTACACGGTGCCGGCCGCGGGTGGGACCCCCACGGCCGTTCTCTCCTTCGCCAACGGCGAGCCCTACAGCGCGCCCGAGTGGAGCGCCGACGGCGCGTCGCTCTTCTACTCGCGCAACGACCGCTTCGGGCCCTTCCAGGTGTGGCGGGTGGCTATCGCCACCGGCGCCACGGAACAGGTCACGACCGGCGCGATCGGAGCACTCCAGCCGAGCGTGAGCCCCGACGGACGCACGCTCGCGGTCACGATGCGCGAGGCCGCCATCGAGGTCGTCGTCCTCGCGGCGGGAAGCACAGGCGCCAACCCGGAACCGAACCAGGAGTGAACATGGGCAGACCAAGGGACATCGGCGTCGTCGACCTGTTTCTCGACATCCCGGCCGGCGGCGCCGGCATGGGCATGGAGGCCGTGCGCCGGCTCAGCCGCGACCGCGGAACGGAGGACTTCTCACACCATCCGGCCCAGTACCTGTTCAAGGATGCCGGACGGCGCATGGACAGGGCCTGGACCGCGGCCGACGTCGTCGCGATGATGGACGCGTTCGGCGTCCGGATCGCCCAGATCGGCGTCAGCGCCCAGAACCCGGAACCGGCGCTTGCGGTGTTCGAGGAGTTCCCCGGGCGCTTCTTCGGCGCCGTCGGCGTTGATCCGAACGCCGGCATGGACGGCGTCCGCGCGCTCGAAGCGACCGTCAACCTCCACCCTGCCATCCGGGCCGCTTCCGCCGCGCCGTGCCTGGCCTATCCCCAGGTGCCGATCGACGACAAGCGCTTCTACCCGATCTACGCCAAGTGCATCGAGCTGGACATCCCGATCAACATGCTGGTCGGCGTGCCGGGGCCGCGCGTCCCCTACAAGTGCCAGTATCCGGGTCTGCTGGACGAAGTCGCCTGGTTCTTCCCGGAGCTCCGCGTCGTCATGCGCCACGGCGGTGATCCCTGGACCGACCTTTGCGTCAAGCTGATGCTCAAGTGGCCGAACCTCTACTACTCTCCCTCGGCCTGGGCGCCCAAGCACTACCCCAAGAGCGTGATTGAGTTCGCGAACAAGCGGGGACCGGACAAGTTCATGTACGCGGGCTACTTCCCCGGCCTCTCCTACGAGCGCATCTTCACGGAGTTGGACGACCTGCCGCTAAGGGAACACGTCTGGCCGAAGTTCCTGCGCGAGAACGCGACGGCGGTCTTCAAGCTGGACGACCTGCTCGGTTGAGTCGCCGGGACCGGAGGATCGGCTCGCTTCGTCCCGTCAGGCCCTGAACTCATGCCGACGCAACCGGGCAGCCCGAGCTTCCACGGCTGGAAGATCGTCCTCGTTTGCTTTCTGGCGCTCTTCGTCTCGGTCGGCTTCGGCTTCTACTCGTTCGGGGCCTTCTTCGTCGCGCTGACCGAGGAGTTCGGAGGCGGCCGTACCGGAATCGGTGTCGGCCTTGCCCTGTTCGGGATCACGAACGGGCTCGTCGCACCCTTCCTGGGCAGCGCTCTCGACCGGGGCCACGCGAAGCGGATCATGCTCTGGGGCGCCTGGCTGCTCGCGTTCGGTCTCCTCCTGACCGCCGCGGTGCGGAACCTGATTCAGTTCTACCTGGTCCTCGGCACCCTCCTGTCGCTGGGGGCGGCTCTGATCGGCGGCGTCACCGCCTCGACCCTGGTGGCGAACTGGTATGTCCGCAAGCGCGCAATGGCTCTCGGCATCGCCACGATGGGCATCTCACTCTCCGGAGTCGTCATGGCGCCCGTCGCCACCCGGCTGATCTCCCTGGTCGGCTGGCGAGGCACCTTCGTGATCTACGGCGCGCTGACTCTCCTCTTCGTCGTCCCGGCCGTTCGCCGCTGGGTCGTCGACCGGCCGGAAGACGTCGGCCTCCACCCGGACGGCGACGTGACGTCCCCTGTTGCCGGGTGGGCGCCGGCACCGATCGCGTCCTCACCTCCCCGCCACCCGCACTGGACCGAGCCGCTCAGGAGCCGGAACTTCTGGGTCATCGCGCTCGTCGTGTCGATGAACTTCAGCGCCAACTCGGCGATCCTGACCCACATCATCGCGTACGCCCGGGATCTCGGCTTCCAGCCCCTTCCGGCCTCCTACGGGCTGTCGACCATCGCGGCGATGGGCGTTCTCGGCAAGGTCGTCTTCGGCTGGATCGGCGACCGTCTCAGCGGGCGCGGCGCCCTCTGGTTGGCGATCGGCCTCCAGGCAACGGGTTCCGCCGGCCTTCTTCAGGCCGAGAGCTACCCGGCACTGCTGTCGGCCGCCGCCGTGTTCGGTCTCGGCATGGGGGGCATGATGCCCCTCTGGGGCACCCTGATCGGCGCCTGCTTCGGCCGCCGTTCCTTCGGCCGCGTGATGGGTCTGATGAGCCCGATCCTGCTGCCGATCCAGATCCTCGGCGTACCCTTCGCCGGGTACGTCTTCGACCGATCGGGGACCTACGACCTCGCCTTCGCAGTGTTCGTCTGCATGTACCTCTCCGCCATGCTGGTCCTCTTTCTGCTGCGCACGCCCGCCCAGGAACCCACGGAGGCGTCGGCACCGGCCGGCCTGAAGACGGCCGCCAACCCATAGCCGAACCCCAGCCATGTCCGCCTACCGTTTCTGCCGCTCGGACGACGTGCCCCTGATCGTCGAGGCGTACGACCGCTGCAACGTGGGGCCCGGCGCGCTCCCGTGGCAGCTCACGATCGATCACATGAAGCGCCTCTCCCGGGAGATGGACCTCTGGACCAGCAGTTGCATGGTCGCCCTTGCGGGGGCCGATCCGATCGGCGTCCTGATCGCGGCGAAAAGGGAGCCCACGGCCAACCTGATACTCCACGCGGCGGTCCACCCGGACCACCGCCGGCAGGGCCATGCCCGCCACATGATGACTTCGCTCAGCCAGAAGATGGCGATCCTCGAGCCGACCCGCTTGCTGGCCGAGGTTCCGGCGGAGGCCGTGGCCGCGCAGGGCTTCCTCGGCGCTTGCGGCTTCGCCAGGGCGGAGCCTCTGACCGACTACTTCCACGCAGGTGAGAGCGCGGCCGCCGCGCCCGTGCTCGACCTGGTCGGAACCGTCTCGCCCACGGAGATCCTCGCCAGCGCGGAGTTCGCCGACGCCTCGGAACTCAATCGGTGCTGGCAGCGCTCACCGCGGACGATCCGGAACCTGCGCCAGAGCGCCCGGGGCATCGGCATCGCGACGGACCGCGGGTTCGAGGCCTATCTCCTCTACCGGGACTCCCGCGACGCCGACGACTCCCTTCCCTTCACTGCGCGGCCGTCCATCCCGCCCGGTGTCCGTTCCGGCCCGGCACCCTGCGAGATCCTCGCGATCGGCGGCCTGAGACCCGTTCCGGCACTCCTCGGTCCGCTCCTCGCGTTCGCCGCCGGAGACTCCGGACGACCGCTCTATCTGCCCCGCGTGCACCGACGTGAACCGTTTGCGGAACGACTCGAACAGGTCGGCTTCCAGGCGGCGGGAACAACCCTCCGTTACGAAAGCGACGCGGCGCGGTCGTGACTGCTACGCTGCCAGCGATGTCCGTCCATCCCCGCGCTGGAGAAACGGCGATCGGAGCGCGGTCCGAGGTCCAGCCCAAGGCGGAGAAGCTCGACCTGCTCGAGACGGCGTATGAACTGACCGAGTTCCGGTCGTTCGCCGACCTTGGAGCATGCTGGGGCGTCGACGGGGCGTACACGTTTCACGCTGCCGAACTGTGCGGAAGCGAGCTGACGAGGGCGGTCATCGTCGACGGGCACCTGACGCCTCTGACCCTGGAGCGCGCGAAGGAGGTTCCTGAAGTCGAACTCGTCCAGGCCCTGCTCGGCTCGGACCAGGCGCTCGATGCGGTCGGCAAGGTCGACGCCCTCATCATGTACGACATCCTGCTGCACCAGGTCAAACCGGACTGGGACGAGTTCCTGCTCAACTGGCTTCCGCACACGAACGCCCTGATCATCTTCAATCAGAACTGGTTGAAGACCCCGCGGACCATCCGCTTCGTCGACCGCGGTCTGGACTGGTACTACCGGAATGTCTACGTCTGGGAAGACGACTGGAACACCCGCGCCAGGCTCGAGTCCTGGTTCAAAAGGCACAACGAGCGCGACACGGACGGGCGGCTGGAACGCGACAACCACTGGTACTGGCAGTTCGGCATCCGGCCGCTGGAACTGGTCGGCCTGCTCGCAAGGAACGGTTTCGAACTGGTGTACATGAAGAGGCATCGTCACGCATTCGGTCGCAGTCGTCCCTGGATCGTGAACGACGGCCTCATCTTCCAGCGCGCCGCCTACCCGGAACTCGGTGTCGGCGGACGCCTCCGCGCCGCGGCTCGCTCCCTGGCCAAACGAACCGGGCTTCTCGAACGCCTCCGCCGTCCATGAAGACCTACTTCGACGTGGAGGGCGATGGCGGCTCCGATGTGCTCGGACAGGTCCTGCGGCAGCGGGAGCGCATCGCCCACGCCACGGCCGGCATCGATCACGTCGTCGCCATCGGTTCGGGCAAGGGAGGCGTCGGCAAGAGCACCTTGACCATGCAACTCGCCCTGGCGCTTAAGCGCGCGGGTCGCCGATGCGCCATCCTCGACGCGGATCTGAACGGTCCCTGCCAGGCCCGGCTGGCCGGGCTCGAGAACGTGCCGTTGCTGCCGGGTGATCGAGGCATGGCCCTGCCGCGCACGCTTCACGGTCTGGGCGTCGTGTCGGTGGGCTCCATGGTGCCCGAAGCGAAGCACCTCGAGTTCGAGAGCGTTGCGGAGGGCGACAGCCATGTCTGGCGGGCAACCCGGGAATTCAACCTGTTCCAGCAGTTGCTGGGCCTGGTGGACTGGGGCCGTCTCGACTTCCTGCTGGTCGATCTGCCGCCCGGCGCCGAGCGCACGCTGCAGTACGCCGAAGTACTGGGGCCGGCCGCCCGCTTCGTATTGGTCACGATTCCTTCGGCACTGGCGCGCGGCGTGGTCGCCCGATCGGCCGCGGCGCTCAAAGGGACGCCGAACGAAGTCATCGGCTACATCGAGAACATGAGCGGCTACTACTGTGGGGCGTGTGACGGGGTCCGGCCCCTGTTTGGCGAGGTCGCCGCCGAGGCGCCCGAACTTGGATTCCCACGCCTGGCTAAGGTACCGTTCGACCCGCGGCTGGCATCGGCGTCCGACGCCGGTGAACCGGACCCGCCCCGGGGACCGGTCCTCCGCGCCATCGACGAGGCCGCGGTACAGGTCCTGCGCAGCTTCGCCAGGACGACCTGACTTTCCACCCGGAGACGGAGACCACGGATGAAGTTCCTCTGCGTACCCTGCGACGAGCAGATGAAGCTGAAGCACGCCCTGGGCCCGAACGGCGGGTCCGTGGCCGTGGTCTATGCCTGCCCCAGCTGCTCTTCGGAGATGGCGATGATGATGAACCCCCACGAGACCCAGGTCGTCGGATCGCTTGGCGTCCGGATCGGCCCCGAAGCCGGCGCCGAGGTGGGGACCGCGACCTCGAAGTGTCCCTTCACCGGCATGCTGACCGACCTGGGGGTGCCGGCCGGCGGCACCGGGCAGGTCGGCGGTGGCCACGGCGTCGCCGGCAACGGCGAATCGGCGAGCATCCCCTGGACCGCCGAGGCGCGCGAGCGGATGGCGAACATCCCCGACATCGTCCGCACCTCCGCGGTCGCCGGGATCGAGAAGTTCGCGCTCGACCACGGCTACGAAGAGGTCGATGCGGCGGTGCTGGAACGGGCCCGCACCTTCTTCGGCATTGCCTGAGCCTTCCGGCGAAACATCGCGCACGAGTCCCTTCCCATGACCCTCTCACCCCTTGAGCGGCCGCTGGATGCCGTGCCGGCGGCGTTCGCCCGTCCCTACGTCATCTCCTGGAACCTCACCTACCGCTGCAACCTGGCCTGCGAGCACTGCTACCTCGACGCCGGCGGCAAGCCTCTGGTCGAAACCCCCAACTTCGCCGATCGGTCGGAACTCTCCACCGACCAGTGCCGCAAGGTGATCGACGACATCTGCGAGTTCGCCCCGGAGGCCCTCGTCATCCTCACCGGCGGCGAGCCGCTGCTGCGGCGCGACATCCTCGACATCGTTCGATACGCCGCCAAGCGCGAGCTGTGGGTCGTCGTCGGCAGCAACGGCGTCCGCATCACGGAGAACCTGGCGCGGATCCTGGCCGGCGAGGGCGTGCGCGGTCTTGCCCTTTCCCTCGACGCACTGGACCCGCAGGTTCACGACGGCTTCCGCCGGGTCCGGGGCGCCTGGCAGAACACGGTCGACGGCGCGAAGCACCTGGCCGCCGCCGGTCTTCCATTCATCATCCAGACCACCGCCGGCGCGCACAACCGGGGTGAGCTGATGGAGATCGCCGACTTCGCCTACACCGAGCTCCAGGCCCGGGTCTGGAACCTGTACTTCCTGGTCCCGACGGGCCGCGGTCAGTTCGTGTCCGACCTCTCGCCAGCGGACTACGACGGCGTCCTCGCCTCCCTGGAGCAGATTCAGCGCGACTACCGCGGCCGCATGGTGGTCAACGCGAAGTGCGCGCCCCACTACGTCCGTCAACTGCTGGCCGGCGATCCCGACTCGCCCTTTCTCAAGGCTTTCGACGGGGGCGCCGGCGGTTGCCCCGCGGGTACGCACTACATGGGGATTCGCCCGAACGGTGACGTCACGCCCTGCCCGTACCTGCCCGTGTTCGGCGGCAACCTGAAACGATCCACGCTGTCGGCGGTCTGGAACGACTCCGAGTTGTTCCAGGACATCCGGCGCCGCAAGGAGCTCGGCGGCCGCTGCGGTTCCTGCGAACTGCAATCGGTCTGCGGCGGCTGCCGCGCCCGCGCCTATGGCATGACCGGAGACCTGATGGCGGAGGATCCGCTCTGCACCCACGATCCCGGGTTCTTCTCGCAGGAGCAGCTCGCGGCCCTTGGAGACCGCACCGGGCTCGCGTCGCTCTCCCGTTACGGCGAGGACACCTCGCCCAGCATTGCCTGGGAACCCGAGGCCGAGGCGCGGATGAAGCGCGTGCCCGCCTTCGTCCGAGGCATGGTCGTCCGATCCGTGGAATCGCACTGTCGCAAGAACGGCATCGGCACGGTGACGGTCGAGGAACTCGAAGCGATTCGTGCCCGGATGCCGACGCCGAAAGTGTTCGGCCGACCGTCCTGACTTCGAGTCGCCGAGTGGCCAGCAGCGCGCGCCGACCGCTGCCGAGTTCCTACGCCCACGTTCCGCGCACGATCCTCTGGTTGATCCCCGGTGGCGAGTTGCTGCTCAAGGGGCGCACGCTGCGCGTCGAGCCCTTCTACCTCAGCAAGTGGCCGATCACGAACGAACAGTTCGAGGCCTTCGATCCGGACTACGAGCGGTCCGGCTGGTCACCGGGCGACCGGGATCTCGCCACGGGAGTGAGCTGGCGGCAGGCCGATGCCTACTGCCGCTGGTACGCCGAGGTCTCCCGCAAGCCGATGCGGCTGCCGACCAGGACCGAGTGGCTCTACGCCTGCCTGGGAAGCAGCGCGCCGGACGATGCTCCGCCCTGGAGCGCCACGCCGGAGCTGATCGAGCGCCGCTGCTGGCACGCCGGCAACTCCGGCGGTCGCGTGCAGCACCCGGAGCGGCGGGAGGCGAACGACTTCGGACTCCACGGCATGTTGGGCAGCCTGTGGGAGTGGGTCGCCGCCGACGAAGGGGACGAGGACCGCAGAACGCTCTGCGGCGGCTCCTTCCGGCTCAAAGCCTCTGAACTCCACTGCGACCTGCAGAAGCGCGAGTCAGCCGACTTCGCCGACGACATCGGCTTCCGTGTCGCCCGCTCTTTCCGTCTCAGGAACTAGCGGCTCGGCCTCCCCACCGGCGACGCATCACCGGGTGCCGCGGACGACCGGCGTCGGCGGCTCCTCGCCGCGGTGAAGCGCCAGGACATTGTCCACGGCGAGCTGGGCCATGGCCAGCCGGGTCGGGATCGAAGCGCTCGCGATGTGGGGCAGCAGCACGGCGTTGTCGAGTTCGAGCAGGTCCGGGTGGACCTCGGGTTCCCGCTCGAACACGTCGAGGCCGGCGGCCCAGATCGCGCCTGAGCGGAGCGCTGCCGCCAGCGCCGCTTCGTCGACGATCGGACCTCGGGCGGTGTTGACGAGCACCGCGCTCGGCTTCATCCGGGCCAGGCGTGCGGCGTCGATCAGCCCGGCCGTGTCCTCGGTCAGCGGCAGGTGGATGGAGACGAAGTCCGCGGCGCCCAGCAGCGCGTCGAGATCGGTCCGGCGGACGCCGAGTTCCTCCTCCAGGTCCGGGCGGGCCCGTTCGTCCCAGTAGAGGATCTCCATGTCGAACCCCAGCCGGGCGCGGCGCGCGACCGCCTCGCCGATTCGGCCCATGCCGAGAATGCCGAGAGTGCGGCCGTGAACCTCCTGACCGGTCAGGAGCATCGGTCCCCAGCGCCGGTAGCGGCCGGCGCGCAGAAAGCGCTCGGCCTCGGGGAGCCGGCGCGCGGCCGCCAGCAGCAGCGCCATCGCCAGATCCGCGGTGGCGCCATCGAGCACACCCGGCGTGTTCGTGACCCAGATCCCGCGCGCCGCGGCAGCAGAGGTGTCGACGTTGTCGAAACCGACCGCCATGTTCGCCACCATGCGCAGGTTCGCCGCCCGGTCGAAAAGCTCCGCGTCCATCCGCTCCGTGAGCAGCGCCAGGATCACCTCGGCGCCCGCCGCCTCGTCGAGCAGCACCGCGCGGTCCAGGGCTATGTCCTCCTCGAGCACCGTCGTCTCCACGCCGGGCTCGGTGACCAGCCTGGCGATGGCCGGCTCGGGAATCGGTCGCGTCACCAGCAGCTTCATCCGTCGATCTCCCATTCGTGGGCAACCTCGAACAGACTCGGTTCGAAGCGCCGCGCCTCGATCTCCAGCACGTTCGCCTGCACCTTGCGGTCGTAGACGTGCAGGGACTCTTCGTCGAGCAGAAAGACGCAGGCCGAGTAGTCGCCCTTCGTCATCGGCAACCGCGGGACGCGGACCACGGCGCGGTGATGGCCGGCGCCGGTCACCGCCGCGAGGCCCGCGCGCTGGGTGGTGAACGCGCACACCTGCACGCCGTCCGCGGTGTCGAGGCCCACCGCCAGATGAAATCCGAGATCGTCGTCCCGGCTCTCCCATTCGATTTCGAGGGCCCAGGAGTCCGATCCGCGCTTGTGCGCCTTTCCGCCCTCCGGCCTGATCGCAACGATCCGCGCCGGCGTCGCTGCCGGATCGTCGTTCGACTGCTCTTCCGTTTCCGCGCTCTCGCCGGTCTTCGCCATCAGGAACCGCTCGTACTCGCCGACCACGCCGAGCGCCCGCCCCGCCGCCGCCACCTCCCCGCCGCGCAGCCACAGCGCCTGCTGGCAGAACGCGGTGACGTAGTACATCGCGTGAGAGCAGAACAGCAGCGTGCCGCCGTCCGCCATGTACTGCTGCAGGCGATCCATGCATTTCTTCTGGAAGTAGCCGTCACCGACCGACAGCGCCTCGTCGACGACCAGGATGTCGGGTTCGACCTGAACCGCGATCGAGAAGCCGAGCCGCATCGTCATACCCGTCGAGTAGGAACGCACCGGCTGATCGATCGCGGGGCCGAGTTCGCTGAAGTCGATGATGTCGCGGGTTCGCTCCCGGAGCTCCCGCTCGTCGAGACCGACGATCGCCGCGCTCAGCCGGATGTTCTGGCGGCCGGTGAACTCGTGATGAAACCCCGCGCCGAGTTCCAGGATCGAGGCGACCCGACCGCGAATCGCCAGTTCACCGGACGTCGGCTGCGTCACGCCGGCGACGATCTTGAGCAACGTGCTCTTGCCGGCTCCATTCTCCCCCACCACGCCGAGCCCTTCGCCTGCGGGCAACTGGAAGCTGACGTCGCTGAGCGCCCGGAAGGGCCGGTGAGCCGAACGTCTCAGCACCGCCTCCTGCAACCGGCCCCACGGCGTATCGTAGATCCGGTAGACCTTGGTCAGACGGTCTGCAGCGACCGCGGGAGCAGCGGTCGTCAACGCCTCACCCGGTGTCGTCCTCGCCCGAGGCGGCGATCATCGCGGCTACCTGATCCGGCTGGACCCGGGTAACCAGGGGCTTGAAGGGCAGGATCTCGTGGTTCACCAGGGGCGTGTGGACGTCGTCCCAGACCAGGGGATCGATGCCCAGAAAGGCCTCCGCCCTGGCCGCGATCGTTGGCACGACCGGCTTGAGATAGACGATCAACTGCCGGAACAGCTCGATGCCCGTCGTGCAAACCGCCTGGACCTCGGCGGCCCGACCGGGATCGCGCGCCAGCTCCCAGGGCCGCCGGTCGTCGATGTAGCGGTTCGCCCGGTCCGCCAGCGCGATGACCCGCCGCAGGGCCCGGTTGTAGTCGCGGTCCTCGTAGAGTCCGGCGATCTCCTCCGCCTGCGAGGCGGCCGCCGCCGCGAATTCGGGCGCGTCCAGCGACGCCGCCAGCCGGCCGTTCGACTGCCGGTGCAGGAACCCGGCGCAGCGACTGGCGATGTTGACCACCTTGCCCACGAGATCCGAGTTGACGCGCTGGACGAAGTCCTCGAGGTTGAGGTCGATGTCGGCGAGCCCGTTGCTCAACTTGGCCGCGATGTAGTAGCGGAAGGCCTCCGGGTCCAGGTGGTCCAGGTAGGTGCGCGCCATGACGAAGGTGCCGCGCGACTTCGACATCTTGGCGCCGTCGACGGTCAGAAAGCCGTGGACGAACACCGACGACGGCGTTCGATAGCCGCCGCCGTGCAGCATCGCCGGCCAGAACAGGCAGTGGAAGTAGAGGATGTCCTTGCCGATGAAGTGGTACAGCTCGGCATCGCTGTCGGGCCCCCAGAAGTCCTCGAATCCCACACCGGTCTGGTCGCAGAATCGGCGGAAGGCGGCCATGTAGCCGATCGGCGCGTCGACCCAGACGTAGAAGTACTTGTTCGGAGCGTCCGGGATCTCGAAGCCGAAGTAGGGCGCGTCCCGGGAGATGTCCCAGTCGCGGAGTCCGTCGTCGAACCACTCCTGCAGCTTGTTGACGACCTCGCTCTGCAGGCGGCCATCGCCAACCCAGTCTTCCAGCAGTTCCTCGTAGTCGGAGAGGCGGAGGAACAGATGCTCGGACTCCTTCTCGACCGGCAGTGCGCCGGTGACGATCGAGCGCGGATCGATCAGGTCCGACGGCGCGTAGGTCGAGCCGCACTCGTCGCAACTGTCGCCGTTCTGGTCCTTCGCGCCGCAACGGGGGCACGTGCCCTTGATGAAACGATCGGGCAGGAACATCCCCCGCTCCGGGTCATAGAACTGGCGCACCATTCGCCGGTCGATCGAGCCGCGCTCACGCAACCGCCCGTAGATCTCCTCGACCAGTTCCCGATTCTCGGGCGAGTGCGTCGTGTAGTAGTCGTCGAAGTGGATCGAGAACGCCCGATAGTCCTCCAGGTGCTCTTCCCCCAGCCGGCCGATCAGTTCCTCGGGCGTGATTCCCTCGCGCTCGGCGCGCAGCATGATCGGCGTTCCGTGCGCATCCTCGGCGCAGACGTTGTAGCACTCGCAGCCCCGCATCCGCTGCAGCCGGCACCAGATGTCCGTCTGCACCGCCTCCACCATGTGACCCAGGTGAATCGGGCCGTTGGCGTAGGGCAGGGCGTTCGTCACCAGAATGCGTCGTCGTTCGGGCATGGCAATCCTCCCGAGCGCGCAGCGCCCGGCGGATCGGGATTATGCAGTATCCGCCAGGGCGCGGCACCCGAGGAAACTTGTTCACACCGCGCTACGTCTTCCTGTTCAGACGCGCGATGACGACTCCGCACCCATCCTCCGGGCCGAACCCGGACCTGTTCCTGGCCCGCCGCGCGGCCGCCGGCCAGGCCGATGCCTGGTCCGAGCTGATCGACCGTTACGGCCGCCGCATCTACAACATCGCCTTTCAGTTCGCCGGCAACACCGCCGAGGCCGAGGACCTGACCCAGGAGATCTTCCTGAAGCTCTATCGCAACCTCGGCCGCTACCGGGGGGACGTGCCGCTCGCCGGCTGGACGCTGCGGCTGTCCCGCAATCTGTGCGTGGACCACTACCGCCGCACCCGCACCGAACGGCGGACCGTGGTCGTCTCGGAGGAACTGCTGAAGTACCAGGCTGGCGGCATGGACCCGGCCGCTACCGCCGAGCGCCGAGAACGACTGCGAATGGTCTACCAGACACTCGAGGAGATGCCGGAGGCGTTCGCCGAGATTCTCATGCTGCGGGACCTGCAGGGCTTGAGCTACGCCGAGATCTGCGTCTTCCTCGAACTGCCGGAGGGAACGATGAAATCCCGGCTCCGGCGCGCTCGCCTGGAACTGATCCGTCGGATCGACCGCAGGCGGCAGGCTCTCGGCGATCCCACACCGACCCGCAGCGGGGCCTACAGGTGAGTCACGAGCGTCAGCGCCGGGCAACTGGTCCGGAGGGGATCCACCGTGAACGGATGCCGGGCATCGAAGAACTTCGGGCCGACTTGCCCGTTTCCGCCGAGCTTCGCGCCGGGCTGCTCGAGATCGCCGTCGGCGCACCCTACGAGCCCGATGGCGAGGCGCGCGTCGAAGAACTCGAACCGCTGGTCGGTTCCGAACTCGAACCGCCTCCGGCGCTCATGCGACGACTGCGGGCGATCCCGGCAAGCCACCGAGCTCACCGGCCCGCGGGCTTCGGCGCCACGCCCCGAACCGCCACGGCGCTCGCCGCCAGCTACGTGCTTGCGGTCGCCCTGACCCTCCTTCTCGGCGACCCCGTGGCCGCCGGCCGCGAGGCCGCCACGAACCTCGGCGCCGCGGCCGGCGAGCACCTGCTTGAGCCCGTTGCCGAAGCCGGCTCTTCGATGCACGCGGAGGTCACCCGACGTCTCGAAGCCGTCCAGGAGCTACGGCCTCCGGCCGGGCTCTTCGACCAAACGCTGGGGCTGCCCACCGACCGCGTCCGGGGCTGGTTCCGAGCCGCCGTCGACTCATCGTCCGAGGCCGTCCGCGATCTGGCTGCCCTGTTGACACCCGGCGACTCCGGGGCCGATGACCCAACGACGACTCGAGACGGACCACCCACATACCAGGAGAGGAGTTCCGCATGAACGCCGAACACGAACAGGCACCACCGCCGACGCCACCGCCTCCTCAGGCTGCAGGCCAGGGAGGGCTCACCGCACGCCACGCCGTGAGCGTGATCCTCGCCCTCTTCCCAGGTCTGGGCCACATCTACAACGGTCTGTATCAGCGCGGCATCGTGCTGTTCCTGCTGGCGGTCGGCTCCATCTTCCTCGCCACGGAGGAAGGCCTGATGGGCATGGTCGTGGCCTTCGTGTGGCTCTTCAACATCATCGACTCCTACCGCCAGGCCACCCTGATCGAACGCGGCCACGGCCCGGACCTCGGCCTGCACGACGCGCCGCAACCGCCCGCCTCCGGCCAGCTCGGCCTGCTGGCCGGCGCGGGCCTGTTCGTCATCGGATTCCTCGCTCTGCTCGACTACACGCTCGGCTACGACATCGACCGCGTGTGGGAGTTCTGGCCGCTCGGCCTGCTCGCGGCCGGCGCCTGGCTCATGATCGGCGCCTACCGGCAGTGGCGGCGCAGCCGAACCGATGCAGAGGCGGCGGCTTCCGACTGAGACCGCTACCCGAGCTCGGCCCGCAGCTTGTCGTGCAGCGCGGCCACGCCGTCGATCATCGCGTCGACGCTGCGGGCGCCGGCCAGGAAGAGACCGGTCAGATTGAGCGCCACGCCGTCGAACCCCAACTCGCCCAGCCTGGCGGCGGCCGCGGCGACGCGCTCCGGGTCCACGTAGAACGTGCGGTCGCTCTCGTTCCCCGGTCGGGGCGGCGGCGACACCTGAGCCTGAAACTCCAGAGTTTCCGGATCGCGACCGGCGTTCTCCGCGTGGCTTCTCACTGAGGCGATCGCCTGATCTCCGCTCTCGAACAACTCCTCCGAGGCAACGCCCATCCAGCCGTCGCCGAAGCGCCCTGCGCGGCGCAAAGCCGCTTCGCTGTGGCCGCCGATCCAGATCGGCAGATCCGCGCCGCTCGGCGGCTTCGGCTCCATGGCCATCGCCTCCAGGCGGTAGAACTCGCCCTCGAAGTCGATCGGGTCCTGGCTCCAGCAAGCTCGAAGCACTTCGATCGCCTCGTCCATGCGCCGCCCGCGGTTGTGGAAGTCGTGCCCCAGAGCGTCGTACTCCGATTCCTGCCAACCGACCCCGAGACCCAGACGCAGTCGGCCGCCCGAGAGCGTGTCCAGGGTCGATGCCTGCTTCGCGGTCAGGACCGGATCGCGCTGCGGCAGGACCAGAACCTCGGTGCCAAGCCCGATCCGCGACGTGCACGCCGCCATGTATCCAAGGGTGGCGAAGGCCTCCATGATCGGCATCTTGGCCGGGTAGCGGTTCTTTTCCCGGCCATCGGTGTCGTAGCCCATGACGACGTGGTCGAAGATGTCCAGTTGATCGAAACCGATCTCGTCCACTGCTCCGGCCAGGCGGGCGACGGCCTCCGGTCCCTCCCGGTAGACCACACTCGGGAACTCGACGGCGAGCTTCATTCTTCACGTCTCCTCGTTGGAAGTCGGTGTTTCTACCACGAACCGGCGGCGCAGCGACGCCGGCATGCGACCCCGTATAGTCGGCAAGCGGCCGGCGTCATTGCGGCTGTTCGCTGTAAGCCGCCGCAACCGGACGAAGGAGAGTTCATGCTGCGAACCGTTCTCGCCATTCCCGCCGGCCTGGTCGTCGGCGGCATCGTGATCAGCTTCGTTCAGGTCGCGGCCATCACGCTGCTTCCCCTGCCCGAGGGAGTGCCGACCGACCGGGCGTCGATCGAACCGGGGGACATCCCGGCTGTCAACATGGCGTTCGTCCTCATCGCCTGGGCCGCGGGCGCGTTCGCCGGCGGCGGCACGGCCGCGCGCGTCACACGAAGGGCGAAGCGTCGACTGGCCCTGATCGTCGGCGCCTTCTTTCTGATCGCCGGCGTCTACAACATGGCGACGATCCCGTCCCCGCTCTGGTTCTGGGTTGTCGGGATCCTCCTGTTCCTGCCCAGCGCACATCTGGGTGCGAAGACTCTCGGCGGTCCGGAAGAGCCGTAGCTGCCGGGCCCGGCAATCGCCGGTGAACGTCAGGCCCCGGCCAGGAAGCGCTCCCGCAGCCTCCTCATGCCGTGCAACCAGCGGTCGTAGTCCGAGGTCTTGCGGCGCATGTACTCCAGGACCTGCGGGTGCGGCAGGATCAGGAAGCGCTCCTGTTCGATCGCGCGGACGGCGATTTCGGCCACCTCGTCGGCCTCCATCATGCCGTCGACGCCGGCGACACCGGGTCCCCCGGCGGTCATCGCCGTGCGCACCGCCTGCGGGCAGAGCACGGACACCTTGATGCCGTCGTTGCCGTGCGTGATCGCGATCCACTCCGCGAGCGCCACTGCAGCGTGCTTGGTCACCGCGTAGGGCGCCGAGCCGATCTGCGACAGCAAACCCGCGGCCGAAGAGGTGCTGGCGATGTATCCCTCGCCCCGCTCGATCATCTTCGGCAAGACGGCGCGGGCGGCGTAGATGTGGGACATCACGTTGATCTCCCAGATGCTCTGCCAGCCATCGTCGCTCACGTCGACCCCGCCGCCGGTGCCGATGCCGGCATTGGAGAAGATCAGGTCGATGTCGCCGAAGGCCGTCTCCGCGCGGGCGACCATGTCCTGAACCTGCTCTTCCACGGCCACGTCGACGGTCACGGCGATCGCGCCCTCGCCGATCTCGCTCGCCACCGCCGCGGCGCCCTCGCCGTCGCGGTCGGCGACCACGACCCCTCTGGCGCCATCGGCCGCGAACCGGCGGCAAAGCGCCCTGCCGATGCCACTCGCGCCGCCAGTGACAACGCACGACTTGCCCTGTATCTTCATGCGGCTCATCGTAGCAACGGTCGTGGGCGCCGTCCCCTTGGTAGAATCGTGGGCTCGGCGGCGGCTGTTCTGCCGTCCCTAAGCCCTTCACTGCTAGGCGGTTACCTGTGCCGCGCCTGAGTCCCAAATGACCGTCGACCACCGTCCGCTGCACCGTCAACTGCTGAAGGGCCTCGAAGAGGAGGTCTACACCGGAACCCCCGGCGGCCACGTCCTGCCGCTCTCCTCACAGGTCAAGGAGGCGCTCGACGGCTACACCACCGAACCGGATGGACGCAACGTCGAGTTCACGACCGCCCCGTACCGGAGCTACCAGGTCCTCATCGACCGACTGATGGCAAAGCGCTGCGCGCTCCGGCGCTACCTGGAGGCCACGCACGGCTGCACGCTGGTGCCAGGGGGCGCGCTGTCACTGGCGGATCCCGACTCCTTCTACTTCTCCGACCCGGAGAACCCGTACTACCGCTACATCCGCGACACCTACGGCAACCGTGTCGTCACCGCCTCGACCCACATCAACCTGGGGATAGACGACCCGGAGGAACTGATGCGCGCCTACCGGGTGCTGCGAATGGAGGCCGCGGTGTTCCTGGCGCTCACCGCCGCGTCACCCTTCCTCTCGGGCGAAACCACCGGCCAGCACTCGACGCGATGGCTGCGCTTCCCCCTGACTCCGGGAAGGGTGCCGTTCTTCCCGGACGCCGGCTCCTTCGCCATCTGGATGGACGAGCAGCTCGCAAGCGGCGCGATGCAGAACCGGCGCCACCTCTGGCTCGGCATCCGGCCAAACGGACCGGCGACACCCAGGGATCTGGACCGCCTGGAACTTCGGATCTGCGATCGGATCAGCGATCCGTACATCCTGCAGGCGGTCACCGCGCTCTACGAGGCGCGCGTGTGGCAGGTGCTGGAGCAGCCGGACCTCGATCCGTTGCATGACCGGACCTCGTCCGAACTCGAAGAGCTGGCGGCGGCGAACGAGCGCGCCGCCGGCACCGCCAGTCTCGATGCCGAAGGAACGAACTGGGTCGACGGAGACACTCTCACCTTCCGGGCTTGGGCGGAATCGATGCTCGAGAGCGTCGCCCCGACAGCCGGTCGCCACGGCTTCGACGGTCTGCTCGAGCCCATCCGCTCTGTTCTGGAACAGGGCAACCCGGCCATGCAGTGGCTGCGGCGCATCGAGCAGGGGGCAACTCCCCAACAGGTCATCCAGGAGGCGATCGTCGAACTCGCCGCCCTGGACCGCGAGTTCGACCCGAGTTGCCCGCTCGTGGCCTGAACGCGGGCTCAGTCGGCGAGCCTCTCGTACCGGCCGCCGTAGAACAGCAGCGGCTCGGCGTCCCGAACCACTTCCCCCGCCACCACGTCCCCGATCACGATGATGTGGTCGCCGCCAGGGACACGCTCCGCGATCCGGCACTCGAGATGGCCTAGCGCGTTCTCGATCAGCGGCGCTCCCAGGCGGCCGAGCCGGCACTCCACACCAAGCAGGGAGCCCTCGGTCGGTTCCCTGGATTGGGCGAACACGTTCGAGATTCCCTCCTGATCGGCCGCCAGGATGCTGATGCCAAAGACCTCGGCGTCCCGCATCTGCATGTAGCAGTTCGACGCGCGGTCGACGCAGACCAGCAGCTGGAGCGGGTCGAGCGAAAGAGAACAGACCGCGTTCGCGGTCATGCCGTGCAGGCGGCCACCCACGTTCGTCGTCACCACGGTGACACCGGTGGCGAAGCGGCCGATCAGGCTTCGGTAAATGTCGTGGTCCACGGAGAGTTGGCAGGCGCGACAAGTCGCCGTTCAGAACGCCTCGACGTCGATCTGACCACAGATGCTGCCCGCCTCGTTGCGGTAGGTCGAATCCTCGCCGGTCACCGTGTCCGTGACCGTGATCTCGTACTCGACATCCGACAGCCCACCGTACAGGAGCCAGAAGCGGCCGTTCAGGGCCCGGCCGTCCAGCATCTTCACCGCCAGTTCGATGTTCGAAGGGCTGAAGAACCAGAAGAAGCCCGTCTTTGCCGTCGTCAGCGATGGAATCACCTTCGCGGCCTGCTCCACGTCCGGATCGGCGTTCGGATCGACGAAGTCGACCTCCACCGCGAATCGGTCGTCCAGGAGACAGAGCCGTCCCTCGCCTGTCTCGCAGTGACCGCCGCCCTCGCTCGCAAGATCGAGACCGGCCAGGTCGAGGGCTGCGACGTTCATCCGCAGGAGGTCGAAGCCCGCTCGGCCCCCTCCGATAGGGCCGGCACCGGGCGACAGGGCCGCCGGACTCAGGTCGCCGAAGGCCACGAGGTCCTTCTGGCCGCAGACTTCCCTGGGCGGGTTGTGGTACGTCCGCCGCTCACCTGTCTGCGCGTCCCTCACGGTGATCCAGTACTCGACGTCCGACAGCGCTCCGAAGAAGACCCAATAGCTGCCGTTGATCGTCCGGCCGTCGAGCACCTTGACGACCAGTTCGATGTTCTCGGGGTCGAAGAACCAGAAAAGCCCCGACTCGTCCGAAACGTCGACCGGAACCGCCGCACCGGAACCGTACTCGTCCGGAGCATCCGGCTTGCTCCAGTGCGCACGCACTTCGAAGCGATCGTCGCGAAGGCAGAGATAGGCCGACTCCTCCCTGCAGGCCCCCTGGAACGCGCCGGTAGTGACGCTCGCCTCCGGAGAGTAGTCCGCGGCCCCGGCCCGAAGCCGGAACGTGTAGGGGGTCTCCGGTTCCAGCCCGGTGACCATGGCCCCGCCGGCGGCCGCTTCGGCCGTCGCCACCTCGATCCAGCCGTTCGCCGGGTTCCGCGCCTCGACGGTGAGCCTGCCCCGAGCCGGCCGTGCCCATCTCCCGGTCCAGGTCAGTTCGGCCGCTGTCTCGCCGGAGGGCACTGCCGTCAAGCCGCCCTCACCTCCCGTCGGGCCAGGTCCGACAAACGGCATCCCCCTGACCGTGTTGCTGGCCTTCGAGAAACCAGTCCCGTTGTAGGCGAACACCCGGTAGTCCACTTCTTCGCTGCGCTCGAGTTCAAAGTGTCTGGCTCCCGCCGGCGCCAGCGCCACCCGGGTCCAGCGGCCTCCCCCGACGACGACGGTGTCCTCGTTGCCGTAGTCGGGCCGTGACTGAATCTCGAACCCCGTCTCATCGTTCGAGTTGTGCACCCAGGCAAGGCGGGCTGCTTCTCCGGACACTGCCCAACTGAGCTTGGTCGGAGCCACGGGGCCGCGCCCTGGGGAACCCAGCGGCAAGCTGATCCCGGTACGTCTCCCCAGACCGGAATCGTTGAACGGCAGCACATAGAAGACGTAGCTGCCGCCGTGCGCCAGCCCCTCGATCTCGATGGACTCGCTGTCGGCCCCGGCCTCGAACAGACCGAACCAACCCGACACGAGAGCCAGGACCCGGAAGCCGAGTTCGTTGGTGGAGTTGTCGGTCCACGTCAAGCGGACCGACGTGGGACCGGTAGCACGCGCGGTCAGGTTCGTGACGGCCGACGGGCCCGGCGGCAGGCGCGGTCTCAACACCATGAACTCACTGCCCGTCGCCGTGCCGCCGGGGCCGATGGCGCTCATGCGCACACCGTAGGCTCGTCCGGGCTCCAGGCGCGACAGCACGGTCGAGCGCGAGTTCGCAGACACGTACTTGCGCCGCACGGGACCGCCGATCGAGAGTTCCACCTCGAAGTAGTACTCGTCGTCCGAGTTGTCGACCCAGGTCAGGCGGGCGGCGCTCGTTCCCATCTGGGCCGGGTCCTCGACCGCGGCCGGTTCCCAGGCGAGTCCGGACGGCGGCGCGGGCTCGGCGCCCGGAGTCACGAGCGTGACGGTGCCGCTACTCGCGGACCGGGTTTCGCCTCTGTACGCTTCGACCCGGAAGAAGTAGCGGGTGCCGGCGTCCGCGACAGGCAGGTCCACCACTCCCGTTGTACGACCGTCGAGTGGGCGCGTCATGAATCCCTGTCCGGGACGCCAGAGAGTCGCTTCATAGCCATCCTCGTCCGTCGCGTTGTCCTGCCAGGAGAGCCGCACCGACGTCTCGCTCTCCATCGTCACCCGCAGATCGGTCGGCGCCGCAGGTGCGTCGGGGGGCAGCGGGGAAACGAAGTCGCCGTACTTCACACCGATGTGGATCGTCCTCTGGAGGGCGCGTTCGTTCTCCCGCTCGCCCGCGATGCCGATTACACGGCCCTGGGGCTTGATCCGCACACTCGACAGGTACGGCTCTTCCTGGCCCGTGTAGCTCATGATCGTGCCGACGTTCGGAATCCGGTCGAGATTGCCGTGACCGAAGGCGTACGGCCTGACGGCCAACTCGGGCGAACCACCGTTGTCCGGATCGTGGTGGGCGCCCAGGCCGTGGCCCACTTCGTGGGCGAAGATCGGCCCGTCCGCATAGCAGGAGTTGGCGGTCCAGCCGTACCCGAACGCCGAGAAGTCCTCCGCGGTTTCATTGCGAGAGAGCAGGTAGTGCTGGCCGCAGGCGTTGAACAGCCAGGGCGACTCGCCGGTGAACAGGTGAACCAGGTCGGCTCCATGCTCCCGGCGCAGCCGGAGCGCCTCCCCGTGGAACCTGAGCTGACTGATGATCGAGGAGCCGTAGAGACCGGTTCCATCCCGTCCGACCCGATCGAGTCCCGCTACCTCGGCCGTGTGGACGATGTTCGCGCGAATGTCGATACGGCCGTTCCGCAGGACCATGTTCAGGTAGTCGCCGGCGTTCCGGATCGCCGCTTGCGCCCCGCCCCGGCCAGCCCAGTTTCCGGCCGCCGTGGGCGTGTAAACGACGAGGATCTCGAGCGTGTCGTGACTCTGCGGAGCTGCGACTCGTGTGGGCGGATCGTGCGCCGTCGCCCCGGCAATGCGCACCGGAGCGATCTGTGGGAGCTGTTCGCGATCGGAGCCCACGGCGCAGAAGGCGTCGGGCTGCGCGCCAGGCAGGTTGAAGCCAGCCTCCATCCGGCCACTGCCGTCGGGCCGGGCGCTGATGCGGTAGCGGACACCGGCGGGCTCAGCGAACCAGCCCACGAGGCGGCCACCCTCGAGCGTCAGAACGACGCTGTCGTAGCCCGCACCCGGGAGACCGCCGGACCACATCAGGTCGCCGCCGCCACGATCCTCGAACACGCTCAAGTCCGCGATCAGCACACGGCCGTCCGGCGTCGGCAGTTCCAGCCGTCCCGACTCCGTGCGAAGCAACTCCAGGTCGACCTGGGCGGCGAAAGCAGCTATCTCCGGTGCGAAGTCCGGATCGCCGACGGTTGCGCGCCCCGTCGCCTGCGGCGTCAGGGTCAGCAGTCGCTGACCCTCGACGGGCGCAGAGAAGACGAGCACCGCCGTGAGCAGCAAGCCACCAACGTACGATCCACCGCACCTCACCCTCTTGAAAAGTACACTGCGGCCATGTCCTCACGCAAGAAACCGGCCTGTGAGTCCCTTGGCTCTCGCGTATCGGCCGCCCTCCTTACCTTGGTAGCGGTTGTCCTCTTCGCGCTTCCTGGCTGCGGTGGCGAGGAGACCCCGCCCCGGCCCGACATCGTCCTGATCATGGCCGACGACATGGGCTTCTCCGACCTCGGCAGCTACGGTGGCGAGATCGAAACACCCAACCTCGACCGCCTGGCTGCGAACGGTTTGCGGTTCAGCCACTTCTACAACACGGCCCGCTGCTGCCCGACCAGGGCGTCCCTCCTGACCGGCCTCTACGCGCACCAGGCCGGCGTCGGCCACATGATGGGCGACGACGACCTTCCGGGCTACCGCGGAGACCTTGCCGCAAACGCGGTGACGATCGCCGAAGCGCTGGGCGAAGCCGGCTACGGCACCTACATGTCCGGCAAGTGGCACGTCACCCGCCACGTCGGCCACTGGAGCGGCAACGACGAGCTGACCTCGACGCACAACTGGCCCCTGCAGCGCGGTTTCGACCGCTTCTACGGCACGATCCACGGCGCCGGCAGCTTCTACGACCCGATTTCGTTGACCGAGGGCAACACGCCGGTCGAGCTGGAACCGCCCGACGAATCCGACGCGCCGTACTACTACACCGACGCGATCTCGGAGTACGCGGCGCGTTTCGTGCGCGACCATGCGGCCGGCGATCGGAGCGGCGATCCACTGTTTCTCTATGTCGCACACACGGCGCCGCACTGGCCTCTCCATGCACTGCCGGGAGACATCGACCGATACCGGGGTCGCTACGCGGCGGGTTGGGACGCGATCCGGGAAGACCGCCAGGAACGGCTGATCGAACTGGGTCTCATCGACGAAGACTGGCTGCTCGCCGAGCGCGATCAGCGAGTACCCGCCTGGGACGATGTCCCCGAGGAAGAACGCCCCTGGTTCGAGCGGGCGATGGAGGTTTACGCCGCCCAGATCGACCGCATGGATCAGGGGATCGGGGCGCTGGTGGCGGCACTCGAGGAGACCGGCCGGCTCGACAACACGCTGATCCTGTTCCTGGCGGACAACGGCGGTTGCGCAGAGGTCCTGACGGATCGGTGGACCGGCCTCGCGATCCCGCGTCAAGCCCTCGACGGCAGCCCGGTGGCGGTCGGTAACGACACCACGGTACTGCCGGGCCCCGAATCGAGCTACCAGAGTTACGGCCCGCACTGGGCGCACGTCAGCAACACGCCCTTTCGCCTCTACAAGCACTGGGTCCACGAAGGCGGCATCGCCTCGCCGCTGATCGTTCACTGGCCGGACCGCATCACGGAAGGCGGCGGCATCGTCGGCGAAACGGCCCATGTCGTGGACCTGATGGCGACCGCGCTCGAGGCCGCGGGTGCACCCCACCCGGGCAGTCGAGCCGGTCGCGACTCGATTCCGGTCGAGGGGACGAGCCTGCTGCCGGCCTTCCAGGACCAGCCGCTCGAGCGCGAGGCCGTGTTCTGGGAACACGAGGGCAACCGCGCCGTACGGTCCGGCAAGTGGAAACTGGTCTCCCGCCACCCCGGGGAATGGGAACTCTACGACCTGGTGGCCGACCGGACGGAGGTTGACGATCTCGCCGCCGACGAACCGGAGAAAGTCGCCCATTTCGCCGCGTTGTGGGAGGCGTGGGCCGCCCGTACGGGCGTCGTGCCCTGGGCGGAACTGATCGAGCGCCGGCGAGCCGCGCGGCAGGCCAGATAGGCCATCCCGCACCTGCCCCCGTGATACCCTGCGCGCCATGAAAACCGCGACCATCCTCGCCGGCGCGGCCCTTGTCTGCGCCACCGCCTCTTCTGCCCCGGCTGCCGAAGTTCCGGCATCCGCGGAGGACGTTCGGCCGCTTCTGGTCGGCAGCGCCGTCCCCGAAGTCGAACTCCCCGCCACCG
The DNA here is from genome assembly GCA_026707545.1 of Acidobacteriota bacterium. Taxonomy (NCBI): domain Bacteria; kingdom Pseudomonadati; phylum Acidobacteriota; species Acidobacteriota bacterium. Next base: position 946,875 of record JAPOWR010000001.1, on the reverse strand, counting down.
ACGGCGGTGTCGTTGATCTGGCCGCCGCGGCCAGGGCCAAACCCACGATCCTGATCTTCTACCGCGGCGGCTGGTGACCGTACTGCAACACGCAACTGGGTCAGTTGCAGGAGATAGAGCAGGATCTGATCAACCTCGGCTATCAGTTGTTCGCGGTTTCACCGGACATCGTCGCGCAACTGCACGCCACCGTCGACAAGAACGAGCTGAAGTACCGGCTCCTCTCGGATCGGGGCATGGCGGCCTCGCAGGCGTTCGGCATCGCCTTTCGCAACGAGGAGATGGTGCGGACCTACCGGGAGGACTACCAGCTCGACCTCGAAGAGTACGCCGGGGACGATCACCACATGCTGCCCGTGCCCGCCGTCTTCGTGCTCGACACGGACGGGCGGATCGCCTTCCACTACGTGAACCCGGACTTCAGGGTCCGTCTCCCGGAGACGGTTCTGCTCGAGGCCGCGAAGGCGGCGCTCAAGTAGCCAGCGCTACCGGCGGCCGAGTTCGCCGGCGGCCGACCGAGTAGTGGATTCGAACCGACAGGCGCTGGCGCGCAACGATCCCGCGGTGTGGGCGGCGATCGCCGGCGAGGAGGAGCGCGAGCGGCGCGGCGTCGAGCTGATCCCTTCGGAGAACTACACCTACCCCGAGGTCTTCGCGGCCAACGGCTCGGTGCTGACGAACAAGTACGCCGAGGGCTACCCCGGCCGCCGCTACTACGGCGGCCAGGAGTTCACGGACGCGGTCGAACGGATCGCGATCGAACGGGCCTGCAAGCTGTTCCGGGCAGAACACGCGAACGTCCAGGCGCTCTCGGGCTCGCCGATGAACCAGGCGGTCTACTTCGCCTTCCTCGATCCCGGCGACACCGTGCTGGCGATGGATCTGTCGCACGGCGGCCACCTGACGCACGGCGCCCCGGTATCCCACATGGGCCGGGTCTTCAACTTCATCCGCTACAAGACCGATCCGGACAACGCCGGCGCCATCGACTTCGACGCCCTGCTCGCCCAGGCACGCGAGCACCGGCCGAAGATGATCCTCTGCGGCTACTCCTCCTACCCCCGCGACTACGACTACCGGGAGTTCAAGCAGGTCGCCGACGACGTCGGCGCACTGACGATGGCCGACGTTTCCCACATCGGCGGGCTGATCGCCGGCAACGCGATGGCCAACCCGCTCGACCACGGCTTCGACGTGATGACGACGACCGGCCACAAGACCCTGCGCGGTCCCCGCAGCGGCCTGATTCTCAGCCGCGCCGAGCATCGCCGGAAGATCGACAAGGCGGTGTTCCCGGGACTCCAGGGCGGACCGCACATGAACGCCGTGGCCGCCCTCGCGATCACCCTGGGCAAGGCGCTGGAGCCGGAATTCGCGGTCTACGCCCGGCAGGTGCTGACCAACGCGAAGGTTCTGGCGGAGGAACTGATGGGCCGGGGCGCCGAACTGGTCACGGGCGGCACGGAGAACCACATGATGGTTCTCGACACCCGGAAGAGCTTCGACATCGACGGCCGCGTCGCGGAGGAGACGCTCGACAAGGTGTCGATCACCGTGAACAAGCAGTTGATTCCCGACGATCCGCGGCCGCCGCTGCGACCCAGCGGTATCCGCCTCGGCAGCCCCGCGGCGACCACGCGCGGCATGGAAGAAGCGGAGATGAAGCTGCTCGCCGAGTGGATCACGGACGCACTGCGGCGCCACGGCGACGACGAACGCCTGGACGCGATGCGCCAGGACATCGAGCGATTCTGTCTGCGTTTCCCGGTACCAGGCGTGGCGGTGGACGCGGGCGGAACGATCACGCACAGGCTGTAAGACCGACGAGGAACCAGATGCCCACGGAACCGACGTACGAGGCGATCCGCTACGACGTAGATGACGGCGTCCTGACGATGACGCTGAACCGGCCGGAGCGCCTGAACGCGTTCAACGGCCAGATGATGCGGGAGATCATGGAGGCGCTGAACCGCGCGGACGGCGATGATTCCGTGCGCGCCGTCATCGTCACCGGCGAAGGGCGCGGCTTCTGCGCCGGCGCCGACCTCTCGTCCGGCGGCGACACGTTTTCGCACCCCGAAGCCGACGGAGACACCTACCGCGACGGCGGCGGCATCCTGTCGCTTGCGATCTACAACGTCCGCAAGCCGATCATCGCGGCGATCAACGGACCCGCGGTCGGCGTCGGCATCACGATGACCCTGCCGATGGACATCCGCCTGGCCTCGACCGAGGCGCGGATGGGCTTCGTCTTCGTCCGCCGCGGCATGGTTCCCGAAGCCTGCAGCAGCTACTTCCTTCCGCGCCTGGTCGGCATGGGACGGGCCACCGAATGGGCGCTCACCGGTCGCGTCTTTCCAGCGGAGGAGGCGTTCGAGGCCGGACTGGTGAACCGCGTCCTGCCGCCCGACGAACTGCTGCCGGCGGCACGCGAGCTGGCAGGGGAGATCGCCGCGAACACCTCGCCGGTGTCGGTCACGATCACCCGGCACATGCTGTGGAAGGGTCTCGACGCCGAGTCGCCGATGGCCGCGCACCGGGTGGAATCGAAGGGCATCTACTGGCGCGGCAACAGCGACGACGCTCGGGAAGGCGTGACGTCGTTCCTTGAGAAGCGGCCGGCCGACTTTCCGATGAAGGTCAGTTCCGACCTGCCGCCGTACTTTCCCTGGTGGGAGGACGAGCGGTTCTGAAGAGCCAGAACAGCGGATCGGCGCCTACCCCGCGCCGCGGGGCGGTGGCGTCCTGGTGTCTCTACGACTGGGCCAATTCCGCCTTCACCACTCTGGTGGTGACCTTCGTCTACGCCACTTACTTCTCCCAGACCTTCGCCGAGGCCGCGGATCGGGGCACCGCCCTGTGGTCGCGCGGGATCACGATCAGCTCGCTGATCATCGCCCTGATCTCACCGGTACTCGGAGCGATGGCCGACCGTTCGGGCCTTCGCCGGCGCTTCCTGGTCGCCGCGACCCTGGTTTCGGTCGGCGCCACCAGCTGGCTTGCCTTCATCGTCCCGGGAAGCGGCAACGCCGTACTCTCGGCACTAACGCTGTTCGTGATCGCGAACGTCGGTTTCGAAGTCGGGATGGTGTTCTACAACTCCTTCCTCCCCCAGTTGTCGACGCCGCGAACGATCGGACGGATCTCCGGCTACGCGTGGGGCCTCGGTTACGCCGGAGGCCTGGTCTGCCTCGTGGTCGCGCTGCTCGGGCTGATCGGTCTCGGCGAGGGAGCGCCCTGGCTTCCGCTCAGCACCGAGGACGGCTTCAACGTCCGCGCCTCGAATCTGCTCGTAGGGCTCTGGTTCCTGCTCTTCAGCCTGCCGGCGCTCATCCTGCTGCGTGACGAGGCCGCACCGCGAGCGGGTGAGACTACCGGCAACGCGCTTGCGACCGTTCGCCACGCCTTCGAGGATCTCGGTCGCACCCTGACCCGGATCCGTGACTTCCCGGACATCGTCCGTTTCCTGATCGCCCGTCTGATCTACAACGACGGCCTGATCACCGTGTTCGCCTTCGGCGGCGTCTACGCCGCCGGAACGTTCGGCATGGACACGGCGGAGGTGATCGTCTTCGGCATCGCCCTCAATGTCGCGGCCGGGCTGGGCGCGTTCCTGTTCGGCCTGATGGACGACCGGGTCGGCGGCCGCGCCACCGTGCTGTGGAGCCTGGTCGGACTGTTCGTCTGCTCCCTTGTCGCGGTCGCTGCGCCGAACAGGACCTGGTTCTGGGGCGCGGCGCTGGTGCTGGGCCTGTTCATGGGTCCCAACCAATCAGCGAGCCGGTCGCTGATGGGCCGATTCGCACCGAAGCGCTACGAGTCCGAGTTCTTCGGTTTCTTCGCCTTCTCCGGCAAGGCGACGGCGTTTCTCGGACCCATGCTGCTCGGCCTCATAACGGCCGGCTACGGACAGCGCGCCGGTATCGCCGTCGTCCTGGTGTTCTTCCTGGTCGGTGGTCTGCTGCTGCTGCGAGTCGATGAGGCGCGCGGGATCGAACGGGCGGCGCGCAGCGCGTAGCAGCGTCAACAATGGACCCCGGATCGACGTAGAACAGAGGGAGGAGCGATGGAGGCAGTCAGTAACTGGTGGGGTTCCCTGGAGGGCGCGTACCGCGTCTTCTACGCGCTCGGCATCGTCTCCGCCCTGGCCCTGCTGATTCAGGTCATTCTCACGGTCTTCGGGATCGACGACCTGATCGACGCCGTCGACGGCGAAGGGACGTCGCTGCTCTCGATGCGCACCGTCAGCGGTTTCTTGGCCGGCTTCGGCTGGACCGGCGTCGTGATGATGCGAGCCGGCTACTCCACTCTGGCCGCCTCGCTCGGCGGCACCACGGTCGGTCTCCTGTTCGCCGGCATCCTGTTCCTGATCATCCGTGTGATGATGGGCCTGCGCCACAGCGGCACGATCGACTACAAGAACGCGGTCGGCGTGGCCGGCAAGGTCTACGCGCCGGTCGGAGGCAGTCTCAAGAAGCCCGGCCAGGTCGAAGTCCTGGTCCAGGGCCGGCTGCGGACGGTCGCCGCGATGACGCGGCACGACCAGGATCTGCCCACCCTGACCCGCATCCGCGTGGTCGACACTCTCGATTCGAACACCCTGCTCGTCGCTCCCCTCGACGCGGAAGCGGGCGAACCACAAGACACGAAGTAGCCAGTACCCGGGAGAACCAAACCGTGGATCTGATCATCCTCATCCTGTCCGCCCTGGCGGCGGTCCTCATCCTCATCTTCTCGCTCTCGAGCCGTTACCGGCGCTGCCCGTCGGACCGCATCCTCGTCGTCTACGGCAAGATCGGCGGCACCGGCTCGGCGAAGTGCTACCACGGCGGCGCGGCATTCATCATCCCGATCCTGCAGGCGCACCAGTTCCTCGATCTCGAACCGATGACGATGGACATCAACCTGACCGGCGCGCTCTCGAAGCAGAACATCCGCGTCAACTGCCCCTCGACGTTCACGGTCGGCATTTCGACGGAGGCCGGCGTGATGGAGAACGCGGCCGAACGCCTGCTGGGCATGCAGATGGAGCGTGTGTCGGCGCTCGCCCGGGACATCATCTTCGGTCAGATGCGGGTCGTCCTGGCGACAATGCCGATCGAAGAGATCAACGCCGACCGCGACAAGCTGATCGAGAACATCTCGAACGGCGTCGAGGTCGAGCTGAAGAAGGTCGGCCTGCGGCTGATCAACGTGAACATCCAGGACATCACGGACGAGTCCGGCTACATCGACGCGCTCGGCAAGGAGGCCGCGGCGCGGGCGATCAACGAGGCGAAGGTCAAGGTCGCCGAACAGGAACGCGACGGCGAGGTCGGCGCCGCGGCGGCCGAGCGCGACCGGCGCATCCAGGTCGCCGAGGCGAGGGCAACGGCCCAGGAGGGCGAGAACGAATCCGCAGTGCGGGTGGCGCAGTCCGACTCCCAGCGGAGAAAGGAAGAGGCCGAGGCGGAGCGCGACGCATCCGCCGCCGAGAAGGTCAAGGCCGCCCAGGCGCTGCAGGAAGCCTACGCCGCCCAGGAGGAGTCCGAGGTCGCGCGCGCCAGCCGCGAGCAGGCCACCCAGCGCGCGGATGTCGTCGTCCCCGCCGAGATCAAGAAGGAGGAGATCGCCACCCTGGCCGAGGCCGAGGCCGAACGCAACCGCCGCCTGAAGCGGGGCGAAGCCGACGGCATCCGGTCGCTGACCGAGGCCGACGCCGACCGCATCCAGCGGCTCAAGGAAGCCGAGGCGGCCGGCATCGAGGCGGTGCTCAAGAAGAAGGCCGAGGGCTTCGACCAGATCGTCGAAGCGATCGGCGGCGCCGACAACGCAGCGTTGCTGCTGGCCACCGAGCAACTTCCGAAGCTGGTCGAGGAGCAGGTCAAGGCGATCGCCGGTCTCCAGATCGACAACGTGACCGTATGGGACTCCGGCCGCGGCGAAAACGGCAAGACCGCCACGGCGGACTTCGTCTCCGGCCTGGTCGGTTCACTGCCGCCGCTGCACGAACTGACGAAGAACGTCGGCATCAAGCTGCCGGAGTACTTGGGCAGCAGCGAGGGCGGCGAAACGGACTCACCCGAGCCGTCTCCTGCGGAACCGCAAGCCGATCCCGAGCCCTGAGCCGGCGCGTACCGCCGGCTCGGTCTTGCTGTGTGCCTGGAACCTAGGTGACGTCGCGCACGGTCAGACCGCGGCTCTTCAGGTAGGGCAACAGGCCCTTCCTGTCGATCGTCCGCAGCGCCCGGGTCGACACCTTCAGCTTCAGCGTCCGCTTCAACTCGGGCACGTACAGCCGCTTCGTCTGGATGTTCGGACGCTGCCACTTGTTCGTGACGTTGTGCGCGTGGGAGATGTTATGGCCGCTCAGCGGCTTCTTGCCGGTGATCCGGCAGACTCTGGGCATTTCAGGACTCCATCTACTCGACACCCGGCTGCGGGCGTCGGGGCGGTCTCGTTCGGCCGGCGATCATAGCAGCCTTGGCGACGGGTTCGCCGGCAACGGGAACCTCCGATGCGGCTGCTACGCTGGCGCAACGACATCCTGCTGAAGGCAAGGGAGGACCCACAGTGAACGAACTGGTCTACCGCTTTCTCCGCAACGATCTCTCCCGCCGCGGGTTCATCCAGGCGCTGACCGCGCTCGGGCTGACCGGCACGATCGCCGAGTCGACCGCCAACGCGGCGGCAGCGGCGACGAACGCCGATCCCGAATCGGGCAGCCACACCGCCAGCGGCACGGGCGGCGAACTGATGGTCGAGCAGATGGAGGCCGCCGGCGTCCGCTTCCTGTTCACGAACCCCGGGTCCTTCGAAGTCGGCCTGTTCGACGCCTTCCTCGACCGGCCGAAGATGCAGCTCATCATGGGGCTCCACGAGGGGATCGTCATCTCGATGGCCGATGGCTACCACAAGGCCTCGGGCGAGCCGGCCTTCGTCAACGTCCACGTCATCGCGGGCACGGCTCAGTCCGCCGGCCAGCTCTACAACTCGAGCCGCGACGGCTCCGCCCTGATCGTCACCGCCGGCCTGCTCGACAACGAGATGCAGGACGACAACCTGCTGCTGGCGGCGCGTCCGGGCTTCGACCAGAAGGACGTGAACCGGCAGTTCACGAAGATGTCGTGGGAGACCAGGGATCCGGAGTCCATTCCGGTCATGCTCCGGCGCGCCTTCAAGGTCGCGACCACGGCGCCCGGAGGCCCGACCTACCTGGCCCTGGCCAACCACGCCCTGGAAGCCAAGGGCGTCTCCGCCACGATCCACGATCGTCCTTCCTTCATCATTCCGGACGACATCCCGGCTCGCGACGAGGACGTCGAAGCGGTGGCCCGGACCCTGATCGAGGCCGAGTCACCCATCCTCCACGTCGGCGACGAGGTGCGCAAGGCCGGCGCCCAGCAGGCCGTGCTGGAGCTCGCGGAGATGCTCCGGGTGCCGGTGGCCGACGCGAACTGGCCCTACCACAACTTCCCGCGCATGCACCCGCTGTTCGCCGGCGGCTACAACAGCCGCGGCCGCGACTTCGTGCTGCGCATCGGCGTCGGCGACATCGGCGGCACCGCCGCCGCCGGGCCCGACGCCGAGGGCTCCCGGAGTGCCTGGATCGGCCTGAACACCGGCGCCATCGGCGGCGACCGTCCCTTCGGCCGCGCCGTCGTCGCGAACACGAAGCTGGCCGCGGAAGCACTCGTCGAGGCCGTCGAATCGCTCACCACCGGGGAACGCCGGAAGAAGATCCGCGACTCGAGACCCGAATCCGCCCGCCGCCAGCCGCAGCTCGACCCGGCCAACGTGGGCAAGAGCCCGATCCACGCCGACGAGCTGGGCCACGTGCTCGAGACCGAGCTCGATCCCAACGCGATCATCGTCAGCGAGAACCTGAGCGGCTCGAACCAGTTCTTCTCCACCGGCCATCGCGACGACGAGAAGACCTGGCTCGCCACCTCCGGCGCCGGCCTCGGCTGGGGCATCGGCGCCGCGACCGGCGCCAAGCTCGGCCAGCCGGACCGGCAGGTCGTCTGCAACATCGGCGACGGCTCGGTCATGTACAGCGCCGCCGGCTTCTGGAGCCAGGCCCGTTACGGCGTGCCGGTGCTGACCGTGGTCACGAACAACCGGAACTACCAGACGGTCCGCTTCGCCTACGCCCGCTACGACGGCAGGATGAAGGCAGCCAACCGGTACACCGGCATGCACCTCGGCGACCCCGACATCGACTTCGCCGGCCTCGCCCGGAGTCAGGGCGTCGACGGCGTCACCGTCGAGTCGGCCGCCGACCTGCGTCCCGCCATTCGACGCGGCATCGAAGTCACCCGCGCCGGCGAGCCATTCCTCGTCGACGTGGTCGTCGACCGCAAGGGCGACGGCGGTGACTCGACCTGGCACCAGGAGTTCAGCCTGGCCGACCAGCGGACGAAGGCGGTCTAGGGCCCCAGACAGGTCGCAGGCTACGTGTTCGACCCTGGCCGGCCACCGCCGCAGGCGGCCCTGCTTCTGCTCGCCCTGGGCCTCCTGCATTCCCCGGTGGCCGCACAGACGAGCACCAGCCCGCGGCCCACGATCGAGGCCCTCCGGATCGACACACCGATCCGCGTCGACGGCGTGCTCGACGAGGCCGCCTGGGACCAGGCGCCAGTCGGCTCCGACTTCACCGCCCGTGAGCCGGAAGACGACCGCCCGGCCACGCAGCAGACCGAGTTCTCCGTCGTCTACACGGAGGACATCCTCTACTTCGGAATCCGCGCCTTCGACTCACAGCCGGAGGCCATCGTCGCCAAGGAACTGCAGCGCGACTCGGACCATGGCCGCAACGACGACTCGCTGGCGATCGTGCTCGACACCTTCCACGACCAGCGCAACAGCTTCAGCTTCGAGGTCAACCCGCTCGGCGCCCGCACGGACTCCCTGGTCACCGACGAGGGCAAGGACCAGAACGTCGAGTGGAACGGGGTCTGGAACGCGACGGCCCGGCAAACGGCGGACGGCTGGCAGGCCGAGGTGGCGATCCCCTTCTCGACCCTCCGCTTCGATCCGACCCAAAGCGTGTGGGGGCTCAACGTCCGCAGGGTGGTCCGCCGAACCAACGAAGAGAGCAACTGGGCGCCGATCGGACGCGAGATCGGCCCGCGCGCCGTCAGCCGAATGTACGCGGCGCACTGGGTCTCGCTGGCCGGCGACCTCACCGGGATCTCGGGTGTCAAGCCGGGACGGCGCCTCGACGTCAAGCCCTTCGTCCTCGCCTCCGCCGCGGAAGAGCCGCGAAACGAGGCAAGTGGAACGATCGACGACATCGACGGCGGCATCGACCTGAAGTGGGGACTGACGAAGTCGCTGACCCTCGATCTCACCTACAACACCGACTTCGCTCAGGTGGAGGTGGACCAGCAGCAGGTCAACCTGACCCGCTTCTCCCTCTTCTTCCCCGAGAAGCGGGAGTTCTTCCTGGAGAACGCGGGCATCTTCGAGTTCGGTCCGCCGAGTCCCGGGGGAGGCAATCGGCCGCCCTTGATGAAGACCTTCTTCTCGAGGCGCATCGGCCTCGACCGCGGTGAGGAGGTGCCCATCGACGTCGGCGCCCGCCTGACCGGGCGGGCCGGGGACTGGAACCTGGGGCTGCTGACGGTGGGGACCGAGGCCGTCGCGGCCGGAACCAGGCCAGCAACGGCCGCCACCCAACACAGCGTCTTCCGCCTCAAGCGCAACCTCGGCGAACGTTCCAGTGTCGGGATGATCTACACCGAACTCGATCCGCGCGGCGGCGCGACGAACCAACTCTACGGCGTCGATCTCGACTACAAGCCGAACCGGCAGTCCCAGTTCTACCTGTTCGGCGCCGCCAGTGAGGATGAAGGTCGGAGCGGAGACACAGGCGCGCTCGGCACTGGCTGGGCCTACACGACGCGCACCGTGCGCGCCAACGTCGATCTGACGGAGGCCCAGCGCGACTTCAACCCTGGCTCCGGTTTCCTCCTGCGACGGGACTTCCGCCGCTACCACCCGACGGTGCGCTGGGAGCCACGGGTCAACCGCGGCGTCGTCCGCAGTTGGGTACTGGAGGCCGAACTGGACTACTTCGAGCGGGAGAGCGTGGGCCGGATCGAGAGCCGCAAGCTCCTCCTGGCGCCCATCGGCATGCGCACCACGGGCGACGACCGGTTTCGCCTGGCGTTCGTCAACGACGTCGAACAGCTCTTCGAGCCCTTCGAGATCCGCCCCGGGATCGTGATTCCAGCGGGCCTCTACAAGTTCGATTCAATCTTCCTGCGGGGCTTCTCCAACCAGGGCCGGCGTCTGGCATGGCGCGGCAACATCAACGTCGGCGAGTTCTTCAGCGGCGACCGTCGCAGCTACATGCTGTCCAGTTTCGTCCGCCTGTCGCGCCACCTGCTGACCGAGTTCCAGTGGAACTACAACGACGTCACGCTGCCCCAGGGCGACTTCACCGCCACGATCTACACAGTCCGCCTCGACGCCGCCTTCAGCCCGGACCTGCGCCTCAACACGCTCGCCCAGTACAACGAGGCGGCCCAACTGGCCGGCGTCAACGTGCGCTTCAACTGGATCTACAAGCCCGGCGCGAACCTCTTCGTCGTCTACAACCACAACTGGGCGGCGCCGACCTTCAGCGCGAGGGAGACGGCGCGGCGCGAGTTGATCGTCAAGTTCAACTACCTCTGGCAGCCGTAGCAGCCGCTCCGGTTTCTGTCGGCCTTCAGGTCGTAGACTCGCCGGATGACACGCCCATCCCTGCACTCCAGCCTTCGGTTCCCTCTCTCCACCGGCCTGCTCCTGGTCCTCGCCGCCGTCCCGGCCCCCGCCGACGACGAGAAGAAATGGGACGTCAACGACCCGCCCGGGGACGAGTACGAGTTCGAGCTCGATGTGACCGAGGGCACGTGGCTGAACCTCGACGTCTCACCCGACGGCGAGCGGATCGTCTTCGACCTGCTGGGCGACCTCTACATGCTGCCGATCGGCGGCGGCGACGCCGAAGCGCTGACGAACGGCATGGTGTGGGACATGATGCCGCGGTTCAGCCCGGACGGCTCCGAGATCGCCTTCATCAGCGACCGGAGCGGCGGCGACAACGTGTGGACGATTCCCGCGGACGGCGGCAAGCCGCGGCAGGTCAGCCGCGAAGACTTCCGGCTCGTCAACAACCCGGTCTGGAGCCCGGACGGGCGCTTCATCGCCGCCCGCAAGCACTTCGTCTCGACCCGTTCGCTGGGCAGCGGCGAGATCTGGCTCTACCACGCGAGCGGCGAGGGCTCCGGCCTGCAGTTGAACGAGAAGCCGAACGAGCAGAAGGACCTTGGCGAACCGGCCTTCTCACCGGACGGACGGTACGTCTACTTCAGCCAGGACACGACCCCGGGCAGCACGTTCCAGTACGGCAAGAACGCGGCCGAGGGCATCTACTCGATCCGCCGCATCGATCGGGAGACTGGCGACATCGAGACCGTGATCGCCGGCCCCGGCGGCGCGGTGCGGCCGACGCCCTCGCCCGACGGCAGGTACCTCGCCTTCGTCCGCCGCATCCGCTTCCAGAGCCACCTCTTCCTCCACGATCTGCGAAGCGGCGAGAACATCCCCATCTACGACGCGCTCGACCGGGACATGCAGGAGATCTGGGCCGTCCACGGTGTCTACTCGACGATGGCCTGGGCACCGGACAGCCGCTCGATCGTCTTCTGGGCACGGGGTGGCCTCCACCGGATCGAAATCGAAACGCGCGAAGTCGAGGCCATCCCGTTCCGCGTCCGGGCGATCCACCGGATGAAGCGGGCGCTCGCGTTCGACTTCGAAGCGGCGCCGGAGACGTTCCGGACGAAGATGCTGCGCTGGATCCAGGTTTCCCCCGGCGGCGACCAGATCGTGTTCCAGAGCCTGGGCCGGCTGTGGACACGCAGCCGGAGTCCCTCGACCGGCGAGATCGGCGAAGCGCGGCGACTGACCACCCAGGACGATCACTTCGAGTTCTACCCGTCCTGGTCGCGCGACGGAGAGTGGATCGTCTACACGAGCTGGCACGACGAGGACCTGGGCGCCGTCCGTATCGCACCCGCCTCAGGCGGCGAGGGCCGGAGGATCACGCCCGATCCGGGCTTCTACCTCGAACCGGCCTTCTCGCCGGACGGCGCCACGGTCGTCTACCGGAAGAGCCGCAGCGGCGGCATCCTGAGTCCGCTGTGGTCCAAGGATCCGGGCCTCTACCGGATCGATGCCGGCGGCGAGGGCGCGCCGGTGCGCTTCTCGCGATCCGGCTCCAACCCGCACTTCGGCGCCGACTCCGAGCGCGTGTACTTCACCGCACCCCAGCGATGGGACCGGCAGTTGCTCCGCAGCCTTCCGCTCTCAAGCCTCGGCGAGGCCGAGCCGCGCGATCATGCCGGCAGCAAGGTGGCCACCGAGATGCGAGTGTCGCCGGACGGCCGCTGGCTGGCCTTCGCCGAGCGCTTCGACGCCCACGTCGTGCCCTTCACCCCCGCCTCGAAGGCGATCGAGATCGGGCCGACGACGCCCGGCCTGCCGGTTCGCAACGTCTCGACCGACGACGGCGCCTACCTCCACTTCTCCGGCGACGGCTCGACGCTGTACTGGGCCCTGGGACCGGAGCTGTTCGAGCGGCGGCTCGAGGACGTCTTCGCACCGGAAGACGACGAGGACGCAAGCGGTGAAGGTGACGCGGCCGGCGAAGACGGCTACGAGCCGAAAGACCCCGCCGTTGGTCTCGACCTCGGTTTCGACGTGGACGCCTACCGCCCCGCCGACGTGATCGCGATCACCAACGCTCGCCTGATCACGATGGCCGGCGAGGACAACATGGAGATCATCCGCCGCGGCACGGTCGTCGTCGACGGCGATCGGATCGCGGCCGTCGGCCCGGCCCGGCAGGTCGACGTGCCGGCAGGCGCCACGGTCATCGACGCCGCCGGGCTGACCGTCATGCCCGGCCTGATCGACGTCCACTGGCACGGGCCGCAGGGCAGCCAGGAGGTCATCCCGCAGCAGAACTCCGAGCTCTACGCGACCCTCACCTTCGGCGTGACGACGGCCCACGACCCCTCGACCGACACGAGCACCTTCTTCGCCGCCAGCGAGATGCAACAGGCGGGCGAGATCGTCGGGCCGCGGCTCTTCGCCACCGGCACGATCCTCTACGGCGCCTTCGGTTCCTTCCGCGCGATCGTCGAGACTCCGGACGACGCGGTCCAGCACCTGCGCCGCCTGCAGAAGGTCGGCGCGATCAGCGTCAAGAGCTACAACCAGCCGCGGCGCGACCAGCGCCAGATGATCGTCGCCGCGGCGCAGGACCTCGGCATGCTGGTCGTCAACGAGGGCGGCGCCCTGTTCCAGCACAACATGACGATGGTCGCCGACGGCCACACCGGCATCGAGCACTCGCTCTCGGTGGGCGCGATCTACGACGACGTGATCCAGTTCTGGGGCAGCAGCCGGGTCGGCAACACGCCCACCCTGGGGGTGGCCTACGGCGGCATCCAGGGCGAGGACTACTGGTATGAGCACACGGACGTATGGGCCAACGAGCGGCTCCTGAACTACGTGCCCCAGGAGCAGATCGACGCCCGCGCCCGCAGACGCCAGAAGGCGCCGGATGGCGAGTACAACCACATCCTCACCGCCCGCGTCGTGAACGACCTGGACCAGGCCGGCGTACCGATCATGCTCGGCGCCCACGGCCAGCGCGAGGGTCTCGCCGCCCACTGGGAACTGTGGATGTTCGAGCAGGGCGGGATGAGCCCGCACCGGGCGCTGATCGCAGGGACGATCAACGGCGCCCGCTACCTCGGCATGGAAGCCGACCTCGGCTCGCTCGAAGCCGGCAAACTGGCAGACCTGATCGTCCTCGAACAGAACCCGCTCGAGAACCTGCGGAGTTCGGAGCTCGTCCGCTACGTCATGGTCGGCGGCCGCCTCTTCGATGCCCTGTCGATGAACGAGGTCGCCGGCGAGAAGGTGCAGCGCAAGCCGTTCTGGTTCCAGCGCTAGTCAGACCCGAGCCAGCAAGTCGACAACCACGTCCTCTGTCGTGGCGTCGCCGCCGCGGTCGGGGGTTCGAGGGCCGGCCGCCCGGTGCTCGGCCAGGACCTCCTCGACGCGCGCCGCGGCGTCGCCGAGACCGACTCCCTCAAGGAGCAGTGTCGCAGCGGCCACGGCGGCGATGGGATTCGCGGTTCCCTGCCCAGCGATATCGGGAGCGCTGCCGTGAACCGGCTCCGCGAAGCAGAAGTGCTCGCCGCAGTTGGCCGAGCCGACGACGCCGAGGCCGCCGACGACGGCGGCGCCGGCGTCGCTCAGGATGTCGCCGTAGAGATTCGGCGCGACGATCACGTCGTAGCGCTCCGGCTCCAGGATGAGCCGGTAGACCATCGAGTCGACGAGTTGCTCCTCGACCTCGATCTCCGGGAAGCCGGCCGCGACGTCGAGCGCGGTTTCGCGGAACAGGCCGTCGCTGACGCGGAGGACGTTCGCCTTGTGGACGATGGTGAGCCGGGCACCCCTTCCGCGCCGAGAGGTGCGCCACTGCGCCAGCTCACAGGCGAAACGGACGATCCGTTCCGTCGCCCGGCGGCTGATCACCCGCTCGGTGATGGCCACCTCGCCTTCCCTCTCCCAGCGTTCGCGGCCTGCGTACAGGCCTTCCGTGTTCTCACGCACGACGACGGCGTCGATGGCGCTGCTCTTGAGCGGCCGCACGTTCGCATAGAGGTCCAGGCGTCGTCGCAGCTCGACGATCGGGCTGCGGTACCCATCCACGGCCTGACTCGGCGAGGAGACGGCGCCGAACAGGGCGCCGGTGCAGTTCTGCAGAACTTCGACCGTGGCCCCGGGAAGGGCACTGCCCGTGCGCTCAAAGGTCCGCCAGCCCATCTCGGCCTCGACCCATTCGATCCGGTCACCACAGACTGCGTTGACGACCCGTACCGCGGCGTCCACCACCTCCGGGCCGATGCCGTCGCCGCCGATGCGGGCGAGGCGGACCGGCGCCGCCGCCGAATCGTCGCCGGTCGGGTTCACGGCACGCCTACTCCGCCGCCAGCCGGCGCTTCGTCTGTTCGATCAGGCCGCCGGCCGCGATCATGGACCGCACGGCCGGACTGAATGGCGAGAACTCGTAGACACTCTCGCCGCAACGAATCAGCGATCCTTCGAGATCGACCTCCACTTCGGCCCCTTCCTCCAGCGCGTCGACCGCCTCCGGGCAGACGATCGCGAGCAGGCCGTTGTTCAGCGCGTTGCGGTAGAAGATGCGCCCGAAGCTGCGCGCGATCACCGCGCCGACTCCGGCGTACCGCAGGCAGACGGCGGCCTGCTCGCGGCTCGACCCGCAGCCCCAGTTCCAGCCGGCGACGATCACGTCGCCGGGCCGCACGCGCTCGACGAACGTCGGATCGAGATCCTCCAGGGCATGGGGCGCAACCTCCTCGGGCCGGCTCTTCGTGTAGGTATAGCGGCCGGGAAAGATGACGTCCGTGTTCACGTGGTCGCCATACCGGAAGATCCGGCCTCGGAAAGGTCGAGCGACGTCGACCGGACCGTTCACCCGACCACCTCCCGAGGGTGGACTATTCGCCCGGCAATAGCGCTCGCCGCGACGACCGCCGGCGAGGCAACGTAGATCTCGGAACCCCGATCTCCCATCCGGCCCTGGAAGTTCCGGTTGGCGCTGGAGATGCAGACCTCGCCCGGGGCCAGCACACCGAGGTGATTCCCCATGCAGGGGCCGCAACCCGGCGTTCCGAAGACGGCGCCGGACGCGGCGAGGTCGGCCACCCAGCCACGAGAGAGGGCCTCGCTCCAGACCTCGCTCGATGCTGGCACGATGACCATCCGGGTGCCCGGCGCCGTACGCCGGCCGGCCATCACCCGATGGACCGCGCCGAGATCCTCCAGCCGGCCGTTCGTGCAGGTGCCGATGAACGCCTGGTCGACCCGCACCGATTCGAGTTCGCCGACCGCGACCGTGTCGTCGACCTGATGGGGGCGAGCGACCTGGGGCTGGACGGAAGAGAGGTCGAGGAGATGTTCGGCCGCGTACTCGGCGCCGGCATCCGGATAGAGAGAGCGCTCTCTCAGCCGGACAGCGACTTCGCCGGACGTCTCGCCGGGTTCCGCCCCGCGCCCCGGGCGACGCCCCGGTCGTGTCAGCAACCGTTCAGCCAGATACCGGAACACGTCCTCGTCCGGCGGCATGTACGCGTTCTTCGCCCCCATCTCGGCCATCATGTTGACCAGAGCCGCTCGGGAGTCGAGGCTCAGCCCGCTGATGGCCGGTCCCTCGAACTCGACGCCGCGGTAGAGCGCGCCGTCCGCGCCTAGGTCGCCGATCAGGGTCAGGGCCACGTCCTTGGTCGTCACCCACTCGCCGAGCGCGCCCTCGAGCCGGATCCGGATCGACTCCGGCACCCGAAGCCACAGTTCGCCGGTGGCCCAAAGCACCGCCATCTCGCTCCGGCCGACGCCGGCGCCGAAAGCGCCCAGCCAGCCGAAGTGCGGCGTGTGGGAGTCGGAACCGAGAGTCAGGTCTCCCGGCAGGACGATCGCCTCCTCGCTCAGCACCTGGTGGCAGATGCCCCGCCCGACCTCAAAGAAGTGGGCCACGCCCTGCTCGGCAACGAAGGCGCGGACCTCCACATGGTTCTGCGCGTGCCGCACGGTCGGCGCCGGTACCGCGTGGTCGAGCGTGACCGCCATCCGCTCCGGGATGGCGACCCGCTTCTGTCCGAACTGCCGCCAGATCTCGGCGATCGCCGCCGTGTTGTCGTGGCTCAAGGCGATGTCCGGCCGCGCGTCGACGATCTCTCCGACAGCGAGGGCCTCCTGACCGGAGGCCCTCGCCAGGGCCTTCTGCGCGAAGGTCCGGGCCATGTCGGCCGGCCGACCGACCTCGGTCACCCGGCAGCTCCCGCCACTGCAGGCAACAGCTCCGCCGTGTGGTAGTCGCGCAGCAGGGCGTCAACGTCCGACAGGCTGAGCGGCTTCTCATCGGCCAGCGCCTTGATGTGGGCCGTGATCTCCTTGATCTGCGCATCGCTCAGTTCAAGCCGCAACTGCTCGACGCGGGACTTGATCGCGTTCCAGCCAGTGAGGCGATGCGCGACGTGGACGTAGCGGTCGAGCCCGAAGTCCGCCGGATCCAGGATCTCGTAGCTCGACGGGTCGTTGAGGATCGCCTTGGCGTGGATGCCCGCCTTGTGGGTGAACGCCGTGTAGCCGGTGATGTAGTTGTTGAACGGCACGTCGACCTCGACCAGCGAAGCGACGTAGTTCTCGATCTCGCGGAGAAGCGTCAGGTCGTAGCGCGACCGAACGCCTTCGGGATCCTCGGCGTAGAGCCGCGCGACCAGGCCGCCGAGCGGCGTGATGCCGTTCCGCTCGCCGATGCCGAGCACGGACGTGTCGACATGGGTCGCGCCCGCCTCCAGCGCGCAGAACGCGTTGGCGACAGCGCAGCCGGTGTCGTTGTGACCGTGGAACTCGATGTCGCAGTCGACTTCCCGCCGCAGCCGCCGCACCAGATCGTAGACCTGCCTGGGACTCGCCACGCCCACCGTGTCGGCGACGCCGACCCGGTTCACGCCCACCGCGTTGACCGCGCGGTAGGCCCGGATCAGATCGTCGAGATCGCTGCGGAAGGAGTCCTCCGTGCTGAAGCGAACCTCGACATCGTGCGACCGGATGTACTCGACCACTTCGACCGCCGTTTCGATCACCTGCTCCATGCTCTTGCCGTGGGAGTACTCCCGCAGGTAGCGGGAAGTGCCGAACACGACGTCGATCCCGTCGACGCCGGTTTCGAGCGCCAGCCTCGCGTCGTCCAGATGGCAGCGGGTGTGGGTCAGTACCTTGGCGCGGAGCCCGAGGTTCGCCACCCGTTCGCAGTCGTCCTGGCTGCCACGGCTCGCGGCAGGCGAGGTCAACTCGAGGTACTCGACCCCGAACGCGTCCAGCAGGCGCGCGATCTCCACCTTCTGGTCGCTGTCGAAGAAGGCGTTGGCGAACTGCTCACCCTCGCGCAGGGTCGACTCGATGATGGCTGGGTGGGAAGGCATGGAGGGATCCTCCGGATACAAGAAAGCCGGCTCATCCTGAACTGGATGGCCGGCCGAGAAGTGTCGCTGCGGGTCTCTAGGCGATGGGCACCCAGTTCTGAAGTCGGGGCTTCGAGCCCCGCTTGTGCAGCGGCTTGACCAGAGACGGAGTGATCGTCGATTGAGTCATGGAAGCGCGGATTCTGCTCGCTGGGCGCCAGCGTGTCAAGGCGAACAGTGAAGCCGGGCGATACGCGACGGGCGTCAGAACAGCTCCTGCAGCTCCTCGAAGGCCTGTCTTGCCTTCGCGACGTGCGCGTCCGCGTCCCCGCCGAGACCGCCGCCCAGCGTACGGAGGCACAGATCGGTCAACCCCTTCGCCCGCCAGCCCCGGACACGGTCCTGCCACTCGTGCTCGCGCGGCCCAACGACCGCGACCCCCGCCTCGGTGCCGATGGCCGCCGGATCCCGGCCCGCGGCCCGCGCCGCGGCGTGAATGTCGGACGAGAGATCGTCGAAGTCCTCGGGCGAGCACAGAACAAACCAGCCGTCCGCCTGCCGGCCGATGCGGCGGCGGATGCGAGGCACCGGCAACCCGCGCGCGCCGATCCAGATCGGAATCGGGCGCGCTGGCAGCGGATCGATGCCCGTCCCCGACACGCTGTCCCAACGGCCCTCGAACTCGACCACGGGTTCCGTCCACAGCTTCCGCAGCAGCTCGATCTGCTCCTCGCAGCGAGCGCCGCGGGTGTGGAAGTCCTGACCCAGCGCACGGTACTCCGCCTCGCTGCCACCGACGCCGACGCCCAGGCGCACGCCGCCCCCCGAGAGTCGGTCGAGGCTCGCTAACTGCTTCGCGAGCAGCACGGTCTGCCGGGACGGGGTGACGATGACCGAAGGAACGAGTTCGATCTTCTTCACGACCGCCGCGACGTAGGACAGCATGACGAGGGGCTCGTGCAGGTGCCCGCTCTTCGGCCGCGCAATCAGGTCCGGAACCCGCAGGTGCGTGTAACCGAGCTCATCGGCCGCCTGCGCGAACGCCTTGACAGCCCCGAGGTCGTCCTTGAGTTCACGGACGGGTAGTGAGATGCCGACCCTCATCGTGGATCCTCCCTTGTGGTTCAGGCGGACGGCGCGCGATCGTAGCTGAACCGGGAAAGGCGCGCCGGTATGCTCCGGCACCGCCGAGCCCTCGCTCGAGGTTCTTCACACCGCCATGACCGACCCGCAACAGATCTGGACGGCCACCGTCCTGCCGGAGTGGATCGACCACAACGGCCACATGAACGCGGGCTACTACCTGGTCGCCTTCGACGACGCGACCGGCCCATGGACCGCGTTTCTGGGGATCGACCAGACCTACCGCAAGTCGAAGCGGCGCTCCACGTTCTCGATCGACAGCCACCTCACCTGGCTGAGGGAGCTGCCCGAGGGAGCGCCGATCGTCATCGAAGCGGAGCTGCTCGCCTTCGATGACAAGAAGTACCACACCTTCATGCGCATGCTCCACGCCGAAGAGCGCTACGTAGCCGCCACCCACGAGTTACTGAGCATCCACATCGACCTGGACACCCGGCGCAGCACGCTCTTCCCGCCCGAGATCCACGAACGCTTCGAGGAGGTTCTCAAGACGCAGCGCCGGATCGCCGGGCCCGAGGACGTCGGACGTGTGATCCGAACCAAGCCGTGGCCGCCAGTACCGACCTCCTGACCCTCAGCTACCATGGCGCCATGACCAAACACGACGACTCCAGCGACTCCGACACACCGATGACCCGCCGCACGCTGATCGCCAGCTCGGCCGCCGGCGCGGCCGCGCTTGCCGCGAACCCGGGCGCCGCCGCAGCGGCTGAACAAGACAGCCCGACCTGGCCTGAGCCGAACTACGTCCGCACCAACGGCGGCCTCAGAATGGCCGTCTACGAGGCCGGAGCCGAGGGTGTGCCGGTCGTCCTCAGCCACGGCTTCCCGGAACTCGCCTACTCCTGGCGCCACCAGTTGCCGGCGCTTGCCGCAGCCGGCTTACGCGTGCTGGCGCCTGACCAGCGCGGCTACGGCAACACCCAGCGGCCGCTCCAGATCGAGGCCTACAACATGGGCGAACTCTGTGCGGACCTGGTCGGGCTGCTCGATGCCCGCAGCATCGAGAAGGCCGTGTTCGTCGGCCACGACTGGGGCGGCGGCGTGGTCTGGGCCATGCCTAGGCTGCACTCGGACCGTGTGCTCGGCGTGGTCGGCGTGAACACGCCCACGGGTCCCCAGCCGCCACAACCGCCGATCGAGATCCTTCGCCGCGTACGTGGCGAAAACAACTACGTCGTTGCCTTCCAGGAGCCGTACAAGGCGGAAGAGGTGCTCGAGGCGGACACCGAAAAGTCATTCCGCACCTTTATGCGGCGCGGCACGTGGAACGCCGAGGAGTTCAACAAGCTCCCCGCCGACGCCCCGGAACGGAAGTTCCAGTTACTGGAGAACATCAAGCACGGCTCCACCGACGACCTGCGGGGTGAACTGCTTCTCACCGACGAGGAACTAGCCCACTTCGTGACCACCTACGAGCGCACCGGCTTCACCGGCGGCGTCAACTGGTACCGGAACATCGACCGCAACTGGGAACTGATGAAGGACATCGATCAGAAGATCGACCAGCCCTGCCTCTACATCGGCGCGGAGAACGACGTCGTCCTGCCGCCCTCCTCCGCCGACGGCATCGAGGCGCTGGTGCCGAACATCGCCAAGCACACGATCAAGGACTGCGGCCACTGGACCCAGCAGGAGAAGCCCGAGGAGTTCAACCGGGTGCTGATCGACTGGCTGAAGGCGACGTTCGCGTAGCCGGCTTCCGGCCGACGACGGCACGGCCGCCTCGCCTCGACCCGCCATGGACATCGCCGAGATTCGTCGACGGCTGACGGCCCACGAACCGCGCATCCTCCCGCCGGCCGCGTTCGAGGCCAGCGTGGCGATGGTGCTCCGCCCGTCGGCCTACGGCGCGGAAGCCCTGTTCATCGAGCGGTCGAAGAAGCCACGGGACCCGTGGTCGGGCCAGATGGCGTTTCCCGGCGGGCGCCTCGACGACGACGACCGGGATCTGCGGCACACGGCCGAACGGGAGACCCAGGAAGAGGTCGGCCTGTCGCTCGACGGCGCCCGCCTGGTCGGTCGGCTTGACGATCAGACCGGCCAGCGGGCCGGCCAGGGGCGGCAGCTACGAATCGCGGCCTTCGTCTATGAACTCGCGGCCGGGACCGGCAACGACCTGATCCTGAACTACGAGGTCGCCGAGGCCCTCTGGGTGCCCTTGACCTGGTTCGAGGATCCCGCCCGGGTCATCGACTACCGCCATCCGCCCTATCCCGAGGTCAGCTTCCCCGGCGTCATCGTCGGCGACCCGGAACGGCACATCGTCTGGGGTCTGACCTTCCGGTTCCTGGCCGCCTTCTTCGAGATCCTCGACCGGCGATTCCCTGCTGGCGCCTAGGGCCCGTTCACTCGACGATTCCAAGGAACTCGCGCTTCGACCAGCCCCTCTGGCCGTCGGGCAGTTCGATGCGGATCCACTCCGGGCGCTGTTCGATGACCCGCACCTCGGTGCCGGCATGGAGACGGAAGCGGACAACCGAACCCTCGCCGGCGGCGGCGTGGAGGTCGATCTCCTGCGGCAGGACGACGGCGATCGAGGAGGCAAAGGCCGCGTGGGCGACCAGCGAGCCGCCCAGAGCGAGCACGACAAGGAGCAGACACACCGAGGACCACCGGAGCACTTCCGAAGCCCGCCGGTAGAGGCGCAACGCAAGCACGATCCAGAACGCCGCGCCGACCACGACGACGCTGCGTAGGAGCTCGACCGGCGCCATGCCGTAGTGCCAGAACAGCAGTGTCCGCAGCAGCGCCGGTGGTTCAGGCGGAGCGATCTCGTCGCGGGCGCTGCGGCGAGCGAACGCCAGGTTGGCCAGAGCATCCTCATCGCGCGGCAACAGTCGCAGGGAACGCCGGTAGGACGTGATCGCCTGGCCCAGCTCGCCGGCGCGCAGGTAGGCGTTGCCGAGGTTGTAGTGGAGATGACCGTTGTCGACCCCCATCTCCCGCATCTCGCGGTAGAGGGCAACCGCCTGCGCGAAGTCGCCCGCCTCGTATGCGGCATTGCCGTTGACCCAGAGTTCGGCCGGTTCCGGGGCCGCCGACGCTTCGTCCGCCGACGGCGCCTCGGTAACTACAGGCAGATCCTCATCCTGGGCGAAGCCCGGGACCGCCACGGCCGCGCCGATCACGACGAACAGCGCCGGGCCTCTCATGGCCTCCGTCCCCGGACCTGCCTGTCGATCGTCCTGATCAGATCGCTCAGACCTTCGGTGCTGGTCTCCGCCGCCAGCCCCCCGCCGCCGGCCACCGCCGCCAATCCGTACTGGGCGGCCTCGAGTCGCTCGAGCTGCGTCCGGCAGCGCGACGCCACGGCGCCATCCACGCCAGCCCGCACCAGCGCGCTCTCGGCCTCCGACGGAGTCAGCGCGGACCCCTCCAGACCCAACTTGTCGCCGACGTAGCGGCGCACGATCCCGGAGGCCTCCGCCGCCGAACCGGGCCCCACGCCGGAACGGACCTTCTTCGCGGCGGACAGAGCGTCACGCAACGCCCTCTGGCGCCGGCGCAGGGTCCTGTCGGCGGCGTAGCGTCGTTCGCGCCGGTGGTGCGTCAGCAGTGCCAGGTACATGAAGGGAGGCAACACGCCGCAAACGAACCACACCCAGAGTCGCCACCCCTGCGGCGCGGCCGAAACGATGCCGGCTGCCGTCCGGCGAATCGGCAAGATGTCGTCAGCGAGGATCCGCACCGCGACCTTTCCCGTGGTCGGCGCCAGAGACTCGGTGAGCATCAACTCCTCCTCACCCTCGGCCGGCACAACGTCCAGGTCGATGCGGTCCGTCGACCGGGTCGCGTACTCGCCAAGCTCCGGATCGAAGTAGACGAGATCGATCGGTGGGATCTCGAGGGGGCCTGCAACCAGCGGGACCAGGGCCCGCCGGAACACCTTGCGCCCGGTGAGCCGGCGTCCACTTCGATCGATGTTCGCGTCCGGCTGGTCCGGATAGATCTTGAACGTGGGCAGCTCCGGGAAGCCGGGCTCGGACAGGAGCTGCACGTTGCCGGTACCCCCGACCTGGACCTCGAGGGTGGCCGACTGCCCCACCTGCAGCTCGCGCCTGCTCAACTGTGCCCGGATGTCGAAGTCGCCCACCAGGCCGTTCCAGCCTTGGGGCGCCGGCGGCAGCGGCCGTACGTTGAGAGTCAGGGGCTCGGTGAGGAGGTACTTCGTCGCCCAGCGCCCGCCCCCTCCGAGCAGATCGTCGAAGTCGTCGAAGATGCTGCGTCTCCGGCTCGGCCGGCGCGCCTGCTCGACCTGCACCTCCACCCGGAGCTGGGTCTGCGGCAGAGTCAGCTCGCCGGAGCGCTGGGGAAAGAGCGCCTTCCGCACCTCATTCACGGAGTACCCGACACCCTCGATCGTCGCCTGGAACTGACGAACTTCGCCGAGGTCCTCGACCACGACGTCGTTGCCGAACTCCATCGACTCGATCGATCCCTGGCCCACCGGCACGCGGCTGTAGAACCTCCACGTGTAGATCACCTGCTGGCCCTGCCACGGCCGATCCGTCGACACGTTCGCGGTGACGAAGAGGTCCCTGTCCCGCTCATCGCTGTGGTCCTCGGCGGCCGCAACCTCGATCCTGAACGGCTGGCTCTTCACTTCGGCGCCGTCGATCACCGCGGTCGCGGCCCCGACATCGAATGTGCCGGCCCGGGTCGGAATCAGCAGGTAGTTGTACGACGTGCTGTGGCTGACGCTGAGGTTGTCGATCTGGGTACTGCGCTGCTGGCCACGCGAAACGACCCGGAAGTCCGGCAACTCGGGCAATCGCGGCGGTTCGTCCGGCGATCCATCGATCCTGACCGTCATGTAGATCTGGGTGCCCAGCGCGACCTGATTGCGGTCGACCGTGACCCGGATTCCCCCGTCACTCTGCGCACCCGCAGCGGTCGCCCAGGGCAGGACGGCGACCGCGCAGCACAGCACGGCGGACCAACCGCCAGCCACGGCGCGCCTCGACAGCCTGAAGTGCCCCCTCGGGGATTTCATCGTCCTACCAGTCCTTCGCCTGCCGGCTGGGGCGTCCGCGCTGACCGCGGCGCCTCGGGTCCAGACGTCCCTCTTCCAGCGCCTGGAGGTAGCGCTCGGCCTCCTCCGGCGTCATGCCCTGCGGCGGTTCCCGCGGTCCGTCCTGGCCGCCCTGGTCCGGGCCCTCGCCCTCGGGCGGCGAGTCCGCCGCGTCGGGGACGCCGTCGTCGTCGCGGTCGGAGTCCTCGGGATCCTGCCCATCCTCCGACTCGGGGTCCTGCGACGGGTCCTGGCCGCCACGATCCTGCTGCTGGTCTTCGGGCTGCTCACCCCCGTCCTGGCTCGGGTCCTCCGACTGCTGCTCGGCGCCCTCCTGGCTCTGCTCCTCCTGATCCTGGTTCTGTTCGTTCTGGTCCTGGTCCTGCTGCTGTTGCCGCCGCTTCTTCAACTCCTCGCGCACGAACTCCAGGTTGAACTTCGTGTCCAGGTCGTCCGGATTCACCTCCAGGGAAGCCATGTAGAGGTCGATCGCCTCTCCCAGCTTGTCCTGACGGTAGGCGCTGTTGCCGAGGTTGTAGAGCGCCTCGGCCCGGAGCGCGTCGTCGCCGGTGGCCGCGGCGCGGAAGAACTGGGCGTCGGCGGAATCGAAGTCGTTCAGCTTGTAGTGCGCCGCGCCGACGTTGAGACTCACTTCCGGGTCGTCGGGCTGTCTGGTCTGGCGATCCACGAAACCCTCGAGGGCCTGGGCATAGGCGCCGGCGTCGAAGGCCTCGTAGGGCGAGGAGTACTCGACCGCCGGCGAAGTCTCCGCTGCCGCAGGGAAGGACTCCGTGGCTTGGGGCTGGGCGAGCGCCCCGTCGGGCAGCGAGAGGAGCCAGGCGAGACAAACTGCCGAGGCGACCGTCACTCTGCGGCGCCGCAACCGATCACTGATCAGAGGCTCCAGCATCAGAGCCGCCAGCGCGATAACCAGCAGCCACTGGAAGCGCTCCTGCCAACGCTGCCGACGGCTGGAACCGAGTTCCTGATCCTCCAGTTGCGCCTTGATTCCCTGGGCGTAGATCTGCTCCAGGTCTACATCGCCGGTCACCGAGCGGACGTACCGGCCACCGGTGGTCAGTGCGATCCGCTGCAGCGCCGCCTCGTCCAGCCGGCTGAGGATGATCTCGCCACGGCGGTCCGTCCGGAAACCGCCCCCCTCCCTGGGGATGGGCGCGCCCTCGTCGCGTCCGATGCCGATCGCGAACACCCGCACGCCGGCCGCGGCGGCCGTTTCGGCGACTTCCTGCGCCTCGCCCAGATGATCTTCGCCATCGGTGATGAGAATCACCGCCCTCGACTGCCGCGATCCGACCGAGGCGACCCGCTCGAACGCCTCGAGCGACACCCGGAGCGCCTCACCGATCGCGGTGCCCTTGGTCGGAATCAGGTCCGGGTCCATCGCCTCCAGGAAGAGAGCCGCCGCCGAGTAGTCGAGCGTCAGCGGCAGTTCCAAAAAGGCAGCACCGGCAAAGGCGACCAGCGCGATGCGGTCGCCCTCCAGGCGTCCGAGGAGGTCGGCGATCTCGCGCTTGGCGCGCTCGAGACGGCTGAGTTCGCCGCCCGCCTCCGCGTCACGCACCAGCATGGAATCCGAGACGTCGAGAGCGACCACGATGTCGACGCCCTCGCGGTGGACCTCTTCCCAGACGAAGCCCCAACGGGGCTGAGAGAGCGACGCCACCAGGGCGAGCACCGCCACGAGCACGAGCACAGCCTTCAGACGTCGTCGCGGCCGGCTGACTCCGGCGACTAGGGCCGGCAACATCTCGGGCGACGCAAAGCGCCCGAGCAGGCGGCTCCGGGTGCGGAATGCGTAGATGTAGAAGAGCAGCAGTCCGGGCCCCAGCCACAGCAGCCAGAGCGCATCCGGGCGGCCGCTGCGGACCTCGCAACCGACCAAGAGGAACGCGACCGGCAAGAGCGCGAGGAGCGCCCGGCAACTGCGTCCACCGCCGCGACCGGCCGGATTCAGTCCTGTCCGACCGCCCGTCACGGCAGCTTCCTCAGACGGGTATCGAGCAGCACGACTTCGAGCAGGAGCAGGAACACCGCCGGCGTCACCAGCCAGGCAAAGCGCTCCTCGTACTCCATGAACGACTCCTGGGTGATCTCGGTCTTCTCGAGCTCGTCGATCCGCTCGTAGACCGTTTCCAGGCCGGCGACGTCCTCGGCCCGGAAGTACGCGCCGCCGGTAACCGTCGCCATCTGCCGGAGAGTGTCCTCGTCGATCTCGACATCCTCGTAGACAACCCGCGGGCCGAACCGCGTCTCGACCACGATCGGCGCCTGTCCGCGGGTTCCAACGCCGATCGTGTAGAGCTTCACGCCAAGCGCGGCGGCGGCCTCCGCTGCTCGCAGCGGCGTCAGGGCCCCCGCGTTGCTGCGACCGTCCGTCAACAGGACCGCGACCTTCGACTCGGCCTCGGAGTTTCTGAGGCGCTTGGTCGCCACGCCGACCGCCGATCCGATCGCCGTCGCGTCCCCCGCCATGCCGATCTCGAGCTGTTCGAGAAAGGTCGCGGCGATGCCGTGATCCAGCGTCAGGGGACACTGGGTGAAGGCCTCCGCGCCGAACACGACGAGGCCGATGCGGTCGTTCGGTCTGGCCGCGATGAACGTCTCGACGACGTCCTTCGCCACCTCCAGGCGATCTCTTCGGCGACTCAGCGAGCGCTCGTGGGCGTCGAGGTCGAGCGCCCTCATCGACCCCGAGGTGTCGATCACCAGGACGATGTCGATCCCCTCCGTGCTCACCTCGGTGAGCGCACGGCCCGTCTGGGGGCGCATCACGGCGAGCAGGACCAGGGCGACGACGACCAGACGCAGCGCCGACACCAGGCGCCGCGCAGTCGGCGCACTCGAACGCGCCGACTGACGCGCATGAACGAGAGACGAGTAGGACACGGCCGCTCTGCCCGGGGCCTTCCCTCGCACGGAAAAGGCGCGGCGCACCACCAGGTGACGCCAGCGCGGACGAAGCCACCAGAGGAGCGCCCAGATCACGTAGAGGGGCAAGAGCACCCAGAGCCAGCGGGCATCGGCCAGGAGCAGTTGCTCGTTCATGCCGCCTTTCCCCTGTGGTCAGCCGCCCCCGCGTGCTCCCCGGCGTTGCCGCGATCCTCGTCCCCGTCATCCATGGGCGGCCGGGTGGCCCGCACGAAGCCGAGAGCCTGCTCGTAGGTACGGTCGATCTCCCCGGGACCGGGGAGATGGGCCGCGAACTTGACCTGATCGGTCGCCAGGAGGAACCGCTCCAGCCGCCGCGCCTGAACGGGGTCGAGCCGAATCGCGAGGGGAGCGGGCTCGCCCAATCGACTCAGGATCTCCTCCGTCGTCAGATCGGTCGCGTTCAGGCCGAAGCGGCCTTCTATGTAGGCACGCAGGACCGCCGAAACGGCGAAGTAGTAGCGGCGCAGTTCCCGCAGGTTCGAGAAGTCGGTACGCCGCAGCCGCTCCAACTCCTGGATCGCCAACTCGTAGGGTGGAACCGCGGGCGTTTCGGGCGCAGCGTCGCCACGCTCCCGGCGCCGGCGCCACCACCATGCCGCGGCCGCCAGTGCGAGAACCGCCAGGGCGATCCCCAGCCACAACAGCCAGGGCCGGCCGGGCTCGGCCCTGCGCAGCGGCTTGATGTCCCGAATATCCGTCACTTCGGTGCCGTCCGCCGGCAACACGGATTCGACTTCGACCGGGATCTCCGGCGTCGCGAGCTCGCCCGCGTCACCGGCGGCTCCGCTGTACGTGGCGGAAAGCGCAGGCAGCACATAGGAACCGACCAGGTCGGCCCGGAGCCTGAACCAGCGACGCTCAACGATCCGGCCCGAAGCGAGGGTCTCCGGCGGATCCTGGCCGAGATCGACGATGCGGAAACCCGCGATTCCCGTTCCGGGATCGGCCAGCTCGACGCTCACAGCCGGCTCGCGCTCGACTTCCACCTCGTACGTGATCAGGTCACCCGTCGTCGCGGTCGCCCGGTCGACCGCGGCCCGCAGCTCGGCGGGCGGCTTCGGCGACGTCGCCACTTCCGCCCGATCATCGGTCGCCCCGCACGCGAGCGCGAGAGGCAGAACGAGCACGGCCAAGGAACAGGAGCGCACGTCTACACCCGCACCGTTCGCTCACGAGCCCGCAAGTAACGAACGATCGGCTCGATCCACGGCCGATCGGCCCAGACCTGGATCTCGCCGACGCCCGCCTGGCGAAACTGCTCCGAGCGCCGCGCCAGATCCTCCCGCGCCAGTCGCACGAAGCTCTCCGCGACCCGCCGGCTCGCCGTGTCGACGACGATCGTCTCCCCGGTCTCGGCGTCCTCGAGTTCGATCAGACCCATCCGTGGCAGTCGGACCTCCCGCTGGTCGAGCACGCGGATCGCGGTCAGGTCGTGACGGCGAGCCGCCACGCGCAGGCGCTCCGAGAAACCCTCATCCAGGAAGTCCGAAATGACGAAGCCCACCGACCGTCGCGGCACCACGCGGCCCAGGTAGTCGAGGGCGCCGTCGAGATCGGTGCCGCGGCCGGTGGGGCGAAAGCTCAGGACTTCACGGATCACCCGCCAGACGTGGGAGCGCCCCTTCTTGGGCGGGATGAAGTGCTCGATCCGGTCCGAGAAGATGATCATGCCGACCCGGTCGTTGTTCTGGATCGCGAGGTAGGCGAGCACGGCGGCAACCTCGGCGACGACCTCCCGCTTCTGCTTCTCGGCGGTGCCGAAGGCGCCCGAAGAACTGACGTCGACGATCAGCATGACGGTCAGTTCGCGCTCTTCGCGGTGTTCCTTGACGAACGGACTCGACATCCGGGCCGTCACGTTCCAGTCGATGTGGCGGATGTCGTCCCCCGGTGCGTACTCCCTTACCTGTTCGAACTCCATGCCCCGGCCCTTGAAGGCGCTGTGGTACTCGCCCGCCAGGGCGTCCGTCACGAGGCGCTGGGTACGGAGCTGGATCGTCTTGATCCGCGCCAGCAGCTCAGGCGAGAGGGTCGCCTCCCTGCGTTCCCGCTCCTCGGTCTCGTGACGCCGGAAGAACCACATCGATCGCGCTCCAGAGCGACCTCAGGGAACGTCGACGGTGCCCATGATCTCCTGGATCAAATCGTCCGAGCTCAGGTCCCGCGCCTCCGCCTCGTACGAAACCAGCACCC
The DNA here is from genome assembly GCA_026707545.1 of Acidobacteriota bacterium. Taxonomy (NCBI): domain Bacteria; kingdom Pseudomonadati; phylum Acidobacteriota; species Acidobacteriota bacterium. The sequence goes on along the minus strand of JAPOWR010000001.1, from coordinate 917,535 downwards.
GGTGCCGGAGAACGTCCGGACCGACCGTCTTGACGTCCTGGGGCGTCACGTAGGCCCGGCCGGACATCAGCGCCTGCACGCGGGCGGCGGCGGCGAGGAAGATCGTGGCGCGAGGCGACGCCCCGTACTCGATCAGCGGCTCCAGGCGTTCCAGCCCCACGTCCGCCGGCTCCCTGGTCGCGAACACGAGGTCGACGATGTACTCCTCGACCTTGGGGTCCAGGTAGATCGAGTCGGCCACACCGCGCGCGCGGCGGATGTCGTCCGGACTCACGACCGCCTCGACGGTGGGCCGCTCGCGCCGGGCCATCCTGCGCATGATCTCGCGCTCTTCCTCCCGGTTCGGGTAGTCCACACGCAACTTCAGCATGAACCGGTCGACCTGGGCTTCCGGCAGCGGGTAGGTGCCCTCCTGTTCGATCGGATTCTGGGTCGCAAGGACCAGGAACGGATCAGGCAGGTCGAAGGTCTCGTCGCCGAGAGTGACTTGCCGTTCCTGCATCGCCTCGAGCAGCGCGCTCTGGACCTTGGCCGGCGCCCGGTTGATCTCGTCCGCGAGCAGGAGGTTCGTGAAGATCGGTCCCTGCTTGACCTGGAAGTCGTGCTGATCCACACGGTAGATCTGCGTGCCGAGGAGATCGGCCGGCAGCAGATCGGGCGTGAACTGAATGCGCGAGAAGCCCGTCTCGACCGCCTGGGAGAGCGTCTTGATCGCGGTCGTCTTGGCCAGGCCCGGAATGCCCTCGATCAGGACGTGTCCGTCCGCGATCAGGGCCATCAGCAGGCGGTCGATCATGTAGGTCTGGCCGACGATGACCTTGCCCACCTCCGAGCGAACCCGCTGCAACAGGTCGGCCTGACTCGCGATCTCGACCCGGAACTCTTCGCTGACGCCTGGTACTACGGGTGGGGCAACGGGCGGCGCCACCCGGGGCGCCGCAGGCGAGTCGGAGGGTACGGTCTCGCTGGTATCCACGGTCATCTCGGTCGGATCCCTAACGGTCATTCAAACCCATCGCTCGCCTCGGTTCTTCCCGAGGCGGCGCAGACCCCAAAACTCTATCCGAGCCGCCTGCCGCAGGACGACAGACGGGCGCGGTCGGGGGGCCTCCGCGGCGTCGTCAGATGCCGGACATCTGACCGCCGTCCGTCGTCGACGCGTCCAGGTGGTCGCAGCAGTTGATCCGGGTCGCCCGCCACGGCGCCCGACTCTCGACATGAGTGACCGAGGTGTTGCCCCAACGATCAGGCTGCTCCAGACCATCGCCAAGACTCAGGTGAAAGAGCGCCAGAGAGTGGCAAACGAGACCATGAGTCACGAAGACGCTGTCACCGTCGGTCTCCCGGGCCAACTCGCGGATCCTGGTCCAGGCGCGGGCGACACGCCGGTGAAACGACGGCCAGTCCTCCCCTGCCGGGGGTTCGTAGCCGGGTTCCATGATGTCGAAACCGATGTCCGCATAGGCGCGACCTCGCAGGTCGCCGAAGTTGCGCTCCGCGAGCAGGGGCTCAATGACGAGCGGCAGCCCGAGTGTCTCCGCCACGGGCTCGGCGGTCATCTCCGCCCGACGAAGGTCGCTGGCGACGACGGATCCGATCGGCCGCTCCCGATGGTGCCTCGCCAACCGGGCCGCCAGCCGCTCGGCCTGCGCCATCCCACGCTCGTTGAGCGGCGTTTCCGGTACCTGGACGATCCGGGCGGCGTTCGCGGCGGTCTCGCCGTGGCGCACGATCAGGAGCACGGCCGGCAGGGTATCAACGCGCCGATAGCTAGGATCGGAGCAGCCGCCATGCCGCCGCAGCTTTCGATCGTCGCCCCGGTCTTCAACGAAGCGGGCAACCTGAAACGTCTGGCGGCGGAGACGCGCAACGCGATGGCCGGAGCCGGCCTGGACTACGAGTTGATCCTGGTCGACGACGTGAGCACGGACGGCAGTCGCGAGGAACTCGTTGCCCTGGCGGAGGACGACGTCAGGTTGCGGGTTCTCGGACTGGAGCGGCACGCCGGTCAGTCGGCGGCCCTGCTCGCTGGAATCCGCGCCTCGCGAGCGCCCCTGATCGTGACGATGGACGCCGATCTCCAGAACGACCCCGCCGACATCCCGGCCATCGTCGCCCTGCTAGACGACCACGACGTCGTCTCCGGCATACGAACGAAACGCAAGGACACTCTCCTGAGGCGGCTCGCCAGCCGGGTGTCGAACCGGGTCCGGCGGGTCGCCCTCAGCGACCCATGTACCGACATCGGCTGCGCACTCAAGGGCTATCGCGCCGCCGCCCTCGAAGACCTGCCCCTCTTCGACGGGCTTCACCGCTTTCTGCCCTTGTTGGCCTTGCGGCACGGCGGCAACTACGCTGAGATCCCGGTCGGACACCGTGCGCGCACGGAAGGTGCGAGCAAGTACAACATCCGGGGCCGCTTCCTGCGCGGAGTTCTGGATCTGTTCGGCGTCTCCTGGTACCGCCGGCGTGCGGTCTCCGTCACCGTCAAAGCACTGGAGCGCTCACCATGCCACCCGTCACACCCGACCTCATCTGGAAGGCAATAGGTTTCGGAGGACAGGCCCTCTTCGGCTCCCGCTTCCTGGTCCAGTGGATCGCCACCGAGCGACGCCGGCAAAGCGTCGTTCCGACCGCCTTCTGGTACCTGAGCCTGTTCGGCGGCCTGACCCTGCTGAGCTACGCCATCTCGATCAATGACCCGGTGTTCATCACCGGCCAGAGCTTCGGAGTGCTCGTCTATGCCCGGAACCTCTGGTTCGTCCACCGGGGCAAGGCGGACGAAGCCCGCTGAGGAACGGCGAGTCGCCCGCATCCCGCCTCAGGATGCGGGCGACAACACCGACTGATCAGAAGCTGTACTTGATGCCGAGCTGAACGATCCGGCCGTCGCCGTTCGTCGCGGTGATCACTCCGTAGCTGCGGTCGCCGATCCGGTTGCCCGGCTGGGCGAAGTTGACCCGGTCGAAGACGTTGAACGCCTCGACCCGGAGCTGCAGCGACCGGTCGCCGCCGCCGAGCGGAATGTGCTTGATCAGCGACAGGTCGACTCGTTCGAAGTCCGGACCGCGAATCGGGTTGCGGCCGGCGTTGCCACGCCGCTCGGCGGTCTCCGCCAGCGTCCGAAACACGAAGCACTCCGTGTTGAACCACTTGTCGACCGTATTCGGCGCGCCGCTGTTCGGGTCGCAGACCTGGTCCGGCCGCGAGGTCAGGCCCCGGATGTCGTCGCCGCGAACGCGAATCGGGAACGGATAGCCCGTCTGGTACTGCAGAATGCCGTTCAACTGCCAGTTGCCGAACACCCCGCGCACGAACCCGTTCCGGCCCTCGAGCGACGGCAGGTCGTAGCCGAAGCTGAGCACGAGCCGGTGTTCCACATCGAAGAGCGCCGGGCCGCGCTCACGCTCGAGCGCCCTGTCGATGGAGCTCAACCGCTCCAGGTCGACCGGAACGATCGGCCGCTCCTCGCCGCCGATGTTGAGCCCGGAGACGTGGTCCTCCGCCTCACCGTAGGTGTACGAGAAGAGGAAGTTCAGCCCTCGCGTCGGCCGCATCCGGATGCTGGCCTGGAACGCGTCGTACCAGGACTTGGCCACCGTGAACGTCGGCCGCACCAGGCTGAAGGCCGGGTACTGGCGCGGTCCGAGCGTGGTCTGGCCAGGCTCGACGACCCGCGGATTGACCTCCATGAAGATCGGCAGGTTCCGGCCACGCGAGCCGACCCAGCCGACCTCGAGCCCGATGCTCTGGCCGAGCTGGCGCTGGTAGGTGAGGTTGTAGTGCTGGTAGTTCGGCGTCGTGAACTCGCTACCCCAACCGATGAAGATGATCCCCGGCGGGAATCTGGTGGGGCCACCCGTGAGGTTCGCGAGCGGATCGGCGAGCGTCATCACCGTGGGCGGCGAGTTGAGCTGGACCAGCGGATTGAACGGCGGCGCCAGGACCGAGTTCTGGAAGAAGTCGCCCTGACCCGGCAGACTGTCGTGGAACAGCCCCCAGCCGAGGCGGAGACTCGAACGGCCGTTGCCCTCGGGATCCCAGACCATCGCCAGCCGCGGCGCGAAGTTGTTCGAGTCCGTGTCGTAGGTCCCCGCCGGCACTCCCGCATCGCCCGGATAGACGAGGCCGGTCGGCGCGTCGGGGAAGCGCGTCGACTGCTGGCCGGGCCGGAAGCTGTTCAGCGCATCGCCCGTGTCCTCGAAGGGCTCGGCCAACTCGTACCGAAGGCCGAGGTTCAACGTCAACCGCGGCGACAACCGGAACTCGTCCTGGATGTACGCGGCGTACAGCGAGCCGTCGCCCTCGTTGATCGAGTCGGCACCCGGGACCGCCGTCCGGAAGAGCGCAGGCAACCCGAGCAGGAAGTCGGCCGCCGCGCTGCCGGTGTGAGTGCCGCGGAACACGAAGTCACCGTTCGGCCGGTTGATGAAGCCGATGAACATCTTCTCGTTCCGGTAGTCGATTCCCGCCTTGATCGTGTGGCGGCCGCGCAGGATCGTGAGATCCTCCGTGAACTGCTCGACCTCGTTCTCCCGCTTGACGAACGGCTGATTCCGGTCCCCCATGCTCGGGAAACCCGAGATCGAGAACTGCGGCAGGCCCACGGCCAGTTCGTTGATGTTGGGGAGGTTGATGCCGTAATCGGAGTTCGTCAGGCCGCTGGTGACGACCGGTTCCGCGTCGATCGCGCTCGACATCACGCGCACCTGGTTGAACACATTCGAGCCGACGGTCGCCGTGTGGGACACCATGTAGTCCTCGAGCGTGGACGCCGCCGTGTTGCCGATCGGCCGGACCGTCGGCGGCTCGAAGCGATCGGACGTGCTCCTGAGAGCGCGTACAAGCACGTTCTGCGAGTCGGCGACCCGGAAGTCCAGGCGCAGCCCGAACTGGTCGCGATCGTCCGTCACGTCGGGCGAGACGATGTAGCGGCTGCCCACGTTGGGCAACGGCATGAACTCGCTGATCACCCTGGTCGCGATCGGGCTCAGCCGGTCGGCAGGGATCACGTTGCCCGGGAAGGGCTCGCCGGTCATCGGGTCGATGATCGTGCCGCCGCCCGAGAAATCGCCCATCCGCTCGGCCGCGCTCATCACCGCGATGTTCTGGGTCGTGCCGCGGGTGTTCCGGAAACCCTCGTAGTAGCCGAAGCCGAACAGCCGATCGGTGACCAGCGGGCCGCCGATCGTGCCGCCGAACTGATCCTGCGCGAGGGTCGGCTTTTCCTGGTCGGGTGGCGAGAAGTAGTTCCGGGATTCCAGCGAGTCGTCGCGGTTGAACTCCCAGATGCTCCCCTGCAGGCTGTTGCCCCCCGACTTCGTCACCACGTTGACGATCGAGCCGGCGTTCCGGCCGAACTCCGCGGTGTAGGAGTGGGTCAGGATCTTGAACTCCTCGATCGCGTCCGGCGGCGGCCGCACGACGAAGCCGGTGTTGAACGTGTCGTTGTTCGCGGCGCCGTCGAGCAGGAAGTTGTTCGACTGGTTGCGCACGCCGTTGACCGCGAAGCCGGCGGTGACCGCGCCGAATCCGTGGATCGCGGCGTCGGCGTCGCCGCGCGCTCCGCCCAAGCGGGCGGGCGGTTCGACCACGCCGGGGATGAGCGTGCCCAACTGGGTGAAGTTCCTCCCGTTGAGCGGCAACTGAACGATCTTCGCCTCGTCGACGACCACGCCCAGCGTCGCATTCGAGGTTTCGATGAGAGGCGTCTCGCCGGTTACGGTCATCGTCTCGGAGAACTCGCCGACCGAGAGCTCCATGGCGATTCTGGCGGTCTCTGCCGCGGTGACCCGGACGCCTTCGCGGCTCAACTGGACGAAGCCCTCGAGCGCGGCGGTCACGTTGTAGTCACCCGGCGCCAGTAGCGGCGCCGCGAAGTACCCGTCCTGCCCGGTCATCACGAGCCGGGACTGATTCGTATCGACGTTCGTCACCGTAACGCTCACGCCCGGCAGAGCGCCGCCCTCCGCGTCCGTAACGAATCCGCTCAACTGTCCGGTCGCCTGCGCCCAGGCGCCCGTGGCGCACAGTGCAAGAGCCAGTGCGACAAACCCCACGGGGCGAATCCAGCCAACCTTGTTCCTCATCCTGCGTCTCCTTCCGTCTGCGCCCCTCCGGCGCGGAGGTGCGGGGCAACCGAGTCAAGAAAACCAAACGGCGTCTACCGCCGAATTCGAGTCAGTTGGGGGCACCGGCAGCATAACACCGTGCCAACTACGCAAAGCGACCAAGCGGGCAGTGCGGTCTGCTAACATGCACCCGCTTCGGCCCGGTTCTCCGCGGCAGGAGCAACTCATCGAGACCGGCTGAGGGACAGGCCCGTCGACGCCGGGGCAACCACCGGGGCGTCGCAACCCCGGGAAGGTGCCAACTCCTACGGGAGTCCCGCCTTCGGGCGGGGCTTGCCGAGAGATGAGTCAACGAGCTGCCCACGCGGTTTCGGCGCCTCCTCCGGTTCACTCTCCGTAGAAGTCTTCTCGAGAGAGCGTTGAACCCGTTCCGCGCAAGCGGAACCCACCCAACTCCCTTTCGACCGGAGACTCACATGACCTCGAACCACGACCCGGCAACCCGCGCCGTGCGCGCGGCGCTCGCCTCCGACGAACACCACGGAGCGGTCGTTCCACCGCTGCACCTGTCGGCCAACTTCACGTTCGCCGGCCTGGACGGCAAACGTCCTTACGACTACACGCGCTCCGGCAATCCGACGCGCACTGCCCTCGCCGAGGCCCTCGCCGAGGCCGAAGGCGGTCACGGTGCGGTCGTCACCGCCTCCGGCATGGCGGCCGTCACCCTGGTCTGCCAACTGCTCGACCCGCGAGACCGGATCGTCGCCGCCCACGACTGCTACGGCGGCACCTTCCGGTTGCTCGACCGCTACCAGCAGCGCGGCCTGCTCGAAGTCGAGTTCGTCGACCTGACGAACCGGCAGGCCATGGCGGCGGCCCTCTCCACCCGTCCGAGGCTGGTCCTGGTCGAGACGCCAAGCAACCCGTTGCTCCGGATCACCGATCTGGAAGCCGTCTGCCGGCACGCGAAGCAGGCCGGCGCGCTGGTCGTGGCCGACAACACGTTCATGTCGCCGGCGCTTCAGCGGCCCATCGAGTGGGGCGCCGATGTGGTGATCCACTCGACGACCAAGTACCTGAACGGCCACAGCGACGTGGTCGGCGGCGCGGTCATCGCGGCGACTCCGGAACTTCACGAGTTCTTCGAGGAGTGGGCGAACATGATGGGCGTCGCCGGAGCCCCCTTCGACAGCTACCTGACGCTTCGCGGCCTGCGCACACTGCACAGTCGTCTGCGCTGCCACGAGGAGAACGCGCTTGCGGTGGTCGGGATGCTCCGTGAGCATCCCGCCGTCCAGCAGGTCTACCATCCGAGCCTGCCGGACCACCCCGGCCACGACATCGCGAGCCGCCAGCAGGACGGCTTCGGCGCCATGGCGAGCTTCGACCTCAGAGGCGACACCGGCGACGTGGCCCACCTGGTCTCGCACCTGACGTGCTTTGCCTTCGCCGAGTCCCTTGGCGGCGTCGAGAGTCTGGTTTCCCACCCAGCCACGATGAGCCACGCCTCGATGACGCCTGAGGCCCGCGCCGCGGCCGGCATCAGCGACCAGCTTCTGCGACTCTCGATCGGAATCGAGAACACGGACGACCTGGTGGCTGACCTGCGCGGCGCGCTGGACGGCGTCCTGCACCGGCCGCGGTCGGCGACGGCGTAGGACCGGCCGCTACGGAGCGCGAGCGAGGGCCAGACGGATCATTCGGTCGCAGAGGTCTTCGAAGGAGATCCCGAAGACCGCGGCGGACTGGGGGAGAAGGCTGGTGGGGGTCATGCCCGGCAAGGTGTTGACTTCGAGACAGTAGGGGGAGCCCGCGGCATCGAGGCGGAAGTCGACGCGGGAGAAGTCCCGGAGTTCCAGAGCCTCGTGCGCAGCGAGAGCGAGTTCGCGAAGACGTCTTTCGAGGTCCGAACCGATGTCGGCCGGGAAGAGCTCCTGGGCCCGGCCCGGCGTGTACTTGCTGTGGTAGTCGAAGATCGCGTCCGGCGAGATGATCTCGCCGACACCCAGGGCCAGGCCGTCCAGCACGCCGACGGTGTACTCCCGTCCCGGCAGGAACCGTTCCAGAATCACCTGGTCGTCGAACGTGAGGGCCTTGCCAACCGCCGAGTCGAGGTCGAAGGGGTCCGGCATGAGGGTCAAGCCGACCGTCGAGCCCACCCGTGACGGCTTGACGATCAGGGGCAGGCCGAGTTCTTCGATGTCCGATTGCCGGGCCGGCCAGGTCAGCCAGTCGGGAGTCGGGATGTCGGCATCGCGGAAGCGGCGCTTGCTCTCGTCCTTGTCCATCGCGAGAAGACTGCTCTGGGCGTCGCTGCCGGTGAAGGCGATGCCGGCGGCCTCCAGCAGCTCCTGGACTTCGCCGCCCTCGCCCTGGCGGCCGTGGAGCACGAGGAAGACGGCGTCGTGGCTGCCGAGATCGCCCGTGACCAGGGCCGGCAGGTCTTCGCGCGCTTCCAGCTCGCGCAGCTCGGCCAGCGACGGCGGGCGGGTGCCGACGGCACGCCCCAGACGCTGCCGCTCCAGTTCGGCGTCCAGGGGGCCCGCTTCGATCGTGTCGAACGCGGCGACCTCGTGGCCGCTGGCGCGCAGGGCGGCCGAGACCTTGGCCGCGCCCGCCAGGGCGACCGTCCGCTCCGGCGTCGAACCTCCGGTCAGAACTGCGATTCGCGCCATGCCTTAGCCACCGGGAGGGGATGCTACTGCCGTTCGGCTGCCGCTGTTACTCTGACCGCCATGAGGACCAGCACACGCATCCTGCGAACCGTCATCGTCGCGTTGACGATTCCGGTGATCGGCGTCGGGGCGATCACAGCCAGCGACGCCGGCGAGCCGCTCGCGCCGACGCTGGAGGGCCTGGGCGATCTGCACTACCCGATCACTACCTCGTCGGAAGCAGCGCAGCGCTTCTTCGATCAGGGGTTGCGCCTCGTCTATGCGTTCAACCACGCCGAGGCCGTGCGGGCGTTCGAGGAAGCGGCCCGGCTCGACTCGGAAGCGCCGATGCCGTACTGGGGCAGGGCGCTGGCCCTGGGCCGCAACTTGAACGACTCGATGCCGCGTGAGCGCGAACTCCGGGCGCTGGAGAGCCTCGAGCAGGCACAAGAGCGGCGCGCCAGCGGAAGTGAGCGGGAGCAGGCCCTGATCGACGCTCTGGCGAGCCGCTACTCCGCCGACGGGGACGCCGACCGTCAGGCGTTCGACGCGGCATGGGTCGACGCGATCGCGGCGGTCGCGAAGCGGTTCCCGGACGATCCGGAAGCGGCCACCCTGCACGCCGCGGCGATCATGAACACGATGCCCTGGGACTACTGGCGCGGCGGCGAGCCGCAACCGGGAACCCTGGAGGTGAAGGAACTCCTCGAGCGTGTGATCGCGGCGCATCCCGACCACCCTGGCGCCCACCACTACTACATCCACCTGATGGAAGCCCGGGAACCGCAGCTCGCCGAGCCGAGCGCCGACGCCCTCGGCAAGCTCATGCCGGCCGCCGGTCATTTGGTCCACATGCCGGCTCACATCTATATCCGCGTCGGCCGCTACGACGACGCCGTGACGTCGAACCAGCGCGCGATTGCCGCCGACCTCGACTACATCGCCCAGTGCAGCGCCCAGGGGCTCTACGCGGTCGGCTACTACCCCCACAACATCCACTTCCTGTGGGCTGCCGCCACTTTCGGCGGCCGCGCCGAACTCGCGATCGAGAGCGCCGACAACCTGGCCGAGGAGGTCCCCGCCGAACTCGCTCCGACTCTCCCCTTCCTCCAGAACTACCTGGCGACGCCTCTGTTCGCGCGCGTCCGGTTCGGCCGCTGGCAGGAGGTCCTCGACACGCCGCGACCTGCCGCCGGCCAGACCTTCCAGACCGCGATGTGGCACTACGCCCGGGGTCTGGCCCTTGCCGCCGGCGGCGATCCGCGCGCCGCCAGACGGCACCTCAAGGCACTCGGCAAGCTGCGGCGGAGCACTGAACTGTCGGACCTGAGCATTTCCTTCGCCACCGGTTCCGACCTGGTGCGCCTGACCGAGCACTTGCTCGCCGGCGAGATCCAGGCGGCCCGGGGCCGGATGGGCCGCGCGATCAACAAGATGCGCTCAGCCGTGGCCCTCCAGGACAGCTTCCGCTACGCCGAACCACCGTCCTTCCACTACCCCGTGCGCCAGTCCCTGGGCGCCGTGCTGCTCGAAGCCGGGCACGCGACCGAGGCCGAAGCCGTCTACCGCCGCGACCTGGAGCACAACCCGCACAACGGCTGGTCCCTGTTCGGCCTCGCGGAGGCGCTGCGCGCGCAGGACCGGAAGCAGGAAGCGGACGAGGTGGAAGAGCGCTTCGCGAGGGCGTGGCAGAGCGCCGACGTGGAACTCGAAGCGTCGGTCTTCCGCTAGGGCAGTCTCCACTCCCGCGCCAGACGATCCGCCCGGGCCATGCCCTCGAGGGTTGGCTCCAGGCGACGACCGCGCACCCGGAGCCAGCCCGCCTTCTCCCAGGCTTCGATCTGCCCGGCGGCTCCAGCGGCCGGATCGATGCCGAAGCACCGCTCCAGGGCGGCGCAGTCGATGCCGGATCGCTGGCGAAGTCCCATCATCACAGCCTCCAGCAACAGTTGATCGCTGGTCAGCTCCTCGCGACCGGCCACCGGCGAGTCGCCGCCCGCCACCGCGGCGCTCCAGTCCTTCCAGCCAGCCACATTCCACCACCGGCTGCGACCGGCGAATGAGTGCGAAGAGGGTCCGAGACCCAGATAGGGCTGATGCCGCCAGTACTTCCGGTTGTGGCGGCTCCGATCCGCCTCCCGGCGAGCGAAGTTCGAGACCTCGTACCCCTCGTAGCCCAACTCGGCGAGACGACGGTGCGTGGCGACGAAGTTCGCGGCCCTCTCGTCCTCCCCGGTTTCGCACAACCTGCCCGCGTCGCGCCGCCGGCCGAACGGCGTGCCGTCGTGGATCGTCAGTTCGTAGCAGGAGACGTGATCCGGCCCGAGCGCCGCCGCTTCGTCCAGCGTCCGGAGCCACCAGCCGCCATCGAACCCCGGCAGCGAGTAGATCAGGTCGACCGACACCGACCGGAAACCCGCCTCCCGCGCCCGTCCGACGCTCGTCCGCGCCGCCGCCGCGTCATGCCGCCGGCCGAGAAAGCGCAACGCCCGATCGTCCAGCGCCTGCAGCCCCAGGCTGATCCGATCGAAACCAAGTTCACGCCAACCGGCCAACGACTCAGCCGAGGCATCCTCCGGATTCACCTCGATCGTCCACTCGGCCTCCGGATCGATCGCGAACCTCCGGACCAGCCGCCGCCGAATCACCCGGAGCTGCTCCAGGCTCAACGCCGACGGCGTACCGCCCCCGAAGTACACCGTGTCGAACCGGGCGGACTCGAGGGCGTCTTCGTCCCGACCCGACCGATTCTCGATCTCCCTGCACAGAGCGGCCACGAACTGCTCCCGATCCGGCCCGCCACCACGCGCCACCGCGAAGTCGCAGTATGGACAGATCGCCGAACAGAACGGGATATGGACGTAGAGCCCGGCCGCCTCCTTCACGGCAACTCGAACCGTAACGCCAAGGTCAGCGCGGCTTCTCCCCGCCGACCCACCAGGGGCTCGACCAGGCCAGGTGGCCGTCGATCTGCTCGACGCGGAGGTAGTACCAGTCCTCTTCCTCGCCGAAGTCGGTGAATCGGAAGGTGACGTCGTCGCGCAGTCCCTCGACGAAGTCGACCCGCACGCTGTCCTCGTAGTCGCCTTCGTGAAACACGTGCTCGTTGCCGCCGCGGGCATCGGCCGACGTTCCCGGCGCCGCCGGCAGGGCCAGCGTGAACTCCGCCGCAGCGAACCGCTGCGGCGTGCGCACCTGCGTCGGCGCGGTGCCGTATTCGGCGGCGGCCGCGATCTCGAGGCTGAGCCGAACCGCCGCCGGATCGCCCTCCAGCACCAGCGCGAAGGACCGGCGCGAGCCCCGAGTCGTGAAGTCGAAGCTGGCCGTGTTCCCGTCGACGCCGAAGCGGTCGGCTGGCAACGGCGTTCCGGTCAGGCGACCGCCGACCAGCTCCGCGCCTTCGACCGTCACGGTTCCCTGCCACGGCCGCTGGCCACGCGGGTTGTCCCGGATGTCGACCCAGGTCTCCGAGAAGAAGCTGACCAGGGCCTCGAACTGGCCCTCCGGCAGCGCCGAACCGCCGGCGCCGCGGGTGTCGAAGGTCGCCACGACTTCGCCGTTGCGGATCAGGTCGACGCGGCGAATCGGCCCGGTGCCGATCGCCCGCCCCTCGAGTACACGGCGATCGGTCTGGTCCAGTTCGCTGCCCATCCGCGCCCCGTTCAGCCGGGCATCGAGCACGATCCGCTGCGCTCCGGTGGTCGCGTAGGCGTGGCGCGCCTTGAGTGCGCCAAACACGGCGTCCGTGGTGCGCGCCGGCGCCCAGGCGGCTGCCAGACCGCCGAACTGGAAGATGTTCGACCTGCGCCCCGAGGCGCCGGCCTGATGACCGGGCGAGTATCCCGGATGACCCCGGTGGTCGTCCGACGCGGATACGAAACCGACCCGGAAGCCCTGCTCCAGGTAGCGGCTGCCGAACCACTCGAACGTGCCGTGGCCCGACATGATCTCGATCAGGTTCTCCATCTCGAAGTCGTTCTGCCGCCAGTCGCCATTCTGGTGGGCGTGGGGGATGATCAGCACGTCGTCCGTGTCGTACTCGGCACGCAGGCCGCGATAGAGCTCGGAAAGGTTCGGCGCGGCCTGCACACCCACCCGCTGCATACCGACGTTCCGGAAGAACACGTTGTGGTGACCGCCGCGCTGCCGGGGCGACGTCCACTCGTAACCCGCGAAGACCAGCAGTTCGCCCTCCCGGTGGAACTTTCGGACTGCCTCGTTCAACTCCTCCCAGAGCCCGTCCGTCAGCCAGATGTCGTGCTCGCTCATCGTGATGAAGTCGAGGCGGGCATCGTCGCGGGCAAAGGCGAAGTAGCCGTCCGGCGTGCCCTGGCCCTCGGCGAAGCCGGAGTGACCGTGGGTCTCGCCCCAGTAGAGCCGGTGTTCGGGATCCGCTCGCACCCACACCGGATTCGCGGCGCCCGTCACCTCGCCGTCGGGGCTGCGGAACGTGTAGCGATGGACACCCTCCGCGTCGGCGACCAGCTCGACCAGGTGGATCGCCTGCCCGGCCGGCAGTTCGGCCACCTGCTCGCCGTCGAGCAGGACCTGGAGGCCTGGGATGTCCCGGGTCGCCCGGTTGTAGACCCGGTCCTCGGCGCGCACCGAGATGACGAACGGTTCGCCTGTGCCGACGATCGACGGGGCGAAGCCGTGGACCCGTTCCGCCGCCCCGCCCACGACCTCGTACGTCGCCGGCGGCATCTCGTAGACCCTGCCGTCGCCCGGGTCGACGTGAATCGGCAGCGAGATCCGGTCGTTGCTGAACTCGCCGACGCCGAGACCGCGGCCGCCGCCGCTCCGGTCTCCGTAGGTCAACGTGATCGCGTCGCCCGGCGAGAGATCCCCGCCGCGAACCCGAAGAGTCGGGAAACCGGCAGGACCGCGGAAGCCGCCGTACGGGCCCCAGATCGGGTGCGCATCCTGCTCCAGGCTGATGCCTTCCCGGCTCACCCGGGCGGAGACGTAGTGGTCGCCGGCGGGATCCGTCGTCTGCAACCGGCCGTAGCCTCCGGCGCCCTGCGTCGAGATCACGATCCCGCCGCCCTCCTGCATGCCGAGCGAGCCGACCATGTAGACGACCTCGATCGTCGCCCAACTGCGTGCCTCGAACACCTCGGATCCGGTGCGCGTTACGGTTCCGAGGGCTTCCTCGTCCTCGTCCAGCCAGGCGAGCTGCCGCACATAGTCGTCCAGCGACGCGAGTTGGAACGGAGCCGGTTCCGTCCCAGGCCGGGGGAACGGCCCGTAGAACACGACGAGGGGCAGGTTCTTGGGCACGAAGCCGCCCTGCATCGAGACGACGTTCGCCCATTCCCACAGAACCGAAGTGCGCTCGGCGACGTTCGAAACGGTCGTCGGGGACCGGGCGACGTCCGCGATCAACGCGTCGACGCGCTCCCTGAGATCCGGGTCCAGCTCAGCACTTTGGCCCGGAGACCCAGCCACCAAGGCGCCCGCCAGGACGAGAACGAATCCACCCGTCAGCTTCCGCACAGCGAACCTCCTTCTCGATCTCGAGAGAGAAACTCAAACAGCGATTGGTTACCCAATAGTAGACTGCCTCGATACCCCTCTTGAGGAGAAGCCGATGAAGAAGCTGACGATGCTCGCGGCGGCGACCGCGTTCTCCGCCTTGCTGATCGCCGGTTGCGCGCCGAGCGACGACTCTGCCGACGCCGGGGAAGTGGCCGAGGGCACGGCCGAAGGCCCGAACCCGACGAAGAACGCGTACTTCGGCGACCTCCACGTCCACACCAGATACTCGTTCGACGCCTTCATCTTCGGCACGACGACGGATCCGAACGACGCCTACGAGTTCGCCAAGGGCGGGACGATCAAGCACCCCGCCGGCTTCGACATGAAGCTCGACCGGCCGCTCGACTTCCAGGGCGTGACCGACCACGGCATGTACCTCGGGATGCTGCCGGCGATGACCGAGGACGGCTCGGCAGCGTACGGACATCCGGTCGCGGCCGACCTCCGCGTGGCCGAGGACGCCGACGAACGGCGCGGCATCTTCGTCGGCATGCGCCCCTACCTGAACGCCCGGAAGGGCGAGGACGAGCACCTCGACATGGATGTCGTTCGAAACGCCTGGTCCAGGATCATCGAGGCGGCCGAGGCACACAACGATCCGGGGAACTTCACGGCCTTCATCGCCTACGAGTACACGTCGTCCGGCTACGAGCGGGACAACCTGCACCGCAACGTGGTCTTCCGCGGCTCCGAAGCCCCGGAAGCGCCGTTCAGCCGGATCGACTCGCAGAACCCCGAGGATCTCTGGGCCGCGATGGACGAGTGGCGAGACCAGGGCATCGACGCGCTCGCCATCCCCCACAACCCGAACGGCTCCGGCGGCCGGATGTTCGAGATGGAGAAGTTCTACGGCGACCCGCTCGACGAGGACTACGTCGACGTCCGGATGCGCAACGAGCCGATCGTCGAGATGACCCAGGTCAAGGGCACGTCAGACACCCATCCGGCGCTGTCGCCCAACGACGAGTGGGCCGACTTCGAGATCATGCCGTACAAGATCGCGACGACGATCATCAGCGACCCGCCCGGCAGCTACGTCCGCGACGCCCTGATTCGCGGTCTCCGGCTCGCCGACGGCGGCCTGACCAATCCGTACAAGTTCGGCCTGATCGGCGCCAGCGACACGCACGTCTCGGGCGGCGCGTTCCAGGAAGACAACTACTGGTCCAAGGTCGGGATTCTGGACGCGACGGCGACACTCCGCGGATCGGTGCCCGGTGAGGGCGCCAACCAGAGCATGGGCGATGACCCGACGCAGGAGTCGGATGCCGCGCTGCGCACCGACGACGGCTCGGGCCGGTCCTTTCGCGACACCTACTACTACACCTGGGGCGCCTCCGGCCTAGCCGGCGTCTGGGCCGAGGAGAACACCCGCGAGGCGCTCTTCGACGCGATGCGCAACAAGGAGACCTTCGCGACGTCCGGACCGCGCATGAAGATCCGCTTCTTCGCCGGCGCCTTCGAAGACGGCGACCTCGACGATGCCGAGTTCCTGACCAGGGCCTATGCGGAAGGCGTGCCGATGGGAGGCGACCTGCTGGCCGGCGATGTCGGCGCGGCGCCGACCTTCGCGGTCATGGCGATGCGCGACGCGTTGGCCGCGCCGCTCGACCGGCTGCAGGTGATCAAGGGATGGTCGAGCGACGGGCAGGGCGCGGAGATGGTCTACGACGTGGCCTGCTCCGACGGCGCGGAGGTCGATCCGGCCACGCACCGTTGCCCCGACAACGGCGCCACGGTCGACCTCGCGACCTGCCAGATCAGCGACGACGCCGGCGCCGACGACCTCAGCGCCGTCTGGACGGATCCCGACTTCGACGCCTCGAAGCGCGCCTTCTACTACGTGCGCGTCCTCGAGAACCCGACCTGCCGCTGGTCGACCTGGGACGCCCTGCGCGAAGGCGTCGAGCCGCGTCAGGACGTGTCACCGACAATCCAGGAACGCGCCTGGTCCTCGCCGATCTGGTACACGCCGGAGTAGGCACTAGCCGTCGCTGCGCAGCACGGACACGAACGCCTCCTGCGGGATGTCGACAGAGCCGACGCGCTTCATCCGCTTCTTGCCTTCGCGCTGCTTCTCGAGGAGCTTGCGCTTGCGGGTGATGTCGCCGCCGTAGCACTTGGCGGTGACGTCCTTGCGGAAAGCGCCGATCGTCGTGCGGGCGATGATCTGGCCGCCGATCGCGCCCTGGATCGCGATCTTGAACTGCTGGCGCGGGATCGTGTCCTTGAGGCGCTCGCAGTAGCGGAGTGCCCGCCGCCGCGCCTCGTCCCGGTGCACGAGCTGGGACAGGGCGTCCACCCGCTCGCCGTTGACCAGGATGTCGACCTTGACCAGGTCCGTCTCTCGTGAACCGATCAGCTCGTAGTCGAACGACCCGTAGCCCTGGGTCACGGTCTTCAGCTTGTCGTAGAAGTCGAAGAGCACTTCGGCGAGCGGCAGCTCGCAGGTCAGCTCGATCCGTCCCACCGCCAGGTAGTGGATGTTCGTCTTCCCGCCGCGGCGCTCGAGGCAGAGTTCCATGACCGCCCCGAGGTAACGCTCCGGCAGCATGATCGAGGCCTTGATGTAGGGCTCCGAGACGGCGGCGATCTCGGAGGGGTCCGGGTAGGCGGCCGGGTTGTCGATCCGCCGCATGGAGCCGTCCGACATCTCCACCCGGTACCGCACCGACGGCGCGGACAGAACGAGCGAAAGCCCGTACTCCCGTTCCAGCCTCTCCTGGACGACGTCCAGGTGCAGCAGGCCGAGGAATCCGCAACGGAAACCGAAGCCGAGCGCCGAGGATGAGTCCTTCTCGAAGGTCAGCGAGGCGTCGTTCAGGGCGAGCTTCTCCAGTGCCCGGGTCAGATCCTCGTAGTCGTTGCTCGACACCGGGTAGATCGACGAGAACACGACCGGTTTTGCTTCCCGGTAGCCGGGAATCGGTTCGGCGGCGCCGCCCTGGGCGGTCGTGATCGTGTCGCCGATGTCGATCTCCGAGATGTTGCGGATCCCGGCGATCACGTAGCCCACGGCACCCGCGATCAGTTCGTCGCTCTTGCGGCGCTTGAGCAGGAGGGTTCCCAGCTCCTCCACGTCGTGCTCGCTGCCGGTGTGCATCAGCCGGATCTTCTGCTTGGGCCGAAGGGTGCCCTCGCGCACCCGGACCACCATGACGACGCCTCGGTAGGGGTCGTACTGGGCATCGAAGACCAACGCCCTGAGCGGCGCGGCCGCGTCGCCGTCCGGCGGCGGCAGCCGGGCCACGATCGCGTCGAGGACGTCCTCCACCCCTTCACCTGTCTTGGCCGAGCAGAGCACCGCCTCGAACGGGTCGAGGCCCAGGTCGCTGTCGATTTCCTCTCGCACCCGGTCCACGTCGGCCGACGGCAGATCGATCTTGTTGATCACCGGGATGATCGTCAGGTCGTACTCCAGTGCCAGGTAGAGGTTGGCGACGGTCTGCGCCTCCACGCCCTGCGACGCGTCGATCAGGAGCAACGCTCCTTCGCACGACATCAGCGATCGGCGAACTTCGTGCGAGAAGTCGACGTGGCCGGGCGTGTCGATCAGGTTGAGGCGACACAGCCGGCCTTCCGCGTCCTGGTGCCGGAGGGTCACCGTGTTGCTCTTGATCGTGATTCCCCGCTCCCGCTCGATGTCCATCGAGTCGAGGATCTGGTCGCGGAAGTTGCGCTCCTCCACGGCGCCGCAGTGCTGGATCAACCGGTCGGCGAGCGTCGACTTGCCGTGGTCGATGTGGGCGATGATGCAGAAGTTCCGGACGGACATGGACACTCCGCATCCTATGAGCTTGGGCCGCGGGCGGAACCCGGAAGAACGACTTCTACCGGGAAGTTGCTACCGTCGCATCATGTCGAGCCTGGCCTCCGCCGCCCAGACGACGATCCGCATCGTCGGTGCGCCCCTCGATCTGGGTCAGTCGCGCCGCGGAGTCGACCTGGGGCCGACCGCCCTGCGGTACGCGGGCCTCAAGTCGGCCCTGACCGGACTCGGCTACCGGGTCGAGGACCGCGGCAACATCGAGACCGTGGAACGCGACACGCTGGCGAACGGGCCGGGGCTCGACTTCCTCGAGCCGGTCGTCGACGCCTGTGAACGCATCTACGAGGCGACCAGCCAGGCAGTGATCGACGGCTCCGTGCCGCTCGTCCTGGGCGGCGACCACTCGATCGCCGTCGGCACGGTCGGCGGCGTCTCCCACCGGCACCGCACGGGCGTCTTCTGGATCGACGCCCACGGCGACTTCAACACGCCCGAGACGTCGCCCACCGGCAACCTGCACGGCATGCCCCTGGCCGCGCTCTGCGGTCACGGCGTGCCGGAACTCGTCAACGTGGGGCGGCCCGGGGCCAAGCTGCGAATCGAGGATGTCGTCCTCTTCGGCGTGCGCGACCTGGACCCGGGCGAGCAGGCGCTGATCCAGCAGACTGGGATCACCGCCTACACGATGCGCCAGATCGACGAACGCGGCCTGGCCCCACTGGCCACGGAAGCCCTGGAGCGACTCGACCACGTCGACCTTCTCCATGTGAGCCTGGACATGGACTCGATCGATCCCAGGGAAGCACCGGGCGTCGGCACGCAGGTTCCCGGCGGCCTGAGCTACCGCGAGGGCCACCTGCTGATGGAACTGATCGCCGAGCACGGAGGCATCGGTTCCGTCGACGTGGTCGAGGTCAACCCGATTCTCGACACCCGCAACCAGACCGCGAAGCTGGCCCTCGGCCTGCTGAGCTCCCTCTTCGGCCGCAGCATCCTGTAGCGGTCCGCACGACGACCAGGAGAACCCGATGTCCAGCGACGAACGCCAGTACTGGCTGATGAAGAGCGAACCAGGCGAGTACTCCATCGACGACCTGGCCCGCGACGGGTCGACCTACTGGGACGGCGTGCGCAACTATCAGGCCCGCAACCTGATGCGCGACCGGATGCGGATCGGCGACGGCGTTCTCTACTACCACTCGAACGCGAAGCCGACCGCCGTCGTCGGCCTCGCCCGGGTGTGCAGCGAGTCCTACCCGGATCCCACCCAGTTCGACCCGGACGACCCTCACTACGACCCGAAGTCGGACCCGGAGAATCCTCGCTGGTACCTCGTCGACATCGAGTTCAGGCTCAAGTTCGCCGAGCCGGTGACGCTGGCCGAACTGCGGCAACGGCCCGACCTCGAGGGGATGGCGCTACTCCGGCGCGGGCAGCGGCTCTCCGTTCAGCCGGTCACGGCCCGGGAATGGGGGATCGTCTGCGCGATGGCGGACGTCTCGGCGGACTAATCCACGCTCGCCACGCGGACGCTGCCGGAACCCGTGTCGAGGATCACGCGCGCATCGCCGTCGCCGGCAATGAAGCGCATCTCGCCCCGCGACTTGTGCAGCGTCTTCGCGATCGGCACATCGACATCGATGCCGCCACTGCCGATGTCAATGTCGAAGCGGGCCGACAGATCCTCCGGAACCAGCATGACGATGCCGCCCGAGCCGGTATCGATCTCGAACCTGCCGTCGCCCATCCGCTCGAGGGCCAGGTGCACCCTGCCGCTGCCAGTATCGATCACTGCGGAGTCGGCGCCCGCGGACTCGACCCGTACGCTGCCACTGCCGGTGTCGATCGAGAACCGCTCGGCTTCAAGGCCGTCCACCGTGACCCCGCCGCTACCCGTGTCGATGTCGATCGCCTCGGCGGCAACCTCGGTGACCGCTACCGGGCCGCTGCCGGTGTCGATCGAGAGCGCCGAACCCTCGAAGCGGTCCAGACTTGCGCCGCCGCTGCCGGTGTCCATGACCAGCCGACCGCGCGCGTCCCGCACCGTCAGTCCACCGCTGCCGACGCCGATCTTCACGTCGCCGTCGAGACTGGCGGCTTCGGCCATGCCGGCCCTGGTCTTGATTTCCAGATCGGCGGCGACATCCGACACATCGATGTCGCCCGCTCCCAGTTCGACCTTGAGCGACCGCCCCTCCGGAACCCGAATCGTCACATCGGCCCATGCTTCCAGGCCGCTCCCCGACCTCTCGATCCGGATGCGGCGGCCCGACATGGAGCGGAGGATCTCGCCCAGCAGACTCTCGGAACTGCCCGGCCGGCGCGACCACAGGTTGGCGCGGCGACGGCTGAACTCGGGGTAGACGTACCGTCTCTCCTCCTCGACTGGAAACTCCACAGCCAACCGTGCCCGCGACCCGCGCGTGTCCTCGTCGAGCCTGATGTTCTCCCGCGTACCGTCCCTGCCGCGGACGGACACCTCGACCTCGAACTGGCTACCTGTTGCCGGCCCGATCTCCATCTTGCCGATCAGACTGGACACGGTGAGCGAGTTCGCGTCGAATTGGTAACTCTCGTCGAACTCGCCGAAAGCCGGGACGGCCAGGAACGCGGCCGCCCACAGGGCGCCGACGCCCACGACCCGAAACGACCTGCCAGACACGGGGGCGGCGTTGCGGTTCGGAACATCGGGTACGGAACTCGAGGGTCGGATGGTCATCGCTCTCTCCTGGTTTCGGTGCTGAGAGTTGCGGCGCGAGACGCGCCCTTCACCGATACACAACGCAGGCGAGAAGGCAGGGTTTCACAGCCAGACCGCCGGCTACAGGCTGCTAGGGTTTCGAGTGACGCGGGAGGGCGGTTTCCAGCCATGGCCAGCTACAACATGAACCAGGTCCGAACCGGACTCAAGGTGCTCGAGGGCGGTGAACCGAACGTGCTCATCTCCTGCGACTTCATCAAGCCCGGCAAGGGCCAGGCGTTCACCCGCGTCAAGATGCGCAACCTCCTGAGTGGAAGGGTCAACGAGAAGACGCTCAAGCCCGGCGATCTGCTCGCGGGCGCCGACGTCGTCGACACGTCGATGCAGTACCTCTACAGCGACGGCGAACACTGGTTCTTCATGAATCCCGACACCTACGACCAGGTCGAAGCGGACGTGCAGGCGCTCGCCGGCGCCGAGCAGTGGATCAAGGAAGAGGACATCTGCAACGTCACGCTCTGGAACGGTCATCCCATCCAGGTCAAGGCGCCGAACTTCGTCATCAGGGAGGTCGCCGAGACGGATCCGGGCCTCAAGGGCGACACGTCGAGCGGCGGCAGCAAGCCCGCCAGGCTCGAAACCGGCGCGACCGTCAAGGTCCCGCTCTTCATCCAACAGGGCGAGTCGATCCGGGTCGACACCCGCACCGGGGAGTACGTCTCCCGCGCCAAGACCTAGGGCCGCACGGTGACCGGCAACGGCGCCGACTGGCGCCCCACCGCAACGCCCGAGGCACTGCGCCGGCGGGCGTCGATGCTGGCCGAACTGCGCGCCTTCTTTGCCGAGCGGGACGTCCTCGAGGTCGAGACGCCGCTTCTTTGCACCGAGACCACGCTCGACCTGCATCTGGACAGCCTGGGCTGTCAGGTCGAGGCGCCTGGTTTCCCGAGCCGTCGGATGTACCTCCAGACCTCGCCCGAGCTGGCGATGAAACGGCTTCTGGCCGCGGGTTCCGGATCGATCTACCAGGTCTGCAAGGCGTTCCGGGGCGGTGAGCGAGGCCGCTGGCACAACACCGAGTTCACGATCCTGGAGTGGTATCGCGTCGGCTGGGACCACATTCGGCTGATGCGCGAAGTGGTCGCCCTGATCGAGACCCTTCTCGCCGGCTCCCACCCTCTGGAAGAGGCGGTCTACGCCAGTTACACCGAACTGATGAAACGTCACACGGGTCTCGATCCGCACGACACGCCGAACGTGGACCTCCGCCGCGCCGTGGAGCGCAGTTCCTCGGCCCGGGACGCCGGTGATCTCGACCGCGACGACCTTCTTTCACGCCTGTTCGTCGAGACGGTCGAGCCGACGTTCCCGCCCGACCGGGTCACCATCGTCTTCGACTACCCCGCTTCCCAGGCCGCGATGGCCCGGATCGGAACCAGCGATCCAAGGACGGCGGAGCGCTTCGAGGCCTATGTCGGTCCCATCGAACTCGCCAACGGCTACGGCGAACTCACCGACGCTCGCGAACAGCGGCGGCGGCTCGAACACGACCTGATCAAGCGGCGCGAATCGGGCCGCCCGGAGCCGCCGATGCCATCCCGCTTTCTCGCCGCGCTTGGGAGCGGCCTTCCCCGCTGCGCCGGCGTCGCCCTGGGCTTCGATCGCCTGCTCGGACTCGACCTGGGCGCGCGCCGAATCGACGATCTGATCGCCTTCCCGGTCGAGCGGGCCTGACCGTCCGCCCGCTACGTCCGGGACGGGGACGCCGACACCGCGGCGGCCGGGCCGGGCGGCAGCACTTCGAGAAGTTCGACCGCCGGCCGCTCGTCGCAGAAGATCGTCGCTAGACGCCCATACACCCGTTTGGCCTCGCCAGCCGACTCCGCGATGCCGAAGTGGCGGCGCATCTCGTCGTCCGGCTCGATCTCGAGCAGGCTGTGCGTGCTGATCCGCCGTAATTGCCGGTGCCGAATCAGGATGTGACCGATCGGCACGCTCTCGCTCAGGATGTCGCGTCGTGCTTCGTCAGTCGCGAAGCGCAGGTTGAAGAGCACGATGCCGAACTGCACCACCGCGGAACCGTTCCGACCGGACTTCCCGCCGGCGTCTACGGCACGCCGAAGGAGAATCCTACGCGCGTAGTGGTCATCGTGGAGCACCCGATCCAGGACGACGACTTCGACCGGACCACGGTGGTGGGCCTCGAGGGTCACCGTCATATGGCTCTCATGAGCCAGAAGGCTCCGTTGCGGCTGCGGCACGGCGCTCGCCGGCACGACGGTCGCCGGCGGCGCTTCCCTGTCGAACAGACCGTAAAGGTCACCGATCGTGTGGGGTAGCGCTTCAACCAACTTCATTGACTGCCCCCCTGGCGGTCGCGCGGAGCGGCTGCGCGAGACCCTCTGCCGCGGCCGCGCCGGCTCCGTTTCCGGCTGCGGTATTCCAGCAAGCCCGCACCATCGACCTGCGGCTCCAGCACGAACCGGCGCCAGCCCTCGATCTCGCCGGGCCAGACCCAGGCGCCCCGCTCCAGACTTCGGGCCGCCCAGGCTTCCAGTGTCCGCCGGGACACCAGCGTTTCGGCAGGAAGATCGAGCTCGCCCGCAACGCGCGCAACCAGCTCGCGCAACCGCTCCGTGAGGCGGCTGGCCGATCGCCCTCCCGAACGCTCCAACCGGTTGGGAAGGTCGCTCTCCGGCAATGCCGCGGCGCCGCGCACGAGGTCCAGGAGAGCCGGACCGTAGCGGCGGGCCTGTCTCGGGCCGAGTCCCTTCACCGAGGTCAGGCCCTGACCGCTCCGGGGCATTCGTCTCGCCAGATCGAGGACCGTTTCGTCCCTGAGCACGAAGCCCCGCGGGAGATCACGTCTCCGTGCCCGACGTTCCCGCCACTCGCAGACCACTCGCAGCGCGGCCAGCTGACGACGGGACATGCCCGGTCTCCCCAGCCGTTTGAACGACCACTCCGGATCGAGACGTGCTTCAGCCGCCCTCAGCAGGCGGTCGAACTCCTCGTCGGCCCAGGCCTCGCGCCCCAGTTCCGCTAGCCGCGACCGCAGTAGTTCGTACGCGGGTAGCAGATAGGCCACATCGAGACCGGCGTACCGGACCTGTTCCTCGCTCAGGGGCCGACGCAACCAGTTGGACCGCTGCGCTCCCTTCGCCAGTTCGACATCGAATAGCCGGGAGACGAGATGCACATAGCCCAGCGAACCGCCCAGGCCGCACAGAGTGGCCGCGACCTGGCAGTCGAACAGGCGCTCCGGAGCCAAACCGAAGACGTGATGAAGGATCTCGAGATCCTCGCTCGGCGAGTGAAAGACCTTGGTCACCGCCCTGGACCGGATCACCTCCGCGAGTCCGGAGCGGTCGCGGATCGCAACCGTGTCGACCAGGTAGCAGCCAGCGGAGTCGGCGACCTGGATCAACCCCAGGCGCGGAAAGAAGGTCCGTTCGCGCACGAACTCGGTGTCCAGGCCCACCGCGGGTTCACGCAGCCAGCTCCGAGCGAGCTCGGCCAGGCGATCGTCACGGTCGACCACCTCTGGAGGCGGCGGCGGTGGAAGTCTCGTCATAGAATCGGGTCAGCCCTCGGGAGAACTCGGATTCCGCCATGACCTCCAAGTCCGTACCTCTGATCGTACTCGGGGGCAGCGACCGCCGCCCGGCCTACATGCCGCCCGGAGGCCGCTCCAAGCACCCGCTGGCAGGCATCAAGGGCGTCGAAGTGAAGATCGGCGGCAGGCCGCTCATCGAGGTCCTCATCGACCGCATCCGTCAGGCCGGCGTCTTCGATCCGATCTACGTCGCCGGGCCCGGTCACGCCTATCGTTCGCTTTCCGACGGCGTCGCGGTCGACACGGACGGCGGCTTCGGACGCAACATCCAGGTCGGCGTCGAAACCGCGCGGCGACTGCACGGCGACGGGCCACTGGCGGTGACCACCTGCGACATCGTCCCCGAACCGGGTGAACTGCGGATGGTGGTCGACGACTTCTGGAGTCACAGTCCGCTGGACTTCTTCTTCCCCATGATCAAGGCGCCGCGCGACCCCGAACGGCTCGGCGCCTCCAAGTGGAAGCCGCAGTATCACGTCCAACCGGAGGGGGGATCCTCACCAGTTCCCATCCTGCCGGGCCATCTGGCGATGTTCGACTCCGCGGCGCTCCGGTGGAAGTTCATCTACCGGTTGATGGACCTCGGCTACCGGACACGCAACCGGCCGATCCTCTATCGCAACGCCTACATGGCGCGACGCCTTCTCTGGATCATGCTCGTTCAGGACTTCATCCACCTACTCAATCTCCGGCTGCCGACGTTTACCTGGGACACCCTGCTATCGGGCACCCGGGCCGCCCGGCGCCTGAAGGAGAAAGTCATCCAGCAGTCCGAACTCGAGTTGGCGCTGCGCCGCATGTTCATCAAGCGGCGCCACCGCCGCAGGCACCCCGAGCGCAAGGTCCGCATGCCGGTCGTCGATGCGATGTCGCTGGCCCGCGACATCGACACCCAGGAAGAGGCAGTCGCCTTCGGAGCCGTCACTGCGTGAACGCGGGCACCCGCGCCATCCGTCCGGCGATCCTCGCCACACTGCTCTCCGCGCCCCTGGCGGCGGAGCCCGACCTCGTCCTGCTCTCGGTCGACACGCTGCGCGCCGACGCGGTGGGAGCCTACGGCGCCGGGGACGCAACGACGCCGACGATCGACGCGCTGGCCGCGGCGGGCGTGCTGTTCGAGGATGCCCAGACAACGATCGGCAAGACCGGACCCGCCTTCGCCTCGATCTTCACGTCACTCTACCCGCCGACACACGGTTCCCGCCGCAACGCGCAGCGGATGCGGAGCGACGTCCCCGTCCTGGCCCAGATCCTGGGCGACGCCGGCTACGAGGCAGCCGCCTTCATCTCGAACTGGACGCTCCGAGCTGACCTGGTCGGCCTCGACCGCGGTTTCGATCACTACGACGAAGAGTTCGACCAGTCGCGGAACGCCGCTGGCGTCATGGAACGGAACGCGGACGGTATCGCCAGGGCCGCCGAGCGCTGGCTCCGCCGCCGCGCTCGCGACGAAGAACGAAATGGGAAACCCCTGTTCCTATGGGTCCACTTCTCCGACCCCCACAGCCCCTACCTGGAACGAACCGGCTTCACACCCGCCCGGCCGCCCAGGGAGCAGCGAACCACCGGCTGGCAGAAGCGCTGGCGTTACCAGTCGGAAGTGAACTACGTCGATCACTGGATGGGCAGGTTGTCCAGGACGATCGAGGAGGTGCTGCCCGGTCCCCGCTTCACCCTGTTCCTCAGCGACCACGGCGAGAGCTTGGGCGAGCACGGCTACTGGGGACACGGCAAGAACGTGCACTGGCCGAACGCCCGGATCCCGATGATCCTCGCCGGTCCCGGCGTTCCCAAGGGCCGGAGAGTTCAGGCGCGCGTCGGCGTGATCGACGTGCTGCCGACTTTGCTCGACCTGCTTGGAGTCGAAACGCCGGAAGAGGTCGAGGGCAGGAGCCTGGCTCCGTTCCGAACCGGGGGCGATGGCGGCGATACGCCACGCTACGTCATCGGCGACAAGCACAGCGCGCTGACCGCGAAGTCACGCCGCAACGCGCCCTACGAGGATCCGCTCCAGATCAGCCTGGAAGTGAACGGAGCGAAGGTCCTCCACGACTTCTCGAAGCGGCGGACGACCTACTTCGACCTGACCGCTGATCCCCGTGAGGAGCGGCCGCTCGACAAACCGCCCGTCGACCTCGTGCCGCCCCTCGGCCGCCGCCTGGTGAACTGGTATCGGGACCTGGAGAAGTACGAGGCGAAGAGCGGAACCGTCCTCAGCGAGGACGACATCAAGCAGCTCAAAAGCCTCGGTTACATCGACTAGCGTGCGGCGCCGGCGCTGACCAGGACGATGCAGTCGGCCAGCAGGCCGGTCGCGATTTCGATCTCGTCAGGAGCCGGCAGCGTCGGCGCGATGCGGATGTTCCGGTCCTGCGGGTCGAGGCCGTAGGGAAAGGTGGCGCCGGCCGGTGTCAGCTTGACCCCCGCATCACCCGCCATCTCGACGACGGCCCTCGCGCAGCCGGGCTCAGTGTCCAGGCTGACGAAGTAGCCGCCACGAGGACGGCTCCAGGACGCGACGTCCAGGCCGCCGAGGCGCTCGTCGAGTACGCGCAGCACGGTCTCGAACTTCGGCCGGATCAGATCCGCATGTCCCTTCATGTGATCCCGGAGCGCGGAGAGGGAGCCGTCGAAGAAGCGCGCGTGGGCAAGCTGGTTCAGCTTGTTCGGGCCGATCGTCTGGATCGAGCGGAAGCTCCGGATCCAGTCGCCGTTCCTGGGGCTCGCGGCGACCGCGGCCAGACCGGCGCCGCCGAACGTGACCTTGGAGAACGAGGTGACGAGCAACGCGCGATCCTCGTGGCCGTGGGCCGCGCAATGGTCGTAGAGATTGGCCAGAGGGTCCGGTTCGCCAGCGAACGCGTGCAGCGCGTAGGCGTCGTCCCAGATCACGCGAAAGTCCGGCGCCGCGGTCTTCATTGCGGCAATCGCCTCCACCACGTCGTCGGAGTAGGTGACGCCCGTGGGGTTGCTGTAACGCGGCACGCAGAACATCCCCTTGACGTTCGGATCCTCACCGGCGAGTCGAGCGACCTCATCCACGTCGGGACCGTCGTCGCCCATCGAGATCAGCAGCATCTCGATGCCGAAGCGCTCGAGCACGGAGAAGTGACGGTCATAGCCCGGACAGGGGCAAAGGAACTTCACCGGCGTCGAGCGCCTGGGTCCGCCCCACGGATCGCCGCCCGGCACGCCGACCAGCATCGCCTGCACGATGAGGTCGTGCATCCACTGCAGGCTGGCATTGCCTCCGACGAAGACGAGCTTCGGATCGACGCCCAGAATCTCAGCGAAGATGGCCCGCATCTCCGGCAGCCCGCGCGGATCGCCGCCGTAGTTGCGGCAGTCCGTGCCGTCGGCGGCAGGATCGTCCTCCCGGTCGACGGCCCGCAGCAGACCGTGGGAGCGGGCAAGCTGCTCCGGCGACGGCTTGCCGCGGGTCATGTCGAGGCTAAGGCCGGCGGCGCGGGCCGCGTCGTAGCGGACTCGCGCCGCGTCGAGGGCGGCAGAGTCGATCGTCGCCAACGCCCCTACTCTCCCGCGCCGGACGTCGCGTCGTAGGCGATGCGGTAGATCACGCCGCGCATGTCGTCCGAAACGAGGAGCGACCCGTCGGCGCGCTCCATCACGTCGACCGGCCGCCCCCACGAGTCTTCGCCCTGGAGCCAACCGGTTGCGAACTCCTCGTACTCCGTGGCCCGGCCGTCGCGGTCGACGTGAACCACCATGACCCGGTAGCCGATCTTGTTGCTGCGGTTCCAGGAACCGTGCTCGGCGATGAAGATCTGCCCGCGGTAACGCTCAGGGAACGCGGTGCCCCGGTAGAAGCGCATGCCCACTGCTGCCACGTGAGGGTCGAGGTCGATAGCCGGCGGCACGAGGTCGTTGCAGGGACGCTGGTCGCCGAACTCCGGGTCCGGGATGTCCTGGCCGTGGCAGTACGGATAACCGAAGTGCTGGCCGTCCTCCGTCAGCACGTTCAACTCGTCGGGCGGGACATCGTCGCCCATCATGTCGCGTCCGTTGTCGGTGAACCACAGTTCGCTCGTGCCCGGGCGCCAGTCGAACCCGACCGTGTTGCGCACACCACGGGCGACGACTTCGTAGTCGCCGGTCCGGTCCAGTCTGAGGATCGTCGCGAAGGGATCCCCTTCGTCGCAGATGTTGCACGGGGCGCCCACCGGCACGTAGAGCCGCCCGTCGGGACCGAAGCGGATGAACTTCCAGCCGTGATGGGTCTCGTCCGGGAGGTCGGCCGTGACCACGACCGGCGCGGGCGGTGAGTCGAGCCGACTCTCGATCTCTTCGAAACGGAGCACGCGGCTGATCTCCGCAACGTAGAGGTCGCCCTCGTGGAAGGCGACACCGTTCGGCCAGTTCAGGTCGGCGCCGATGGGATAGCGGTCGTCGGCCCTTCCGTCGCCGTCCCGATCGACGACGGCATGGACGATTCCACCGCCCCTGCGTCCGGTGCCGACGAAGACGGTCCCGGAGGGGCTCTGGGCCAGCGACCGGGCGGCGTCGATCTCCGCGGCGAAGACGCCTACCTGGAAGCCGGCAGGCAACTCGATCGCGTCCAGACGGAGTTCGTCGTCGGCCGCCGCTACGGTTCCTGCCGCGAAAACCACGGCAAGCAGGAAGGCGCCGAAGCGAAGCACTGTGTCGCGCGAAGACAGCGGGCCGCGCGTAGAAATCGGGGAACGGAGCATGCTGTAACTCCTGATGATCCTGGTGAGCTGCACCTCCCGGACAAGGTGCCGGGAGCATGAAAGCGATGTGAGTCCGCGCGAGAGTATCGCTACCGGCGGCAACTGTCCGGGAAGGCCTTGGCGTCCGTGATCGCGGCCGCCGGGTGCCCCGGCGCGTTCCGGTACTCCTTCACGTCGCCCGTCGCAGTGTCCGCAACGCGAATCACGTAACCCAGGTCCGTGGTGGAGGCGCCGTACACCCAGTAGTGGCCGTTCACTTCGCAACCGTTCAGCACCTTGATGAGGATCTCCCAGTTGTCCGCGTCGAAGAACCGGAACAGGCCGGAGTCCTGCGTCGCCTCGGTAGCCACCAGGGCCGAACCCGTCTCACCATCGCCGGTCCACCACTCGACCCGTACCTCGTAGCGATCGCCATGCAGGCAGAGAGTCTCCGCGTTCGGCTCGCAGGGACCGTCGGGTCCCGGGGGAGGCGGCTCGGGATCCGGGTCGGGGTCGGGCTCGGGGTCTGGATCCGGGTCGGGATCGGGATCCGGATCGGGATCCGGCTCCGGCTCGCTTTCGGACTCGTAGACGATCCGATAGATCGTACCGGGCTCATCGTCCGAGACGAGCAGGGAACCATCCGCGCGCACCATGACATCGACCGGCCGGCCCCACTCGGCTTCGCCCTGGAGCCACCCGGTGGCGAACTCCTCGTACGCGATCGGCTGCCCGCCGGCACCAAGTCGAACCAGCATGACGCGATAGCCGATCTTCCGGCTGCGATTCCACGATCCGTGTTCGGCGATGAAGATCTGGCCGCGATAGCGCTCCGGGAACATCGTTCCGGTGTAGAAGCGCATGCCCAGCGCCGCCACGTGCGGTCCAAGTTCCTGGGCCGGGGGCCGGGACTCGGCGCAGGAACGAAGCGAACCGAACTCCGGATCGCGAACATCTCGACCATGGCAGAAGGGGTAGCCGAAGTGCTGTCCGTTCGACGTCAGCACATTCAACTCGTCCGGCGGCGTGTCGTCGCCCAGCCAGTCGCGGCCGTTGTCCGTGAACCACAGCCGTCGCGTCCGGGGATGCCAGTCGAAGCCGACGGTGTTTCGCACTCCCCGCGCCACGATTTCGTATGTACCGCTGTCGACGACCATCCGAAGGATCGAGTTGTACGGGTCGGCCTCGTTGCAGATGTTGCACGGCGCACCAACCGGGACGTAGAGCCGCCCGTCCGGGCCGAAGCGGATGAACTTCCAACCGTGTGACCTGTCCCTGGGAAGGTTCGCGGTGACAACGGCCGGCGAGGGCGGCGAATCCAGCCGGTTCTCGATGTCGTCGTAGCGGAGGATCCGGCTGATCTCGGCGACGTAGAGGCTTCCGTTGCGGAAGGCCACGCCGTTCGGCGAGTTCAGCCCGGATGCCAACCGGTGAGTCCGGTCCGCCTCGCCGTCATCGTCGGTGTCAACCACCGCATAGACGACGCCCTGGGGCCGGCTGCCGACAAACACGGTGCCGTTCGGACTCTGCGCAAGCGACCGGGCCCCCGGGACATCATCGGCAAAGATGCTGATCGAGAACCCGTCCGGCAACTGGATCTGCGAAAGCCGCGAATCCTGCGCAGCACCTTCGCCGACCCCGCCGATCGAAACCACCAGCGCAACCTGAAAGCACAAGCGGAGGGCGTTGAACGGCCGAAGCACGGTCCGTCAACCTACCAGAGCATCACCGCGACCCCGGCCGCGATCACGGCCACGCTCAACACCTTTCGGGCCGTCAGCCGCTCCGCGAAGAACAGGCGGCCGAGGACCAGCGCCAGCGACGACCCGATACCCCGCTTCACCGTCTCGACGAAGCCGACCCAGGCGTGCTGGAGGGAGAGCAACTGGAGACCCTGCGCCGCCGCGCCGATGACGACCGCCGTCAGCAGCAGGAGCCAGGTGCGAGCTCCGACGCTGGTCCCGGCTCGCTCGCGCCGTCCGGCCGAACTCCTGAAACCCCGAGCGACGATCACGACCACCGAGAGGCCGACCCCCAGATGCATGACCAGTCCGTGGAACGCCGCGTTCGAGGCCTCGGTGGCGAGCTTGTCCAGCGGCAGCGCCGACGCCCAGAGGAAAGCGACCAGGATCATCCACCAGGCGCCCGCCCCCAACGTCCAGGGCCGGCCGCGTTCGCCGGAGCGCTCACCGAGTTGCAGAGCGAGGGCGGCGCCGACCACCATGGCGATGCCGAGCCACTCGCGCGCCCCCGGCAGCTCACCGAGCAGCGGAATCCCGAGCAGGGCCGTGAACACCGGCGTCAGGGACAGCAGCGGAATCACGGCGCTCAATCCGGCCAACCGCACCGAACGAAGGAAGCCGTAGTTCGCGCCGAGGTTACAGGCCACCGACAGAAGCCCTGGCAGGAGGTACGAGCGGCTCACCACCGCCGGCGGCTGGACCGCTACCCAGACGCCGTACAGGGGCACCGCTCCAAGCGCCAGAACCATGACCAGGAAGGCATCGCTCAGCCTTCCCGTGAGCTTCTTGCGCAGCAGGTCGAACAACGAGAAGCAGAGCGTCGCGCCGACGACGAGGACGATGCCGAGCACCGAGACCATGCGCGGGATTCAGTCTACGCCGTTGTAGCCCCTGACCGTGCCCCGGGGCCAATCCCGACTATTCGGCGTGTAGAATCCCGCCGCCCGTGACCGCGCCCGAATCACCTCCCGCCGACTCCTCGCCGGGATCGCCTGCCCCGGGTGGGCTGCTGGCCGGTCGTCGCGGCCTGATCGTCGGGGTCGCGAACAAGCGATCGCTGGCCTGGGGCATCGCGGGGCGCGCCCACCGCGAAGGCGCGGAGCTCGCGTTCACATTCCAGGGAGACGCCCTCGAACGTCGTGTCCGGCCGCTGGCCGAGAGCATCGGGTCGACCATCGTCGAGCCGCTCGACGTGACGGACGACGCTCAGATCGAAGCCATCTTCGCCACTCTCGCGGAACGCTGGGGCCGACTGGACTTCCTCGTCCACTCCGTGGCGTTCGCCAACCGGGAGGACCTGCTCGGCCGCACGGTCGACACCTCCCGCTCCGGCTTCGCCACCGCCCTGGACATCAGTTGCTACTCCCTGATCGCGCTCGCCCGAGCGGCAGAACCGCTGATGACCGACGGCGGAAGCGTGATCGCGATGACCTACTACGGGGCCACCAAGGCGACCCCCAACTACAACGTGATGGGCATCGCCAAGGCGGCCCTCGAGGCCTCGATCCGCTACCTCGCCGTCGACCTCGGCCCGAAGAACATCCGCGTGCACGGCATCTCCGCCGGCCCGGTGAGGACGCTCGCCGCTTCCGGCGTCTCAGGGATGCGCGGCATGCTGAAGGCAATGCCGGAGCGGGCACCACTCGGCCGCAACATCACGGTCGACGACGTCGGTGCCACGGCTGCCTACCTGCTCTCCGACCTGAGCGCAGGAACCACCGGCGGCATCCACTTCGTCGACGCCGGGTTCAACATCACCGCGATGCGGCATCCGGACCGGAAGACGAACTAGCGGCGCGGGAAACTCTGCCGATCCGCGTGCGTAAACCGGAGCAGGGGTGGAGCGGCATGCTCCTCTTCGTGCGCCGTCGACTGACTACCTCCCCAGTGGACAGCAGCACGCCGCTCCACTCCTCTCGAACACACAGCGAGCGCCGGCCCGAAACTTGCAGTTTCGTCTCTCCTGCCCCTCATAGGAGAAACGATGACCAAGGCACGCCGTCACCTGCACAGGACACTGTCCGTCACCGCCGCACTGGCCGCCCTTCTGGCCACGGCGACCTCTGCCGCCGAAGCTCAGAAGCCGCGCTTCGAGATCACGCCAACCTACGGCCACAGTTTTCTAGGCGGCTTCGAGATCGACGACCTCGAGTTCGGGCGCCTCGACCTGGAGATCGGCGATGCCGAGGCTCACGGTCTGATCGTGGGCTTCCCGGTCCGGCGGAACCTCCACATCGAGCTCCATTGGAACGAACAGGACACGAGCTTCGGACTCGACGAGGGGCCGTTCCTGGGTGCCGCGGATCTCGGCACGATGAACGTGACCTACCTCCACGGCGGCGTCGCCTGGAGCGCGCCCCTCGGCCTGGTTCGCCCCTTCGCATCGCTCACCGCCGGCATCACCCGACTCTCGCCGGATAGCGACTTCCTGCCGGAGACCGAGAACCGCTTCTCCGTCGGTCTTGGCGGTGGAGCGAAGATCTTCTTCACGGACCACTTCGGTCTGCGACTCGAAGGCCGACTGCTGGTGACGAGCACGGGCGACGAGGACCTTTGCTGCTACGACTGCTGCTACGAAGGAGAACGAGACGACCTGATCCAGGCCGTCGCGAGCGTGGGTCTCATCTTCGCCTTCTGACGAACAACCGCCGGCGGCGCAGGAGGCGCCCTAGCCGCCCGCAAGCTCGGCCGACGCCCGGCGCGACGCCGCGGCGAGCAACGCGCCGCCGACGAAGATCGCCTCTTCGGCCGGCGCGAAGTAGGGCGTATGGGCGCCCACGACCGGATCGTCGGGCAACCGCGCGCCGACCCGGATGAAGCACCCGGGGATGCGCTCCTGGTAGAAGGCGAAGTCCTCACCGCCCATGTTGGCGGCCGGCAGCGGCTTGACCGATTCGGCGCCGATCACCGAAGCGGCGGCCTCATGCGCCCAGGCCGCGGCGCGTTCGTCGTTCAGGACCGCCGGCGTTCCCTGGAGCATCCGGATCCTGGCCTCGAGCCGGCAGGCCGAAGCCACCGATTCGGCCACGTGCCTCACTTCGTCCGCCAGCAACTGGCGGATCGCCGGGTCGAGCGAGCGCATGGTGCCCTTGAGTACCGCCCGATCGGGAATCACGTTGTGAGCCGTTCCCGCCTCGACGGCGCCGACTGTGACCACCGCCGGCTGGTCGGGCGGTACCCGCCGGGTCACGACGGTCTGGAGAGCCGAGATCACCTGTGCCGCGCCGACGATCGGATCCAACCCCTGGTGCGGCCTGGCTCCGTGAGCGCCCCGGCCGACCAATTCCACCTCGAACCGGTCGGCGGCCGCGCCCACCGCCCCCGGCTGGATCATCGCCTGCCCGATCTCGAAGGTGAGGTCGACGTGCGCGCCGAAGATCGCTTCCACATCGTCCAGGACGCCGGACGCCAGCACCGCCAGGGCGCCCTCG
The DNA here is from genome assembly GCA_026707545.1 of Acidobacteriota bacterium. Classification (NCBI taxonomy): domain Bacteria; kingdom Pseudomonadati; phylum Acidobacteriota; species Acidobacteriota bacterium. The sequence goes on along the minus strand of JAPOWR010000001.1, from coordinate 883,325 downwards.
CCCGTCTCCTCCGCCGGCTGCAACACGAGCAGCACGTCCCCCGCCGCCGGCTCGGCCTGAAGCAGTCTCGCCGCCGCCACCGTCCACGAGGCATGAACGTCGTGGCCGCAGGCGTGCATCACGCCCTCGTTGCAGGACGTAAACGGCAGCCCTGTGGCCTCGGTGATCGGCAGCGCGTCGATGTCGCCGCGAACCGCGACCGGTGGCGCCTCGGGGTCACGGCCGCGGATGCGGCCGACCACGCCGGTGCCGGCGACCCGAACGACCTCGTCGATGCCGAGTTCCACCAGCGTCTGCTCGAGCCGGGCCGCGGTGCGCTCTTCCTGGAGCGAGAGTTCAGGGTCGGCGTGGAGCGTGCGCCGGAGGTCGACGAGCTCGGCCTGCGCACTGGCGGTGTAGAGCCTCGCCACGACCTCGGGCAACCGCAGCGCTGCGGATGGATCGCCGCTCATTGCGGCAGCACAAAGGCCGAAAGGGATTCCCCACCGTGACCCACACCGCAGCCGATCGGCGAGCCGTCCGGCGACCGCAGCGGCGCGGGCAGTTCCACCGAGCCCGGATCCTTGAGAAACCGCTCGATCAGCCACCCCCCGTAGGTCCGATGCGCCCGCTCCGCGGGCTCGTCCGTCTCGCCCGGGTTCTCCTCCAGCCATCGCCCTAGAGCTGACAGAGCGGACCGCGCCTCGGCGCGCACCTGGAACGATCCCGACCGCGCCGGCACGACCGGCCAGTCGAAGTTCGGCGGCATGGCGACGGGGACGCCCGCCGCGAGCGCCATCAGGCGCCGCAGGGCGGCGAAGTCGACCGCCCGGCCGACTTCTCCGGTAAGGCCCGGCGAAGGATCGGCACGCCAGGTCACGGCCAGCACCCGCTCGATCACGGCGCCAAGAGCCGGCTGTTCCGCCGCCCGCGCGTGGTGGTCGACCAGCCGGGCCGCCCGTTCGCCATCGAAGACCATGGCGAACGTCAGATCGGCCGCCATCTCAGCCGCGCCAACCGGGTCGAACGTCAGACCGGCGCGCGATGGCAGGTGCTCCCGGCCCCGGCTGCGGCCCGGAGGGGGCGGCGGAATCAGGTCGAGTATCCGCTGCGGCAACGTGAGTTCGGCTGGATCGACCGTCCGTAGCAGCGCGTCGAGTGCGTCGAGCTGAATCGCCGGCGGCAGCAGCGACGCCGGTGCCCTGCCGTCGCCCCGCACCGCGTAGCTGTAGTCGACGCCACCGACGGTCTTCGCCGCCGCCTCGATCTGGTACCGGTGCAGCAGGTAGAGAGGCGTCAACACGTCCTCCAGTTCCGACAGCGGAGCGCCGACCCGGATACTGCGCTCGGAGAAACGCCCGAGCGCGGCCCGCCGCACCGACAGGAGTCGGCGCAGCTCCTCCGCCGCGGAACGGCCGTTGTCCCAGAGGTGGGCCAGGGGATGCGCGCCGCCCGCCGGCCGCGCGTCCTCATCGCTGATGTAGTGGAGGCCGGCGTCGATCGTTCCCTGCAGGATCGCGTCGAGCTCGGCTGCCTCGTCCGCACCGTCGGGGAAGTCGGCGTAGCCGTACAGAACCGTCCGCTTGTCCCACTCGCCGACGCCGACGTCGTAGGCGGCGCTCAGGTCGATCGTCCCGTCTTCGCGCAAGCGGGCCAGCGGATGCGGGTAATCCATGACCGACTCGCGGCCATCCGGTCCGTCCACGCTGGAGGCGAAGTTGTGCATCAGACCGATCGTGTGGCCGACTTCATGGGCCGAAAGCTGACGCAGTCGGGCAAGCGCCATCTCGGTGAGCGCCTCGGTGGACGAGTCCGCGTCCTCGTACGGCGAGACCAACCCCTGGGCGATCAGGAAGTCCTGCCGCACCCGCAGGGAACCGAGCGTCACGTGACCCTTGAGGATCTCGCCGGTACGCGGGTCGGTGACCCCGCCGCCGTAGGACCATCCGCGGGTCGACCGGTGAACCCACTGGATCACGTTGTAGCGGACGTCGAGCAGGTCGGCGCCCTCCGGCAGGAGTTCGACCCGGAACGCGTCGATGTAGCCCGCGGCCTCGAACGCCTCGTTCCACCAGCGGGCGCCGTCGAGCAGCGCGGAGCGGATCGGCTCCGGCGCGCCGCGATCGAGGTAGTAGACGATCGGTTCGACCGGTTCGCTTCGCTCGGCGCTCGGATCACGCTTCTCCAGCCGATGCCGGTCGATGAAGCTGACCTCGAGCGGCTGTTCGATCGGGGTCGCGTAGTCGAAGTAGCTGGTCACATTGAAGCCGGCACGGGGATCGGCGCGCCGGGGTTCGTAACCGGGTTCGGGCAGCGCGACGAAGGAGTGGCGGATTCGCAACGTCACTGCCTCGGGCGACGGTGCGACCTGGCTCACCCAACTTCCCGGACCGCGGTCGGACCCGCGCAGTACGAAGGTTTGCGTGCCCTCGAGTTCCGAGTTGCGCGGAAAGGCGGCCACGCCGGGGCGATGAATAGCCGACCGCGACGCGTCCAACTGGTAGCTCCCCTGCCCACGCTGGTGGAGCCGCGCCACCACGCCGTGCGCATCCCGGAGCACGAAGTCGGTCGCATCGACCAGCACGGAACCGTCCTCGGCCTCGGCCTCGACTTCGAAGCCCCAAAGCACGGAACGAGCGAAGGCATCCGCCACCGCGCGGCGCTCGTCCTCGTTGTCGCTGATCGCCCGGTAGCGCGTGTTCTGGTGAACCAGAAGCACCTTCGGCCCGACCCGTTCGAAACGGGCCAGGTGGGTGCGCCCGAGCTGACCCCGGTCGAGTCCGATGTCGTTCGATCCCAGGCCCGCCGACAGCGACTGGATGTAGAGCAGATCGGCATCGAACGCTTCGACCCGCAGGAAGAGCCTGCCGGCCCGGCTGTCCCAGAACAGGTCGAGGAAGCCGGCCAGATGCTCATGACCCTCGGTGGCCTCAGCGACAGACGGGGGTTTCTGCGACTCCTTCTTCTGCTGCTCCTGCCCCACCAGCGCCTGAGCCCAGAACGCGACCGCCAGGCCCACGACCGCCGGCAGGGCCCGGGCCGCGGCCGCGGAACCGGGCGAGCCGGGGGCGGCGGCCGGGATCACGAAGCGGCCCGCACCGGTACCGGCTCGGTCTTCTCGATCAACGCCGTGAGCGCTTCGCGGTCCGGTTCCGCCAGTTCCTTCAACCGTTCCCGGTTCACCGCCGCGACGATGATCTCACCGACCTCGGTGTTCGCGCTTTCGAAGATCCCCAGTTCGATCATGCGCCGGGTCTGGTGCTGGTTGTCGTCGGTTGGACTGACGTAGTGCACCCAGACCGCGCCGTAGCGATGGATCAGGAACACGTGGATCAGCGCCATGAGCCGCCGCCGCCTCAGGTCGAGGTCGAAGGTGTTCTGATCGCGCACCGACAGGATCATGCGCTCTCGGCGGTCCCGGATAGGCGCGAACACGACGTTCGCCGCCTTCGACTCCTCCCGTCCGTTCTGCGCCATGACGTTGAGTTCCAGGAGCTCGGAGCCGGCGACGTGAGGCCGGAGTTCCACTCGCAGCAGCTCGTCGACGTCGTACTTCCCACGCCAGAGTTCCAGCCACTCCTCGAGCAACCGCGGCGGCACCTCGGTCTGCGCCAGGTGCTGGACATGGGTCGACCCCTTGCCCATCGCCTTGGTCGTCGCCGTATGGCCGGTCGCGGCCGAGAGCCCGCCGTCGAGCCGGGCGCCGCCGACGAGGGCCTGCGGCGTCCGATACGGCGACCCCACCAGGCGCAGCTTGCGCTGCAGCCGGGCCAGGGCGAGCATGCCGTCCTCGCGCAGGGCGGTGGCGAAGTCCTCGGCCGCCAGACCGTCGACCTGATGGCCGCCGTAGGTGATGAAGTTGAACACGAAGCCGAGCTTGCCCAGTTCCTCGGGGAACTTCTTCATCTCCTCGTCGGTCATGCCGGTCGTGTCCCAGTTGAAGGACGGCGACAGGTTGTAGGCCAGTAACTGATCCGGATACACGGCGTGAATCGCCTCGGCGAACCGCCTGGCATCGGCCAGATTCGCGGTCGCCGTCTCCATCCAGATCAGGTCGGCGTACGGTGCCGCGTGCAACGAACGGGAAATCGCGTACTCGATGCCGCCCCGTATCTGGTAGTAGCCCTCGGGGGTCCGCGCCATCTCGGCGTCCCAGACCAGGTTGATACCCATCTTGCGCGCCCTGGCCGCCGCCTCTTCGACCGACACGGAGTGGGCGAACTCCAACCACTCCTCCACCGTGAACTCGAAGACGGCGCCCTCTTCTTCGCGGAACGCGATCACCTCCGCCACCGCCTGCGGGTAGGTCTTGAGCCTCGCCTCCAACTGCCAGGCATCGAGAAAGCGGGCCATCGTCTCCTCGAGCACGGCCTCCATGTCCGTTCCGCCGCTCTGGCCCGTCTTCCGGTAGGAGGACTCGAGCTGCTCATAGACGCCGGCGCCGTCCAGCCAGACGTCGGCGCGGTGATAGGCGGCCTCCGAGATGTCGTAGAGCCTGTGACCGCGAACCTCCTCCGCGCCCAGGGAGTTCAACCGCCGGAGAATTGCCAGGGTCGCCGTCTTGCAGCTCGGCAGATCGAAGTTCGTAGCCCCCAGAATGAAGGCCTGATCTCGTTCGTCGCCGTTGCCGTCGATGAACGTCGCGGCCTCGGAGTCAGTGCGTCCAACGATGATTCCCGGCACTCCCATCACATCCAACTGGAAGCGGGCCGCGTTGAGACGCTTGTTCTGTTCGTCCTGCGCCACAAGGACCTTGCCCGCCTGATGGCCGCACTTCTTGACTCCGGGCTTCTGGTCCTCGATGTGGTAGCCGGGCACGCCCACTTCGACGAAACGGCGGATCAGATTGCGCACGTGCTGTTCACCGCCGTGACCCGTGTCCGCGTCGGCGATGATGAACGGCCGGAAGTCGGTCGCGGGAGTCGCCCGCTGCTCCTTTTCACTCATCCGCGAGCGGACGAAGGCCTGGTTCTTGTCGGCGGTGAGCAGGGCGCGCACGACCACCGCGGCCTCGTCGGGCACCTGACTCAACGGATAGCTGGCGAGATCCGGTCCTGGATCCTCAGTGATCGAGCCCTTGGCCGAAGTCGCCCAGCCACCGATGTAGATGCCCTCGATCCCCCGCCGCTTCATCGCCACCGCCTGGCCCGGGGAGTAGGGGCCGAAACTCGTGATCGATTTCCTCTGGTCGAACAGCTCCCGCAGCCGCGCGTGGAAGGCCACCGCGGCCTCCCGCGCCACCGTGTGGTCCTGCGGAATCGTGCCTCGCTGCGCCGCCACTTCGCGCGCGGTGTGGAGCCGCCTGATGCCGTGAAAGCGATCACCGCCCATGAATGCAGCTGCCGCCACGGTCTGCTGTTCAAGTGTCCCGTTGCCTGTCTTGCCGCTAGCCATTGCCGTCATCTCCATCCGGCTCGTTGTGGATGCCCCCGAAGGGCCGGAAGGAGCTAACCGTAACACCGGAAGGGCGCTTCCGGCGATGTCAACACGGCCGCTCAGGAACGACCCTTTCCTCCTGCTACCCTCCACGCCCATGAGCCTGCCAGCGATCCGTCCCAAGCACAGTCCCCAACGCGGCGGAGACGTCCTGCTCGAGACACTGACCGAGTACGGCATACCGTTCCTGTTCGGCAATCCCGGCACCACCGAGAGTCCGCTGATGGACCGGCTTGGGGACCACCCGGACCTGCGCTACGTCCTCGCCCTGCACGAGTCCGTGGCGCTTGGCGCCGCCCACTACTACGCCCAGTCGACCGGGGTCACCGGCGTCGTCAACCTGCACGTGGCGCCAGGACTCGGCAACGCCATTGGCATGCTCTACAACGCCTGGGAAGCGAACACCCCGATGGTCATCACCGCCGGTCAGCAGGACACCCGCTCCCGACTCCGCGAACCTCTGCTCGGACACGACCTGGTGGCGATGGCCGATCCCCTGGTCAAGTGGAGCGTCCAGGTCGAGCGTGCCGACGAGTTCGCGCCGATCCTCCACCGGGCCTTCAAGGTCGCCCACGACCCGCCGGCCGGACCGGTGTTCGTCGCCCTGCCGCTGAACGTCCTGGAGGAAGAGACTTCGGAGCCGGTCCGGCCGCTCGGCGACCTCTACAGGGCGCCGCAGCCGGAAGCGGCCGCGGTCGCCCACATGGCCGACGTGCTGAGCCGGGCGCGCCAGCCGGCGATCGTGGTCGGAGACGGTGTCGCCCGAAGCGACGGCCAGCAGGAATTGGTGGCCCTGGCCGAGTTCGTGGGCGCGGGTGTCTACCCGGAAGGGCTGATGCAGCGTCTGAACTTTCCGCAGAGCCACCCCTGTTTCCGCCCTCGGATGCCACTCAACCACGCCGGCATCCAGCATGCCCTCGGCGGCGCCGACGTCGTCCTGCTGGTCGGCGGCTCGTTCTTCGAAGAGGTCTGGTTCGACCCGGATTCGCCGTTCGGCACCGAAACCACGGTGCTCCAGATCGAGGACGCACCGGGCCGCCTCGCCTTCAACTTCGCGGTCGAGGTGGGAATGCTCGCCGACCCGCGTGCCGGGCTCGCGGCCCTGCTGGCAGCGCTCGAAGAGTCCGCCGACTCCGGCTTCCGGACTGCCGCCGCGGAGCGGATGGACAAGCTGCGGACGGCCAGCGAGGGCGCGCGGGCCGCGCGCCAGAAGCGGCTGGCCGCCCACTTCGACGACTCGCCCATGTCGCCGGCCCGGCTCATGTCCGAGGTCGCCAAGGCCGTGCCCGACGACGCCGTGATCGTCAACGAGTCGATCACCGCGGGTGGCGACCTGCTCGGATTCCTGCCCGTCGACGATCCCGCCCGCTACTGCGGCACGCGCGGAGGCGGCATCGGCCAGGGGCTGGTGGGCGGCATCGGCGCGTCGCTGGCCCACCCCGAGCGACCAGTCATCGTCTTCTCCGGCGATGGCTCGGCGATGTACTCGATCCAGGCGCTCTGGACCGCCGCCCACTACGACATGCCGATCGTGTTCCTGATCCTGCACAACCGCGAGTACAAGATCCTGAAGATCAACATGGACATCTACCGCGAGCGCTTCGGCATCCCGGCGGAGCGTCCCTACCCGCACATGAACCTGACCGAGCCGGAACTCGACTTCGTCGAGATGGCCGCGGGAATGGGCGTCCCGGGACGAAAGGTCGAGGACGCGGCCGAGGTGGAGGGAGCGGTCCGGGAGGCCTTCGCCACCGGCGGTCCCTACCTGCTCGATGTCATCATAGGCGGCCGTGTTTGAGCCGTTTCGAAGCTCCCGAACTGGTTCACGGACACCTCGGCGGGGCCGCTTCGCGGGGTTCGCATGGCCGCCGGAATCATGTTGTATGCTCGCTGGCGCGAGCCAGCCACAACAAGAGGGCAGCACCCTTGACCACCACCCGCCTGACGGAGGTTGGAGACCATGGATGAGCTGAGAGAAGACGTCTTCCTTCAGGACGACCTGCTGGAGGATCTGCGAGAAGAGGGCCTCGAACTCGAAACGGAGGAAGCCGAACAAGGCTCGGGCGAGGGCCTCTCCGACGTCACGAGGCGGACCTTCATCCAGGGTTCCGTCGCCACTGGCGCCGCCGTGTCGATGGCGGGCGGCAATCTGCTGCAGCCCGATGTGCTGCGCGCCGCGACCGAACCGGTGGCCCGGACGATCAACCTGAGCGTGAACGGCGAGGCCCACGAGCTCGAGGTCGAGCCGATGGACACGCTGGCCATGGTGCTGCGGTTCAAGCTGAATCTGACCGGCACCAAGCTCGGCTGCGACCGGGCCGAATGCGGCGCCTGCACCGTGCTGATCGACGACGTGCCCCACTACGGCTGCTCGATCCTGGTTCACCAGGTTCGCGACCGTGAGGTGACGACGGTCGAGGGGCTCGAGCAGGACGGCGTGCTCCACCCGGTCCAGCAGGCGGTGCTCGACGAGATGGGCTTCCAGTGCGCCTTCTGCGCCCCCGGCTTCATCATGAGCATGGCCGGCCTGGTCAAGGCCAATCCGAACGCCACGCGCGCGGATTGCCAGAAGTGGCTCGCCGGCCACATCTGCCGCTGCGGCGACTACAACAAGATCCTGAACACGGCCGAACGCGCGCTCGAGAACGCGCGGTCCGCCTGAGCTGAGGAGTACAGCATGGCCAAGACTCTTGTCGGCACCGACTACGCTCCACCCGATCTGATCGAGAAGATCACCGGACGCGCCAAGTACGCCGAGGACTGGCGTGAAGAGGGCATGCTCTTCGCGAAGCAGTTGCTCTCGCCGATGCCGCACGCGCGGGTACGGAACATCGACGCCTCGGCGGCTCTCGAGATGGAGGGTGTGGAGGCGATCCTCACCGCCGACGACCTCGCCGAGTTCATGGGCGAGCCCGGGGCGCTGGACGAGCGCGCGCTGACCAACCACCCCAAGTACGAGGGTGAGCCAGTGCTCGCCGTCGCCGCGGTGAACGAGAAGATCGCCGCCGACGCGATCGAGAAGATCAACGTCGACTTCGAGCCGCTACCGTTCGCGCTCGACCCGCTGCACTCGATCGCGCCCGGCGGCCCGAACTCGCTGCCCGACGGCAACACGATCGTCCGCAAACGCACCGACACCGGCGTCGAAACGGTCTCTGAGCGGGTCGAGTGGACGGCCGAAGACCTGGCCACGGGGAAGGGCACGAACGACGAGAAGGGCAAGATGCCCGAAGGTGTCTTCCAGGACGAGTGGACGAACGGCGACCTGGAGAAGGGCTTCGCCGACGCCGACTACATCATCGAGGAGCCCCTGTTCTTCCAGTCGGTCACCCACCATCCGATGGAGCCGCGCAGTTGCATGGCCCACTGGGACGGCGACGTCTGCCACCTCTACCCCTCGACCCAGAGCGTCGCCTTCACGGTGCTCGCGGCCCAGGGGACGATCGGCGTGCCGCCCCAGAACCTCGTCGTCCACGCCGAGTACACCGGCGGCGGCTTCGGCAGCAAGATCGTCGGCACCAGCAACATGGCGGTGCCGGTCTACCTCGCCAAGAAGACGGGCAAACCGGTCCTGCACCGGGTCACCCGCTACGAGGAGAACTACATCGGCCGCGCCCGCCCCGGTTTCCAGGGCTGGGCCAGGATCGGCTTCAAGAAGAATGGCCGCATCTCCGCCTTCGACTGGGCGGTGATCCAGGACAACGGCCCCTACGGCCGGCAGAGCGACATGGGCACCTCGGGCAACCTGGTGTCGCTGATGTATCAGCCGGAGAGTGTCCGTCATCGCGGGCTTTCGATCGTCACGAACACACCGCCGCGCGCTCCGCAGCGGGCGCCGGGCGGCGTTCAGATGTCGGCCATGGTCGAGCCGTTGCTCGACCGCGCAGCCGACCACCTCGGCATCGACCGGCTGGAGATCCGGAAGATCAACATCGCCAGGAACGGCGCGAAGTTCGGGGCCCAGGAAGGCCGTAACGTCACTACCGCCTATGTCACGGAGGCCTGGGACAAGCTGGCCGAGATGGTCGACTGGGAGGACGCCAAGGCGCGTAGCGGCCAGATGAACGGTTCCAGGATCACCGGCGTCGGCATCGCCAGTTCCGCCTACACTGCCGGCTCGAGCGGCTTCGACGGTCTGATGCTGATCACTCCCGAAGGCCGGCTCGAAATCCACACGGGCGTCGGCAACCTCGGCACCCATTCCTACTCGGACACCGCGCGCGTCGCGGCCGACCTGCTCGACGTGCCGTGGGAGAAGGTGGACATGGTCTGGGGCCAGACCGGCGAGGGCATTCCCCACACCTGCGTCCAGGCCGGTAGCCAGACCACGCACGCGATCAGCCGCGCGATTCATGCCACCGCCACCGACATGAAGACGAAGCTCCAGGAGATCGCCGCGGCAACTCACGGCGGCTCGGCTTCCCAGTACGTCGTCGCCGGTGAGCGCGTCTACCGCCGCGGCAACCGGGCCGCCGGCATGAGCCTGGCCCAGGCCGCGAACAAGGCGCTCGAGATGGGCGGCCGCTACGACGGCACGGAGCTCAACGAGGGCCTGAGCCCGATCACTCTCGGCGGCGCCGCCATCCTCAAGGGCCGGGGCCTGCTCGCCGCGGCCAAGGACAACTACGGCCGCGCAGGCGATGTCTACTCCTGGGTCGTCGCCTACACCGAAGTCGAACTCGACAAGGAGACCGGCGTCATCGAGATGAAGGACTACAAGGTAGTCACCGACTGCGGCACGGTGCTCAACCCCCGCAGTCTGGGCGGCCAGCTCCACGGCGGCGGCGTCCAGGGCTTCGGCTGCGCGGTCGGTCAGAAGTGGGTGTACGACCCGCAGTGGGGCATTCCCTTCGCGAACCGCTTCTACACCGCGCGGCCGTCGACGATCCTCGATGTACCGCTCGAAATGGAATGGGACGCGGTCAACCTGCCGGACCCCAACAATCCGGTGGGCTCCAAGGGCATCGGCGAGCCGCCGATGGGCGCTGGCTGCGCCTCGCTCCTGTGCGCCATCCAGGACGCGCTGGGGCAGGACACGGTCGCCTACCTGCCGCTCATGACCGACCACATCATCAACCAGCTCGAGGGCCGCGAGCAGGACAGCGAGTTCCTGGCCGCGCACACCTGATCGGCTCGGATCGCTAGAGACCGGATCAGCACGAACCTGCTCAGAGGGAGGAAACCACAGCATGGCCGTCATTCACGACATGATCCCCGACTTCGAGCTCTACCAGCCCGACAGCGTGCAGGGTGCGCTCGAAGTCCTCGACCGTCACCGCGAGAACGCCTGGGTCCTGGCCGGCGGGATGGACACCTTCGACTGGTTCAAGGACCGGGTGAAGCGTCCGGACGCCGTCGTCGACCTCGGTGGCATCCCGGAACTGTCCGGGATCACGGAGACCGACGGAGGCGTCGAGATCGGCGCGATGACCTCGCTCACCGAGATCGTCGAAAACGACCTGATCCGGGAGCGTTACAGCATCCTGGCCGAGGCGGCCGAGACGGTCGCCACGCCACAGATCCGCAACCAGGGCACCCTGGGCGGCAACCTCGTCCAGGACACCCGGTGCTGGTACTACCGGGCCGGGTGGCCGTGCTACCGGGCGGGCGGGAACATCTGCTACGCGGACACTCCGGAGTCGATGAACCGCGAGCACTGCATCTTCGACGCCTCGCGCTGCGTCGCGGTGACGCCGTCGGACACCGCGCCGGCGCTGATCGTCCTCGACGCCGAGATGGTGATCCGAGGGCGCCGGGGCGAGCGCACGGTCGCGGCCGAAGACTTCTTCGTCGGGCCGGCGATCGACATCACGCGAATGACCGTGCTGCAACCGAACGAGGTTCTGCAGTCCGTTCGCATCCCGGACACCTGGGCCGGCGCCGACTTCTACTTCGAGAAGGTCCGCGACCGGAACGCCTGGGACTTCCCCCTCGTCAACGTCGCCTCGGCCATGCGGGTCGAGGATGGGGTCGTGCAGGACTGCCGGCTTTCCGTCGGCGCCGTCTCGCCGGTGCCGCTGCGCATGGACCGCTGCGAAGAGCTGCTGCGGGGCCAGACGATCAGCGAAGACGTCGCCACGCGGATCGCCGAACTCGGCGTCATCGGCGCCGAGCCGCTCCGCCACAACGGCTACAAGGTGCCCCTGATGAGAAACCTGATCCGCCGGGCCATCCGCGGACAGGCGCCGGTCTAGGGCTCAGATGAATCTCTTTCAGAGGGCCACGAATCCTTGGGGGCAGGACGTCCTCATCGGGATCGACTGGAGTCTGTTCTGGATCGCGCTGATCGCCGGCGGCGTCTTCCTGATCCTGCACCTGGCGCTCCGCCGCCGGTGGATCGGCGAGGAGAAGAAGGCGGCGGCCAACGCCCCTGACGATCCGGGCCTGCCGCAGAAGATCCAGCGTCACAGCCTGGCGTCCCGCCTGTTCCACGGCGTGATGGGCATCTCGATGATCCTGCTGCTGATCACCGGTTTCCTGCCCAAGGTCGGCCTGCAGTTCGCCTGGCTCGAGATCCACTGGATCACCGGCCTGATCCTGACCGCGTCGATCGTCTTTCACATCATCCACGCCACGTTCTTCCAGAGCCTGAAGAACGTCTGGGTCGGAGTGAAGGACCTCGGCGACATGATCCGCGAGATGCGCAAAGCCGTCACCGGCGGCGAGCCGCCCGACAAGCCCGGCAAGTACCCGGCGGCGCAGAAGATGTTCCACCACGCCGCGACCCTGGCCGGCATGGCCGCGATCATCACCGGCATCCTGATGATGTGGCGGATCGAGCAGCCGCTCTGGGCCCAGGACGACTACAAGTTCTTCGGCGACGCGGGCTGGGGCTGGGTCTACGTCCTCCACGGCGTCGGCGGCGTCGTCCTCGTCACCCTGACCGTGGCCCACGTCTACTTCGCCATCCTTCCCGAGAAGCGCTGGATGACGTGGTCGATGATCCTCGGCTGGATCGATCGCAAGGACTACCTCCGGCACCACGATCCGGCCAAGTGGCCGGTCACCGGCGGCAAGTAGACCATTCAGTCCTCGATTTCGACCTCCGCGGCACGCCGCCGCTCCGTCCAGACGGTCCGTACCTGATCCCCCCAACGCAGGGTGTACTCACCCTCCGGCAGGTTGGAGATCGTCTCGCCGACCTCGAACGTCGTCGCGCCGCCGAACCAGAGTCGCAGCCTGCCGAGGTCCCAGCCACCTGGGCCGGTGACCTGCACCGCGGCGGTTGACGGGTCGCCTTCCAGGACGATCGAGGAGTCCGACTCAAAGGGATCGAGGTCGACACCGCGCTCCAGGGCGCGTTCGAGGTCCTGCCAGCCGGTGAGAATCCAGCGGCCCTCCGCCTGGCAAGCGACGCGGACGCGGTCGGTGAGAGGCGGGGTGAGCTTCGTGGTCGCCACGCCGCCATCGATCCGGACGGTCCGCTGCCCTGCCCCCTCCATCTCGACGAAGCAGAAGCCGCCGACTCCACCGGCGAGCCGGATGACAAGCTCGTCGTCGGAGGGATCGTCTCGCAAGTCCAGACGCACCGACTGGCGGTCGTTGTAGTCCCGGAGTTCCACATCGACCAGCTCGGAACGGGAGTGCTGGAACCGCGCCCGTAGCTGATAGGCGCCGGGCGCCAAGTCTATGATCTCGTAACGGCCGCTCCGGCCCGTCACGACCGCCCGGCGGCCCGGGAAGATGTCGACTGTCGCGTGGGTGACGGGTTGCCCTTCGGGATCGACGACGATCCCGTCGATGGACACGCCGCCATAGTGGAAATCCAGCACGATTTCCTCACCGGGGGCGTCCGGCACCATGACCTCGCGCTCCTGTTGCCATCCACCCTCCAGCGTCGAGAAGCGCACTTCCCACTCACCCGGGATCATCGACTCCAGTCGGTACCGGCCCTCGAGGTCGATCGGCGCCGTTCGCTCCAGCGTGCCGCCAAAGACCTGGGTGCGGCTCATCGGCCCGCGCAAGGTCCGAATGGCTCCCCCGCCTTGCGGATTCTCCGCCTTCAGGCTCCAGAGCAGCTCCCCGTTTCCCGGCTGCCCCGCCAGCGTCACGCCACCGGTCACCATCAGCGTGCTGCGATCGCACGTCACCACCTCGTCGCCGGTCCCGGCGTCCTCGCGCCGCTCACAGACCGGCACCCCGTCCTCCATCACCCGAACCCGTAGCGGCTCCTCAGGCACGGCCTCGAACACGGCCTCCCCGCCAACCAGCTTGCCCGTCATCGGGCCCAGCGGATCGTGCTCCCTGCCTGGATCGAGGTGCACCGTCCCGCCATCGACGTCGGAACGCACCGTGATCCGTCGCCCGCGCGAGAGGTCGACGAAGCCGGCATCAACCCACTCGATCGCCACGGCCTCGACCTCGAACTCAAGCGGAGCGAATCCCTCCGCCTCCACCCGGAGGCTCGACGAGCCGAGTTCCAGACCGTGCACCTCGAAGTAGCCTTCGGCATCCGTCGTCACCTCCGCTACCCGTCCTATCGCCCGGGCCATCAAGCCGCCGAACCTGGACGGACGCACGTAGGAGATCCTGGCTTCGGGGACCGGTGCGTACTCGGGACTCACCACGGTCCCGGAAACCCAGGCCGATACGGGCGCGACGATGACCCCCAGGTCGCGCGTCTCACCCGCCGACCCGGAGACCTCCAGCACCCTCCGTCCGGCATTCGCGGCCGTCAGTTCCAGGGTGTAGGCGCCCGGCTCGAGATCCAGGGAGAAGGACCCGTCCGCCGCGAGAGTGCCGGGGCTCATCCGGCTCCCGCCCGCCATTTCCCGGGTCGCAACCAGACGCCCGGCGGCTGCAGGAGTCACGCCGTCAGCCGCGACGAAGACGCCCTCGACCGTGAAGGCCGGCGCCAGCCGAAGCACCAGGGGTTGTTCGGAAGTCGCGCCGATGTCGCCGGCCACATCGACGGGGAGGGCCGCCAGACCGGGTATCGGGGGTTCTTCGCGCGTTGAAGCGCCACCGCCAAACGCGAATCGCGCAGTTCGGTAACCCTTCGCGGCCACCATGAGATCCCGGCTGAAACGGGGCGACACCTGCGCCATTCCCTCCAAATCCGTCGTCGTTCCCTCCCCACCCCCGAACACGGCGCGGGCGCCGGGGATCGGCGTTCCGCGGCTCGCATCGACGACCTGGATCCAGTAGGTCTCGGGCATCCTCAGCACGATCGACCCGAGATCCAGGGAACCCTCCAGATCGAACCCGTCGGAGTACTCCAGGCCTTCGGCGTCGGTTCGCAGGGACGCGGTGCCCCTGGCGAAGCCGGTGAGCGAGAAGCGGCCGTCGGGGCCGGAAAGGCCCAGGTGGCGCTGCATCACGGCAAGCTCGTCCCCCACCCACGACAGACCCAGCAGCCGCACTCCGGCTACGGGTTGTCCTTCCGCGTCGACGGTTCGACCCGTGACGGCGAGGCCCGGACCCAGCTCGACCACCGGCGGCACTTCGTCGAATCGCTCGAACGCCGAGGCGGTCCGGGTGACGTGCGAGACGAGAACCGCGGCGCGTTCCCGCTCGGACACCGTCAGGTCCACCTTGCCACCAGCGTCCGAGATCCCAAAGCCCAGAGGCTCGGGTAGCGCGGGCCGGGTTGAACCTGACCGCACCAGGTACATTCGCGCACCGGCAAGGGGCGCGCCGCCAGCGGTTGCCTGGACCGTGAGGCCTACCGCCTCCCGCAAAGGGAGTTCTACCGATCCCTCTTCAGGGGTGACATCGTGCCAGAGCGAGGCGAGACCTTCAGCTCGCGCCTGGACTCGCCAGGTTTCGTCATCGCGGAGCAGGGAGAACGACCCCGAAGCGACGCTAGTCGTCGGCAGCAGATTCCAGGGCACCTGCCGCCACATCGCCACCGGCGCCGCCACCACCTCGAACCCGGCCGCGGTCGCGGTCCCGTCCGCGGAAGCCTCGTTCGAGGCCTCGGGGACGAGCATGCGGACGCTCAGCGGACTGGTTGAACCAGCACCGGCGCGGCAAGCGGCGGTCGGGCTCTGTCCGGCCCCGAGAAGCCGGGGTGGACAGGAGTCGCTCCACGCCCAGCAGCCAGCCGGCGCCGCACCGCCTGGCGGGATTTCGTCCAGTCGTTCCCATGTCCTGTCGGCGGGCACGGGAATCCCGTCGAGGAAAGCCGGATCGCTCTGCCTGGGGCATACGAACTGGAACTGGTCGCCGGCAGCCGCTTCGTCCTGTCCCGCTGCCGGGACTGCAATCGCTCCAAGCGCGACCAGGAGAAGGAAAGCTGAGGACCGCACCGCCCTAGTCTCCCGACCCGGCCGGCGGGAGTAGGCGGGCTTCGAACGCCTCCGCAGCCCGAACGTCTGCTCCCCGCAGCGCCCCGCCGCGAAGGAGTATGACCGCCAGGTCGCCGCGAAGGTCGGCGCGCAGCCGGGTATCGGCGAACTCCGACTCGAAAACGCACGGTTGTCTCGCAACGGTCCGAAGATCGTCGACATGGGCGTGAACCAGGTCCCAGCAGATCCTGCCTCGTGGAGGCGGTACCGAAGCGACCACAAGATCGCCCGTCCCGGCCCGGATGCGATCAACATCCTGGCGCGAGAGCTGGTTGCCTCGTCCCTGCGGCTGCTGCCGCCGCGAGCCCGGCACTCCGGGCGGCTGACCGGTCAACCCCTCCGCCTTGAGGCCGGAACGTAGCTCCACATGGTTGATCGAAGGCGAGCGCGGAGAGTTCTCGGCGCGCCACCGGAATGCCGGTCGCCAGTGGTAGCCGCTCGTGGTGGGCACGAATCCTCCCGGTGTAGCGGGCTCGTAGCAGTGCGGCGTAGGGCAGGCAGCGTCCGTGTTGGGCAACGTCGCCGCGATGTCGGTCGCGACGGCCCGCCGGCCGAGTTCGGGCAGCGAGTCGATGCCCGCCGCGGCCTCCGGCGCGGGCCCATCCGCCCCGTGGCGGACGAAGAAGTACACGTTGCCGGCGCCGTCGGCCACGACCTCGTCGATCAGACGGCGCGGGCCCAACCAGTCGGCCCGTACATAAGCGTCAGACAGAGGCGACCTGCCCCACTCGTTCGGTTCGACATCGCAGCCACTCTCCGCAAAGAGAGTCGCCGCGTCGAGACTGTCGTGGATCACACCGTCCACGCCGTAGACGAAGACTCCGGCCTCGGCCCCCGGAATCACGAGTAGGCGGTCCTCCGAAATGAAGCGGATCACCGAAAGCTCGGCGTCACGACAGAGTTCCAGGCCGCGCCCGCCGTCCCGCGTCGGCAACAGGCCGCGCGGCAGGCCACCACCATCCTCGACCAACCAGGCCGCGTACGGCGCCCAGCCATCCTCGTCCGCTCGCATGAGACCCACGGCAGCGGTCAGCGATCCGCGACGGTCGAGGTCGCCCAGGAACTCGATCGCCACCGGACCTCTGATTCCGTCTTCGTTCGCCACATGGATCCCCGCGAACTGGTCCGCGAAGGCAATTCCCAGAGGCGAAACGGCCAGGCGGCCGTAGTCCCGTTCGAACGTGTTTCGATTGATGACGACCCTGCCGGCCTCCTCGCGAACCTCGTCGGCCGGCTCCTCAAGCGCGATCCTGAGTTCAGCCCCGCTCTCGCCAACCCGCCAGGCATGAATGCCCGGCCCGATCACGCCGAGAACGACCTGACCATCCTCGCTCCAGCGCACATCGGCCGCCCGGACGATCTCCGGCGGCAGATCGAGGCTCTTCAGACCTTCGAGACGCGGACCGCTCTCCACCTCCTGCGCCGAAGCCCATCCCGCCGCAGCGCTCAGCGCGGCAACCAGGACCGCCACCGTGACGGTAGTCGTGAAGCGACATCCGCGGAACAGCCGACGCAACATCCAAGCCTCCTCCCCTCGCCCGAGTGTCTCAGGCTTCCGACGTCTGATGAAGGTGTCAGGGGGGACAACGCCACCTAGGACGGCAACCATTCCGAGATCGCCTGACCGATCTCGTCGGGGGAATCCTCCTGAATGAAGTGGGAGCCCTTGACGGTCACTTCCGTCTGGTTCGGCCAGGCGCGGCAGAGCTGCCTCATGGCGCCGGTGAGGATCGCACCGGGCTTCGCGTTGACGAACAGCTTGGGCACGTCCGACCCGGCAAGCCAGTCGGCGTAGGACTGCACGATTCCGACGACATCCTCCGGCTCGCCGGCGATCGGGATCTCGCGCGGCCAGGTCAGCGTCGGCCGCCGCGACTCGCCCTCGTCCTCGTACGGACGCCGGTAGACGGCCATCTCCCCGTCCGTCATCTTCCGCAGCACGGACCCGGGCAGCACCCGCTCGACAAACACGTTCTTCACCAGCACCATCCCCTCGCCCGCGGGTGACCGAAAGCCCTGGAAGACCCCCCGCGCCGCCTCAGGCCAGGTATCCCAGTTCGGGATCGGACTGACGATCGCCTCCATATATGCGAGGCCGCGGACCGCGTCCCGGTGCCGGTTTGCCCAGTCGAAACCGAGCGCGGATCCCCAGTCGTGGATCACGAAGACCACGTTCTCCGTCACGCCAATCGCCTCCAGCAGACCGTCGAGGTACCGCCGGTGCTCGACGAACCGGTACCGGTCCGGCCCACTGTCCGGCAGCTTCGCCGAATCGCCCATCCCGATCAGATCAGGCGCCACCAGACGCCCCTTTCCCTCCAGATGCGGCATCACGTTGCGCCACAGATACGACGAAGTCGGATTCCCATGCAGGAACACGATCGGATCCCCCTCGCCATGATCGACATAGGCCATCTCATGGCCGAGCACCTCAATCCGCTTCTTCTCGTAACGCACATCGGCGGAGATCATCTACCGGCTCCCCCAAAGGTCTTGTTCGTGATGTGGCTGGTGTAGCTGGCGCAGCCTACACGGGCACACGCCCGAGACGAAAAGGCCCTGCGCAACTGCCACCCATCACCCAGGAAGGCTGACCGAAGCCGGTAGCCGACACCGGGATCGGAGGGACGGCTCCCAGGTGGCTCGGAGCGAGCGACGCCCGGCACCCTCTCAGCAAGTGACGCCGTACCGGAGCGAGCGGAGTGCAGCGAGCGCCGACTTCTCATCATCCGCAGCAAGCGCGAGCGGCACCAGGGAGCCGTCCCTCCGGACCCGGTGTCGGCGGTGCGCTCGCTACGGTCCCGACGACTCGCCGTAGCGGAAGCCGGTGCGGGACCGGACCTTGTAGTTGCCCTCGCGGACCTTGACCCTGATGCCGCGGTAGCCCTGGGTGCCGGCTTCGTACTCGGAACGGAAGCTGACCAGGTAGTAGCCCTGATTCTCCTCGGCGACCTGGCGCATCGGCGTCATGATGTTCGTGAAGTTCGAGTAGTAGTGGCCGCCGGTTTCGTTCGAGATCAGGCTCAGGGAGTCATTGAGCGACGCCGAGGCGATCGAGCGGCGGCTGCTGCCCATCGTGTCGATCGTGTACACCGCCACGTTGCCGGCGTTCAGCGCCTCGCGCATTTGCGGGTAGTAGCGCGGGTCCGGTGTGTAGCTGCCGAACTGCCCGATATCGCCAAAGCCGAGGCTGAACATCACCAGGTTCTTGCGACCGGCGATTCCCGAGGCCGCCTCTCCGAGCAGCTCCAGCGCCTCCTGGAGCTTGCGGCTCTGGCGCGACAGTTCCTTGCCCTTAGGCAGGTTCACCACGAGCGACGGCGAGTTCGGGTCGAACTCCGGCTCCGAGCGCGTCAGCCAGGGCTCAACGTCCTTCTTGCCACGGGCGGCGGCATCGACCGCAGCGAGGATCTCGTCGCGGTCACGGCTGAAGTCGAGGTAGACCTTGAGCCGCGCCTGGTACGCGAACACGGCCACCTGGTCGTTCGGCTGAAGCTCCTCCTCGATCCAACGCTTGAGCCAGCGCGCGTTATCCATCTGGGGAGCGGCCAGTTGCGGCGCCTGCATCCGCTGGTCGTGGAACATGAGGATGAAGTAGCGGTCGGTCCTCGCCGTTCCGCCCTCGCCGGTCGCCGACAACTCGCTCGGACCGCCGTAGAAGGAGGCGCTCGTGACTTCCTGCTCCTCGCCGTCGTGGAGGACGATGAAGTCCTCGGCCCCCAGGCCCTCGATGACGTTTCCCTTCCTGTCCGTCACCAGGACATCGAGCAACACTTCGGCCACTCGGATGCGCTCGCTCAGGCTGATGTCCCGCGCCGGAGCTGCCGTGGTCGATCGTGTTGTCGTCCTCACCGGACTCGGAACGGTCCGAACCGGCTCCACAGTCGCCGCTCTTGCCGGCTCGGCCTTCGGCTTCGCCACAGGCTCCGGAGCCACCTTCGGCACGGGAGCAGGTTCCGGCACGGACGGCACCGCAAGCTCTGCTGCCGGTTCCGAGGCCGGTTCCGACGCCGCAGCCGGCTCTGACGGCACGACGACCGCCCGCACGGTCCTGCCTCGCTGCCGTCGCTGCTTCTCCAGCCGCTTCTGTTCCTTCGCCGCGCGAGCAGCCGCCTTCTTCTCCGCCTTTCGCTTCTTCTTCTCGTCGTCCTGGACCGCCGCCGGGGCGCCAACCGCGACCTCCGCGGCTACAGCCAACCCGTAGCCGGTCGACAACAGGACGGCACCCCCCGCCAACGCAGCAGCGAGCGTCAATCGTCGTCCAACCGTCGCAATTCTCTTCATGCTTCGGACCTCCTATGTTCCTGACCGCCTGGCCGCGAGCCACGGCGACGACCTGGGATCGACGCTGCCGTCATCCTACCAACCCTCGTCGTCACGTGATTCCTTCAGCCAGGCAGATGTTTCGTCGTGTCATCGGGGCTTCACTCCGGTCGTCGACCCGCCCGGAAGACGATGCCTCCTCGACTCGCCCGCATGTTTAAGCACAGACCGTGCCAGTCGGCGGCGATGCCGAGGGTCCTCGCGAGTAGCATTCCGCCGCCATGACTCCAGCCGCCCCGGATCGTCGCAACACAGAGCTGGCTGCCGCCTTCGTCGAACTGCGGACGGCGCTCGGTCGCGTGCTGGTAGGACAGGACGACGCCGCGACGGGATTAACCCTGGCGCTGCTGGCGGAGCAGCACGCCTACCTGGAGGGGCCGCCCGGGTGCGGCAAGTCGGAGCTGGCGGCGGCGCTGGCTACGTTGTCCGGCGCCCGCACGCACACGCTGGTGTTCCATCGCGACATTCGGGAAACCGATCTGCTCGGCGACGTCCTGCTGAGCCGCCACCGTCACCGTGGCCACGAGCGCTTGCGACGGGAGCTGATTCCCGGACCGCTGCTCCAGGCCCAGGTCGCCCTGCTCGAGGATCTGCCGCGTTCCCCTGGCGAGGCTCTCGGGCCCTTGCTCCGGATCCTCGCCGAACGGCACGCCCTGGGGCAGACGCTGCCGCTCGAATCGGCGGTTGCAACCGGACCGCTGGAGCAGGTCGAAGCCCCCATCGATCCGCTCGAACCGGGCCAGCTCGACCGTTTCGCCGTCCAGCTCCGTCTCGCCGGCCTGCTCACCGGAGGGCTCTTCGACGAGGCTGCCGTCCTGCTGGAACGGCAGGCGGCTCGCCGACCGGCACGGGGCGCACTCCCGTCGGGCACGTTCACCACGGCGGTCGCCCCAGCGAAACCGGCGGTGATGAGCACGTCGATCCGAAACGCCGCGCAGCGGGCGGCGGCCGCCCTTCAGGTCGAACCGCGGACCCTCGATGCCTACCACCGGCTGCTCGACCGGCTGCGCCAGCGCACCGCCGACGAATCGGCCTCGGGCGACCGTCTCATGTCGGACCGCTCCTTCAGTTCGGCGGCCCTGCGACTCGTTCGCGCCCACGCCTTCCTGCGCGGCGCCCCGGCCGCGGCGCCGCGAGACCTCGGCGCCATCCGCTACATGGTGGCTCACCGGCTGCCGGAGGAGGTCCAGGAAGACTTCGACCACATCCTGGAGGAACTGCTCGGCGACCCACCGAATGTGACGATGACCGAGACCGGCGCCCAGATGCCCGGAGCGCAATCCCAGGGCGACGACTCCGACGGGGCGGCGGCGTCCTCGCCGGCCTCCGACTCCTGGATCGACGATCAGGCCGATCTGCCGGCGCCGCCCTCCCTGTTCGGACAACCGCCGCCCCCGGCACAGGTCGATCCTCTGCTCCGGGCGCTGGTCGGCCGCATCGAGCGCGGCCGCATCGACCCGGACACCGATCCGGGCGGCCAGCCGCGCGGGTACCGGCCACTGCGCGACCTGGACGAACTGATCGACGCCGATCTGATCGAAGCCCTGCTGTTCGCCGAGGGCCGCCTGCCGGGCGCGCCGCGCACGTTCGACCGCAAGCGCAAGAGTGCGGGCGGCGCGGTGGCTGTGCTGCGCGACATCTCCGCCTCAATGGCCGGCCGCCTGACCGTATGGTCGAGCCAGGTCGTTCTCGGGATCCTGCGGGTCGCGGCGCGGCGGCGGATGCGCGTCGGCTACGTGGAGTTCCACCACCGCGCCCTGCCCCACCCGGTCGGCGGCCGTCTGCTGCACCGCTCGTACTCGCGCCTCGCCGAGCAGGCCGGACAGGCCAAGGCAGTCGGGCAGACGAACTACGAGGCGCCGCTTCGAACCGCGCTCGAGGGCCTGCGCGGCGGCTCCGGCCGCAACCGCCACATCGTCCTCCTGACCGACGGCCTGCCGATCATCGGAGACACGAGCGTCCGCCGCGAGCGACAGTTGGCCCGCCGGCTCGGGGTCGCCCTTCACACCGTGTTCCTGGGGAACGGGGACTGTCCGCCGGTGCTCGACGACATCTCGCTGGAAACCGGCGGACTACGCTTCTGCGGACGTCCGCTGGCCGGCGGCGGTCTCCGGCTGGAGGAGCGATAGAGTCGCGCGTTCCGTGAGCGACCTGACCCCCCTCCGCGACCTGCTCGACCACCACGTCGTCGGCCACGACGAGGTGAAGACGGCCCTGCTTCTCGCGCTGATCACGCGGGAGCACATCTACGTCGAGGGGCCGCCGGGCACCGCCAAGACCCGGCTGGCCGAGGTCGCGGCAAAGGGATCCGAACTCGACTTCTTCTTCTACCAGTTGCACCGCGACACGCGGCTCGCCGAGCTCGTCGGCGACATCGTGCTGGAGCGCCGCAAGGTCAAGACGGACGGCGGCGCGGCGGGAACCGGGGGCGAAGCGGAGCGGATCCACCAGCGGATCGAGCCCGGCGGACTCCTGACCGCCGAGGTGGCCGTGCTCGACGACATCTCCCGCGCTCCCGGAGAGGCGCTGAACGTGCTTCTCCGGATTCTGAACGAGCGCCGCTTCGGCGCCGAGCCGATTCCGCTGATGGCCGCCATCGCGACCGGCAATCCGATGGACGACGAGTACTACAACGAACCGCTCGACCCTGCGAACCTCGACCGGTTCGCCCTCCAGTTGCGGGTCTCCGGCCTCATTCAGAGCGGCGTCGACGAGGCGAAGACGCTCATCGACCGCTTCGCCGCCGGTTCAGTGGTCGAACAGCCCGATCCGGAACCCGTCACCGACCGCGCCACCCTCGACACGCTGAACCAGCGGATGGTCGAGGTCGAAGTCGGAGCGGCGGTACGCGCGGCGCTGCTCGACGTGCTGCGCACCCTCGTTCTGGAGTTCGAGTGCAACGAGACGAACTCGCTGCTCACCGACCGAACCTTCCTGGTCAAGGCGATCAAGATCCTTCGCGGTACGGCGCTGCTGGAAGGCCGGGATTCCGTCGACCTTGCGGATCTCGCCGCCCTGTCCTGGATGACGACCTTCCGCGTGCCGCCGGAGGCGCACGAGGCGCTTCCCCGGATCATCGGACGGGTAAGCCGGCAGATCCAGGCGGTCTAGCCGGACCTACTCCTGGCCGGAGCTCGACTGCCCCTTCTCGTACTCCGCCTCGAGCAGACGGGCGCCGCGCAGCGTGTTGCCCGCCGCGTAGTTGCCCTCGTGGCAGGCGTACTCGTAGCTCTTCCCCGTCGTCTTCGCCCAAGGCAACTCGCCGCTGTACGGGGCCTCGTACTCGGGGTTCTCGACCGTGAAGCTGTAGAGCAGGCTGTCGCCGTCGTTCGGGCTGAACCGCTCGACCACCCGCACGCCCTTGCCGCGAAGGTCGGGCATGTCGCGGAAGTTCGTCGTCTCGACGACCAGCGTGTCGCCTTCCCACCAGCCGATCGAGTCGCCGCTCAGCGACGTGTACTCCGCCGGCATGTGCTCGCCGCCGATCCGGACGACCCGGGTCCAGTGCATCCACTCGATCATGATCATGAAGTGGTCTTCGGTCTGGACGATCGTCTTCACGTTGTTGTACGGCAGCGGGCGAATCGCGACCGAGGCCGTCGGCTGGTAGAGGCAGCGCACACCGACGATGTTCGTTTCCGGGCCGTCGTACGGGATATCGCCAGTCTCGAGCCACCAGGCGTAGCCCTTGTTCGGCCACGCGAACTTGGGCGCGGCCGCCGCTCGGGCCTTGCCCTCCTCGGTCATCGCCGGCATCTGGCCGTTCGGGGGATCGACGAGCACCGATGTCCGGTACTTGCCGTCGATCATGTAGTTCTGGCTGCCCCACTCGAACCAGAAGTTGTTGTAGGCGCCCACGTTGCCGCCCTTCTCGGGCGCCGCGCGCTCGCCAGCCGAAGCGCTCGGAGCGTCCTGGGCGGCGTTCCTGTCGGCACGCGACTTCGCGTTCGCCTGCGCCTCCTCGACGGTGAGGGTCAGCTTGTCGCCGAACTGCTTGGGCCTGGCGAACGGCGTGATGCTGGAGATGTCGTAGACGCCGGTGAAGTCCGGCTTGCCGTCGGCGGTCCGCTTGATGCCGTCTTCGGCGGCGACGACCGTGGATGCGGCGACGACGAACCCAACCAGCACGGCGGTAGCGATGAGCGACTTCTTCATGTCGGGCTCCCTGATCCAAGAGGCGTTTCGTCTGAGGGTGACGGCATCATATCCCGGCCACGCTGCGATACCATGCCGCCGCCACAACACCCGAACCGACAGGAGCATCGATGCCAGGATCCGTCCCCGTTTCCATCACCGTCAACGGCAGCAAACACGAGTGCGCCGTCGAGCCGCGCACGCTGCTGGTCCACTTCCTGCGCGAGGAACTCGATCTCACCGGAGTCCACATCGGCTGCGAGAGCACGCTCTGCGGCGCCTGCACCGTGCATCTGAACGGCCGCGCCGTGAAGAGCTGCACCCTACTGGCGGTCCAGGCCGACGGCCAGGAAGTGACGACGATCGAGGGCCTCGCCGCGGACGCGAACAACCTGCATCCGCTTCAGCTCGGGTTCTGGGAGAAACACGGCCTTCAGTGCGGGTACTGCACGCCGGGGATGATCATGGCGGCGAAACAACTGCTGGACGACAACCCGAATCCGACCGAGGATGAGATCCGGGAAGCGATCGACGGCAACATCTGCCGCTGTACCGGCTATCAGCAGATCGTCGACGCGATTCAGCACGCGGCCGAAGTCGCGGGGGCGGTCTGATGGTCGCGTTCCGTCCGAACTCCGTCGGCAAGGCCATCAAGCGCCGCGAGGACCCACGCCTGATCCGCGGCCTCGGCACCTACACGGACGACGTCAAGCTGCCCGGCATGACGTACGCCGCCTTCGTGCGCAGCGACTTCCCCGCCGGCGCCATCCACTCCATCGACACGACCGCCGCGGCCGACCATCCCGGAGTGGTCGCCGTTTACACCTACGCCGACATGGACGGACAGGTCGGGCCGAGTCCCGTCGGAGCCGAGATGCCGGGAATGGGAAAGGCGGATCACCCGCTGCTGGCGGACGGCCGGGTCCTCCACGTCGGCCAGCCGGTCGCCGTGGTGGTCGCCGAAACGCCGTACGCGGCACGGGACGCCGCAAGCCTGGTCGAGGTCGACATCGAGCCGCGAGAAGCCGTGGTCGACGTCGAAGCCGCGATGGCGCCGGACGCGCCCAAGGTCTACGAGGAGCTCGACAGCAACATCTGCATCCAGGTTCCGATTCCCAACCCGGAAGCGGACAAGCTCTTTGAGCAGGCCGACCAGACCCTCTCGATGCGCCTGCTCAACCAGCGTGTCGCCCCCTTCCCGATGGAGGGCCGCGCGATCTGCGCGCACTGGGAGGAGGGCCCCGGCAAGCTGACGATCTGGACCTCGAACCAGGCACCCCACTTCGTCAAGCAGCAGGTCGCGATGTGCCTGCGGATCCCCGAGATCCGCATCCGCGCGATCGCACCGGAGGTCGGCGGAGGATTCGGCGCGAAGATACCGACCTATCCCGAGGATCCTCTCCTCTGCTGGGTGTCCCGGGAGCTGCGCCGGCCGGTCAAGTGGTCCGAGACCCGGACCGAGAACCTTCTCGGCATGACCCACGGCCGAGGCCACGTCGAGAAGATCGAGGTCGCCTTCCAGAACGATGGCCGCGTGCTGGCGCTCAAGGGCCAGACGATTTCCGAGCTCGGCGCCTGGCGGTCCTTCTACGGTCCGTTCATCGCGCTCTCGACGCACACGATGTCCTGCGGCTGCTACGACATCAAGGCGGTCGCCTGGGAGACCTTCGCCGTCTACACGAACACGATGGCGACCGAGGCTTACCGCGGCGCCGGGCGCCCCGAAGCCGCCTACATCATCGAGCGGGTGATGGACGAGGTGGCGGCGGCAACCGGCCTCGACCCAGTCGCCGTGCGGCGGCGGAACTTCGTCGACAAGGACGCCTTCCCCCACACCACCGCCTCGGGCGCGGTCTACGACAGCGGCGACTACGACAAGACGCTGGACCGGATGATCGAACTCGTGGGCTACGACGACGCGCGCGAAGCGCAACGGCAGGCGCGCGACGACGGCCGACTGGTCGGCATCGGGGTCGCCGCCTTCACGGAGGTCTGCGGCATCGGTCCTTCGGGCGGCACCGCGCCGCACCAGCGGATGGGTACCTGGGAGAGCGCGACCGTTCGGGTCGAGCCCAGCGGCAACGTGACGGTCTACACCGGCGTGTCGCCGCACGGCCAGGGCCAGGAGACGGCCTTCGCCCAGATGGTCTCGGACGCCTTCGGCGTCGGTCTCGACGACGTCGTCGTGGTCCACGGTGACACGGATCAGGTCCAGCACGGAGTCGGCACCTTCGGCAGCCGCGGCATCGCCGTCGGCGGCGCGGCGCTCCACATGGCCCTGACCAAGGTCCACGCCAAGGCGACACGCATCGCGGCCCACCATCTCGACGCGCCCGTCGACCAGATCGACTACGAGGACGGCGAGTTCACGGTCAAAGGCTCCGACCGGAAGCTGACTTTCCGCCAGGTCGCCGAGATGGCCCATCTCTGGAACGTCGCCGTCCCGGGCGAGGAGCCCGGCCTCGAGGCGGTCGCCCGCTTCGAACCGCCGGGAACGACCTTCCCCTTCGGCGCCCACCTGTGCCAGGTCGAGGTCGATCCCGAGAGTGGCCAGATCGAGATCCAGCGCTACGTGGCGGTCGATGACTTCGGCGTCGTGATCAATCCGATGCTGGCCGACGGCCAGCGGATCGGCGGCGTCGTCCAGGGCATCGGCCAGGCGATGTGGGAAGAGGTCCAGTACGACGAGGGCGGACAGCTTCTTTCAGGGACCCTGATGGACTACGCCGTGCCGCGGGCCAAGCACTTCCCGCGCATGGTGCTGGACAACACGGTCACGCCGACGGATGTGAACCCGCTTGGCGCCAAGGGCATCGGCGAACTGGGCACCATCGGATCGACGCCCTGCGTGGTCAACGCGATCGTCGACGCGCTGCGGCCGCTCGGCATCACGAACATCGACATGCCGGCCAAGCCGGAGCGAGTCTGGCAGGCAATCCAGGCGGCCGGAGCGGCGCAGTAACCTGTCGCTTCGCGGGACCGTTCTCGCCGCAGCGGCACTGCCGCTGGCGGCCGCGGCCTGGGCCGATGACCATCGGTTCGGACCTCTGCCGGTGGCGGAGGCCTGGCTGGGCGGCGGTTCGGGTTTCTTAAGCCTGCCGGTCGAGGCGCCACCCGAAGTGCGGCCCGGGAACGGACGCTGGCAGGTCACCGCATCCCTGGCACTCTCCAGCTTCTGGCTGCGTTCGCCGTCCGTCTCCGAAGTCATCGAGGCGCGGACGGAGCGCGGCCCGGTGACGTTCGAGGAACTCGACGGCATCGCTCCCTGGCCCGGCTTCGAGGGGATCTACTTCGCCGACACCGAAGTTCACCGGCTGACGATCGACGTGCGGCGCCGCATGGGCAGCAGGCACGAACTCGGCCTCAGCACCTCGATCGTCGACGCCGGCGGCGGCGTCCTCGACCCCGTGATCGAAGGCTTCCACGACCTCTTCGGCTTCCGCCAGTCCGGCCGGCCGCAGTCGCTGCAGAACGGGTACGGGCTGTACTTCCGGCGTGACGGACCGGGCGGCTACGGGGACCGCCTGCGATTCATCCGCCTCGACGAACCCGGCCCGGGCCTGGGCGAGACGATCGTCTCGCTCAAATCGGGGTTCGGCGGCCGGTCGAAGGTCTGGCATCACGGCGTCCAGGTACGAATCAAGTTGCCCACCGCCAGCGAGCACGACTTCTACGGCACCGGTTCGGTGGATGCAGCGGTCCAGTATCTGGCAACCCGGCCCTGGCGCCGCTGGACCCTCTACGGCAACGCCGGCTTCACCCGCCTCGGGGAGCATGAACTGCTCACACTCGCATCGCAGGACATCTTCACCTTCGCCGTAGCAGGCGAGCGTCCGCTCGGGCCACGATCCTCGATCGTTCTACAACTCCGCCACCAGCAGAGCCCGTTTCGCCAGTTGAGTCTCTCGATCCTCGGCGTCACGGCAACGCTGATCGACGTTGGCTGGACCCGCCAACTCAAGCCAACCCGCGGCGGCTTCCACCGCTCCGCCTACCTCAGCATCACCAACAACACGGTCAAGTACGGCTCAGCCGTCGACATCAGCCTGCACGCGGGCATCCGGTTTCGGCGCAACGCGTGACGGGCGCCGTCCCGCCGGCGCCGTGACGCTACCGTTCGGGCGCCTTGCGGTAGTCCAGCGGGGGCTGCTGGCCTTCCTCCAGCGCCGCCCGGTAGGGGCGGTCGGCCAGCCGTCGGTCGAGCTCCTCCCGCGCCGCCGCGACGATCGACGGATCCTCGAGCAGGTCCCAGGCCGTCGCGGCGAGCACTCGGGCCGCCATCAGCATGCCCTGGCGGCCAATCGTCGTGCCGCCTGCGGCGACCGCCTGCCAGGAGTGGGCCGGCGTGCCGGGCACCCAGCAGGCCGTCCGGATGCCCGTCGTCGGGGCCACCCAGGAGACGTCGCCGACATCGGTCGAGCCGAGGGTCGTGTTGCCGGTGTCGTCGCGGAGTTCCGATACGGAAGCCAGCGGCCGCGGCTTGAGCAACGACTCCTGGAGCTTCCGGGCCCACGCCTTCTCCGCTTCCGTGTACTCCATGTCGATGAGGCCCTGGAAGTTCGCGAGCGAGACCCTGGACAGGGTGTCGTTCGGCAACAGGTTGTGGATGCCACCCAGGAACTCGATCTCGAGTTCCGTCTCCGTGGCGTGGGCCGCGCCTTCGGCCACCAGCACCAGCCGGTCGTAGATCGAACGGGCGACGTCGATGTCGGGATGGCGCACGTAGTAGTACGCCTCGGCGAACGCGGGCACCACGTTCGGCGCGTCGCCGCCGGCGGTGATCACGTGGTGGATGCGGCTGCGGTCCGGCGTGTGCTCGCGCAGCAGCTCGGCGCCGTAGTTCAGGATTGCCACCGCGTCGAGCGCAGAGCGACCCGCCTCGGGAGACGCCGCGGCATGGGCGCTGCGACCGCGATAGCGGAACTTCGCCGCTACCCGGGCCAGGTTCGTCGGATCGCCGGCGGAGTTCACGTCACCCGGGTGCCAGTGGAGGACCGCATCCACATCGTCGAACAGACCGGCCCGGGCCATGAAGGCCTTCGCGCCGCCTCCCTCCTCCGCGGGCGTGCCGTAGAGCCGTACCGTACCCCCGATGGCGCCGCTGCGGATGCCGTCGGCAACCGCCAGCGCGGCACCGAGCGAGCCGGCGCCGAACAGGTGGTGGCCGCAGGCGTGGCCCCAGTCCGGTCCCTCGCGCGGTGAACGGGTGGGAACGGCATCCTGCGACAAGCCCGGCAGAGCGTCGAACTCCGCGAGAATCGCGATCACGGGGCGACCGGCCCCGAAGGAGGCAACGAAGCTCGTCGGAATCCCGGCGACCCCGCGTGTGACCTCGAATCCTGCCTCCTCGACGAGGGAGGCGAGCAGGGCCGACGACCTCGTTTCCTGGTAACCGGGCTCGGCCCACTCCCAGATCTTTCTGGCCGCGTCCCAGAGCAGGTCAGCCCGGGAGGCTACGGCCGCCTCCAGGTCACCCTTCTCCGCCACCCCGTCCGCGACTGCAGGCGCCAGCGAGAGCGGAGCGAGTACGCAGGCAACAGCGGCGGCGCGAGCCTGCCTACGCATCGAACACGATGACCTGCCGCGCCACCTCGCCGCCCTTCAAGTTCTGGAGCGCATCGTTGATCTGCGAGAACCCGACCCGGTCCGAAATCAGCTCGTCCAGCTTGAGCTTTCCGGCCAGGTAGAAGTCGACCAGCCTGGGCATGTCGATGCGGAACCGGTTCGAACCCATGACGCAGCCCTGGATGCACTTCGCCTGCATCATTTCGTGACCGGGGATTTCGATCTTCTCGCCAAAGGGAACCATGCCGATGACCGTCGCCGTGCCGCCCGGACGCAACATCGCCCAGGCCTGCTCGGCGGTCACCTTGAGGCCGATCGCCTCGAAGGCGTACTGCACGCCGCCTCCGGTCAGTTCCAGGACCTGCTCCACGGGGTCGCCGGTCGAAGCGTCGACCGTGTCCGTCGCGCCGAACTGCTTCGCCAGTTCGAGCTTCGAGGCCACCCGGTCGACCGCGATGACGCGCCCCGCGCCGGCGAGTTCGGCTCCGTTGATCGTCGACAGGCCGATGCCGCCACAGCCGATCACCACGACGGTCGAGCCCGGTTCCACCTGGGCCGTCCGGAACGCCGCGCCGACGCCCGTAGTCACCGCGCAGCCGATCACCGCCGCCCGGTCGAGCGGCATGTCCTCGCGAACCTTCACCACCGCGTTCTCGTGAACGAGCATCTGCTCCGCGAACGAGGCAAGGTCCGCGAACTGTGAGACGGGCCGGAGACCTCCGCCGTTGCTTGGGGGCAACGCCAGTCGCGGCTCCTCGGTTCGCGGTCGCCGCGTGGCCCGCTTGTCGCAGAGCGTCGGCTCGCCGCTCATGCAGTACTCGCAGTAGCCGCAGAACACGGAGAGGCAGGTGATCACGTGGTCGCCAGGCTGGACGTAGCGCACCTCGGAACCGACCTGCTCGACGATCCCAGACGCCTCGTGGCCGAGGATCGCCGGCGTGCGGATAGGCCACAGGCCGTCCACGAAGTGCAGATCGCTGTGACAGACCCCGACCACGGCGCTGCGGATCAGGATCTCGTGCGGTCCCGGCTTGCTGATCGCGACCTCGGTGATCTCGAGCGGTTGTCCGACCTCGTGGAATACGGCTGCTTTCATGTTCCGGTGCCCTCGTTCGTCTCGGAGTGAACGACGGGCAGGCTATCAGCGAGACGACGACGTTCCGGCCGCCATGCGGCGGCGATAAGCTGCCCCGATGACCCCCACGCCGGCCCCTGGTTTCCGCGTTCGTTTCCTGGCGCTGGCCGTCGCCGCCATCTGCGCCGCCGCTCCGGCTCTCGCCCAGCGCACCGTCAAGCCGGTCCTGCACGGACGTCACTGGGTGGCGGTGACCGGCAAACCGCTGGCCGCGACGGCCGGTGCTCTGATCTTCGCCCGCGGCGGCAACGCCGTCGACGCGACGTGCGCCATGCTCGCCGCGACCTCGACCATGTGGGACACGCTGGGCTGGGGCGGCGAGACGCAGGCGCTGATCTTCGATCCGCGCACCCGCGACGTTATCGGAATCAACGCCCTCGGAGTGGCCCCTACCGGCGCCACGGTCGACTTCTTCCGCGAACGGGGCTTCGTCTATCCCCCAGAGTACGGCCCGCTCGCGGCTGTGACGCCGGGCACCCCCGGCGGTCTGATCGTGATGCTCTCGCACTACGGAACGATGAGTCTGGCCGAGGTGCTCGAACCGTCGATTCAGATGGCGGACGGCTACCCGATCGAGCGCGCCCAGGCCGACAACATGGAGCGGCGTAAGGAGATGCTGCAGCAGTGGCCGGACTCGGCCCGGGTCTTCCTGCCCCACCTGGGCGAGGAACGCGCGGCCCCGAGCGCCGGCGAGATCTTCCGCCAGCCGGATCTGCTGGACACGCTGCGCAAGCTGGTCGAAGCCGAGGCCGCGGCGCTCAAGCAGGGCAAGACCCGCGAGCAGGCTCTGGAGGCGGCCTACGACCGCTTCTATCGCGGCGACATCGCCGAGGAGTTCGTCCGCGGCTCGGGGGAGCTGGGTGGTCTGCACACGATGGCCGATCTGGATCAGTGGCGGGTCCATATCGAGGAGCCGGTGCACACGAACTACCGCGGCGTCGACGTGTACAAGCTGACTTCCTGGGTCCAGGGGCCGGTCATGCTCCAGGCGCTGAACATCCTCGAGAACGCCGAGCTGAAGGCGATGGGCTACAACTCGGCCCGCTACATCCACACCCTCTACCAGGCGATGAACCTCGCCTTCGCCGATCGCGACTTCTACTACGGCGACCCCTACTACCCGCCCGAGGAGCCGCTCGAGGGCCTGCTGTCGAAGAGCTACGCCCGCGCGCGATACGAGTCGATCGACTGGGAACGAAACGACGAAGGAGCCCGCCCCGGCGATCCGTACGCCTTCCAGGACGGCGACAACCCCTTCCTCGACCTGCTCGAGCAGTGGACGCCGATCCCGCCGGCGGCGAACGCCGAAGGCGAACAGGGCTTCCAGCAGGCGTCGGCCGGCCGACAGCCGCTGCCGCGCATGACCTACGAGGAGGCCTTCACCGCCGGGACGACCTCGATCCAGGCCGCCGACGCCGAAGGTTGGGTCGTGTCCGTGACGCCCAGCGGCGCCTGGATCCCCGCCGTGATCGCCGGCCGCACCGGGATCGGCATGAGCCAACGGATGCAGAGCTTCGTGCTCGACCCGGGGCTCAACCCGTACAACCTGCCCGAACCGGGCAAGCGGCCCCGCGCAACGCTGACACCCGGCATGGCGCTCAAGGACGGAGCGCCCTACCTGTCGTTCGCGGTCCAGGGCGGCGACACGCAGGACCAGAACCTGCTCCAGTTCCTCCTGAACGTCGTCGAGTTCGGGATGAACGTCCAAGAAGCCGTGGAAGCGGCGAACATCACCAGCCACCAGATGCAGAGTTCCTTCGGCGCCCACGAGTCGCGACCGGGTGACCTCGACGTCCGTAGCGACGTGCCGCCCTGGGTGCGGCAGAAGCTCCGGGACATGGGCTACCGAGTCCGCACTCTGGACCGCACCTCCGGGCCGATCACCGCGATCTGGTTCGACCGCGAGAACGGGACGATGTGGGGTGGCGCAAGCGACTTCGGCGAAGATTACGGCATCGCCTGGTGATACGGATCAACCGCCCCTCTTGACTCAAGGAGACCGCCCGTGAAGCGACTGCTCGGCGCCACCTCTGCTCTCTGCCTCCTGATCTTCGCCACGGCCTGCGGCGAGTCCACCGACACCGGGACCCCGTCGGCAGACATCGTCGACATCCCCAACACGAAGTACGTGCTGGAAAACGGGTTGCGGCTCATCGTCCATGAGGACCACAAGGCGCCGATCGTCGCCGTCAACGTCTGGTACGACGTCGGCGCCGGCGACGAGAAGATCGGCAAGACCGGCTTCGCCCACCTGTTCGAGCACCTGATGTTCAACGGCAGCGAGCACTTCAACGACGACTACTTCAAGCCCTTCGACCGGGTCGGCGCGACCGGCATGAACGGGACGACGAACCAGGACCGGACGAACTACTTCCAGGTCGTGCCGACAACGGCGCTCGACATGGCGCTGTGGATGGAGTCGGACCGCATGGGCCACATGCGGGCGGCGGTCGACCAGGCCCGGCTCGACGAGCAGCGGGGCGTGGTGCAGAACGAGAAGCGCCAGGGCGAGAACCAGCCCTACGGCAAGGTCTTTCTGACGATCTTCGAGAACACCTACCCCGACGGCCACCCCTACGACCACTCGACGATCGGCTCGATGGAGGACCTGAACGCCGCCTCGCTGGCCGACGTCCATGAGTGGTTCGACACCTGGTACGGCGCGGCCAACGCGGTTCTCGTCGTTGCCGGCGACGTCGAGGCCGAGGACGTGAAAGCCCGGGTCGAGAAGTACTTCGGCCACATCCCCTCCGGGCCGCCGCTGATCAAGCCCGACGTTTCACTCGCCCGCCGGAGCGAACCGAGCCGGATCGTTCTCCAGGACCGCGTGCCCCAGGCCCGGGTCTACAAGGCCTGGAACGTCGCCACGGTCAGGGACAAGTCCGTCGATCACCTCTCCCTTGCCAGCGACGTCCTGGCCGCCGGCAAGAGTTCCCGCCTCTACAAGCGGCTGGTCTACGACGATCAGATCGCCACCGATGTCAGCGCCTTCGTCATGACCCGCCAGTTCGGCAGTCTGTTCCTCGTCATCGCGACCGCTAGACCCGGCCAGGACCTGGCCGAGGTCGAGGCCGTCCTCGACGAGGAACTCGAGGCCTTCCTCGCCTCGGGGCCGACGGAGGCCGAACTGGCGCGCGCACAGGCCAGTACGCGGGCCAGCTTCATTCGCGGCGTCGAACGGATCGGCGGCTTCGGCGGCAAGTCCGACGTGCTGGCGGCCAGCGAGGTCTACCTCGGCAGCCCCGACGGCCACAAGACGACCCAGGCGAACCTCCTGAGCGCCACCGTCGCCGACGTCCACGGCGCCGCCCTCGAGTGGCTGGACGACGGTGTTCTGACCGTCGAGGTGAGACCCTTCGCCACCTACACGACGAGCGAAAGCACGGTCGACCGCTCGTCCGGCCCGCCCGAGGTCGCCGAGTTCCCCTCGGCTTCGTTCCCGGCTCGCGAAACCGCGGAACTCGACAACGGACTGAGCCTCATCCTTGCCCAGCGCGACGCAGTGCCGGTGGTCAACCTGAACATGCTGTTCGACGCCGGCTACGCCTCCGACCAGTACGCCCTGCCGGGCACCGCGCGGATGGCGATGGGGATGCTCGACGAGGGCACGACATCCCGCGACGCGCTCGAGATCTCGGACACGCTCGACGGTCTCGGCGCCAACCTCGCAGCGGGTTCGAATCTCGACGTGTCGACCGTGACGATGAGCGCGCTCGTCGAGAATCTCGACGAGTCCCTCGACCTGTTCGCCGACGTCATCCTGAACCCCTCCTTCCCGGAGGACGAGTTCGAACGCCAGCAACAACAGCAATTGGCTGGCATCGGCCGCGAGAAGGTGCAGCCGGTGTCGATGGCCCAACGCGTCCTGCCCCGCATCCTCTACGGCGAGGGGCACGCGTACAGCAATCCGCTGACCGGCTCGGGAACCGAGGAGTCGGTAGGCGCGCTCGATGTCGACGCCCTGCAAGCGTTCCACGACACCTGGTTCAAGCCGAACAACGCGACCCTGATCGTCGTCGGCGACATCACGATGGATGACCTGCTACCGGCGATCGAGTCCCGCTTTGCGAGCTGGGAAGCGGGCGACGTGCCCGCCAAGAACCTGGCGGACGTCGCGCCCCAACCCGAGACCGTCGTCTACCTGATCGACCGGCCGGACTCCGCGCAGTCGATCATCTTCGCCGGCCAGCTCGCCCCGCCGAAGGGCGATCCCCGGAACCTCCAGATCGAGGCGATGAACGACATCATCGGCGGCGGCTTCACCTCGCGGATCAACCTGAACCTGCGCGAGGACAAGGGCTGGTCGTATGGCGCCCGGGCGATCCTCCTCGACGCCGCGGGCCAGCGACCGTACTACGCGTTCGCGCCGGTCCAGACCGACCGGACAGCCGAGTCGATGGCCGAGATCGACAAGGAGGTTCGGGGCATCCGGAGCGGAGGCAGCCGAGCCCCGACGGCGGACGAGCTGGCCAAGGTGACGGACCAGAACACGCTGACCCTGCCGGGGCGCTGGGAAACGAACGGCGCGGTGATGGCGAGCCTCATCGAGATGACCCGCTTCAACCTGCCGGACGACTACTGGGACACGTTCGCGGACGCCGTACGGGGAGTCGGCCTCTCCGACGTCAGCACCCAGGCTGACCGGGTGCTCCAGCCGGACAACCTGGTCTGGATCGTCGTCGGCGATCGCGTCAGAA
This sequence comes from Acidobacteriota bacterium, assembly GCA_026707545.1. Lineage (NCBI taxonomy): Bacteria > Pseudomonadati > Acidobacteriota > Acidobacteriota bacterium. Next base: position 847,767 of record JAPOWR010000001.1, on the reverse strand, counting down.
TCGAGGAGAAGATCCGGGCTTTGGACCTCGGCGAGATGCGCTTCCTCGACGCGGACGGGAATCCGGTGGAGGGGTAAAACACTGGGTGCGCCGGCCATCTGGCCGGCATCCGACGCGTAGCGGCGGCCTCAGCTAGCCGGCGTCCGGCCAGCGCAGGCTGCGCCGGGCTCCGGCGAACTCCACCGTCCGGCAGTCCTCGGACACGGTGCGCAGCAGCGCGAAGCGGGGCGCGTCCGCGATCTCGACCAGCCCGTGGTCCGCGGACGAGGCGAACAGCCTTTCCCGCTCGTCCAGGCGCAGTGAATCGGGGTCGAGGCTGTCGTCGCGTCCGTTGCTCAAATCGGTGAAGACCTGGCCGTCTTCGTCCCCGGCTCCTTCCCGCAGTTGAACCGCGACCAGCGGTGTGGTCGCGCAGTCGAGATAGCACTTGTCCCACCAGCCGTCGTTGACCCGGTACTCGACGAACCAGACACGGAGGGCTGGTTCGAACCCGATGTGCTGGACGAAGAAACGCCGGATGCGCTCAGCCACCGGCTGCCCCTTCCACGACCAGCGCCGCTCCGCATCGACGACGATCGGCGGGTAGTGAAACGACATCAGCGCGTCGTCGAAGGCGCGTCCCCCGGCGACCGCCCTCGCCAGCGGCACCGGGAAGTAGGTGCCCCGCTCCAGCCGGTCGAGCCGCGCGGGGAGTTCCTCCGCAACGACCGCCACGACGGCCGGATCCTCCGCCGCCTCCGAGTCGGCCAGAGCCTCCCGATCCACCGGCGATAGCGGATTGCGGAACCGGGCCTGGTGCGAGAGGAAGATCGAGATCCCCTGCGGCCACAGCCGTTCGCAGGCCCGAACCAGGTCGTCCATGACGCGGGCGACCTCGCCGGCTACCTGCCTCCGGGCTGCGGCGCCGGCTGCGCTTCGCCCGGCTCCGGGCTCATCCCCACGAGCCAGCGCAGACCGTTCTTCAGGTCGTCGACCATCATGTAGGTACAGGGCACCAGAACCAGGGCGATGCCGGTGACGAACAGGACGCCGAAGCCGAGGCTGAGCGCCATGGGGACGAGCCACTGGGCCTGGTTCGACCGTTCCAGGATGATCGGCATCAGGCCGAAGAAGGTGGTCAGTGAGGTCAGGATGACCGGCCTCACACGACGGGTCACACCGCCGACCACGGAATCGAGCAGGTTCGTGCCCTCGCTCCGTAGCTGGTTCACCGCGTCGATCAGGACCAGCGAGTCGTTCACCACGACGCCCGAAAGCGCGACCAGTCCGAAGATGCTGAGGAAACTCAGGTCGTAGCCCATGATCAGGTGGCCAACGACCGCCCCGAACATGCCGAAGGGCACCGCCGACAGAACGACCAGGGGCTGCAGATAGCTGCGGAAGGCGACCGCCATCAGAGCGTACATGGCGAGCATGGCGACCACCAGACTCCCCATCAGGGAACCGACCGCTTCGGCCTGCGCTTCCTGCTCTCCGCTGAAATTGAACGTCAGTCCGGGCGTGTCGGCCACCACTTCGGGCAGGATGGTCCGGGCCAGGGCGGCCCGAATGTCGTTGCCGGTGGTGGCCGTCGGATCGATGTCGGCGGTTACCGTGACGGTGCGGCGCCCGTCGACCCGGAGGATCTCGGTAAACGATCTCCCAGGCCGCACGTACGCCGCCTGGTGGAGCGGAATCTCGCCGCCGCCTGGGGTGCGGATCAGGAGATTCTCGATCGCGTGGACCGAATCGCGCTCCTCCCGCGGCAGGCGGACGTAGACGCGAAGTTCGTCGCGGCCCCGCTGCTGGCGGCTGGCCTCGGCGCCGAAGAAGGCGCCACGGACCTGGGCCGCCAGAGCCCGCTCGGTGAGTCCCAGACCCTTGGCAGCCGGCTTGAGCACCAGGTCGAGCTGCGGCTTGCCGACCTTGAAGCCGTCGTCGACATCGAACACGCCGTTGTAGGTCGCCAGCGAGGCGGCGACGCGCGCCGCCGCCGCTTCGAGCGGCGGCGTTTGGGTGTGCTCGAGCTGGACCGAGACCTTGGCGCCGGCTGACGGACCGGTGTTGAAGTCGAACGACAACCGGTCGACCCCCGAAACCTCACCGACCCGCTCGCGCCAGCGCGCGGTGAACTCGGCCGAGCCGAACTCGCGCTCCGCGTCGGGAACGAGGTATGCCGTGACGACGCCGACGTGTCCACCGGTCGCGGGGAAACCCTGGCCGGGGCCGAAAGCGCCCGTGTCGGCGCTGCCGATCCTCGCTCGGAGTCCCTCCAGGACGGTCTCCGGCATCGAGCCGTCGGCTCGCCGGCGCATCCGCCCCTCCGCCAGGAGTTCGGCACCGACCTCCTCCGCGGCCCGGGTCATTCGTCGCGCAACGTCGCGGGTGTCCGCGACCGGTGCGCCGAACGGCAGTTCGATCACGCCGTTCGCGAACTCGCCCTCGATCCGCGGGAAGAAGTTGAACTTGATGTGCCCGCCGGCGACGAAGCTGACCGCGACGACCAGCGCCGAGAACATGACGGCCACCGTCAGGTAGCGGTCTCGGACCAATCTCCGGATGATGGGCGGGACCTGTCCGGCGATCACCCGCTCCACCCACTCCGAGAAACGAAGCTGAACCGCGCCCAGCTTCTTGAACGGATTGAGCGACCGCCTGCGGCCCTTCCGGCCGCGCAGCTTCGTCCGTCCAACGTGCCGCAGGTGCGCAGGCAAGATGAACACGGACTCGATCAGGGACAGCAACAGAACCGGAATGACGATGAACGGGATGTTGCGGAAGAACTTGCCCGTGATGCCGGGGACGATGGCCAGCGGGATGAAGGCGATGATCGTCGTGAGCACCGCGAACGTGACCGGCGTCAGCACCTCGCGGGTGCCGACGATCGCGGCCTCGAGCCGGTTGTCCCCCCGGCGGTGGTAGAAGATCGCCTCGCCGACGACGACCGCGTCGTCCACCGCGATCCCCAGTACGAGGATGAACGCGAAGAGCGAGATCATGTTGAGCGACACGCCGAGGATCGGGATGAGAAAGAACGAGCCGCAGAATGAGATGAAGATGCCCAGGCTGACCCAGAAGGCGACCGCCGGCCGCAGGAAGATGCCCAGCACGGTGACCACCAGCAGCAGTCCGATCAGGCCGTTCTTTCCGAGAATCGACAGCCGGGCCCGGTACTCCTCCGACTCGTCGTTCACGATCGAGAGTCCCACCGAGTCCGGCAACGTGCCCTGCCGGCGCTCGACGAGGTCGTAGACCGCGGACGAGACCTGAAGCGGCACCTCCTCACCGACACGGTAGACCTGCAGGTCGATCGCCGGTTGACCGTTGTAGTACAGCTCCTCGTCCGTCTCCCGGAAGCCGTCGACCACGGTGGCCACGTCGCGCAGCCGGACCCGGGTGCCGTCGGCCCGGGCGATCAGCGTGATGTCCCGGAACTCCTCGCCGTAGTCCCGCCTCTCCGTCGTGCGGACCAGCACCTCGCCGCCCTCGGTCTTGACCGAACCGCCAGGAAGGTCGATCGAGGCCGCGCGCACGGCCGTCGAGATCTGCGGCAGCGTCAGGCCGTAGCGCCGCAGGTTGTCCGCGGGCACTTCGACGCTGATCTCGGGCGGCGGGATGCCCGCCTTCTCCACCAGGGTGATCCGTTCGTCCGAAAGCAGCTCGCTTCTGATCTCCTCGGCGAGCCGGTCGAGCGACTTCAGGTCCACATCGCCGTGAACCAGCAGCGACAGCACCTGTCTGCGGTTCGTCACCAGCGAGATGACGGGGCGTTCGGCGTCCTGCGGGAAGGACGTGATCCGGTCGACCGTGCTCTTGATGTCGTTGTACGTCCGGTCCGGGTTCGCACTGGTGAGGAGTTCGGCCATCACCGTGCCCAGCCCCTCGACCGAGATCGAGTTGATCTTCTTGATGCCGTCGAGCGAACTGATCTCGTCCTCGATCGCGAGGACGACTCCCTCCTCGACCTCCTGGGGCGACGCCCCCGGATAGGCGACCACCACGGTCACCATGTCCATATCGATCTCCGGGAACACCTCCCGCTTGGTTCCGAAGGCGAACAGGATGCCGCCGATGACCAGAACCCCCATCAGCAGGTTCGCCGCGACCGGATGGGCCGCCATCCAGCCGATCGGTCCCTTCCTGTCGACGGGGCCGTGGTCGTGGGACATCAGGCTCATGGCGCAACTCCCGTCGGCACGGCGCCCCAGCCCGACACGTCCCAACGGCTGGCGGCGGAGAGGAACTCGGCGGCGATCGACCGGGGTTCATCCGCTCCCAGGCGGAGCCTCATCCCCTCGATCGGCGTGGCGATGCGGCTGGTCACAACGAGTTCCCCGTCAGCCAGGCCGCTATCGATGCACACGCTGTCCTCGAAACGCCACGCCACGTCGACCGGCCGACGCTCGAGCTGCTCGCCGCTGTACAGCCAGAGGTGTCCGCCCTCCTGAAGCCAGTCGCGAGGCACCTCGAACAGGTCGCGCACCGTGCCGCCTTCGAGCAGCAGGTCGACGTAGCTGTCCAGAAGCAGGAGGCCGCGTCCCGCCGCGCCGCCCGTCCCACGCTCGAGCCCGAGCGGATCGTCGACCTCCACGAGAACCCGGGCCATCCGGCCCGCGGTGTCGAGATCTCCCAGCAACCGGACGATGCGGCCCGGCAGGACGTAGTCCGTCTCGGGATCGAGTCGCACCAGCGCGCGCGAACCCTCAACGTCACCGTGGAGAGCGGGAACGCGGAGCTGCTCGAGTTCGTCCGTGCGCACCGCGGCACGCACCCAGAAGGCATCGGTTCCGGCGAGGGTCACGGTCTGACTCTGCGGCGTCACCGTCTGCCCGACCTCGATCGACTCGGCGAGGACGACGGAGTTGAACGGACTCCGTACAACCGTGCGTTCGAGGTCCAGCCTGGCGCGCGCCAGGGCGGCGCGGGCGGTCTGAACGGCCGAGAGCCGCGAGCGCAACTGCGGTTCGCGGAGCGCCAGGGAGGCCTCCATCTGTTCAACGTCCAGCTCATCCTGGAACAGTTCCCACTCCCGCTCGGCGACCCGGCCACGGCCCTGCTCGAGTTCCAGTTGGGCGGCGGCCTCGGCGACCGCGGCGGTCGCCCGGGCCACCGCCAGCTTGAAGTCGGCATCCTCGATCGCGAAGATGACGTCGCCCTCCCGCAGCAGCGTGCCCGGAGCGAGCCGCGGCATGACGAACGCGATTCGGCCGCTTACCTGGGGCTGGACGACGACCCTCCGGGCCGGCAGCACCGTTCCCTGGGCCTCGATGTCGATGCGCCGCGGGAGCCGCCTCACCTCGGCCACTTCCACCAGCACGCCGGAGTCGTCCGGCGGCCTCTGCACCGCCTCGGGTCTGGCCTGAATGATCGCCCTGGCAACCACCAGGCCGAACGCCAGGACCAGCACCACGATGCCGACACGGATCAGCGTACCCTTCATGTCCTTCCGCCTGTCAGGACGCTCCGCCTGCAGCCGTTGTTTCGGGCGCCGTGGCGAGTCCTGCCGCCAGCCGCTCCACCGACGTTCCCGGTGCGAAACCCAATGCCCGGCAGAGCTGCAGACGGCTCGCAAGCTGCTGCCGCCTGGCGTCGATCAGCGCCTGCTCGAGCCCCTGCTGCGAAAGCAGCGCGGTCAGCACGTTCAGGTAGTCCGTCGCTCCCTCACGGTACGACTCGCTGGTCAAGAGGAGAACCCGGCGGGCTTCCCCCAACCGCTCCTCCAGGTTGCCGACCAGCTCACGGCTGCTGCGGCCTACCGCAAGCGCCGTCTGCACTTCCCCGACCGCGTTGACCAGGGACTGCGCGTAGGCGTACAGGCTCTCCTCGGCCGCCGCAACTGCCTGGTCGATGCGCGCCCGGCGGCCGCCGCTGGCATAGACCGACTGCGCCGCCGTCCCGCCGATCTGCCGAACGAGGTCGTCCAGTACGTCGACCACCTCCAGTGCGCGACCGGTCAGGAGAGCGTTCAGAGACAGGGAAGGCAACCATTCCTTCACCGCCGCGGCCGCCCGCCGGTCGGCGGCCTCGACCCGTCGGCGTGCGGCCAGCAGATCCGGCCGCCGCTCCAGTAGCTCGGCCGGCACTCCCAGACCAGGCCGGTCGGCGGCCTGCAGAAGCGGTCCGAGACCCGCCGAACCAGCCGGCGTCTGCCGCTCCCCGCTGCCCAGGAGCACGGCGAGCTGGAACTCCAGCGACTCCAGCCTGCCCCGAGCCAGTTCGATCTGGCCCTGCAGGCTCAGCAACTGTTCCCGCTGGCGACCGATGTCCTGCGCCGGTCCAAGACCCTGGCCGAAGCGAAGCTGGGTCAACTCCAGGAACCTCTCCGAGGTGCGCTGCTGGGTCTCCAGCAGGTCGATCAATTCACGCTCCGCGACGATGCCGAACCAGACCTCGGCCAGCACCGACGACAGGCTGATCGCCAGCGCGCGCAGATCCTGGACGCTCGCCTCCGCATCCAGCAAGGCGGCCACCTCGCGGTTCCGCAACCGGCCCCAGAGATCGATCTCGAAGCTCGCCGCCAGGCTGGAGTCCCAGGCCGCGCCCTGCAGCAGGAACTGGTTCACGATCCCGCTGCTCGGAAACGTGAGGTCGTTGCCGGAAAGCGAAGCATCGAGACGCGGCATCAGGTAGGCGCCGCTCTCCCGAGCGCGGGCCTCCGCCGCCTCCACCCGGCGCCAGGCCGCCTGGAGATCGAAGCTCTGACCGGCCAGACGGTGCTGGAGCTCCCGCAAAGTCTGGTCTCCCAGCGCGCCGCAAGCGCCAGGGGCCTCGAGGACCTCCGTCTCCATCCCCCGGTCGAACTCGGCCGGCGGGTGCGCCACCTCCGGAATGCGCTCGAGCACGCTCGAATGGGCGCAACCGAGAACCGCCGCCGCGGAGGCCAGAACCGCAGAAAGTCCGCGGCGCCAGGAAGATGGATCCTGGCTGCTACGAAGCGAATCGCATGAACCACGCATAGAGCCTCAAGGCCGAGAACGGACAATCCTAGCCAATCTGACCGACGCGAACGGCGCCGCACGGCCTCAGATACGTTGCCGGCCGGCCGAAGTTACGCGCCGGCCATCCGCCTCAGAACCAGTGCCTTCGCGTCGTCGACCCGCAGGCTCCAGCCGGGCTCCACGACCGTGATGCTGTGGCGCTCCTGCGCCAGGCATGGACCGTCCTGCTCGAAACCGGGAGGGAGACTCTCGCGGTGCAGCAACTCGGCGGACCTCCAGTTCCCGAACCAGGCCCGCCGGCGCTCCGCCCGCGCTCGTTGCGGGGCGCGCGGGCCCCGGTCCAGCCGACCGGCCGCCGGCGCGGTGGAGGCCAGGACCCGGATCGACTCGACTTCGATCGGGTGCTCGGGCGGCGGGTAGCCGTAGACCGCCCGGTAGCGGTCCACGAAAAGGGCCGTGACCGCCCCGGTCGAGCCCGCCTCGGTCGCCGAGGCCGGTTCGACTTCCAGTGCCGTCTCCTGTCCCTGGAGCCGCAGGCGGACGATCCGGCGCCGCACGGCGGCACCTTCGAGGTTCGCTCCCCGTTCGCTCACGAGGGCCGCCAGCGCCTCCCGCTCGAGCTCCTCGATCAGGGCACCGATCCGGCCACCGTCAAGCGGTTCCAGAACCTGCCGGTGCGCGAAGCGCTCCACCACCGCGTGACCCAGACCGACCGCGCTCAGCAGGGACGTATCGACCGGCACGACCACCGTACGCATCGCCAGTTCGGATGCGATGGCGCAGGCGTGCTGGCCGCCGGCACCGCCGAAACTGACGAGCGCGTAGTCGGCAGGATCGTAGCCCCGCGAAACCGAGATGCGCCGGATCGCGTCCGCCATCCGTTCGTTGGCGACCTGTAGGAAGCCTCCGAGCAGGCCCTCCTCGGAGCCCGCGAGGCCGGCCAGCACCTCGGCGGCCCGACGCTCGGCGGCGCCGACGTCGATGGGAAGGCCGAAGGACGCCGGATCGATCCGGCCTAGCAACAGATTCACGTCGGTGATCGTCAGCGGCCCACCGGCACCGTAACAGGCCGGGCCCGGCCGCGCCCCGGCGCTCTCGGGCCCCACCTTGAGCTGGCCGTGATCGACTCCGCAGATCGAACCTCCTCCCGCCGCCACTGTCTCGATCGCCAGGGCCGGCGCCACCACGGTCGCGTCGCCGACGCGGAACTCGAAGTTGTACTCGAAGTCGCCGTCGTAGCGCGACACGTCGGTGCTTGTGCCGCCCATGTCGAAGCCGATGATCCGCTCCATGCCGCTCGTGCGACCCGCCGCCGCCGCGCCGACGACGCCTCCCGCCGGTCCCGACAGCAGGCTGTCCTTGGGCCGGTAGCTCGAGAAGCTCGCCAGACCGCCGGCGCTCGTCATCACCCGCGGCGCGACCCCGTTGTCGGCCGCCTCCGCGCCGCCGGCAAGCGCCGCTCCCGTGGTCTCGAGGTAGCCGCCGACGGCCCGTCCGAGGTAGGCGTCCACGACCGCCGTATGCGCCCGGGGCACGATCTTGATCAGGGGCGCCAGTTCGGCCGAACACGAGACCGTCTCGAAGCCGGCGGACCGCAGGATGTCCCCGGCACGCTGTTCGTGTGCCGGATTCCGGTAGCTGTGCAGCAGGGCCACGGCCGCCGCCCCGAAACCCTCGCCGACCAGAGCCCTCGCCGCCACGCGCAGTCTGTCCTCGTCGAGCGGCGCGAGTTCGCGCCCGGTGGCGTCGAGGCGGCCGCCCACCTCGACCGTCCGTTCGTACAGGGGCGCCGGACGTTCGATGTTCAGCGCGAAGATGTCGGGCCGCGCCTGATCCCCGATCAGCAGCAGATCGGCGAACCCCTCGGTAACGAACAGGACGGTCCGCGACCCAGCCCTCTCGAGCAGCGCATTCGTTCCGCGGGTCGTCGCGAGCCGCAGGTCGCAGGCCGGCAACTGCTCGCCCAGCGCCCTGCCGGTGGCGATCCGCGCCGCGAGAATCGGCGCGTTTTCGGGCGAGACGAGTTCCACCACCAGGTCGTGCTCAAGACCCCTCCCGTACCCGGCACCGTCCGCGAGCCGGCAGGAACCATCCGCCGACCATGCCTCCACGCTGACGGGCGTCCCGCCCGCAAGGGGCGCCAGCCCATACCCGTCGAAGAAGCCGCCGGGAAGGTCGAACGGCGTCTCCAGCCGCAGGCCGTCCCCGCCGTCCGACACCACCCTGGCCCGCACGGCTCCGGAACTCAGGACCTTGATGCATTGAACGGACCCATCCGGGGCGATCGCCACGCAGTCGGTAAACGTACCGCCCGTATCGATCCAGAGCTGCCAGAGAGAAGCCACGTCCGAGCCCGAGTCCGGCAGCAAACGGCGCGACAGCCGCTCAGGCGCCCGACAGCAGGCGGGCCAGCCGATCGACGCGCCGGTCGCCCTCGGTCTGCAGCCGCTGCGCCCGGCGGAGGAGCTTCTCGGCCGCCCTGCGCTCGCCGCGGCGCAGCAGCACCTCGCCCAATGCGGCCGCCGGCGCCGCCTCGTCCGGCCCAAGCCGTCGCGCCCTCGTGTAGAAGCGCTCCGCCTCGTCCAGGCGGCCGTAGCGCAGGCTCAGATCGCCCAGAGCGATGTACGTGAACGGGTTTCGGTTGCGTGTCGTCGCCGTCAACCGGAGCAGTTCCTCGGCCTCGGCCGTGCGGCCGCCGAGTCGCAGCAGCACCGCCAGGTTCGCGAGCGCCGAGCTGGCTCGCGGATCGATCTCGAGCGCCCGCCGGTAGCTCTTCTCCGCTGCGCCGGCGTCGCCGCTCCGCCGCTGGGCCACTCCCAGGTTGACCCAGGCGGAGGCGAGTTCGGGGTCGATCCGCACCGAGTCCTCGAGCCAGGCCACCGCCTCGTCCAGCCGCTCCGCGCGGAGGGCCTCGGCGCCGCGGTTCGAGTAGAAGAGCGCGGTGGCGGTCAGGTCACTGATCGGGGTCACCCTCCAGCCCTTCTCCTCCTCGCGACGACCGAAGTCGATCACCCGCATCGCATGCCGCGGCCCGAACCCGACCGCGACGTGATCGGACACGACGATCAGGTCCCCGGAGCGCTCGAAGCTCTCCACGTGGGTCACCTCGACGAAGTACGCCGCCAGATCCAGTTCGCGCGCCATGCCGACGAACATCTGCGTGAAAGCCAGGCAGTTCGCCGTCCGGCTCCTGAACACGTCGATCGCGGAGCCCGTACGGCCGGTTTCGTACTGCACTCCGAGAAGCGAAGTGTCCATCACGGCTTCCACCAGAGCGTCGAGGCGCGCCTCTCGTGACGTCTCGTCGACGGATCGATGAGTCCACGCGGCCATGTCCTCGTTCAAGGCGAACGGCACGACGACCCGAGCGACGCCGCGGCGCTCCATTTCTCGGTGCAGCGCGCTCTCGCCGGCCTCCCGCACGCCGGTCGAAGCACATCCGAAAGCCAGCCCGGCGAGGATCGTCCCCACAGCCGCACGACTCAAGCGGCGGCGCTCGACCCGCGGTTCGATGTTTCCCGTCCTCACAGCGGTCACACCCTCCATCGGCGCCCAGACCATCTTAGCGCCCCTGCGACCCCAACACGCCCTGTCGCCGTGTGATTCCCAGGTCGACGTCGGCCCGCGGCGCAAACGGACGACGCCGGTTCCCGAGGCCCCGCCGCCGGTTCAGGAGTCGGCTTGTCGCGCCCTGAGCACGCGCCGCCGCAGGAGCCGGGCGCTGACGACGGCCACCAGCAGCAACACGGCGGCCAGAGCGAGCACGGGCATCGTGACCGCCAGCAACGACAGACCCGCGGCCGCTCCGGCCTCGCCGGTCGAAACCACGGGATTGCCGATCCCGGCCGTCATCATGGTCGAGGCTCCCCGCAGCAGCGTCGTCCCGGTCTGGACCCCCGCTGCCGCGCCGCCGCCCGCCACCGCGGCCAGCGCCCAGTCGAGCAGGGGCGATGCGGTCTCGATGTTCGCGGCCGCCACGGCGATGCCGGCAGTGACGGCCGCCGGCATCGCGGCTACGTCGAGCAGGTTGTCGAGCCACGGGATGTAATAGGCGCCGATCTCGAGTAGCGCCGCCGTACCAAAGGCCAGCAGGGCTGGCGTTCCCGTCATCCACTCAAAATCCTGGGACAGGTCGAGTGCGCCGGCCCTGGCCGCCACACCCATGACCAGGAAGGGCAGAAACACCCGGAAACCGCACGCCGCCGCGAGGCCAACTCCGAGACCGACGCTGAGCAGAATCTCCATCTAGCGACTCCTCTTCCTCCTTCTGACTACGTCGAGGACCGGCGCCGGGTTTCGAGCAACCAGCGCCGCAGGGTCCGCGCCTCAGGCACCTTGAGCGCGTTCGCAGCGACCAGATACGTGACGGCGAAACCGACGACCGGAACGACGCCGGCGATCCAGGGCGGACCCGGCACGAGGGTCTGCGTCGCCGCCCACGGAGCAAGGCACAGCATCGCGAGGGGCAAGTGCCGGCCCCACGCCCGCCAGGGCGCCCGTACCGGCACCTCCCGCCGCCGCAGCCGGCGCAACAGGAGCGCCAGCTCCAGCCAACTGCCGGCCGCAGAGGCCAGGGCCAGGCCGACCGCGCCAAGCCGAAGCGCGGCCTCCGGTGCGACGGGTCCCAGCCAGCCCGCCGGCGCGACCTCCACCACGGAGATCCGGTCGAGCCAGATCATCAGCACGGCGCCGAGGCCGGCCGCGACGGCCAGCCGCATGGCCGCGATTCGGGCCGGACTCCGGGTGTCTCCGAACGAGAAGAACACGCTCTGCAGCAAGCGCGAAGCGCTGGACGCGAGCAGGCCCAGCGAGTACGCGGCAAGCACGAAGAACACGAGCCATTGGTCGGCGACTCCGAACTCGCCACGTCGGTAGACGGCGCCGACGATTCCGATCCCCAGAGCGAGGTAGCCGACCAGGGTCGGCGACACCAGGAAGGACATTGCGGCCAAGGAAGCCCGGGCGCGCGCCGCAGCCGTTCGCGACCGGTCCTCGCCGTCGCCCCGCAGCCGCGCCAGCTCGGGCAGCTCGGCAGCCGCCACCGAGACGCCGAACAGGCCGATCGGAAGCAGGTACAGGCGTTGGCCGAGCGTCAGGGCGCCCAGTGCGCCCTGCGCCAGGAGGGAGCCAAGCAGGAGGTCGACGTAGGCGCCCAGTTGTCCCACACCGCGACCCGCGATCGCCGGCCACAGGTTGGTCAGCGTCTTGCGCACGCCCGGCGCCCGCAGGCTGAGTGAAGGACGCAGGCCGACGGTGACCCTCAGCACGGACGGCAGTTGCACCGCGAACTGCAGCAGTCCGCCGAGCAGGCCGCCCCAGCAGACGGCGAGCGCCAGCGACTCGATCCTCTCGGCTTCGCCACCCATGGCGCCGGCCGCAACGAACCAGACGACGCCGATCACGCTCGCGTTCCAGAAACACGGCGCCAGGTAAGGCAGCAGGAACCGGCGATGGCTGTTCAGGATCCCCAGACACCAGGCCGAAAGGGTGATCGCCGCCGCCATCGGGATGCAGATGCGTACCGCCGTCGTGGTCAGCGCCAGGCGGTCGACGGTCGACATCCCTGCCGCCACCGCTTCGGCATCGCCGACGAAGCCAGGGAGGAGGAGCCGCACGAGCAACGGCGCCAGAACGAAACCGAGCAGACTGAGCAGTCCCATCGCCGCGAACAGCAGACCGAACATCGCGCCAGCCAGGGCCCCGGCCTCTCGCCGCCTCCCCTCGGCGACCATGCGGCTGTAGACCGGGATGAAGGATGCCGACAGTGCCTGGTCCCCGAGCAGGTTCTGCAGCACGTTGGGCGCCCTGAACGCCGCCGAGACGACATCCATCAGGGCGCCGACCCCGGCAAGACTCGCAACGACGGCCTCTCGCACCAAGCCGAGGACCCGGCTGGCCAGCATGCCCGCGGCGACCCGCGCCGCTCCACCCGCGGCGCGCCGCGGGCCATCTCTTCCGGCGGATCCCGGCCGGGTCAATCGGAGAGGTTGACGACGACCCGGTCGCCCCGGCGCTCGACGGTCGCCGCGATGTCGGCCGCGGCCAGATCGAGCACGACGTGCAGGTTCCGCGTCGCGCCCCGGCCGTGAACGCCGGTGCGCACTCCGCGCAGTCTGGGAGCGCTGACCGCCGTGGCGTCATAGGCCTGGCCCACGCCGATCAACCGCACGAGAAGCCTCGGAGGCGCTTCGAGCGGCATGACGTGGTGGCGTTCGAAGGGAGCGTTGCCGACGATCTCGATCACCGTCCGCTCACCTGCCGTCCTCGCGGTGATCGAACGCAGCGCGGTCGCACTGGCAGGTGGCGCCGCCGGGGCAGCCGTCGGCGGTCGCGCCGGCGATGGACTCGCGCCAGGCTCCGCTCGCGCCGGCGGCGGACTCGCGGCAGGCTCAGCTCGCGCCGGCGGCGGAGTGGCGACAGGCTCCGCTCGCGCCTCGGCCGTGACGGTCGGCGTCTCTTCCTCCAGGGGCACGAGCAGCCGGCTCGCCGTCGACGGATCCCCGACTTCCTCCGGTGGGGCCTCCTCCGCCTCCGGCGGGGCTTCCAATGCCTCCGGTGGGGCCTCCAAAGCTCCCGGCGGGGCCTCCGCTGCCGCGCCAAGGGTCGAAACCTCGAAGCTAGGCGCTTCAGCCGGCGTTGCCTCCTCCGTGGGGTTGCCGCCGACTCCCACCAGCCGCATCAATGGCCCGCGGAAGACGACCAGGGCAACCAGGAGCACGGCCGCACCGACAGCAGGCCAGAGCCAGGGGCGAGACCTCGACTCCGGCTTCATCCAGTCGTCTTCGCCGTCCTGCGTCAGCTCACCGAAGAGCGTGGCGTCGACCTCGTCGTCGCCGGCCCCCTCTCGCGCTGCCAGCGGCGGGTCGATGTCCGGCAGGGCGTCGCGAGGCGGAACCTCGCTCTCGACCGCTTCCGGCGGCGCTTCGGCCTCGTCGTCCAGGTCTTCGTCCTCCTCCGCCTCGAGCACGGGGGCGGCCGGAATCACATCGCCGTCCGTCTGCTCCTCCGAGAAGAGCAGCGCCAGCCGCTCCTCTCCCGGCGGTTCGACGCGGTTGAACTGCATTCCCATCCCGGCCGGCTGGTCGGCGCCGCCGGCCTCGGAGCGCACCCAGACGACGGTCGCCTCCCCCTCCACCTCGGCCGGCTCGTCCTCCGACCCCAGCTGCAGCACGAAGTGCACCGTGGTGCCGACCGGCATCGGCTCCGGAGTCGACACGAATATGCCCCCGGTAGCGATGTCCCGCGTCGTGGCGGAGACTTCGCCGTCCTCGCCGGGAACAGCGAGACGAACGTCCGCCTCACGTAGCAGACGGCGCGACTCGCGGAAGCGGAAACTCTGACTGGCCGGGGACATAGCGCGAAACCTCACGGGGCCGTGAGGCCGCAATACTAACCGCTCAGGAAGTGGCCGCCCCCTTGCGCGCCACGAGCAGGGCCATCTCGAGCGCCTGCTCGTAGTTGAGCCTCGGGTCGACCTGCGAACGGTAGGCCCGCCTCAGCCCCTGCTCGTCGAGACCCCGGGCACCGCCGACGCACTCCGTCACATCTTCGCCCGTCAGCTCAAAGTGCACACCGCCGAGGACCGTGCCGTTCGCGGCGTGAATGTCGAAGGCCTGCTCCAGCTCCGACAGGATGGCGCTGAAGGCCCGCGTCTTCATGCCCTCTCCGGTGCTCTTCGTGTTGCCGTGCATCGGATCGCAGATCCAGAGCACCGGCTTGCCGGTCGCGCACACCGCCTGCAGGATCGGCGGCAGTTCTTCGGCGACCTTCTCCGTGCCGCAGCGGTGGATGAGAGCGAGCCGGCCCTCCTCGCCGTCCGGGTTCAGCACGTCGACCAGATGGGCGATGTCGGCCGGCTTCATCCCGGTCCCCACCTTGACGCCGAGGGGGTTGCGGATGCCCCGCGCGTACTCGATGTGCGCCGAGCCCTGGAACGCCGTGCGGAGGCCGATCCATGGGAGGTGGGTCGCGAGGTTGTACCAGCCCTCCCGCCTCGGAACCGTCCGGGTCTGCGCCTGCTCGTAGACCAGGTGCAGCGCTTCGTGACTCGTATAGAAATCGACCCGGTCGATCTGTCCCACCTCGACACCGGCCAGCGTCTCCATGAACCGGAGGGAGTCGGCAATCGACTCGACCCGGCGCTGATACTCCGCGGCGTTCTGGGAATGATCGACGAAGTCGAGGTTCCAGTACTCGGGATGGTGGAGATCGGCGAATCCGCCGTCGATCAGGCCGCGGATGAAGTTCAGGGTCAGGGCGGATCGCTGGTATCCGCGCAGCAGGTTGATCGGATCGGGTTCCCGCGCCTCGGCGGTGAACTCGAGCGAGTTGACCAGGTCGCCCCGGTACGAGGGGAGCGTCTCGCCGTTCCGGGTCTCCGTATCCGATGAACGAGGTTTCGCGTACTGGCCGGCAAACCGGCCGATACGAATCACCCGCTTCTTCAGACTGTGCGTCAGCACCAGGCTCATCTGCAGCAGGATCTTGAGTTTCGCGGTGATCGAGTCGGAGGTGCACTCGGCGAAGCTCTCGGCACAGTCGCCGCCCTGGAGGACGAAGCGCTCGCCGCGCGCCGCGGAAGCCAACTGGCTCCTCAACGTCTCGACTTCCCACGAGGTCACGAGCGGCGGCAGGATGGCGAGCCGGGCCGCGACGGAGTCGACCGCGGCCGGGTCGCCGTAAGTCGGTTGCTGGCGCACGTCGGCGCCCTTCCAGGAGTCAGGTTTCCAGCTGTCCATGGGGTCGCTCACGGCGGACTCTAGCGCGGCTCGCCGTCCTCGATCTGGAGATAGCGCCGCAACCAGCGAGTGCCGAGATAGAACGGCAGCGTGTCCACCGCCGCCGCCAGGAACTTGAACACGTATGCCGTGCCGATGAACACCCACAACTGCGGCCAGATCGGCTCACCGCTGTCCACCGGGATGGCGCCGGCCGCGAAGTGGGTGATCGTGATCACGGAGAACGAGTCGACGAACTGGCTGACCACCGTCGAGCCGTTGTTGCGCAACCACAGGTGCCGGCCCTTCGTCAGCCGCTTCCAGAAGTGGAACACCCAGACGTCGCAAAGCTGAGCGCTCAGGTAGGCGATCATCGACGCCGCGATCACGCCCAGGGTCATCGTCCGGATCTCGAAGAAGATCGGCAGCCGGCCATCGGGGCCCGGCACCGGCGAGTCGAAACCCGGCAGTGCTCCGCCCAGCCACAGCACGATGGCCAACCAGATGTTGACGAGGAAGCCGACCCAGACCAGGAAGTTGGCCCGCCTTCGCCCGTAGATCTCGGAGATGAAGTCCGTGCACAGGAAGGTCAGGGGATAGGGCAGCACGCCGACCGCCAGGGGCATCGGGATGCGCAGGCCGAACACGGTGAAGCTCAGGTCCAGGAAACGTGTCACGCCCAGGATGTTGAGCATCGTCATCGAGCCGAGGAACAGGCCCGCAAGGATGAGAAAGACCCGCTCCCGGCGCGCGTGCAGCGCGCTAGCTTCGATCGGGTGAAGATCCGGAGACGCTTGTTTCGGGGCCGAGGAAGCTTCGGTCATCCGGATGCTCCCAGGGCGTGCTTCTTCGCCCTCTGCCTGGCGGCGACAAAGGCCGCGTGCGGAACGTGCAGCAGATTGGCGATCTTGCGAATCAGGAACTCCTCCTGAGCCTCCAGCACCCGATCGGCAAAGGCCACCCGCCACAGCTCCTCGAGCAGCCGGCGCTTGCGCTCCGCGTCGAAGGACTCATGGATGAGACGGGTGAACTCGTACAGGCAAACCGAACCTTCGGTCTCCTCCTCGGCCAGCGCCACGAGCTCCGCCGTCTCCCGCTCGGTGAGCCCCAGGTGGCGTCGGACCGCGGCGAGCACTTCCTCCTTCTCGGATTCGGCGGCGTCGAAGTCGGCGCGCATCACCTCGACCATCAGCGCCGCCGCGGCCAGCCGCAGGCGAGCCTCCGGATCACCTGCCCGTTCCGGGTCGATCCGCTCCCCGAAGAAGCTGCGGATGCGATCAAGCATGCAACCGCCGCCACGCCGCCTGCCGGCGGAGTTCCTTGGCCCGGGCCGCGACGCCGCCGCCCGACGTGGCGCGCCGCCACGCCGCCGCTGCCTCGCCATCCACCAGGTCCCAGTACCCGGCATGCGCGTCGCGCACCCGGGCGGTGGCGCGGCCGAGCGCCGCCACTCCCAGATGGGCGGCCGGGACATCCAGCGGGCCGAAGGCCAGAGCTTCCGCGGTGACCAGCAGCAGGAGCAGATCCTCCACCGCCTCCTCCGGCCAGCCCCACCGGCGGGCAAGCGCCAGGTTGTACGCCGTCATCGCGGCGCCGATGTAGAGATCCTCGATCGTCCGGAAGGGCTTGATCGCATCGGCGTAGCCGTCGCCTCCCAGTAACTCCGCCGGTGCCACCGCCACTTCGTTCAGATCGATCACGGCGTGGCGCACCTCGGGGTTCGCCGTCACTCTCTTCCCGAGGTCCATCGGGGAGATCCCGATCCCCGGCCGGTCGCTCGGTACGCACAACGCCCGCAGCAGGTTGCGACCGTCTTCACGGCCGACCGAGGCGATCAGAAGGAGCGCGGTAGCAGACGGCGCCAGGGTCGCCCACCGCTTCTGACCGTTGAGGCGGTAGTCGCCATCCGACGTCGCCACGAGCGACGAATGAACCGCCCGCGGATGCGCCCCGCCCTCCTCGCTGGCGCAGAAGGCGACGATGCCGCCCTCCGGCATCAGATGCAGCCCGCCGCACTCCCAGGCCAGCCGGCGAACGGCTCCCTGGTGTCCGGCCACCATCGCCCAGGCGGGCCGATCGGCCAGGAAGCCGCCGAGCAGACCGTGGCCGAAGTGTGCCTGGCCGGCCGACTCCGCGCCGTCCGGCGCCCGCGCCTCCCGGGGCACCAGCACCGCATCCCGGAACGTCCGGTACCAGCCGGAAGGATCGTCGCCGGCCGAAAGCGGCTCTGGCGCCGCGGAGAGCAGATGACTCAGGACGGGTCCGAGAGTCATGGAGCGCTCTCCGAAGCGACCCCTCGCGGCACGTCACCCACTGGAATAAGCTCCATCGGCCAAGGATGATAGAGGAAGTTCTGCCCACCGTGACCGGGGTCGATCCCGGACCCGAAACGCCCGGTTTCCGCCGTGTGCCGAGGACCGGCGTGATCTACGTGATGCACCGCGCCGCGGCCGCCGGCCACGGCAGCGACGGGCGGACCTGGTACAACCTGGGCCAGGGTTCACCCGAGGTCGACGATCTGCCTGGCGCGCCCCCCCGCCGCAACGAACTCCACATCGACCCGCGGCGCCAGACCTACGCGCCCGTCGACGGCATCGACGAACTGCGGGACCGGGTCGCCGAGCTCTACAACTTCCTCTACCGTCGCAACAAACGCTCCCAGTACTCGCGCGAGAACGTGAGCATCGCGCCCGGAGGCCGCCCGGCGATGACCCGCATCGCCGCCGCGATGGGCGAGATGAACCTCGGGCACTTCATCCCCGACTACACCGCCTACGAGGAGCTCCTGACCGCCTTCAAGGGCTTCATTCCGATCCCCATCCTGCTCGACGCGGCCCACGGCTACCGCGCCTCGCGGCGGCTGCTCGAGAAGGAGATCGTCGGCCGCGGCCTCTCCGCGCTCTGGTGCAGCAATCCCTGCAATCCGACGGGTCAACTGGTCGAGGGCGATCTCCTGGCCGAGTGGGTCGGCGTCGCCCGCGACAACGCCTGCACCTTCATCCTCGACGAGTTCTACTCGCACTACATCTACACGCCGGCGCCCCCCCAAAACTCCGAGCAGGTCGCCGACACCGCCCGAATGGTCTCGGCGGCCGCGCACGTCGACGACGTGAACCGGGATCCCGTGATCCTGGTCGACGGACTGACGAAGAACTGGCGCTATCCGGGCTGGCGTGTGTCCTGGATCGTCGGGCCGGTGAGCGTGATCGACCGCGTGACCAGCGCGGGCTCCTTCCTGGACGGAGGCGGCAACCACCCCTTCCAGGAGGCCGCCGTGCCGCTGCTCGAACCCGAGCTCGTGCTGCAGGAGACGCAGGCGATCCAGACCGAATTCGCCGGCAAGCGCAGGTTCCTCGTCGACCGGCTGCGCGGCCTGGGCATCGAGGTCGAACACGAGCCCAGCGGCGCCTTCTACGTCTGGGGCAACCTGGCCGGCCTGCCGGCGCCGCTGAACGACGGCATCGAGTTCTTCAAGGCGCTGCTCCAGGTCCAGGTCATCACGGTTCCGGGCGTCTTCTTCGACGTGAACCCCGGCCAGCGGCGCCGCAACGCCCGCTACCACAGCTACTGCCGGCTCAGCTTCGGTCCGTCGATGGAGACCCTGGAGCGCGGCATGGAGCGGATCGAGAAGCTGATCCGCGCCCATTCCTGACGCCGCTCAGGCGAAGCCAACCAGCCGGCGAATCTCCGCCGCCTTCGGCTCCGCGACCTTTCGCGCGCGCTCCGCGCCGATGGCGAGCAGCCGGTCGAGCTCTTCCGGCGCGGCCATCAACTCCTCGTAGCGCCGCCGGATCGGCGCCACCACCTCGATCACCGCTTCCGCAACCCCCATCTTCAGGTCGCCGTAGCCGCGGGCCGCCGCGAAATCGACCAGGACCTGGTCCTCGCTGCGATCCGTGACCGCCTGGTAGATCAGGAGCAGGTTGTTGACGCCCGCCCTGGCCGGGTCGTCGCTAAACTCGATCTCGCGCCCCGAGTCGGTGACCGCACGCTTCAGCGAACGCCTGATCTCGTCGTCCGTATCGGTGAGGCGGACCGCATGCCCTCGCCCGGCGGTCTCGCTCTTCGACATCTTCACCGTCGGATCGTCCAGGGCCATGACGCGGGCTCCGGCGGTCGGAATCACCGCCTCGGGCAAAACGAACGTCTCGCCGTAGAGATGGTTGAAGCGGCCCGCGATGTCCCGGGCCAACTCCACGTGCTGCTTCTGATCCTCTCCCACCGGCACCTCGTCCGCGTCGTAGAGCAGGATGTCGGCCGCCTGGAGCACCGGGTAGGTGAACAGCCCGACGCCGATCCGTTCACGGCCGCCCCGGCGTTCCGACTTCGCCTTGAACTGCGTCATCCGCTCGAGCCAGCCGATCGGCGTGGCGCATCCCAGGATCCAGGCGGCCTCCGCGTGGGCACGCACGTGGCTCTGAACGAACAGGGTCGTGCGTTCCGGGTCGATGCCGCAGGCGAACAGCATCGCCGTCAACTCGCGGGTGCCGGCGCGCAGGGTCTCCGGGTCCTGGCGCACGGTGATCGCATGCAGGTCGACGACGCAGATGAAGTTCTCCCGGTCGTCCTGGCGTGCGGCCCAGTGCTTGACGGCGCCCAGGTAGTTCCCAAGGTGCAGCGCCCCGGAGGGCTGGATGCCGGAGAACACCCGGCGACGGGTGTCGTTCATGCCGCGGCCGTCGGCGACCGCGGCGCCGGACGAAGGAGCGTCCAGCCGACGCAGACGCCGTAGTTCAGGAGCAGGCCCCAGACACCGGCCCCCACTCCCCAGGGGCTGCGGGTCGTCCAAATGTCGAAGGCAGCGCCGCACCAGATGACCAGGGTGAGAAGGGTGCCCAGCACCATGCCGGTCAGAACGGCCGAAGCGGCCATCCTTCGCCAGTAGACGCCGAGCATGAAGACCGGAGAGAGCTGGACCATGAACTCGAGCTTCAGCTCGATCAGCACCCAGATCGAACTCTCCGTCTCCAGCGACACCCAGGCCATCAGGATCAGGATCGCCATCACGCCCCACGCGAACGTCTTGCCGACGATCAGCATCTCACGGGCCGACGCCTCCCGGCGGAAGTAGTTCTTGTAGATGTCCTTGGTGAACATCGAGCCCATGGAGAGCAGCGCCGAGTCGGCGGTCGACATGATCGCCGCGACAACGGCCGCGAACACCATCACGATGAGCCAGTACATCACCGGCGAACGGTCGATCAGACCGCCCAGGACGTAGATCGTGACCTTGTCGCTCTCGAGCTGCGAGAGCCCCGGGAACCGACTCAGGGCGATGAAGCCAATGAGGAAGGCGAGCAGGGTCGTGGCCAGCGGCATGAAACCCATCGCCGCCAGCGACCGACGCAGACTCTTCTCGCCCTTCGCCGCGAAGATGCGCTGGATCGCGTGGGGGTACAGCGCGACGCCCAGGCCGAGCATGAGGAGCGTGCTGACCCACGTCCGAAGACCGCGAGCGTCCGGCGCCTCCAGCTTCTCCGGAGCCGTGGCGCGGATCCCGTCGGCTGCGGCAGCCAGTCCGCCGTCGGCAGTGACCAGCGTGTAGAGGATCACGGCGCAGCCACACAGCAGCAGGGACCCCTGCACCGCGTCCGTCCAGGCCACCGCCCGCATGCCGCCGAGCGACTCGTAGATCAGCATCACTCCGACCAGGAGCAACACCCCTTGCATGAAGGTCATCCGCCCGCCGCTGATCGCCTCGACCCCATGGCCCATCGCTACCAGTTGTTCGAGCACGTAGTTCGCGAGTCCCCAGCAGAGAAGCACGACGCAGAGGACGCGTAGCGGATGGGACCCGAAGCGGTGGTACACGAAGTCGGTGGGCGTGATGTAGCCGAACCGCCGCGCCAGGTGGAACAGGCGCGGCGCGTAGATCATGAACACCGTGATGACCAGGATCATGAACGTGATGCTCACGATGTAGGTCGTTCCCTGCACATAGGAGCGGCCGGCGAAGCCGAGCAGGGTGTTGCCGCTGTACTGGGTCGCGAACAGGGTCAGGAACAGGACAGCGAAACCGAAGGTCGAACCCCCGAGGTAGAAGTCGCGCAGCGAACGCTCTTTCTGGTGCAGGCGGCCAAGAAAGCCCAGGCCGAGCATGATGACCAGGTAGCCGCCCAGCACCGCCAGCGCCCCCGGTCCGAACGTGACCTCGGGAACGGAGGAGTTCACGCCTCTTCCTTCCCGCCGGCACCCCGCTCCGCGTCCTGCCCCTGCTCGCCGTCGGCGTCGGCGCCGCCGTCGCGCCAGAGCCGTATCGACGCGAACGCCGTCACCACGGCCAGAAGCAGGCCGCAGAGGATCGTGATCCAGGTCCAGACCGGAAGGCCGAGCGCAAGCCGATCGCCGATCGAGGATGGCAGGTACCAGGGCACGCTGACGACGAGGATCGCCACGACCGCGGGCAGGAACCAGCGGTGACGCAGGGGCTCGTCAGCCGGACGGATCGCCGCCCAGAAGACGTCCGGATCCCGCTCGTCCCTATACTCCGAAAAGGGTCTGTTGTCAGGCACCGAGGGCGGATTATGTCCCAGAGCCCCTAGGTCGCTGGCGGATCGGTGTCGCCGCCTGCGGGCCGGGGCCGCGTGATACCCTGCCGGCGCTCGCCTCGTAGCGTGTCTGACGGGTTCGGTTCTCGCACAAGACAGTCCACGGAACCGGGGCGCGCGAACGCCGTGAGCGTCCTTCAGGAGACAGGACCGACCCTCCGCACCCTCGCCTTCGCCGTTCTGGCCTTCGGCTGCGCGGGATGCACAGCGCCCGACGGCACCGGCGAACAGACCGATCAGGAACAGCAGAACTTGACTCAGACAATCGGCGAGGGCGCCGGGCCGGTAGAGGAACCGACCTGGGCCCTGGCGATTCACGGCGGCGCCGGCAGCGCGAATCGAGCCACGACCGACGCCGATGACTACTACGAAGCGCTGCAGGAGGCCCTGTCCCTGGGCGCCGAGCAGTTGACCGCCGGTGAAGCGAGCCTTCAGGTCGTCGAGAACGTCGTCGCGGCGCTCGAGGACGACGAGCGCTTCAACGCCGGCCGCGGTTCCGTGTTCACCTCCATCGGAACCCATGAGCTGGATGCCGCCATCATGGACGGCCGCACCCTCGCCTGCGGCGCGGTGGCCGGGGTGAAGAACGTCCGCAACCCGGTCCGACTGGCGCGCCGCGTCATGGAGGACACCCGCCACGTCCTGATGGCAGGCCCCGGCGCCGACAACTACGGCGTGATCGCCGGCGTGCGGCGGCAGCCGCAGGCGTACTTCACCACGGACCGGCAGTTGCAGAGGTTCCGCGAACTCCGGGCTCAGAGGGGCATCAGCCAGGAAGGCAGCGGCGACGCGGTGGCGAGCGCCGCCGGCGACTACACCGGCAACGCCGGAGCGACCGCCGGTCTCGGCGGGGCCTCTCACCTGGCCACCGTCGGTGCGGTGGCGATGGACCGCTACGGGAACCTGGCCGCCGCCACGTCGACCGGAGGCACGATGCTCAAGCGGATCGGCCGCATCGGCGACGTGCCGGTCATCGGCGCCGGCACCTACGCGAACAACGCCACCGCCGCCGTCTCGTGCACCGGCCGGGGCGAGGAGTTCATCCGCCACACGGTGGCCTATGACGTCTCGGCGCGAATCGAGTACGGCGGCCTCACACTGCAGGAGGCCGCACGGCAGGTGATCCAGGAGAAGCTGAGGCCCGGCGACGGCGGCCTGATCGCGGTCGGCCCGGACGGCACGATTGCGATGGAGTTCAACACGAACGCCATGTTCCGGGGCGCGGCCGATTCGCTCGGGCGATTCGACGTCGGAATCTGGGACGAGGTCCGGAGCCGGCGGCCCTCGTCCGACCAACCGCAAGCCCGCGTTCCGCAGTAGCGCGTAGCCGAACTGCGGGCAGCCGGACGCGGCTATCATCGCCGGCCGTGACCACGCTCTACGACCAGACGCTCCGGCGGGCCCGCGACGACCCCGAAGGTTTCTGGGCCGAGGCCGCCGAAGCGATCTCCTGGGCGAGGCGCTGGGACCGGGTGCTGGACGACTCGAACCCTCCGTTCTACCGCTGGTTCGAGGGCGCCAGGGTCAACACCTGCTACAACGCGGTCGACCGTCACGTCGAGGCCGGACGTGGGGAGCAGCCGGCGCTGATCTACGACAGTCCGGTCACCGGCACGGTGACGGCACTTACCTACGCCGATCTCCAGGAGCAGACGGCGCGGCTGGCCGGCGTTCTCAGGAGCCTGGGCGTGCGGCGCGGCGACCGGGTGCTGGTCTACATGCCGATGATCCCCGAAGCCGCGGTCGCGATGCTGGCCTGCGCCCGGCTCGGCGCCGTCCACTCCGTAGTGTTCGGAGGTTTCGCGGCAAAGGAACTCGCGACCCGGATCGACGACGCGAAACCCCGCGTCGTGCTGACGGCCTCATGCGGCATCGAGATCGCGCGGATCGTCGAGTACAAGCCGCTGCTCGACGAAGCGATCGCCATGTCGGCGCACAAGCCGAGCGCCACGGTGCTGCTTCAGCGGCCACAACAGGCCGCCGCGCTCGGCCCCGGCGACCACGACTGGCTGAACGCGGTCGCCGCCGCGCAGCCGGCCGACTGCGTCCCGGTCGAAGCGACCGATCCTCTGTACATCCTGTACACGTCGGGCACGACGGGCGTGCCCAAGGGTGTCGTGCGCGACAACGGAGGGCACCTCGTCGCGCTCGACTGGAGCATGCGCCACGTCTATGGCATGGCACCCGGAGAGGTCTACTGGGCGGCGTCGGACATCGGCTGGGTCGTGGGCCATTCCTACATCGTCTACGCGCCGCTGATTCATGGCTGCACCACGGTGCTCTACGAAGGCAAACCGGTAGGTACCCCGAACGCCGGCGCCTTCTGGCGCGTGATCGCCGACCACGGCGTCTCCGTCCTGTTCACCGCACCGACCGCGTTCCGCGCGATCAAGCGGGAGGATCCCCAGGGCAGACTGATCGACCACTTCGATCTGAGCAGCCTCCGGACCCTGTTCCTCGCCGGCGAGCGAGCCGATCCGGACACGGTCGGCTGGGCCGAGGAGAAGCTCGAGGTGCCGGTGATCGACCACTGGTGGCAGACGGAAACCGGCTGGCCGATCGCCGCCAACTGCGTCGGACTGGGAGCTCTTCCGGTCAAGCACGGCTCCCCCACCAAGGTCGTCCCCGGCTACGACGTGCGCATCCTGGAACACGAAGGCGACGCCGCCGGAAGCAGCCGTGAACTGCCGCCCGGCGAGACCGGCGCCATCGCCCTACGTCTGCCCCTGCCGCCCGGCTGCCTGCCGACCCTGTGGAAGAACGACGACGGCTACGTCGACTCCTATCTCTCGGAGTTCGAGGGCTACTACCAGACCGGCGACGCCGGGTTCGTCGACCGGGACGGCTACCTCTACATCATGAGCCGCACCGACGACCTGATCAACGTCGCCGGCCATCGTCTGTCGACCGGCGGCATGGAGGAGATCCTCGCGTCTCACCCGGAGGTCGCCGAGTGCGCCGTGATCGGGGTTGCCGACTCCCTCAAGGGCCAGGTGCCCCTGGGACTCGTCGTCCTCTATGCGGGTTCCGCCCGCAGCGAAGCCGAGATCGTGCCGGAACTCGTCCAGATCGTGCGCGACCAGCTTGGCCCCGTCGCCTCGTTCAAGGTCGCGGCGGTCGTCGACCGCCTGCCGAAGACCCGCTCCGGCAAGGTCCTCCGGGGCACGATGCGACGGATCGCGGACGGAGTGCCCTACACCGTGCCGGCGACGATCGACGACCCGGCGATCCTGGACGAAATCGAGCGGACCCTGAGCCAGATCGGCTACCCGAGGCACGCACGCTAAGCGCCGGAGCGCCCGGAAGTGCGGCCCGCGCCGGTCACGCCCGTCCCAAAGCCCGCCGGAGTCCGCAGAATCTGCGGAAAAGCCTGCGGAGAAGCACCATCCTCAGACCTTGTAAGCTCTTTGTTGTCAGTAGTTTACGTCCGGTCCGCACCGGATCCGGTGCGCCCGGCACCTTCGCCGTAAGTCGTTCAGGAGCAAGAGGTTAAGACGACGAAAGCGCTGACCGGAATTGCCGGATACTTCGACTCGACGCTACAGTGACGCCAATGGACCCAACCGAGGCCACCCGCGAGGTCTTCTGGAACATCCAGCACACGTGGTTGGTGTACGTCCTGATGGTCCCCACGCTGGCCGTGTTCGGCTGGGGGTTCTGGCTCAAGATCCGCCGCTGGCGCGCCGGCCAGCCCGCCGTCAGGTTCGACAGGCTGGGTGAGCGACTGAACCTCTTCCTTCGCAACGCGGTCGGCCAGGGCCGCACGATCAAGAGGCGCTACGCCGGGGTCTTCCACAGTCTCGTCTACACCGGCTTCATCGTTCTGTTTCTGGCGACCACCGTGGTGGCGATCCACCACGACACGCCACTGCACATCATGAAGGGGCACTTCTACCTGATCTTCCAGTCGCTCATCGTCGACATCTTCGGGCTGTTCGTCCTCGTGGGCGTCGCCCTGGCCGCGATACGACGCTGGATCTCGAAGCCGAAGCTGCTCGTCTACACCGACGAAGCGAGCTGGATTCTGGTCACCATCTTCGTGATGGCCTTGACAGGCTTCATGATCGAGGGCTGGCGAATCGCCGTCACCGACGATCCCTGGGCCGCCTGGTCGCCGATCGGCAACCTGTTCGCAGGCGCCAGCGATCCCTTCATGAGCGACGCGGCGATGCAGACGGGCCACGTGGTCATCTGGTGGTTCCACCTGGTGGTGGCTTTCGGCTGGATCGCCTGGGTGCCGTTCAGCAAGATGTCCCACATCTTCACGGCGCCGCTCAACATCTTCACCGCGAACCTGGACGGCTACGGCGGCTCACTCAAGACGATCGACTTCGAGACCGCGGAGCGTTTCGGCATCAACCACCTCGGCGACTTCACCTGGAAGGACCTGCTCGACTTCGACGCCTGCACCGAGTGCGGCCGCTGCACCGACGTCTGCCCCGCGAACACGGTCGGCAAGTCGCTGTCACCGCGCGACATCATCCTCGACCTCCAGGCCCTGATGCACGAGCGCGGCGATCAGTTCCTGACAGGCGGCAATGGCAGCAACGGCGACGGCAACGGCGAAACCCTGCCGGTCATCGACGAGAAGACGGCCATGGCGCCGGAGGCCCTGTTCTCCTGCACGACCTGCGCCGCGTGCATGGAAGCCTGCCCGGTCCACATCGAGCAGATGCCGAAGATCGTCGATGCCCGGCGCTTTCTCGTGATGGAAGAGGCGGACTTCCCGGAAGGGATGATGGACATGATGAACTCCCTGGAGTCACGCCAGCATCCGTTCGCCGGTACCCAGTTCAACCGCGTCGACTGGACGGAGGGTCTCGACATCGACGTGCTGGCCGACATGGACGATCCGGCCGAGGCCGAAGTCCTGATGTGGGTCGGCTGCGGCGGCGCCCTCGTCGAACACAACCGCAACACGGTCCGCGCCACCGCGAAGCTCCTGAAGAAGGCGGGCGTCAAGTTCGCGATTCTCGGCCGCGAGGAATCCTGCAGCGGCGACCCGGCCCGCCGCGTCGGCAACGAGTTCCTCTTCGAGATGCTGGCCAAGGGCAACGTCGAGACGCTCTCGCGCTACGGCGTGCGCAAGGTCGTCACCTCCTGCCCGCACTGCTTCAACTCGTTCAAGAACGAGTACCCGCACTTCGGAGGCAGCTACGAGGTCTACCACCACACGCAGTTCCTGGATCAACTGCTCGCCGAAGGCCGCCTGAACGGGGCGCGGAGCGCGACGGTCAACGGGGGAAGGACGATCACGTTCCACGACCCCTGCTACCTCGGCCGCCACAACGGCGAGTACGACGCGCCCCGCAACCTGCTGGCGCACCTCGGCGGCACCCGGCAGGTCGAGATGCAGCGCAGCCGCAACCAGAGCTTCTGCTGCGGCGGCGGCGGCGGCATGGCGTTCGTCGACGAACCACCGGACCAGCGGGTCAACCAGGAGCGCGCCCAGGAGGCGGTCGACACCGGAGCCGATGTCGTCGCCGTGGGCTGCCCGTTCTGCGCCACGATGCTCGACGACGGCGTGAACGCCCGTCGCGGCGACCGCGACGTCCGGGTCAAGGACGTGGCGGAACTGCTATGGGACGAGGTAGGAACTCCGTAGCACCCGACCGTTGCCAACCTACCGGGCGGTCGGTAGACTACTTCCTGTGACCCCTTCCGGAACGCCGGTCCGATGACCGCCCTGGACACCGCGGCTCTTCGCGACGCCGCCCGGGAGCCCGCAGCCGAACGCGACCAGGATCGCCGCGCCGAGATCTACCGAAACGCCGCGCGGATCTTCCACCGCAAGGGCTACCACGCCACCTCGATCAACGACATCGCGGCCGCGGTCGGATTGACCAAGGCAGGCCTCTACTACTACATCAAGGGTAAGCAGGACCTCCTGTTCGCGATCATGAGCTTCGCGATGGACCAGCTCGACGAGCAGGTCATCGAGCCGGCCCGGAGAGTCCGGGATCCGCAGGTCCGCCTGGAGACGATCGTTGCCTGCCATGCCCGCCTGATCACCCAGGACTCGTCGGCCCTCACCATCCTGGTCAACGAACTCGAAGGGCTGCTGCCCGACGACCGCACCGACATCATCGGTCGCCAGCGCGACTACGTCGACTTCATCGCCGACACTCTGGCCGCCCTCCGCGACGAGGGCAAGGTCATCGGCCTCGATCCCACGGTGGGGGCATTCAGCCTGGTCGGCATGGTGCTCTGGATCTCCCGCTGGTATCGGGCCGACGGCCGCCTCGAAGCGGAAGAGGTGGTCGCGGAAGTGACCCGCATGGCGGTCGCCGCGGTACTGAATCAAAGCACCGGCCAGACGGAGGATTCCAAACGGTAAGGGAGGCGGCGACGCGCAACGTAGCCAGACCGCCCGTGAAGGAGAAACGAGAATGAGAGTGCTTGTCTGCCTGAAGCAGATTCTCGACCCGGACGTTCCGGCCCGGGACTTCGAGATCGACCCGGCGGCCAAGGCGGCGAAACGCGGCGGCGCGAACCTGGTCACGAACATCTTCTGCGAGAACGCGATCGAAACCGCGCTCCAGTTCCGGGAGGCGGCCGCCGACGCGAAGATCACGGCCCTCTGCTATGGCGAGTCCACGGCCGAGGACTGCCTCCGCAAGGCGATGGCCATGACCGTCGACGAGGCATGCCTGGTCCAGCGCGACGGCAACACGAATCCCGACGCCGCGGCCGTGGGCCGCGTGCTGGCCGCCGCAATCCAGCGTCTCGAGCAGGACGGTGGACCATTCGACGCGGTTCTGGTGGGCCGGGAATCGGGTGATTGGGGCACGGGTCAGACCGGTGGCGCACTGGCTGAGGAACTCGGCCGACCGGTGCTCGGGTTCGTAGAGAGCCTGGCTCCCGGCAACGGCAGCGTCACGCTCCGCCGCCAGACGGATGTCGGCATCGAGGTCGCGGAGGCCGAACCGCCGTTCGTGGTCACGATCACGAACAACGAGGACAACGTGCCGCGCATCCCGAAGACGCGGGACGTCATGATGTCCTACCGCAAGCCACTCCAGAAACTGAGCCTGGCCGACCTCGGACTGGACAGCGACGAGATCCGGAGCGGCTCCTCCAACTTCGAGGTCGAGGAGATCTTCGTGCCGACCGACGAAGTCGAGTGCGAATTGGCCGAGGGCGACACCCTGGACGAGCGGGTCGATCAGCTCGCCCGGAAGATCCACGAAGTCGTGGCCTCGATCGGCTGACGCGGACAGTACGCAGGCAGCAAAAGAGCAGAAGGAGGGAAACGATGGCGAACGTTGCAGTCTGTGTTCTGGGCAGTTTCGGCTACGACCGCGCGGCGCAGGGCGTGGCCGGCGCCGGCCGCGCCCTGGCCGAAAGCCTTGGCGGCGAACTCCATGCCCTGGTGGTCGGGCCGGCCGAAGACGGCGCGGTCGCGGCGCTCTCGGCAGTTGCCGACCGTGTGCTCATCGGCGGGAACGAGGAGCTCCGTGACGTCCAGCCCGAGCAGGTGCTCCAGGCAGCCGAACAGCTCCACGGGGCAGGAGGCGGCGACTACGTCGCGGTGCTGCTCAGCAACGACACGTACAGCCAGGAGATCGCGCCCCGGCTCGCCTACCGTCTCGGCGGCAGCTCGATGGCCGACGCGGCGGCGATCCGGATGGACGGCGACCACCTGCTCGCCCAGCGCACCGCTTACGGCGGCAAGGCGATCTCGATCTACCGCCTGAAGAAGCAGCCCTCCGTCGTGTGGCTGCGCGCCCGTGGCTTCGAGCCGGCGCCCGAACAGGCGTCGGCCGGCGAGGTCACCTCGATCGACCTCGCTCTCGATGCCCCGCGGATCCGGATCACCGGCCGCGAAGTGGCCGAGCAGGAAGGCGTACGGCTCGAGGACGCTCAGATCATCGTCTCCGGCGGCCGTGGTCTCGGCGGCCCCGAGCCCTTCCAGGAACTCAGGAGGCTCGCCAACACGATCGGCGCCGAGCAGGGCGCCTCACGCGCCGCCTGCGACGCCGGCTGGGTGCCCCCCAACTGGCAGGTCGGCCAGACCGGCAAGAAGGTCGCCCCCGAGCTCTACATCGCGATCGCGATATCCGGCGCCAGCCAGCACCTGCTCGGCATGGGTGACAGCAAGGTCGTCGCGGCGATCAACACGGACGCCGACGCGCCGATCTTCAAGCACTGCAGTTTCGGAATCGTCGAGGACTACAAGCAGGTTGTACCGCTGCTGACCGAGAAACTCCAGGCGTTGGCCGGGTAGTCCGGCGCACGCAGGCGAGCCGCAGGTAGCCAGGCGGTTTCCCGGACCATATGCAGAAAGACGCATAGAATCAGACGATCGTGAATCGAACCTCCTGCTCCTTCTGCGCCGTGGCCCTGGTCGCCCTCTCTTTCGGACCAGCCCGGGCGGCAGGGGCAGGCGACTTCCCGCAGGACAGCGCAACGGCACGAGAGGTGGAAGAAGCGGTCCTTGGCGGTTTCGCGCGCGGGATGCTGCTTGGCGCGACGGACACGCTGAGCCGACGGTTCGCCACAGGGCCGGGTCGAAACCGCGTGAAGATGAAGTCGCTCGACCGTTGCGAAGCCGGACGCCGGAACCGCGTCGACGTCGAGCGCATCGGTCTGGAGAAAAGCCCGGCAGCGAGCCACGAGGTATGCGGATCGGCCGCTACGGCCTTCGACTTCTCGACGGACAGTTTCGAGTTCGTCCGTCGAGTAGAGCCGGTCGACGAGGAACGCCCGAACGGTACCCTGGCGCTCTGGGGGGCCGGGGTGCGCCGGTCGTTCCGCGGACGAACGGGCGAGAGCGCGTATGCGGTCGAGCCCGAACTGCCCTTCGTCGGTGTGGACTACACAGCCGGTCGTCTCGTGCTCGGGACCGCCGTGTCCTGGCTCGACGCCACCGGGCGATACCGGCTCGCGGGCGCTGGAAGGGGCGCCGTGCGTCTCGATCTCAGCGGCGTCTACCCTTACGCCCGCTACGCGTTGGGCTGCCGCGGGCCTTCCCGGAAGGCGTGCCGGACGGAACTCTGGGCAGTGGGCGCCATGGGCCAGGGCGACCTCGTTCGAGGCACCGACCCGACGGCGAGCGCGGCTCCGTCGTCTGACGCGCGCATGCGGCTCGGCCTCGCCGGCTTCCGCCAGCGCGTGGCGAAGGCCGGATCGCTGGAGTTCGCTCTGCGCGCCGATATCGGCACCGCCGTCATCGAGGGAGCCGACTTCTTCGGCCGATCAGCCGGAAACTCCAGCCTCGGCGGCGACGCCGGTCGGGGACGAATCGGTCTCGAAGGCTCCCTGACTCGCAAGGTAGGCGCGCTCGTCCTTCGCCCCTTCACCCAACTGGCCCAGCGCTATGACGACGGCTCCTCGATGAGCGGAACCGGGACCGAACTCGTGGGCGGCCTGGAAGTGGTTTCCGCCGATGGCCGGCTTCGCGTCCACGCCACCGGCAGGACTCTGGTCACCCAGGGCAAGGCGCGCTACGAGGAAGAGGGCGTCGGCGCCACGATCGAGCTTCGTCCAGCGACGAAGGAAGGCGAAGGACTGTCGTTGCTGGTCGCCCAGCAGTTTGGCGGCGCGGCTGCGCGCGCGAGCGCCCTGTGGCGCTCCGACTCTCCTCGGTGGATCGGCATGTCGCCCGAGGCGCTAGCGGCCGCCTCGGCTCGCAGGGATCCTGGAGCGTCGCACACCCGGGCCGAAGTCGCATGGGGAGTGGGAATCGGCACATCCATGGTGACACCGTTCGCCCAGGCCGTGGCCGAGTCGGCGACCGGGCGGGAGCACCTGCGCCTGGGCGTCCGCCACTCGATGCGTAAGGGTTCTCCCCACCGGGTGAACCTGGAAGTCACCGCCGAGCGTCCGCAAGTCGCGCTCAGTAGCGACCTCGCGGAGTACCGGCTCGGCGTCGCCGGTCAGGTCCGCGTGCCGCTCACGACCGCCCGCCGACGATGACCTGGTGGGCCTTGAGCCGGAGCGCATTGATCCGGATGAAGCCCCGCGCGTCGGTCTGGTCGTAGCCGCCCTCGACGTCCATCGACGACAGGTTCTGGTCGTAGAGCGAACTGGGTGACTCGCGGCCGAGAACGGTCACTCCGCCCTTGTAGAGGCGGAGGTGGACCGTGCCGTCGATGATCCGCTCGGCCTGGAGGAAGGCGGCACGGATGAACTCCATCTCGGGCGAGAACCAGAAGCCGTTGTAAATGAGTTCGGCGAACTTGGGCGACAGGCCGTCGCGCAGGCGCTGCACTTCACGGTCCATCGCCACGCCCTCGAGATCGCGCAGCGCGTGGTGGAGGATCGTGCCGCCCGGCGTCTCGTAGACCCCTCGCGACTTGATGCCGACGAAGCGGTTCTCGACGATGTCGATGCGGCCGATGCCGTTGCGGCCGCCGAGTTCGTTCAGGTACTCGAACAGGCCCAGCGGATCCGACTGCTCGACGCCGTTCGTGCGGTCGGCGACCCTCACCGGACGCGCGTCCCTGAACTCGATCTCGATGTCGGTCGGCTCGTCCGGGGCGTCGAGCGGCGAAACGGTCAGCGAGAACATGTCCTCGGTCGGCGTCTGCATCGGGTCCTCGAGCAGGCCGGCCTCGTAGCTCTTGTGCATCAGGTTCTCGTCCATGCTGTACGGCTTCTCGGACGACGCCTCGATCGGGATGCCCTGTTCCTCGGCGTAGTTCAGGAGATCGGTGCGGCCCTGGAAGCGCTTCAGGAACTCCGCGTCCTTCCACGGCGCGTAGACCCCGATGTGCGGCGCGAGGGCGGCATAGGCGAACTCGAACCGGACCTGGTCGTTGCCCTTGCCGGTGGCGCCGTGGGAAAGGACATCGGCGCCCTCGCGGATCGCGATCTCGGCCTGGCGGCGCGCGATCAGCGGCCGCGCCAATGCCGTGCCGAGCAGGTAGCGGTTCTCGTAGACCGCGTTGCCGGCGATTGCCGGGTAGATGAAGTCCGACACGAACTCGCGTCGGACATCCTCGACGTACACCTTGGAAGCGCCGATCGTTTCGGCACGGCGAGCCTGGCGATCGAAGTCCTCGCGTTGCCCGACATCGACGATCACGGCGACGACGTCGAACCCCCGTTCCTGCAGTGTGCGCAGGATGACGGAGGTGTCGAGACCGCCGCTGTAGGCGAGTACGGCTTTCTTGCTCGGCATGGCTGACTGGACCTCCCTCGGGACCGGAGACCGCTCCGGGCCGGCGGGAGACTATCCGGGCAACGGGCCGCGGTGAAGCTCCCGTCAGTCGTGCTCGGCGGTTTCGGCCGGAAGCAGGCCCACCGCGCCGCTCAACCAGAGCCGCCAGCGAACGCGAAACGCCAGGAAGATCGCCACGAAGACCAGCCCGAAGGTCAGGCCCCACCACACGCCGCTTGGGCCGAGCCCTCCCTTGAAGGTCAACCAGGCGCCGGCCGGCATGCCGATGACCCAGTACCCCACGAGCGCGACGACGGCGGGGAACCGCGTGTCGGCAGCTCCCCGCAGCACACCGGCGGCGGCCACCTGCAAGCCGTCGGCGACCTGAAACAGACCGGCGATCGGAATCAGCGCGGCGGCGGCTGCGATCACGGCCGGCACGTCGCTGAAGACGCGCGCCAGAAGCTGCGGCAGCGAGAAGAAGACGATGCCGAAGGCGAACATCACGCCCGCGCCGAGGCTGAGGCAGACCAGGGCCGAGCGGCGGGCCCCCACCGGATCCTTGCGCCCGATGGCATTGCCGACACGAGTCGTCGCCGCGCCGGCGAAACCAAGAGGCACCATGAAGGAGATCGAGGCGAGGCTGATCGCCACCTGGTGGCCGCTGAGTTGTGCCTCCCCCAAACGACCGATGAGCACGGCCGCGAAACTGAACACGGTGACCTCCAGCGACACCTGAACCGCGATCGGCACACCCACGAACAGGAAGGGACGGAGCGCCGCCGGGCGTAACCACGACCACCGCCAGCCGCCGACGTAGCGGCGCAGGTGACGCCATCCGAACGCGGCGACGACGATCAGCATCACCCAGCGGGATCCGGATGTCGCGTAGGCGGAGCCGCGCACACCGAGCGCCGGGAATCCGAGATGGCCGAAGATCAGCGCCCAGTTCGCGATCGCGTTGAACACATTGGCGACGCCGATCGCGATCAGGGCCGGCCGCACGATGCTCATCGCCTGAAGCGTCTGCCGCAGACACATGAAGAGGAGGAACGCGATGACTCCGGGACCGATGCCCCGGAGGTACGCGGCGGCCGGCTCGACGATGGCCTGCGGTTGACCCGTGACCGGAAGTACGCGATCCAGTCCGAGCACGATCAGAGTCGCCGGCACCGAGAGCAGGACCGCCATTCCCAAACCCCGGCAAAGCACCCTGCTGATCTGCCGGTGGTCCCCGGCGCCGAAGGCCTGCGCCGCCATCGGATCGATCGCCAGCAGGATGCCGATGAAGGACCAGATCACGGCGATGCTGAGCGCGTTGCCGATCGACCCGGCCGCAAGGTCCGTCTCCGACACGCGGCCCAGCATCATCGTGTCGACGGCCCCCATCAGCACCATCCCGACCTGGACCACGATCACCGGCGCCGCCAGGCGCACCACGGCGCCCAACTCCGTTCGCACCGGCCCGGGGTCCCTCGCTGTTCTCGCACTCTTCAAGGGGCGGTATTGTAGGCAGCCTCACCCATATCGAGATCGCCGTTGCTCAGCTACATCCTCCGCCGGCTCGTCACCGGACTGGTCACCCTGTTCGGCATCTCGGTCATCTCGTTCTTCATCATCCAGCTCGTACCGGGCGACCCGGCCCAGATCCAGACCTCCCAGATCGCCGACGCCGCGGTGTCGGAGCGCGTCTACCAGCAGTTGCGCGAGCTCTACGGGCTCGACAAGCCGATCCCCGTGCAGTACGCCAACTGGGTCGGCAAGCTGGTCGTGGGCGACCTCGGCTCGTCCTTCCACGACGGCAGGAGGGTGTCCGCCAAGATCGGCGAGGCGCTCTGGCCGACGCTGTCGGTGGCCCTGCTCTCCTTCATGCTGACCCTGATCATCTCGACGCCGATCGGGATCTACAGTGCGCTCCGGCAGGGCGGCGGCTTCGATCGCTCGGTCAGCACCGGGCTCTACATGCTCTATTCGGTGCCGAACTACGTCGCCGGGATGCTGCTCATCCTCTACCTCGGCGTGAAGTGGGACCTGCTGCCGTTCCGCGGCATGCGGTCCGACGGCTACGACGAGATGACGACACTCGGACAAATGTGGGATCTGGCGCAGCACTACGTCCTGATCACCTTCTGCTTCACCTTCGGCAACCTGGCCTACTACTCCCGCTTCATCCGCCAGAACCTGCTTGAGGTGGTGCGGCAGGACTACGTCCGCACCGCCCGCGCCAAGGGCCTCGGAGAGCGCAGCGTGGTGCTCAAGCACGCCTTCACGAACAGTCTGATTCCCCTCATCTCGCTGATCGGCCTCACCTTCCCCTTCGTGCTCAGCGGCAGCGTGATCCTCGAGTACATGTTCAACTGGCCGGGTCTGGGCCGCCTGTACTTCGAGTCCGTCCTGCAGCGCGACTATCCGACGATCATGGCGCTCAACTTCATCACCGCCCTGCTCGTCCTCGGCATCACCTTCATCGCCGACCTGACCTACGGCCTGGTCGACCCCCGGATCAGCTACGAGAAGTGACGATGGCGGCCGAAGCGACGGACCAGGCGCCCGTGGCGCGCTCCTACTGGCACATCACGTGGCGGCGCTTCCGCAGCCACCGGCTCGGCATGGTCGGCCTGTGCGTGGTCGCGGTCCTGTTCCTGGTCTCGTTCCTGTCGCCGATGCTCGCCAACGAACAGCCGATCCTCTGCCGCTTCGACGGCAGCTTCTACTACCCGGCGGTGATCGACCTGATCCACCAGGTGCCGGGCAGCAAGCTGATCATCCAGAAGAAGCGGCCCTACCGTCTGGCGACCTTCGACTTCAAGCGCGAGTTCGACCCCGAGCGGGGTGACTGGGCACTGTGGACGCCGATGCGCTACGGCCCGCGGGAGATCGCCGCCGAGCCGCTGGCCGGGCCTTCCAGCCGTCACTGGCTGGGCACGGACCAGTCCGGGCGCGACGTGCTGTCGCGCATGGTCCACGGCACCGTGGTGTCGATGAAGGTCGGCTTCCTGTCGATGGGCATCGCGGTCATTCTGGGCCTGATCCTGGGTTGCATCGCCGGCTACGCCGGCGGCGTCGCCGACCTCGTGATCTCGCGCTTCATCGAGATCGTCATGTGCTTCCCACCCTTCTTCCTGATCCTCGCGGTACTGGCCTGGTTCCCGCCCAGCATCGAGAACGTGATGATCGTCATCGGGTTGACCCGCTGGGTCGGCATCGCCCGCTTCGCCCGCGGCGAGATCCTGCGCATCAGGGAGACCGACTACGCACTCGCGGCGCGCTCCCTTGGCGTCCGGCCGGCCCAGCTCGTGCTCCGCCACCTGCTGCCCAACGCCCTGGCACCGGTTCTCGTCAGCGTCACGTTCGGCATCGCCGTCTCGATCCTGATCGAGGCCGGCCTCTCCTGGCTCGGTTTCGGTGTCCAGCCGCCTGACCCGTCCTGGGGCACGATCCTGCGCTCCGGCTACGAGAACCTGTTCACCGCCGGCCACATGATTCCGCCCGCCTGCGTCGCCATCTTCGTGGCGGTTCTGAGTTTCAACCTCGTAGGCGATACGCTCAGGGACGTGATCGACCCGCGGCTTCAGGCGGAGCGGGCATAGGGTTACGGCCGCTGTCACAGGAGGAGGTAGGCAGCCATGAGCCAGCCAGCGCAACTGCACAGCCTCTCCCTCGACTACGTCGAGGCTCTTCTGGCCCAGTACCGGCGCGATCCGGCGTCGCTCGATGACGAGTGGCGCCGGTACTTCGACTCCCTGGCGGCAGCCGGCGAACTCGACGCCGGCGCGATGGAGCCGTCGATCGAGCCGCCGCCACTGTTCGGCAACGGCGCGTCGATGCCGGCGGCGACGCCCACCCCGGTCCGTCCGGCAACCGCTAGCGCCCCGGCGTCACCCCAACCGGCACCTGCCGCCGACAGTTCGCGAAGCGCGGCGCCGCCGCTGACGGCCGACATCGAACTTCAGCGCCGCGTCGACGACTTGATCCGCAACTACCGGATTCGCGGCCACCTCTTCGCCGATATCAACCCGCTACGGAATCCGCCGGCGCTGCCGGAGGAACTGGAGCTCGAGGGCCTCGGCATCACCGAGAGCGATCTCGATCGGACGGTATCCACCGCGGGCATCCCCGGCGCCGACACGGCGACCGTGCGCGAAGTCTGGGAGCGGATGCGCGACACCTACTGCCAGTACATCAGCGCCGAGTTCATGCACATCGACGACCTCGAGGTCCGTAGTTGGCTCCAGGAGCGGATGGAGATCAGCCGCAACCGGGTTCACCTCAGCCGCAGCGAACAGGTCCGGATCCTCAAGAAACTGATCGACGCCACGGTGTTCGAGGAGTTCATCCAGAAGAAGTACCTGGGAGCGAAGAGCTTCTCGCTCGAAGGCGCCGAAAGCCTGATCCCGCTGCTCGACCTGGCGATCGAGAAGGTCGCCGCCCAGGGCGCGGTGGAGATCGTCTTCGGCATGTCCCACCGCGGCCGTCTCAACGTCCTCGCGAACATCATCGGCAAGCCGACCAGGGACATCTTCCGCGAGTTCGAGGATCTCGACGCCGAGCACTACACCGGCGGCGGCGACGTGAAGTACCACATGGGCCATTCGAGCGACTGGACCACGGACCAGGGACGCCGGGTTCATCTCTCGCTGTCGTTCAACCCGAGCCACCTGGAGTTCATCAACCCGGTGGCGATGGGCAGGGTACGGGCCAAGCAGGACCGCATCCGTAACGAACTCCGCGACCGTGGGGCGCTCTTTCTCATCCACGGCGACGCCGCCTTCGCCGGCGAGGGGATCGTGCAGGAGTCGCTCAACCTGTCCCAGCTTCCCGCCTACACGATCGGTGGCGCGCTGCACGTCGTCGTCAACAACCAGATCGGGTTCACGACGCCGCCCGAGAGTTCGCGCTCGAACACCTACTGCACCGATGTCGCGAAGATGCTCCAGGTGCCGATCTTCCACGTGAACGGCGAGTACCCGGAGGCGGTGGCCCAGGTGGTCAACGTCGCGCTCGACTTCCGCCAGCGCTACCGCCGCGACGTGATCATCGACCTCTACTGCTACCGCCGCCGCGGCCACAACGAGGGCGACGAACCCGCCTTCACCCAACCCATCCTCTACGACGGCATCCGTGCCCGCGATCCCGTCCGCGTCCACTACCTGGAGCACCTGCTCGAACTCGGCGAGATCAAGCCCGAGGAGGCCGAGATCCACATCCAGCGCGAGGAGAAGCGTCTGGAGGGAGCGCTCGCCACCGCCCGCAGGATGAACGAGAAGACGAGTCCGCAGGCCTACGACGGCGTCTGGAACGCGTTCGTCGGCGGCCGCGCCGAGGACATCCCGGAACCGCCCACCGGCGTACCGGAAGCGAAGCTGCGCGGCTACCTGAAACGGATGGTCGAGCTGCCCGAGGACTTCAACCTGCACCGGAACCTGCGGCGCTTCCTCGCCGCCCGGGCCGAGATGGCGGAAGGCAAGCGGCCCGTCGACTGGGCCGCGGCGGAGGCGCTGGCCTTCGCCGCGACCGCCGATTCCGGCCAGCGCGTGCGGATGAGCGGACAGGACTGCGAACGCGGGACGTTCAGCCAGCGCCACTCGGTGCTGCACGATCGCGTCACGGACGAGAACTTCCGGCCGCTCATGAACGTGGCCGAGAACCAGGAGCCGATCGAGATCTTCAACAGCCCGCTGTCGGAGGCCGGCGTGCTCGGCTTCGAGTACGGCTTCAGCCTGGACTACCCGGACGGCCTGGTCATCTGGGAAGCCCAGTTCGGCGACTTCGTCAACGCGGCGCAGGTGATCATCGATCAGTTCATCACGAGCGCCGAGGACAAGTGGAACCGGCTCAGCGGTCTCGTCATCCTGCTGCCCCACGGCTTCGAAGGACAGGGACCCGAACACTCGAGCGCCCGGATCGAGCGCTGGCTGCTGCTCGCCGCCGAGGAGAACGTCCACATCGTCTATCCCTCGACGCCGGCGCAGTACTTCCACCTGCTCCGGCGGCAGGTCGAGCGGGCCCTGCGCAAGCCGCTGATCGTGTTCACGCCGAAGAGCCTGCTGCGCCGCAAGGAAGTCGGATCGGAGCTGGCCGAACTTGCGCGGGGCAGCTATCAGCCGGTGCTGCCGGATCCCGCGCTGGCCACTGACGAGGACCGGGCGCGGATCCGGCGCATCCTGATCTGCTCCGGCAAGGTCTTCTACGACCTCGACGCCCACCGCCGGCAGACAGGCACCAAGGATCACGCGATCCTGCGGATGGAGCAGTTCTACCCCGCTCCGAAGCGGGCCCTCGACGAGGTCCTGGCCCCGTTCCCGGCCGACGCCGAGGTCCGCTGGGTGCAGGAGGAGCCTCGCAACATGGGCGCGTGGTCCTACCTGCGGCTGAACTTCGGCTTCCTGATGGGCGGCCGGCCCCTCTCGGGCATCTACCGTCCGCAGTCGGCGAGTCCGGCCACCGGCTCTCCGAGCAGCCATAAGCTCGAGCAGCAGGAACTGATCGAATCCGCGTTCGCCGACTCGGTCGAGTCGGCCTGAGAGCATCAACGATGACGTACGAAGTCACGATCCCCGAGATCGGCGAATCGATCACCGAGGCGCTGATCGTCCGCTGGATCAAGCAGCCCGGGGACGCCATCGGCCGCGACGAACCGCTCGTGGAACTCGAGACGGACAAGGTGACCGTCGAGATGCCGTGTCCCGTAGCCGGTGTCGTGTCCGAACTCGTATGCGCGGAAGGCGAGACCGTTCCGATCGGCGCCGTGATCGCCCGCATCGAGGAGGGCGCGGCGGCGGCAGCGGGACCCGCCGCAACCCCAACGGTCAGCACGCAGACGGATCTGCTCTCCACGGCCGAGCCGGCACCCCCGCCTGCTCCGGTGCCGGTCGTCCAGCCCGTCCCGGCCCCTGCGACACCCGCAACCGCACCCGCGGCGGGCGCACCGACCGAAGAACCCCGGCGCATCCTGCCGGCCGCCCGGCGTCTGATTGCCGAGCAGGGCCTGGACGCCTCGGTCATTCCGGCCACCGGCAAGGGCGGCCGACTGCTCAAGAGCGATGTGATCGCCTACCTCGCCGCCCGCGACGCCGAGGCGGCGTCGGCGGCCGCTCCAGCGGCGGAGCCAGCACCGGCGCCCCCGGTTGGGACGACGCCAGCGCCGCCGCCTACACCGAAGCCCGCCCTGCGCGCTCAACCGCGGCCGGCTCGCGAGGCACCAGCCGCACCGGCAGCCGGCCGAGCCGAGGAACGGGTGACGATGACCCCGATCCGCAGGCGCATCGCCGAACGGCTGGTCGAGTCGCAGCAGCAGGCGGCCCTCCTGACCACGTTCAACGAGATCGACATGTCGGCCGTGATCGACTTCCGGCGGCGCTACCGCGACGACTTCGAGAAACGTCACGACGTGCGCCTCGGCTTCCTCTCGTTCTTCGTCAAGGCCGTTGTGGACGCCCTGCGTCAGTGCCCCCGCCTCAACGCGGAGATCGATGGCCCGGACATCATCTACCGCAACTACTACGACATCGGCATCGCGGTCAGCACCGACCGCGGCCTGATGGTGCCCGTCCTGCGCAGCGCGGAGCGCCTGTCCTTCGCCGAGATCGAAGCACAGATCGCCGACTTCGCCGGGCGAGCCCGCGCCGGCCGCATCCGGATCGACGAACTCCAGGGCGGAACCTTCACGATCACGAACGGCGGCGTCTTCGGTTCCCTCCTCTCCACGCCGATCATCAACCCGCCACAGAGCGGCGTCCTGGGACTGCACGCGATCCAGGAGCGGCCGATGGTCGTTGACGGCGAGATCGTCGTTCGCCCGATGATGTACGTCGCCCTGACCTACGACCATCGCATCGTCGACGGCCGGGAGGCCGTTACTTTCCTCGTCCGGATCAAGGAAGCCGTCCAGGATCCTGCGAGGATGCTGGTCGAGGTGTAGAACCCGTGAACTACCTCCCGGGCGCTTTCACGCGCCCGTGTGCAGCAAGCCGCCTTGCACTGTTCGCCGCGGTTCTGCCGCTGGCGTTCGGACTGCCGGCCCCGACCGACGCTCAAGGCACCGACACCGCGACCTACCAGGTGACTTTCCAGGGCAACTGGAACACCTCGAGCACGCCAGGCGGCGTCGCGGGCGGCGCTCACTTCACGACTCTGATCGGTGCCGTGCACAACAGCAGCGTCACGTTCTGGGCACCCGGCGGCACGGCAAGCTCGGGCGTCGAACAGGTCGCCGAACTCGGCGCTACGTCGGGGTTCATCAGCGAGTACAACGCCGTTGCGGCCGCCAACCGGAAGGCGCTGATCAACGAGAGTGGGACGGGCGCGACCGGCACGTCGACCTTCACGATCGAAGCGACCCAGACCCACCCGTTGGTGACGCTCCTGTCGATGATCGGCCCCAGTCCCGACTGGTTCGTCGGCGTTTCGGGTCTGTCGCTCCGGGACGGCCAGGGTTGGCGGTCCCAATTCAGCCAGGATCTCTTCCCCTACGACGCCGGTACAGAGGACGGGACGGAGTTCTCGCTCAGCAACCCGGCGACCAGCCCTCGAGGAACGATTGCCAGTCTGAAGGGACAAGGGAAGTTCTCGAACGAGCCGATGGCGACGCTGACGTTCGTTCTTCAGACCGCCCAACCGCCTCCGCCGCCGCCGCCCGATCCCGAACCGCCGCCCGATCCCGAACCGCCACCCGATCCCGAACCGCCGTCGCCGCCGGTGCGGATAGCGCCGTACTGGCACGGCACAGGGGGTTTCGTCGTCCGGCCGGCCGACGGGATGTCAGCCGTGGTCCGCCTCGAGTGCGGAGGTGATCGACGCCGGAGCATCGAGTACCCCGACGCCGATGGCCTGATCGTGCGGGCCATTCAACAAGGTACGTGCGTCGGCCGTGATGGACGACCGCTCCAGGGGGAGATGATCTTCGAGGGAATCGAAGACGGCGGCTGGTACTGGATCAACGGCGACCGGAACGTAGCGGTTGCTCCCCTGGTTGTCGAAGCGTCCCTGAACAGCGGACTGAGGCCCCCGATTCCCGGCGGCGTCACGGCGAGTCCCACGGGCGACTCGCGCTTCGTTCGAAGCATCGCCCGGAGGCTGTACGGCACCCTGGTGATGCACGAGGGCAACGGGTTCATGGGGATCATTTCGCACCTGACGGACGTGGAAGGCGGCGGGGAGCACGTCGCGCCGTACTGGAAGGGCGGCGGCGGGATCGTGGGCCGGCCGCTCGACGGCGAATCGGCCGAGGTCCGCCTGTCCTGTGGAGACGGCGAACCGGAGACGTACACCTTTGAATCCGGCGAAGACGGGATCATCGTCACGCTCCTTCCCGGCGGCTGCTTCGACAGCGACGGCACGGCGATCTCGGGCGAACTGGAAGCGGATGGGCTCGAAGACGGCGCCTGGTACTGGATCAATGGCATCGTCCCGGCCGCCGCGCCGCTGCTCGGCAGACATTCGGCGCCGGCCACGTTGACCGTGCCGCTGGTCCCCGGAGGCGTGAAAGCGGACGAAGGACCGCTAGGAACCCTCTTCACCCAAGGCAACCTGATGGGCGTCGTCCCCAGGCTCCGGACGGCCGCGCCGTAGCCACACCGCGAGCCCGCAGCATCAAATCATGACTCGCTCCTGCTACGACGTTCTCGTCATCGGCGCCGGTCCCGGCGGCTATGTGGCCGCAATCCGCGCGGCCCAGCTCGGCTTCCGCACCACCGTCGTGGACGAGCATCCGGCCGCCGGGGGCGTCTGCCTGCGGGTGGGCTGCATCCCGAGCAAGGCCTTGCTCGAGTCGAGTCAGCGGCTTGTTGCCGCCCGCAGCGAACTCGCCGCGCACGGCGGCGTCGCTGGCGAGATCGGCCTCGATCTTCAGGCGATGATGAAACGCAAGGACCGCGTCGTCACCACTCTCACTCGCGGCGTCTCTTCGCTGCTCAAGAAGAACAGGATCGAGCACATCCAGGGCCGGGCGCGCGTCGGCGGGATCGACGGCGAACTGCGCACGGTCGTCGTGACGACCAATGACGGTGAGCAGCCTGTCCAGGCGAGCAACGTGATCGTCGCTACGGGTTCGCGTCCCGCCACCTTGCCGGGCATCGAACTCGACGGCGACCGGATCGGGACCAGCACGGAGGCCCTGGCCTACGACGCGGTACCCGAGCGTCTGGTGGTGATCGGAGCCGGCTACATCGGCCTCGAACTAGGGGCGGTCTGGAACCGTCTCGGCTCGGAGGTCATCGTCCTCGAGTACCTCGACCGCATCCTGCCGGGCGCCGATGCGGAGATCGCCGCCACGGCCGAGAAGATCTTCCGCCGGCAGGGCCTCGACATCCGACTCGGCTGCCGTGTCCTCGGCGCGAAGGTCACGAGCGACGGGAAGGCCTGCCTCCTCGAGGTCGACGGAACCGAACCGATCGAGTGCGACCGTGTCCTGGTCGCGGTCGGCCGCCAGCCGATCAGCGACGGTTTGGGGCTGGAGGAGGCCGGCGTGGCTGTGGACGAGCGCGGAACCATCCAGGTCGACGAGCGGTTCGCCACTTCGGTGCCCGGCATCTTCGCGATCGGTGACGTGATTGGCGGTCCGCAACTCGCCCACAAGGCCGAGGAGGAGGGCATGGCCTGCGTCGAGGGCATCGCCGGCGGCTACGTGCACATCGACTACGACGCGATTCCCGGCATCGTGTACACCGAGCCCGAAGTCGCCTCCGTGGGCAAGACCGAAGAAGACCTGCAGGAAGCAGGAACCGCGTACCGCAAGGGCACGTTTCCCTTCCGCGCCATCGGCCGCGCCCGGGCTACCGGCAGCCTGGAGGGCTTCGTCAAGATCCTGGCCCACGCCGAAACGGACGAAGTCCTGGGCGTCCACATCCTGGGCAGCCACGCCGGCGATCTGATCGCGGAAGCCGTGGCGGCGATCAGCTTCGGCGCCTCGGCGGAGGATCTGTTCCGAACCTCCCACGCTC
Organism: Acidobacteriota bacterium; assembly: GCA_026707545.1. Taxonomy (NCBI): domain Bacteria; kingdom Pseudomonadati; phylum Acidobacteriota; species Acidobacteriota bacterium. The sequence goes on along the minus strand of JAPOWR010000001.1, from coordinate 803,541 downwards.
ACCCGACACTGGCCGAGGCGATCAAGGAAGCCGCCCTCGCCGTGCACGGGCGGGCGGTCCACATGTAACGTCCGGCAACGCCAGAGCTTCAGGCTGCACTGATAGACTGCGCCGATTCTTCGCTCCCGCCGACCCACTTCCCGGAGAACGAGCGCCGTGAACCTCCTCCGTACCAGTCCGCCGATCTGGCTGACGATTCTCGCCGCCGTGGTTCTGCTGGCCGCGCTGCCGGCGGCCGCCCAGGAACCCGCCGACCCTGACGCTGCCGAGGAGCAGCCCGAAGAGACCGCCGACCAGGAAGGCGACGGCGAAGGCGAGGAGAAGCCTCCGGTTCCCCCCGGCGCGGAACTCGTCGTGTCACCGACCGAGTTGACGCTCGAAGTCGGCGACAAGGCGACGCTTACGGCCACCGTCGTGGGCGAGGACGGCGAACCCATCGAAGGCGTCGACGTCGTCTTCTTCTCCCGCAACCGGCGGCGACTGGGGGTCAACCCTGCCGGCGAGGTCGAAGCGCACGGTCCCGGGGAAGTCACCGTGATCGCCCTTGTGCCCAAGGAGGCCGAGGACGAGCCGCGCCGGGCGGAAGCCCTGCTCCGGGTCGAGGTTGAAGTGACGATTCCGAATCCTCCCGTCGAGAGTGTCGAGATCGTCGGACTCCCCGCAACGCTCTACGCCGGCACCGACCTTCCGCTGATGGCCCGCGTCGTCGACATCACGGCGGTCGAACGGGACAACGTCGAGGTCGGGTACTCGAGTTCCAATCCGGCGGTCGCGGAGCCGGACGGCTTCGGCGGCCTCACGCTCCTCGCGCCTGGAACCGCGACGCTCACCGCCACCGCCGAAGACGCGTCCTCCGCGCTCGACATCACCATCGTCCCGAACCCCACCGAGCGCCTGGAACTGACCGCCTCCGCCGACAACGCCCGCACCGGCGACGTCGTCTGGTTCGAGGCGGTCGGCCGCAACGGAAACGGCGGCGAGGTCGCCGATCTGCCCGTCCGCTTCCTGGTCGCTGGACAGCCGGCGGCGCAGATCATCGCGCCCGGCGCCGCGGCGCAGATCGAACAGGACGGCGCCTTCGTCGCGGAGCGCTCCGGCATCTACACGGTCACCGCGCTTTCCGGCAACCACTCGGCCAGCCTGCCGCTACGGGTCGAGCCCCGTCGCGTGAACAAGGAGATCGAGTTCATCGGCCAGGGCAAGGTCAGCGACAGACGGACCTCCGACCTCTGGGTGTGGGAAGGCACCGACGGCAACGACTACGCGATCACCGGCACCTGGGGTGCCGAGGGTCACGCCTACATCTGGGACGTCACGAACCCCGAGAGCATCGTGCTGATCGACGCGGTTCGCGTGGACGCCCGAACGGTCAACGACGTCAAGGTTTCCGAGGACGGCCGGATCGCGGTGATCAGCCGTGAGGGCGCCTCGAACCGCAAGAACGGCTTCGTCGTGCTCGACGTCTCCGAACCCCAGGTTGGCGTCCGCATCCTCTCCCGCTTCGACGACCAGTTGCGCGGCGGGGTGCACAACGTCTTCATCCACGAAGAGCACGTCTACGCTCTCTCGAACGGCAGGCGGTTCGACGTGATCAGCATCGAGGATCCGACCCAGCCCTATCGTGTCGGCCGCTTCGAACTGGACACACCCGGGCACTCGATTCACGACGTCTGGGTGGTCGACGGCGTCGCCTTCAGCTCCAACTGGGAGGACGGCGTGGTCGCCATCGATGTCGGCGGCGCCGGCATGGGCGGAGCGCCGAACAACCCGGTGCAGCTCGGCAGCTACGCCTACCCCAGCGGCTGGAACCACGCCGCCTACCCCTACCGCAGCGAATCGACGGGCAAGTTCTACGTCTTCGCCGGCGACGAGGCCTTCCCCTACGGCGAGCTCGGGCGCGATCCGCGCTCAGCGCCGCCCCGCGCCGCCGGCTGGATCCACGTCATCTCTTGGGACGACTGGGAGAACCCGCGCGAAGTCGCCCGCTACCAGGTGCCCGAGGCCGGCACCCACAACCTCTGGATCGAGGACGACATCATGTACGTCGCCTACTACAACGGCGGCCTGCGCGTCGTCGACGTTTCGGGCGAACTGCGTGGTGATCTCTACCGGCAGGGCCGGGAGATCGGCATGTTCATGCCCTTCGATTCCGAGGCCCTGGTGCCCAACGCCCCCTTCGTCTGGGGTCCGCAGCCCTACAAGGATCACATCTTCTTCTCGGACTGGCACTCCGGACTGTGGGCCGTCAAGCTGAAGGATCCGGAAGACCCGAACCGCATCATCGGAGAGCCGCACTAGCGGCCCGGCGGTAACGGCCGGATGCGCATGTCGACCTCCTGGCTGCCGCCGTGGGCAGCACCGGCTGCCCTCGTTCTGGCCCTCGGTGCGGTGAGCGCCGGCCCCGTCCGCGCCGAGTCCGATCCCGTCCCACCGTCGCGCAACTACTACGCCTACGTCTGCGCCGAATCGGAGGACGAGGTGTCCCTGATCCGCTTCGGACCCTCGGGAATCGAGGTCACGAAGACGATCACCGTCGGCAGCTTTCCGGCCGAGATCGAGGGTCCCCACGGCATCAACGTCTCGGCGGGAGGTCGCTACTGGTACGTCTCGATCGCCCACGGCAATCCCTTCGGCTCGATCCACAAGTACGCCACCGGCACCGACGAATGGCTGGGCGACACGACGGTCGGCATGTTCCCGGCCACCCTCGACATCGCCGCGACCACGGGGCTGCTGTTCGTCGTCAACTCGGACTTCTACGGCGACCACGTGCCGAGCACGGTCTCCGTCGTCGAGACCTCGACGATGACCGAGATCGCCCAGTTCGAGAGCGGCACCATGCCGCACGGCGCGCGGCTCAGCCGCGACGGCCGGAAGCTCTACAGCGTGAACATGATGGACGACGAACTCGTCGAGGTCGACGCGCTCCGCTTCGAGGTCGGCCGGCGCCTCAAGCTGGGGACCCAGACCGGCATTCACGCCGCCCACGGCGACCACGCAAGCCACCAGAGCGCCCACGCCGGCGCCGCGGTCGAGCCCTCCTGGGTCACGCAGCCGACATCCCGCGGCCTCGTCTACATCACCGCTCTTTCGGGCAACGCACTCTACGAGGTCGACACCGCCGCGTGGAACGTCTCGCGCCGCCTCGAAACACCGGCGGCAGGTCCCTACAACGCGGCCGTGGCACCGGACGAACGCCTGCTGGTCGTGACCTACAAGAAGGGCGACTCCATCGGTTTCTGGGATCTGGAGACGGGCACCGAGGTCGCCCGCGAGGACACCACCCGCCGCATCCCCCACGGAGTGGCCATCACTTCGGACGGGCGCTTCAGCCTGGTCACGGTCGAGGGCATCGGCGGCGAACCGGGAGTCGTCGAGGTCTACGACAACAGCTCGTACCGGCGCGTCGCGCAGATCGACATCGGCAAGCAGGCCGGCGGCATCGCGCTCTGGGAACCGAATTGAGTCCTTCTCGCGCCGTTTCCCCGCCGGCCGACCAGGCCGTGACCGATCTGCGCCGCGAACTCCTGCGCGGTCTTTCCGCCGTCGACCGGCGGCTCCGTCTGCGCCGCGCCCTCGCGGCGCTCGTCTGGCTCGTGCCCGCATCGTGCCTCTGGCTGCTCTCGACCTGGCTGCTGCGCATGGCGGCCGGCGCCGAAAGCAGCGCCGCTGCGCTGTGGCCGTCGTGGGCCGGAGGCATCGTCCTGGTCGCGCTGGTCCTGCGCGAGGCCGCCTCGCTGGGCCGCGATCTTCCAGCCGCCGCGCGAGCGGTGGACAAGGCGGGCGATCTGCGGGACGCGGTCGCCACGGCCCTCGAGATGCAGGGGCGAGCCGACACCGACAGCGGGCGCCCCACGCCGGAAGCCGAAGCCGTCTGGCCACTACCCTGGATCGCACTCGTCCTCGAACGCGGGGTCGCGGGTCTGGACCGGACCGGCGCGCGGCGGGCGGCGCCCCGCCTCGTCCCCCGCGGCGCCGCGGCCTCGGCCCTTCTGAGTGTGGTCCTCCTGATGCCGGTCGTCCTGCCCACCTCCTTCGTCGGCGAGGCGCTGGCCGCGGCGATCAGCGCCGACGGCGCGGACAACGTGGCCCCAGGGCTGGAGGCGGCAGCCCTCCTGGAAGAAGAACCCGGTCGCAGGCCGGGCGTTCCGGAGTTCGATGTGCGGCTCAGCGATCTTCCCTTCCTGACTCTCCGCATCCGCGAACCGGACTCCGAGGACGCGCGCCGGAACGCCGGAGACGCGTCCGACGCAGTCGAAGGAAGCCTTGGCGACGGCGCGGACGCCGAGGCCATGGAGGGCAATCCGGAGGGCGGCGAAGCCGCCGCGGCCGACTTTGCCGGCGAACAGAACGCCGAAACCGGCGCCGACCTCATGCGTGAACTCGACACCGGCGACGGAGCCGGAGAGGAGGAAGCGGGCGCACCCGGCATGCCGGGCGATGGCGAAGGCGCCGAGGCCGCGGCCGAATCGGCATCCGGCGAGGGCGCCGGCGGTCAGCCGACCGAGGAAGGCGAGGGCGCCGGCGGCGAGACCGGCACGGCGGCGGCGGTCAGCGAGGAACCCGGGGCCGCCGGTGCCGAGGCCGACGGCGGCGCCGCCGGAGTCGGCACCGGCCCGCAGGAGGAGATGGTCGATCCCTTCGGCGATCTCCTGATCCCCGCCCTCAGCCTCGAACAGGCGCTCGAGACCGCCCTGCTCCAGTCGCAGGACGAGATCGAACGCCGGCCCCTGACGACGACCAGCGCGACCCAGTTCCGGGCCGCCGAGGTGGCGATGCGCGGCTCCAGCGCCAACGTCGGCGGCGGCGCCGAGGCCGCGACCGGCGATCTGCCGCCGCCCCGGCACCCGATCGCCTGGCGCCACCGCGCCTCCGTGCGGCGCTACCTCGAGTCGCTGGAGCACCCCCGGCCGGAGGACGAGTCTCGGGAGGAGCGCCAGTGAACGACACCGCCGCGCCCCGGACCGCGGCCGATCTGGCCTTGCAACTGACCGACTTCGCCGAGCGCTGCAGCGAGCTGCGGGCCGAGATCGGCAAGGTGATCGTCGGCCAGGAGGACGTGGTCGACGGCGTGATCATCGGCCTGCTGGCCGACGGGCACGTCCTGCTCGAGGGTATCCCCGGCATCGGCAAGACGCTGCTCGTGCGGACCCTGTCCGACGCCCTCCATCTCGAGTTCTCCCGCATCCAGTTCACGCCGGACCTGATGCCCGCCGACATCGTCGGCACCCACGTGCTGCGCGAAGACGAGGCGGGAGGCCGGCGGCTCGTCTTCGAGCCCGGGCCGATCTTCGCCAATCTCCTGCTCGCGGACGAGATCAACCGCGCCACTCCGAAGACGCAGTCGGCCCTGCTCGAGGCGATGCAGGAGACGACGGTGACCGTCGGCGGTGAGACGAACCAACTGGGACCGCCCTTCTTCGTGCTCGCCACCCAGAACCCGCTCGAAATGGAAGGGACCTACCCGCTGCCGGAGGCACAACTCGACCGGTTCCTCTTCAAGCTGCGGATGACCTACCCGGCGACCGAGGAACTGCACACGATCATGGACCGCACGACCTCGGGGCATACGCCGTCGGCGGCCGCGCTCTGGACCGCCGAACGCGTGATCGCGATGCGGCGCGCGGCGCGGCTGACTCCGATCGCGCGACCGGTCCAGGACTACGCGATCCGGATCGGCATCGCGACCCGACCTGAGGGAGACCGTCCCGCCGAGGCGGTCCGCCGCTACGTTCGGGTCGGGGCCAGCCCGCGCGGCGTCCAGGCGATGGTTCTCGGCGCCAAGGTCCACGCCCTCATCCGAGGCCGGGCCAATGTCGCCCGGGAAGACCTCCGCGCCGTCGCCCTGCCCGCGCTACGCCACCGCGTCCTGCTGAACTTCGAGGGCGAGGCGGAACGAATCGACCTCGACGAACTGCTCCAGGACGTGGTGGACAGCGTGCCCGAGGGCTGAGCGGGCTCCAGCTCCGAGCCGTGGCCGACCACTCCGCCTTCGCCTTCGAGCCGGCCTTCCTCGCCCGGCTGGAGCGACTGCGGCTCTTGACGCGCCGCGTACCCGCGGGCGGCTTCAAGGGCGAGCACCGCGCCACCCACCTGGGTTCCGGCATCGAGTTCGCGGACTACCGCCCCTATGTCGAGGGCGACGACGTGCGCCACCTCGACTGGCGCGCCTACCTCCGCTTCGACCGCCTGCTCCTGCGAATGTTCGAGGAACACGGCGACCTGGCCGTCTACATCCTGCTCGACTGCAGCCGCTCCATGGCGCCGACGCCGGGCGACGCCGGGCGACGCAAGTTCGACGCCGCGCGCCGGATCGCCGCCGCCCTGACCTACATCGCTCTGGCCACCCTCGACCGGGTCACGCTGGCGCCCTACTCGAGCCACGCACACCAGGTTCTGGGGCCGCTCCACGGTTCGCGGCAGGTGTGGCGCGCACTCGACTTCCTCGCCAATCTCGACACCGGCGGCGACACGCGGCTCGACCACGCGGTACGCCAGGTGTTCGCCGCCGGCCGCCGGCGTGGTCTCGTCATCCTGATCTCGGACCTGCTCTCGGACACAACGGAAGGCGGTCTCGACCTGCTCCTGCCCCTGCGGCACGACGTCGCGGTGCTCCAGGTCACCGACCACCGGGACCTCGAGGCGCCGCTCGACCGCGACACGACCCTGGTCGACAGCGAAACCGGCGACACCCTCCGCGTCCACGGCGCCCCCACCCTCCTCCACAAGCTGGAAGACGAAGCGGACGCCCACCGAGACGAGATCCGGGCCCGCTGCACCGCCCGCGGCTGGTCCTTCATCGAGGCGCCAGTCGAGATGAGGTTCGAGGAACTGGCCCTCGGCGCCCTCCGCCGCGGCCTGCTGAGCCGGGGACGCTGACGCCATGCCCGTCTGGCTACCGCTTCTGCTTGCCGCCCTGGCGGTGCTCGCGATCTATCTGATCCGGCCCACCGCGCAGTCGTTGTCGGTCGCCTCCACGTTGCTCTGGCGGCGGTTGCTGGCGCACCGGCGGAAACGGCATGACCGCCTGCGGTGGCTGCTCTCGCTGCTACTCGCGATGACGGTGGCCGGCTGTCTGGCCCTGGCCGCGGGTCAGGCCAGCTGGCTGCAACCCGGCGGCGGCGACCGGATCGCCCTCGCATTCGACTCCTCGCCGACGATGAGCGCCGCCCTGCCGGATGGGACGGGGACCCGGATGGACCTGGCCGTCGCCGAGGCCCGCCGGATCGTCGCCGAGGCAGACACCGGCAGCCGATTCACTCTGGGCGCCGATCCGACGCGGCTGACGCCCGCGAAGGCACTGCTCGCCCTTTCCGGTTCGTTCGAGTCCGAGGAAACGGAAGAGCAGCCAGAACCCGCGATTCCCGCCGCCGACACGGCGTACCTCTTCACTGACGGCGTCTCGGACTGGCGGCCGATCCTCGACCCGGCGACCGCGACCCAGACGATCTCGGTCCTCGCTCCAGCCAGGAACGCGGGCATCGTCCACTTCGTGACCCGTCCCGCGCCCAGCCACGAAGCAAAGCCGGAAGCCCTGGTCGAAGTCCTGGCGACCGATTCGGCCAGCGCCACCGGCCTGGTACCCGTCGAGTTGACGATCGCCGATGTCGAGACGATCCGCATCCGCCGGCAACTCGAACTGCCGTCCGGCAACCGCTTCACCGCCCTGATCGACATCGCCGGCTTCGCACCCGGCCCGGTGACCGCAAGCCTTCGGACGCCAAACGACGTCTTCTCGCTGGACGACCGGGCCACGTTGGTCGACGCACGGACTACCGGACTTCCCGCCACGGCGCGTGCTGAGCAGCCCTTGAATCGGCTGCGCGGTCAACGGCGACTGGTCGTTCATACCCGCAGCCGAGCCTCGTTCGCCGACTCCGCCGCGGCCCGGGCGTTCGCCGCGGACCCATCGGTCGTAGTCGTCGCCGTGCGCGCAGCAGCCGACGGGACGCTCCGCGAAGCTGGCACGCAGCCACCGGAATCCTCGTCCGCCGCCACGGCTGCAGCCGACATCGCCGTCTTCCATCGCACCATCCAGACCACGGGACCGCCGCTACCCAGCCTGTTCCTCGACCCACCGGACGCCGCCCCAGCCGGTGGGCTCTCGCCCGCAGAGGCCGCGCCCCCCGCCCAGCGCCGGATCGACCGCATCGCTGCCGAGCACCCGATCCTCGACGGCGTCTCCCTGCTCGGCCTGCCCGCGAGAATCCCCACCCGCCAACTCGACCCTCGCTGTACGGCCGTAGCCGCCGCCGGCAACCTGACCGCAATCGCTGTCTGCGATCCGACCGACCCGGCCCCGACGCCGGCCGGCTCCGAGCCACCCGGGCCGGACCTCAGCGCCCGCTTGGTCGTCATCGCCCTCGATCTCGATACCTCACCCCTCGCGCAACGTCCCGACCTCGCCGCCCTGCTCCAGAACGCCACCGAGTGGCTCACCGGTACCCTCACGGACGGTGACGACACCATCCTCCCGGGCCTCCAGGACGAACGAGCCACCCGGATCAACAACTCCGACCTAGACCCCGTCCCTCACGGCCGCCTCGCCGAGCTCACCCGGGAGACCCGCCGCCCCTGGTCCTGGCGCACCCTCGCCCTCGCCGGCCTCCTCCTCGCTTCCATCGAGGCGATCACCTTCTTCCGCGGCATCACGGTGTGATGCCGATCGCCCTGCAGGAGCCGCTCTGGCTGCTCGCGGCGTTTCCGATCGCCGTCCTGCTGTGGTCGCAGCGGAGCGACTGGCCCGACCGTCAGCGCCGGCGGCTGCTCTGGATGCGCGGGTCGCTGTTGGCTCTGATCGTGCTGGCGCTCGTGGAGCCGGTCCTGACGTGGAGGAGCCGCGAACTCGATATCGCCGTGCTGGTCGACGTCTCCGCCAGCGTCGAGCCGGCGAGTCTGAATCGCGCGCTTCAGGCAGTGGAACGCGGCTTTGAACCGGAAAGCCCCGTGCGGCTTTTCGCGTTCGCCGACCGCGCCGCGGCCGCCGACGGTGCCGCAGACTTGCGGCGCCTCCAAGTCGCCGATTCCAGTACCGCGTCGGCCGGCGCCGCGGCCCTTGACCGCGGCAATACAGACCCCGGTGCGGCGCTCCGCCAGGCCGTCGCCACGCTACGTCCCGATCGCGTCCGTCGCGTGCTGTTGCTCTCCGACGGCCAGAACCTGGACGGAGTCGCGGCCCGCACCGCCGAAACGTACCCGGACCTCCGCATCGACACGGCGGTGCTCGACCGGGTGGCGCCGCCCATCTGGATCGAATCGGTCGAACTCGACGACGGGGAACGCCCCTTGCACGCCGGCGAGCCCCACAACTGGATCTTCCGCCTCGGCAGCCGCGCGTCGCTGCCCGAGGCGCCACTGACCCTGCGCGGGAGCGGCGCCGAAGAGCTGCACACCGTGCCCCTCGTCCCCGGAGTCACCGAGATCGAGTTGCCGTGGACGTTCTCCGAGCCGGGGCTCCAGACCTTCGAGGCAGTCCTCGGCGGCGGTGAGGGCGAAGCGGCGACCCAGGGGGCCCTCTGGCGCGGCAGTCTCCGCGTAAAGCCCAAGCACCGCGTCCTGCTGCTGGCCCCGGGCGATCATTCGGGCGACCTCGAGCGTCTACTGCAGGCCCAGGGACTGCAGGTGACCCGAACGACGCCGGACCGCGCCTCGTTCAATCCGGTCGCGCTGCGTCGCTACGACGCGATCCTCCTGAGCAACGTCTCCGCCGACAGCCTTCCCGAACCCGCACAGCAGACGCTCGCCGACTGGGTCGAGGACGAGGGCGGCGGCCTGCTGTTCGTCGCCGGCGAGGCGACGTTCGGCGAGGAGGGCTACGGGGATTCGGCGCTCGAACGGGTTCTGCCGCTCGACTTCGAGATCGAGGAAGAACGCAGCGAGGTCGCGCTGATGATCGCGCTCGACAAGTCCTACAGCATGAAGGGTCCGAAGATGGACCTGGCCAAGGAGGCCACCAAGGCTGCCCTGGGGATGCTCAACGAGCAGCACCGTTTCGGCCTGGTGGCCTTCGACTGGCATACCCACGAGATCGTCCCCCTGCAGTTCGTGCGCGAGCAGGAACGGCTCGCGGATCGCGTCGATCGGATCGAGGCCAGCGCCCAGACGAACTTCTATCCGGCTCTGGAGGCCTGCCTGGATCAACTCTCCGCAGTCGAGTCCGAGGTCAAGCACGTGATCCTGGTATCCGACGGCCGGACCTACCCGGACGAGTACGAGCGCCTGGTGCTCCGCATGAGACAGGAAGAGATCACCGTCTCCACCGTCGCCATCGGCGTCGAGTCGGACCGTGAGCTGCTTTCCGACATCGCGGATTGGGGCGACGGCAACGCCTACACGATCGAGGATCCCTCCTCCGTGCAGAGCATCCTGATCGACGAGACGATGAACCAGCTCCCGGATTCGGCACGCGAAGAGGAGATCCGGGTCGAACTGCACGGCCAGTCCGAGGCGCTCGCCGGTATCGACGTCGCCGCGGCGCCCCAGCTCCATGGCCGCATTGCCGCGGTGGCCAAGGACAGCGCCGAGATCATTCTCGCTGCGGGCGAGTCGGATCCGATCCTGGCCAGCCGCTACGTCGGCCTCGGCAAGACCTGGATGTTCACCTCCGATCTCGAGCCCCGCTGGGCAAGCGATTGGCTACGCTGGCCTGAGTTGCCGCGCCTTGTCGGCCAGGTCGTGCGCGACGCCGCCGGCCGGCGGGCGAGCGCCGAGTGGGAACTGCGCCTCGACCGCCGGGACGAGGTCCTCGAAGCGGAACTCAGCGTGATCGAGGACGCCGGGCGCTTCGCCAGCGACCTCGAACCCCGGCTCGTCGTTCTGCGGGGCGACCGTCGACTCGATGCACCGATGCAGCGTACCGGTCCCGGCCTCTACCGGCTGTCACCCGAAGAGGGCCTGCAACTCGTGCCAAGCCTCGAGCCCTACCGCGTGGAGGTCCATGCCGGCACGCCCGACGCCGAGGCCGGCACGGGCCCCGGCCGCACGATCTTCTTCCCCGTCCGCGATGAAATGCGCCCCGGCGCCCCCGACGTCGCCGCTCTCGCCGAACTCGCCGCCGCGACCAGCGGCCTGTTCCACGAGACCGTTGGCGGTGGCGTGGCCGCGATCACCGCGCCCGGCCCCTCCACCGCGATCCGGCGCTTCGAGCTGTGGCCCGTCCTCGCCGCCGCGGCCACCCTGCTCTTCCTGGCCGAACTCCTGCTCCGGCGCCGGCGGCGGCACGTGGCGACAGCTACAGCCGCCGGGACCCGGGCCGCGAACCGGCCAGCCGCATAGCGCGAACGGCCGGCGGGAGCTACTTCGACCGCGACGCCGCCCAGACCAGCACGCCAGCCAGCCCGGCGTCGGTACCAAGGGCGGCGGGTTCAACGCGAACGTCGTCGGTCGGGAAGACGCGGACACGTTCGGCGATCGTCTGCCTGACGCCGTCGAAGAGCAGGTCGCCGAGGCCGGCGACGCCGCCGCCGAGCACGATGAGCTCAGGGTGCAAAGCGACGACGACGTTGGCCGCGGCGATGCCGACGAGACGCGAGATCCGCTCCAGTTCCTGCGCCACCGACTCGTCACCGGCCCTCGCCGCCTCCCCCATCGTCTCCGCGCTGACCTTCTCGGTGTCTCCGCCGGCGATCTTCTGCAGGATGGGCGCCTGACCCGAGCGCAGGAGCCGAACGCCGGACGCACCGATCGCCGGGCCACTCGCTACCGCCTCCAGGCAGCCCCGGTTCCCGCAGCCGCAGAGGGGACCGGTCGGATCGACGATCTGGTGGCCAAGTTCGCCGGCTGAGCCGAGCGGTCCCAAGCGCAGTCTGCCCTCGACCACCACGCCGCCGCCGATCCCGGTGCCGAGCGCGAACAGCGCCATCGTCGACACTCCACGACCGGCGCCGAAGAGGAACTCTCCCAGCGTCGCCGCGCGAACGTCATTCAGAAGGCGGACCGGCGTCTCCAAGCGCGCGCCGAGCAGGCGAGCAACCGGCACATCCCGCCACTGGCCCGGCAGGTTGGGCAGGAACCGCGTGACGCCGGCCTCGAGGTCGACCCATCCGGGACAACCGACGCCGACCGCGGCCGGGCGCCTGCCAACCTCCCGTTCCAGCTCGAGCAGGCCCTCGGCAATCCGGTCAAGCATCGGCTCCCATCCGTCGTAGCCGCCGCCTCCGAGGTTCCGACGAGCGACCAGGCGGTACTCGCCCGCTTCGATGTCGACAGAGCCCAGAGCGAGCCCGATGTGAGAACCGCCCAGGTCGACGGCGCCGTAGAGTGCCTCAGTCGTCATGGTCCGACCGCGGCATTCTCCCAAAGAGAGGCTGTCTCACAAAGAGAAACGGCGCGCCCAACGAAGTGGACGCGCCGCACATGAAGAGGCCTGCTGCAACAGAGCCGTTACTGACCGCCGCCAGCCGCGGGCGTCACCGCCGCGGTCGCCTCCTCGACCTCGGTCACGAGGTCCTCGCCCCGATCCTCCGAGTAGTCGATGAAGCCGATCATCATCTCGTCGGTCGTCGGACCGCCGAACTGGACGGCGCGGGTCGTGTCGAGCTCGAGCACCGTGGCCTCGTTCCGCTCTTCCGTGTTGACGTAGGTCATCAGCACGTCGATGCGGGTGCCGGGCGGAAGCTGCTTCGGCTCCTTGTAGATGTAGTTCGTCTGCCAGTTCCAGTCGTAGGCCGGCACGTTGAGAAGGACCTCCTCGGTGCCGTCCGGGTAGTACGCGGTGTACTTGGCGTCCAGGCCGCGCAGGTGGGAATGCGGCAGATAACCGTAGATCGTGGTCGGGTACTCGAAGACCTTGGAGGCGCCGATGATCCAGTTCTCGTGGCCCGGCGGGATCTCGAAGTCGCTGTTGCCGACGCCTTCCCACTTCGCGACCCGATCGATCTTCGCGTCCTTGGGATGGAACTTGAAGGCCATCTGGGAGTTGTCCCAGACGCCAGTGCCCTCGCCCGGCTCCTTGTTGTAGTGCATCGAGAAGTAGAGCTGGGTGCCAGGCACCAGCAGGCGGCCGGCGCCCTCGGGCAGGTAGAAGGGCTCGGTGCCGGGCGCGATGCCGCCGAGCAGGCCGGAGGCGCCAGGCGTCTCGGTCTCCGCGGCGATCCGCGAACCGACCACGTGGTGGACCACGTCGCTGCCGGGCCGGAACTCGATCGCCTTGATCCAGCGCGGCTCGGGGAGCATCTTCTCGGTGATCAGTTCGGCCTTCAGGCTGATGTTCACGTCCTTCACGTCGTCGTCGACCCAGAACGGTTCGGCCAGGTCGAGCACGAGGTCCGGCTCACCGATCAGCCAGCCCGTCGGCCACTCGATGGGCTCGGGGGCGTTCGCGGGGTCGCCGCGAAGGGCGCCCGTCTTCGCCCAGGTCAGGATCGTGTCAATCTCGTCCGCGCTCAGAATCCGCTCGTTCGTGAACTGCCCGTGCGTCTCGTCGCTGGCAAACCAGGGCGGCATCCGCTTCGCTTCCACCTGGCGCGCGATGCTGCGGGCCCAGGGTCGGCTCTCCTCGTAGGTCGTCAGGGCCATCGGCGCCTTCATGCCGCCGTAGGCCACGCCCTCGGGGCGGTGGCATCCCTGGCAGGAGCGCTGCAGGATCGGCTCGACGTCCTCGTGGAACGTGATCTCGTCCGGGCTGTCGACCCCGTCGGGGCCGGCGGCAAGAATCGGCGCCGCAGCAACGAGGAGCATGGCGGCGAGAGCGCAGAGGCGGGAACGGCGTGACATCACGGGCTTCCTCCCAGGAATCTGGTTGCGGATGACTGGTCGGACCCTACCACACTGAGTGACGACTCAGCTATTGCCCCGCGCCCTCCGCCGGCAGCACGGTCTCCAAACGGTCGATCGCATGAACGGGGGCGCTCTCGCCCTTCATCAAAGGGGCGATCGCTCGCAGCACGAGCCGTTGGCGCGCCAGCCGGTTGCAGCCGGCGAAGGCGGCGGATTCCACGCGCAGGCTGAAGTGGTTGCCTTCGCCCGTCACCTCGATCAGGGCGTCTGGCAGCGCCTCGGCCACCGCCTCCCGCACGCGCTCGGCCGTCTCGTGGGTCATTGGCTGGCCGGCAATCTCCATACGCGGCGCTGGTCGATCCGAACCGCGGTCGATCAGCCGGCCACGCGGGCGGCCGGAATGTCGACGTCGAGGCGCTGGCCGTGCTCGCTGTCGACCACCGTGATGGAGGCGCCCTGGGCGCGAGCGGCCGAGTCCCGATCGAGCAGGAAGAAGAGATCCCCCACCGGCACCCGGACCTCCGCTCCCGTCGCCGGGCCGAAGCCGAGGAAGGGCTGGAACTTCGCATCGATGCCGAAGTGCAGTTCCGCCCGCTGCTGCTGCTGGGCGTTCCGCAGGATCTGCTCCGCGTCCGGACTGATCGAGATCGCCACGTCGTCGCCCGAGAGGTCGGGACGCTCCATGCCCAGAGCATCGTGAAGCTCGCCGCTGTCGTACATCTCCTTGACGATGTCGCAGCCGCCCATGAACTCGCCGCCGATGTAGAGCTGGGGGATCGTCGGCCAGTCGGAGAACTCCTTGACCCCTTCGCGGACCTCGGAGTCCGACAGCACGTCGAAGGTCTGGTACTCGGGAAGCAGCCGGTTCAGCACCTGGATGACCTGGGCCGAGAAACCGCACTGGGGCGCGGCGGGGTTGCCCTTCATGAACAGGACGGTCGAACCTGAATCGACGATGCCCTGGATGCGGGACTGAAGTTCGGGGGAAATCGACATGGCGGTAGACCTCGGTGCAAGCGGAACGGGCCCCTCGGCAGAGCCGCCACAGCCTACCAGTCGAGTCGCGGCGTCCGCGCCGCGCTAAGGCACAGGAGACAGGGCTTCCACGTAAGCCTGGGAGGTGCCGGCAGCGAGCCGCCGCAGGCGGAGCCTGATCCCTACTGGTCCTCCGTCTCCTCGCCGAAGGCGGTGCTCTTGTACTCCCCGTCCTCAGCCCATCGTTCCCAGATGGGCCGGTTGTCCGTGCCGGTGACCAGCCAGCGGTCGTCGTACTTCCTGACGGTGTAGAACTGCTCCATGATCGCCTGGCGACGCGGCCGGAAGTCGATGAAGACGCCGCGGACGACCGCCGTATCGCCGACCCACCCCTCCAGGTACATCGACTGCTTGTCGTAGCCCGTCGGAGGTCCGATCACGCCGGCCGCGTTGAAGATATTCCGGTACATCGCGACCCAGTCGGCCTTCGTCTGGCCGGAGTAGTCGCTGAAGTCCTCGGACCAGTAGCTCAGGTGCTCCTCGACCTGCTCCCACGTCCTCGCGTCCCTCTGCGTGTCGAGCACCTTGTTGACCACCTCCAGCACCGCGGCCTCGTCTTCCGCGGTCGGCGTCCAGTCAGCGGCCACGTCGCCGGCCGGGCCGGCCGCCGCGTCCGTCACCTGGTCGGACGCGATCTCGAACACCGCAAGGTGCGCCTCGTCCTTCACGTACATCCGCGATCCGGCGACCGTGAGGTGCGTGAAAACGGGGGTGTCGGCGACGTCCCAGGAAGCGAGTTCCTGGTACTCGGAGGGATCGGCGGCGACCACCTTGATCTCGCCGTTGTCCGTCAGCACCAGGAGCCGGTCCCCGCCGACGACGACGAACGCCGCGTACCGCGCCACCTGGGGCGGACCCTGCCAGCACTGCTGGCCGGTGCGCATGTCGACGCAGACGAGCGTCCCGAGCCTCTTGTGGGAACGGAAGTAGGCGTGGTCCCCGACCAGCACGGGCGAGTCCATGTACAGCTCGTGCCGCTTGGTCGCCCAGACGCTGTTGACGTCCCAGAGCCCGTCGCCGCCGGTGGGCTCCGGATCGAGCAGCGCGTTGCCCCAGTGGTAGCCGCCGATCAGGATGTTGTCCTCGTACAGGAGCGGCGTCGGGATGTTCTGCTCCATGAAGATCCGCAGTTCCTTCTTCCATAGCGTCTTGCCGTCGCTGATGCGAATGCCGACCACGTGGTTCTGGGTCGACGTGACGAGCTGCCGGACCCCGTCGAGCGTGAACGCCCTCGGCGAGGCGTAGCCCGGCGGCAGGTACTCCGTGCGCCAGACTTCCTCGCCGGTGTGCCGGTTGTAGGCCACGATCTCGCCGAGGCTCTCGATCGACGGATCCGGCCAGGTCTGCCCGATCGGCACGATGACCAGATCGCCCTCGACAAGTGGCGAGGCGCTGGTGCCGCACTCGGGAAACGGCTGCGCGTAGATGTCGTCGTAGCTCTTGTCCCAGAGTACGTCGCCCTGCTCCGCGTCGATGGCGTGCAGCCGCTCCGTGACGCCGAAGGTATAGAGCGTGTCCCCGACCGCGGTCAGCGTCGACTTCGGGCCGGGGCCCCAGGCCCAGGCGTGATTCACCGGCACGTACGCGACCGGGTAGGCGTAGCGCCAGATCTCCTCACCCGTCTCCGGGTCGAGCGCCAGGACGACCTCCTCCTCGCCCTGCCGGACGTGGATGTAGAGCTTGCCCTGGTGGATGATCGGCGCCGACTGCCCGAGGCCGACCTCCAGCTTCCAGACCTGGTGCAGCGACGCCGGCAGCGGACCGTGAAGCGCCGCGGCCAGGCTCTCGTTGCCGGCCACGGGCGCGTATCCGTCCCTGGCCGGACCCCGCCACTGCGACCAGTCACCTTCGGCGGCAAGGGTCGGCGCGGACCACGCAGCCCCCAGCAGCGCCACGCATAGAAGGAGCTTCAGCGCTCCGTTGACCGAACGACTTTCGCTTTTCCGCATCACGAGGATCTCCTCTGGTCGAGGTCAGTAGTCAGCCGGGAACGAACGGCCACGGCGCCGCTAGAAATCGAAGCTCAGCCGCAACATCAGCCGGCGCGGATACTGATAGAGCGAGGGCACCAGGTTACCGTCCCTGAACGCAGTGGCCTGCCACCAGTCCCAGGCGTCTTCGTTCAGGGCGTTCAGGACCTGCAGATCGACGCCGAACGAGACGTCGCCACCGAGCGAGAAGTTGCGCCCGATGCCCAGGTCGAGCGTCGCGCTGCCCGGCATTCTCCGCTGGTCCTCACGCGGGGTCAGGGCGACATCGATCTGGCCCTGAGGCAGTTGGACCCTCTGGAAGAGTCCGTAGGGCCGGCCATCCTGAACCTTCAGCACCGCTGCTCCGCGCAGCTTCCAGGGCAGGTCGACCTGGACCTGGCCCGCGAACACCCAGGTTCGGTCTCCCTGCAACAGCCCTTCAGCGTTGATGTGGTGGTTCGGATCCACGCCCGACTGGGACGAGAAGAACGGTTCCGCCTGGCGCTGGTCGAGGTTCCGTGCCGTGAATCCCTCCGAGTTCGACCAGCCGAGCGATGCGTTCATCCCCCACCGGCCGACCTTCCGCTTGGTCAGGCTCACGAAGATGGCCTCGTAGTCCTGGTGGTACCTCGCACCGGGGGGCGCGTTCGCGCCCGGCCCCGGGCTGTTCCCCTTGCGCCGGGTCGGCTCCTCGACGATGCCGAAGAGCGTCATCGTTTCACCGGTCTCCGGATTCTCGAACGGCACTTCCTCGTAGACACCGTCGTCGAGGATGTGCCAGCCGATCAGGTTCGTGCCGCGCTTGACGACGAGCTCGGCGCCGAGGGTCAGCGTCTCGCTGAGCTGCTGCTCGTAGCCGAGGGCGTACTGGTCGTACTCGGGCGCCTGCATGTTCGGGTCCGGCTGAATGAGATTCTCGTCGGCGACCGTCCGGTAGACGTACCAGGGGCCGTTCCGGTAGTAGCTGAAGGCGTACATCGAGGGCGGCCGGTCGGGGTGAGGACCGTTCCACATGGCCGTATTGTTCGCCTCGAAGTACTTGCCGTAGGAGACGCGCAGCACACCCTGCCGCTCGCCTTCGCCGACCTGGTGGGCGATCCCGAGGCGCGGCGAGATGTTCTTCCAGTCGACGAGATCGTCGTAGGCGGGGTAGAAGTCACCGCTGAAGACGGCATTCCCCTTGCCGCCCCCGTGGGACAGCAGCACCTCGTAGGGCGGGATGCCTCCGTTGTCGTGGTCGTAGCGCACACCGAGGTTCAGGGTCGTCTTGCCGCCAAGGTTCCACGAGTCGTCCACGAAGAGCCCGAGAGAGGTCGAGTCGCTGCCGTAGTAGTGCTGCTGCCGGGTGTAGCGCCAGTAGAAGCTCTCGGCGAACTTCGCGTAGTAGAGACCGCCCGGGCCTGGGTAGAGCTGCGGCGTCTTCGTGGTCGCGTCCGTGAACTGGACGCCGAACTTGAACTCGTGACTGCCGGCGAGGTCATCCGCGAAGTGGGTCAGCTTGGCGCTGGTGCGGACCATCCCGGGACCGTAGTCGTACGGATACCTCGGTCCGCCGACGGTCGTGGGCACCGGCTGCGTGTAGTCCACGAAGGGCGGCTCCACACTGCCGGTGACCGAGGCCACCCGGTCGTAGTTGTCGAAGTCGGCGACGTTCACCTCGAAGAACGTCCGGTTCGAGAACACGGACTGCCACCCGAGGCGGAAGGATGGCCGGATGCCGAACTCGTGCGCCTGCGCGTCCTGGGAGAGGAACGGATCCGACGCCGCCTGCCAGTCGTAGTCCTCGTACTGGGCGCTGAGCGTCAAGGTGTTCGACGGGTTGAAGGTCCAGTCGAGCTTCAGCGCGGAGCGCTCCCAGAGGTCCGGCCGGACGAACTCCCGAATCGAGCCCGGCTCCCCGAGGGCGTCCTCCTTGTACTCGAGCGACAGGAAGTACCACAGTTCGTCCTGGACCAGCGCGCCGCCGAGCGCCAGGGTGAAGTTATTGAACTTGTCCCGATAGAAGCCGGTCTCCTCGCCGGTCAATCCGGCAACTTTCGGGCCCTCGGCGGTCAGCGAGTCGAACTGGCCGTAGTAGTTCAGGCGGCCGTCGAACTCGTTCGTCCCGGACTTCGTGACGATGTTGATCGCGCCGCCGGACATGCCGCCGTACTCCGCCGGGGCACCCACACCGAGCACCTGGACCTCCGAAATCGTGTCCGGGTTGATCCAGAACCACACGCCGCCGTAGTCGTGCAACGAGGAGTTGAGGCCGTCGAGGTTCCACGAGTTCGATACGCCGCCACTGCCGTAGACCGAGTACCTCCAGTCGCCGTAGGTCTGGTCCCGCCCCTGGAGCGTCACCCCCTTGGCCATGGCGGCGTAGTCCTGGAAGCTCCGCTTGGTCGGCAGGTCGTCGATGAACTCCTCGGTCAGGTGGGTGCTGATCACGTTGCTCGTCACGTCCAGGATCGGCCGCTCCGAGGTCACCGTGATCTCCTCCGAGGTCGCGGCGAGCTGCAGGACCATGTGCACGGTGCTGGTCTGCGAGATCGAGACGCGGACGTCCTCGACCGTCTCGTCCTCGAAGCCGTCGAGCGTTCCGGTGACGGAAACCGTGCCCGGTAGCAGCGCCGTGACGAGGAACTCGCCGTTGACGCCCGTCGTCGTCGAGCGGTCGCCGCGCACCAACGGCCCGTCGACTTCGATCATCACGCCCGGCAGCGGATCGCCGTTCGCGTCGCGCACCTCGCCGCGGACCGTGCCGACGTTCTGGGCCAAGGCCGGCGCGGCGATGAACAGAAGAAGTAACGGGACTGAAACCAACGGACGCATCTTCGACATGGTCACCTCCGGTTCTGTCGTGGAGCCAGCCTACTTTGACTGATCGAACGAGGTTGGATCTAGAGCAAAACCTGAAAGAACCTTAGGATTCCTAAGCGCCAGCGCAACCTCCCTGGCTCGAATAGTCTCGGCTCTGACCTGACTCTCCCGCGTTCCTCGAGTTCTCCATTGCTTTCGGCCCGTCTCCCGGCCCGTTCCCGCGTCAGGCCGGCGCTGGCTCCTGTCGTCGTCGCGCTGACGGTCTGCGCGCCGGCGGCCGGTCAGGTCGACGCCGATCTCAGCGAGCGTCCCTCGATCGCGGCGCTCGCCATCGACGAGCCGATCGTCTTGGACGGCCTGCTCGACGATCCGGCCTGGCGGCAGGCCGAGGTCGGCAACGGCTTCCGCCAGCGCGAACCCCGCGAGGGAGCGCCGGCCTCGGAGCGGACCGAGTTCTCCATCGCCTACACCCAGTCGACGCTCTACGTGGCGCTGCGCGCCTTCGACCGGGAGCCGGAGAGGATCATCGCCAAGGAGATGGAGCGCGACGCGGAACTCGCCTCCGACGACTCCTTCGTTCTCGTCTTCGACACGTTTCTCGACGGCCGGAACGCCTTCGCCTTCGCCACGAACCCCAACGGCGCCCGGCACGATGCGCTGATCACCGACGAGGGGCGCGACGTGAATGTGGAGTGGGACGGTGTGTGGACCGTCAGGGCGCGGCGAACGACGGACGGCTGGACGGCGGAGATCGCGATTCCCTTCGCAACCCTGCGCTTCGATCCGGCGCTCGACCGCTGGGGGCTGCACGTGCAGCGGCTCATCCGCCGCAAGAGCGAAGAAGTGAACTGGGCGTATCTGCCCCGTTCCACGCTGCCAATCACCACGTCCGGCGTATCCCACTACGCGGCCTATCGCGTTTCCCTGGCCGGCAGCCTGACCGGCCTCGCGGGGCTCCGGCGCTCGCGCAGTCTCGACGTCAAGCCCTACCTGATCGGTTCCGCTTCCAAAGAGCCGCCGGTCCGCACCTCGGGGACCGACCTCGACGGCGGACTCGACATCAAGTGGGGAGTGAGCAAGTCCGTGGCGCTCGATCTGACCTACAACACGGACTTCGCCGAGGTCGAGGTCGACGATCTGCAGGTGAACCTGACGCGCTTCTCGCTCTTCTTTCCCGAGAAGCGGGACTTCTTCCTGGAGAACGCCGGCATCTTCGAGTTCGGCCCTCCCCAGAGAGTGCCGTGGATGCCCGCCCTGATGAAGGCCTTCTTCTCCCGCCGCATCGGGCTCGACGGCGGCGAGACGGTGCCGATGGATCTGGGGGCTCGTCTGACCGGACGGCTCGGGGAATGGAACTTCGGCGTCCTCGGGGTCGGCACGGGAGAGGCCGACGTCGGGAGCCGGAGCGTGCCGCAGACCGCCTTCTCCGTGGCGCGGGTTAAGCGCAACATCGGCCAGCGCTCCAGCGTCGGCGCGATCTTCACCCAGCGCGATCCCGCCGCCGCGGGAGCGCAGAACCTCTACGGCTTCGACCTGGAGCTCAAGCCGACCCAACTCCTCCAGCTCAACGGCTACTGGAGTCGCAGCGAGCGGCCGGGAGTCGACGGCGACGATGCTTCCTTCGGCGCAGGCGTCGGCTACCAGGGTTCCACCCTGACGACCTCGCTGGACTTCATCGAGTCGCAGCAGAACTTCGATCCGGGCGTGGGGTTCCTGCTGCGCGAGAACTTCCGCCTCTTCAACCCCCGCTTCATCTGGCAGCCCCGGATCGAACGGGCCGGCATCCGCTCCTGGTACGCGGAAGGCACGCACCGCCGTTTCGAGCGCTCGAGCGACGGACGCCTGGAGAGTGAGGAGACCGTCTTCTACCCCATCGGCATGGTCTTCAAGACGAACGACTTTCTTGAGTTGGGCGCGGTCCGGACGAAGGAGCGACTGTTCGCGCCGTTCGAGATCTTCCCCGGCGTGGTCATCCCGTCGGGCATGTTCGAGTTCGACGGCTGGGAGCTGCTGCTGCTCACCGACGCGTCGCGATCCGTGTCCCTGCGGAGTTTCAACTTCTGGGGCGAGTTCTACCAGGGCGACTGGGTTTCCGTGCGACAGCAGCTCAGTCTTCGCCTGTCACGCCTCGTTCGCGCCTCCACCACCTGGTCTCACCACAACGTCGAGCTGCCGCAGGGCGCCTTCGAGATCAACCTGTGGAGCCCGGGCCTCGACCTGTCGTTCACGCCCAACCTGCGTCTGAACATGATCGCCCAGTACAACGACGCCGCCGAGGACCTCGGCGTCAACATCCGCTTTCACTGGATCTACCGACCCGGGGCCGACATCTTCCTCGTCTACAACGAGAACTGGACGGCGCCATCGCTGAGGGAGCGACGCACGGAGGGCCGGCAGCTCATCCTCAAGGCGACCTATCTCTTCCAACGCTAGCGCGCCACAAACTGGGTGCGCCGGCCTTCCGGCCGGCATCCGGCGCGCAGCGCCGGCTTCCGGACCTTCTGGCGCGCTAGCGAGCCTGGATCTCCCGGCCCGACCGCACCGCCTCCATCGCCTCCGCCGTCCGGCCGAGGCGACTGAGTATGTCGGCCAGCACGAAGTAGCCGAGAGCACCCGCCTGGTGCGTTTCGTCCTGCTCGAGACCCGCCCGCACGAGTTCCTCCGCCCGCTGCAGATCGCCGCCCTGGTCCATTAGCAGCTTCGCCAGCAGGTAGTGCCCCTCGATGAACTCCGGATTCGCGTTCACCGAGGCCAGCCACAGCTCCTCCTGCTCCACCACGTCGCCCTCCCGGCCCAGCAGCCGGCCGAGGTTGAACAGCGTCCTGTAGTGCCACGGCATCCGGGCCAGCGCCTCCTTGTAGCGCTCGATCGCCCTCGCCGTCTCGCCGCGCTCCTCGTAGAGCACTGCCAGGTTGAAGTGCGGCTGCACCGGGCGATCGTTCGCCTGGATGGCCCGCTCGAAGGCCCTCTCCGCCTCGCCGACCCGCCCGGCGAGCGCGAGCAACTCGCCGTGCTGGTTGTGGACCAGCGCCGGGGCGTGCTCGTAGCGGGCCGCCGACTCGGCAACTTCCAGCGCTTCGGCCTGACGGCCAAGATCGACCAGGATGTCGGTGGAAGCGATCGCCGCCTTGCTGTCGTGCGGGGCCAACCCCCGGAGCCGCTCGAAGCCGACCAGGGCGTCCTCCGGCCGGTCGAGCCAGAGGTAGGAATCGGCCAGGCCCATGAGCGACGCCTGATGGTCCGGGTTGCGGGCCAGGGCATTCCGGAAGTACTCGATCGCCGCCTCGTACTCGCCTTCGCGCTGGTGCAGGTTGCCGAGCATCTGCTGGGCGTCGACTACCCCGGGATCGAGCTCGATGGCCTCCAGGAGGCGCTCGCGGGCGGCCTCCGTCTCGCCCTTTCCGATGTCGCTCTGGGCGAGCATGATCGCCCGGTGAACCGCGATCTTGCCCTTCGGGTCGGCCAGGCCGGAGAGGTCCTCGGGCGCCTCGGCGCGGCTGCCGCTGCCGGCGAGATAGCCGAGCGCCTGGAGCTGCGCCAGCGTCTCCTGGTCCAGGTCGGGCCGCGCGCTCTCGCCCGACGCGGACCCTTCGAAGCCGCGGATCATCCCGAGCAGACGATCGCGAAGCTGGCGTGCCTCCACGCGCGTGCCGCGCACGACGTTCTCCGTCTCACCTGGATCGTCGGCCAAGGAGTACAGCTCGGGTTCCGGCGCATCGATGAACTTGAGCGAGCCGGTGTGAATGGCGCGTAGCGGCGCCCAGTCGTAGTGATAGAGCGCGTAGTACGACTCGATGTAGGCGGAGCGGGCACCGTCGTCCAGCCCGAGCAGGAGAGGAAGCAGGCTGCGGCCGCCCTGGTGCGAGGGGACGGCGGGCGCCTCGACACCGAGCGCATCGAGAATCGTGGGCCGGAGGTCGACGTGGCTCACCGCGGCATCCACCCGGCGGCCTCCGAGACGGGCCTCCGGCAGCCGGACGATGAGGGGCACCCGGGCGGTGCTGTCGTAGACGAAGTAGCCGTGGAAGTACTCGCCGTGGTCGCCGAGCCCTTCACCGTGGTCGGCCGTGACGACCAGCAGGGTCCGCTCGAGCAGGTCCCTTCCCTCCAGCATCTCGCGCACTCGCCCGACCAGGCTGTCCGTGTACGCGACCTCCGCGTCGTACGGCCGCTCCGGATAGCGCGACGCGAAGGGCTCGGGCGCCTCGTACGGATCGTGGGGCTCGAACAGATGCAGCCACAGGAAGAAGGGAGAGCCAGCCGTCTCGTCGAGCCAGGCCTCCGCCTGGCCGATCGTCTCCGTCCCCTCGCGCTGAACGGATCCCATGTTCAGCATGCCCGTATCCTGGACCTTGAACTCGTCGTAGTAGCGGTCGAAGCCCCGGTCGATCCCCCATCTCCCGTCCAGAACGAAGGCGCTGATGAAGCCTCCCGTGCGCCTGCCGGCGGCCGACAGATCCTCGGCCAGCGTCGGCAGCCGCTCGTCCAGCGCGTAGCCGACGTTCTCGCGCACACCGTGGACCGGCGGGTAGACCCCGGTCATGATCGAAGTGTGCGCGGGAAGGGTGAAGGGAACCGTGGTCAGCGCGTTCTCGAACAGGATGCCTTCACTCGCGAGCCGGTCCAGGTGCGGCGTCTCGATCTCCGCGTAGCCGTAGGAGCCCAACCGGTCGGCGCGCAGCGTGTCGATCGTGACCAGGACGACGTTCCACGTCTCGGGGGACAGATCGCTGACCGCTTCGGTCCAGGCCGCGGCAACGGAAGGGCGCACAGCCGATTCAGCGGGCGCCGACGCTGCGGTGGACTCCGAAACCGGGGCCGCTTCCCTCTGGCAGGCCGCGAACAGAGCGACCGGAAGCGCCAGGGCCAGGGCACTCAACCCCCTGCGTCTGAACACGGTTCGCTTCTGTGTCTTGTTGACCACGGATAGGGCGCTCAGTACTATGAAAAGCCATCCTAACGGCAGCACGAAGCCTCCTGAGTTACCGAGAAAAGGTCGATCGACACGTCTCCCCCAAGACACAGGAAGGCTCCCACCCGGTTCCGGAACGTTCGCCGGGGCCTCTTAGAAATTCCTAAATTAGTTGGGGGATGAGGTTCCGCAGAAGGGAGAACCCGATGACCAGTAACTCTCTCAAGACGACCCCGATCGTGGCGCTCTGCGCGCTCGCTCTCGGCGCCGGCTTCCTTGCCTGCGCTCCCGCCGAAGAGGAAGCGGCGGAAGCACCGGAGGAGGCGCCCGCCGTGCGGGAAGTGCCGGCGCCGGTCGGAGAGATCGTCGTCATCCGGGGCGACAGCCGGGAGTACCAGGAACTCACTCCGGGCAACCCGACGTTGATGGTGTCGACGGAAGTCGGAGACCCCAACGCGATCGGCACGGTGGCGGGAACCACGGCCATGACTGCTGTCATTGCGCAGTACGAGAACTTCTTCCTCGAGGACTGGGTCTACACGTACGACGAGTACATCTACGGCCTCGAGGGCGGAGTCCTGACGCTCGAAACGGAGGACGAGGTGTTCGAGGTCGGTCCGGGTGACGGTCTGTGGATCCCCAAAGGTACCGTGGCGAAGAGGCTCGAGGCTGGCGAGATGGCCCCGAACCTCGTCGCCGTCTACCCGTTCGACTGGGCGCCCGCGGACGAGAACTGGTCGATGGAGGGCGAACCGGATCCGGTCGTCTTCGTCGCGGCCGCCGACCGTCAGATCGTCGAGTACGGACCGGGCATCTACACCGGGTCCGATGTCGGTCCCGCCAGCGCGCCCGGCGTCGTCGCGGTCAGCGACATCCTGCACTGCGCGGTCACGGTCCTGGACAACTTCGACACCCAGGAACAGCGCCCGATGATGTTCGACGAGTACCTCTACGTCCTCGAGGGAAGCCTGACGATCCTCTCCGGCGAGGACGCCCACGAACTCGGACCCGGCGACGCCATCTGGATGCCGAAGGGTGTGATGGTGCAGTATCAGTCCGAACAGTCGACACTGATGGCGATGATCTATCCCGCCAACTGGCAGGAGCAGATGGCCCAGGAAGCCGCGGAGGCTGAGGCAGCCGAGTAGCGACATCATCCGCCGAACCGCGAGAACCTGACAGGACTGCGGACGGCAAGGAGACTCTGCAGAATGAACGACCCGAACAGGGCCGCGGCCCGATTCTCTGTGCCCGAAGGGACAGGCGACAGGAAGGCGCGGCGCTTCGCCAGCGCCGTGGTGATCCTGGCGCTCCTGGCCGGTTCGCTACACGCCGAAGAGTGGACCTCCTGGCGAGGCCCCTACCAGAACGGCTATTCGCCCCAGACCGGTCTGATCGACACCTGGAGTCCGGAGGGCGAGAACCTGATCTGGCGCCAGGACTTCATCGCCCGCTCGACGCCGGTCGTGATGGGAGGGCGCGTCTTCGTCAACGGGCGCGCCGGTACCGGAATCCACGAGCAGGCGGTCATCGCCGCGTTCGACGCCGGCACCGGCGAACCGCTGTGGGAGAACCGCTACAACCTCTACCTGACCACTGTCGCGATGAACCGGGTCGGGTGGGCCTCACTCACTGGCGACCCCGAGACCGGCTACACCTACGCCCAGCTCGTCAGCGGCCTCTTCATCTGCCACGACCGCGACGGGAATGTGGTCTGGTTCCGGTCACTGAAGGAAGAACACGGACGCTTCGAAGGCTACGGCGGCAGGACCGCGTCCCCCGTGATCGACGAGGACCTGATCATCGTCAACATGAACAACGGAAGCTGGGGCAACCAGGGCATCCCCCGGCATCGCTACTACGCCTTCGACAAGCGAACCGGCGACGTCCAGTGGATGTCGACACCGGGCGGCACCATCTACGACCGGAACACGCAATCGATCCCGATCGTGACCGTGATCAACGACCAGCGTCTGCTGATCACTGGTAACGCCGATGGGCACATCTACGCCCTGCAGGCCCGCACCGGCAAGAAGGTCTGGGGGTTCAGCCTCTCGAAACGGGGAATCAACTCCTCGCCCGTGGTCGACGACCAGGGCAGGGTCTTCATCTCCCACAGCGAGGAGAACATCGACGAGGGCACCCTCGGCCGCGTGATCGCGATCGACGGCACGCTGAGCGGCGACATCACGAACACCGGCGAACTGTGGCGCTGGAACCGGAACAAGGCCGGGTTCCCGTCGCCGACCATCCACGACGGCCGCCTCTATGTGGTGAACAACTCCGGCAATCTGGCCGCGGTCGACACGGAAACCGGCGAGGTGTTCTGGGAACTCAGCATCGGCACGGTCGGCAAGGCATCGCCGGTGTGGGCCGACGGCAAGATCTACGCTGGCGAGACGAACGGCCACTTCGCGATCATTCGGCCCGGAGACACGAGCGCCGAGATTCTCGCCCGGCACCAACTGAAGGTGCCGGACGGCCGGTATGCGGAACTGTACGGCTCGGCGGCCATCGCCTACGGGCGCATCTACTTCACGACCGAGGAAGGCGTCTACTGCCTGGGCGACAGGGACGCGCCGTTCGAAGTCACTGCGTCCCCACTGCCGAGCCGAGGCGACGAGGGAGAAGCTGAAGGACCACCGGCGACACTGCTCGTGGTGCCGGCCGAAGTCAGGGCCAACCCCGGCGAGAGCCACGACTTCGAGGTGTTGGCATTCGACGCCCTCGGCCGGCCGCTGGGCGCGGTAGAAGCCGACTGGTCGCTCAAGGGGATCGAGGCGGATGTCGCGGGCAACACCCTTCGGTTCGCCGACGACGCGGGCTTCCAGGCCGGCGCCCTGGTCGCGACCAGCGGCGGGCTCGAAGCAGAAGCGCGCATCCGCGTCTTCCCGCCCCTGCCCTGGACGGAGGACTTCTCCGGCGGCAAGCAGGGGTACTGGATCGGCGGCGGCCGGTACGACATCGCCGAGGAAGACGGCGAGACGATCCTGGTCAAGCCCGTCGCCGAGCGCGGCCTGCTGCGCTCGCCGCTCCTGCTCGGGCCGCCCTCCCTGGGGAACTACACGATTCAGGCCGATGTCCGCAACTCGCAGAAGGGCCGGCGCCGTTCCGACTCGGGCCTGATCAACTCCGGCTACATCCTCGACATGATGGGCATCCACCAGCGCCTCCAGATCCGCTCCTGGTCGGCCCAGCTACGGGTCGAGCAGAAGGCCGACTTCGAGTTCGAGATGGACCGCTGGTACACGATGAAGCTGCAGGTGGAAGCAGCCGGCGACACCGCCGCGATCCGCGGCAAGGTATGGCCGCGCGACGAGGAGGAACCGGCCGAGTGGACGATCACGGCCGAGGATCCCCACCCGATCCGGAACGGTTCGCCCGGTCTCCTGGGTTACTCGCCGTCCGTGGTTTCCTACGACAACGTTCGCATCACCAGCAACTGAGCGAAGTGCAACCGATGAGCCAGCCAGAGAGGGCAAGACGAATCCACTGAACCCGAGGAGCAGAGCATGAAAAAGGGGACCGTTGTAGCAGCGTTCCTGATCTCGACCGGAGCCGCTGCGGCGCTGGCGGACGATCCGCCGGCCATGTTCGGCCTCACCCCTTCGCGCAACATGGTGTCGACCGAGACCGGCGTCCCGACGGACTGGGACATCCTGTCCGGCAAGAACATCAAGTGGAAGCAGAAGCTCGGCTCCCAAACCTACGCCGGGCCGATCATCTACGACGGCAAGGTCTTCGTCGGCACGAACAACGAGGGCGAGCGCCGTCCAGGCATCGTCGGCGACAAGGGGATTCTCATCGCCTTCCGCGAGAGCGACGGTGAACTGCTCTGGCAGGCCACGCACGACAAGCTGCCGGCCGGACGGGTCAACGACTGGCCGCTTCAGGGCATCTGCTCGACCCCCTACATCGAAGACGGCGTCGCCTACTACGTGTCCAACCGGGGGGAATTCGTGGCGGTCGACGTCGACGGCTTCGCGGACGGCAACGATGGGATGCAGGACGAGCAGTACGGCCACGAAATGGACGCCGACATCCTCTGGATCTACGACACGATCGCCGAACTCGACGTCTTCCCTCACAATCTCGCCGCCGGGTCGCCCCTGGTCGTCGGCGACGTCGTCGTCGCGACCACCGGCCAGGGCGTCGACGAGGGGCACATCAACATCCCCTCTCCGCTCGGTCCGAGCTTCGTGGCGCTCAACAAGCACACCGGCGAACTGGTGTGGGAGAGCGCCCACCCGGGCGAGAGCATCCTCCACGGGACCTGGTCCAACCCTGCAGCCGGCGTCGCCGGCGGCCGCGAGCAGATCGTCATCCCGGGCGGCGAGGGTGTCGTCTACTCCTTCGCGCCGGACACAGGTGAGCTCATCTGGACCTTCGACACGAACCCCAAGGACTCGGTGTGGGTACTCGGCGGCAAGGGCACCCGGAACAACATCATCTCCACCCCGGTCTTCCACCACGACGTGGTCTACATCGGCGTCGGCCAGGATCCGGAGCACGGCGAGGGTCCCGGGCACTTCTACAAGATCGACGCCTCCGGAACCGGCGACATCACCGAGACGGGCCAGATCTGGCACGTCGGCGGCGAGGACTTCCAGCGCACGATGTCGACCGCGGCCATCCACGACGGCCTGGTCTACATCGCCGATCTCTCGGGCCACGTCTACTGCTTCGACGAGGAAACCGGCGAACTCCAGTGGATGCACCACACCTACGCCGCGATCTGGGGTTCGACCTTCGTCGTCGACGGCAAGATCTACATCGGTGACGAGGATGGCGAGGTCGCGATCCTCGCGACCGGTCGTGAAGAGAACCTGATCAACGAGGTGTTCATGGAGGGGGCGGTCTACACGACACC
Organism: Acidobacteriota bacterium; assembly: GCA_026707545.1. Classification (NCBI taxonomy): domain Bacteria; kingdom Pseudomonadati; phylum Acidobacteriota; species Acidobacteriota bacterium. The sequence goes on along the minus strand of JAPOWR010000001.1, from coordinate 774,236 downwards.
GCTCGCCAAGGACGGCGTGCTCTACGTGGCGACCCGCTCGGAGCTCTACGCGATCGAAGAAGGGGCTCAGTTGTCAGCGGAGTAACGCCGCCAAACGCTCATTCCTTTGCGGTACGCTCCCGGATCGCACTACGAGGGAGCGCGCGATGGAACGGAAGATCCGCATGGGCATGGTCGGCGGCGGCCAGGGCGCCTTCATCGGCGCCGTTCACCGGATGGCGGCCGGCCTCGACGGCCTGATCGAACTCGTCTGCGGCGCCTTCAGCTCGAATCCCGAACGCTCCCGGGCCTCCGGCGCTGACCTGTTCCTGCCGCCCGAACGGTGCTACGGCACGTACCAGGAGATGATGGCGGGCGAGGCAGCCCTCGACCCGGCCGAGCGGATGGACTTCGTCTCCATCGTCACGCCCAACCACATGCACTTCCCGGTCGCCAGGGCCGCGCTCGAAGCCGGCTTCCACGTGATGAGCGACAAGCCGATGACGAAGTCGGCGGCCGAGGCCGAGGCCCTGGTGGACCTCGTCGAGCGGACCGGCCTGGTCTTCGGCCTGACCCACAACTACACCGGCTACCCGATGGTCAAGGAGGCGCGTCACCGCGTCCGCAGCGGCCAGCTCGGCAAGATCCGCAAGATCGTCGTCGAGTACCCGCAGGGCTGGCTCGCTACCCGGCTCGAGTCGGAGGGCCAGAAGCAGGCGGACTGGCGGACGGACCCGGAACGGGCGGGGATCTCCTGCTGCATCGGCGACATCGGGACCCACGCCGAGAACCTCGCCGAGGCGATCACCGGGCTACGGATCGAGTCGCTCTGCGCCGACCTGACGACCTTCGTCGAAGGGCGACCGCTCGAGGACGACGGCAACGTCCTGCTCCGCTTCGACAACGGAGCGCGCGGCGTGCTCTACGCTTCCCAGATCTCGATCGACGAGGAAAACGCCCTGGCGATCCGGGTCTACGGCGAGTCAGGCGGCCTGGAGTGGCACCAGGAAGAGCCGAACACCCTGGTCCTCAAGTGGCTCGACCGGCCGCGCGAGGTCCTGCGCACATCCAGCCAGGGGCTTTCCGACGACGCGGCGGCGCATACGCGGCTACCGGCCGGACACCCCGAAGGCTTCCTCGAAGCCTTCGCCAACCTGTACCGGAACTTCGCGCAGACGCTGGACTGCCGCCGTCGCGGCGTCGAGCCCGACGCGACGATGCTCGACTTCCCCACCGTGAACGACGGCCTGCGCGGTATGCAGTTCATCGAGACCGTCGTCGCAAGCAGCGAGAGCGACCAGAAGTGGCTCAGCATGCCGGCTTGAGCCGGAAACGCCGCTGACCCAAACCTCGCGGAACGAGTAACTCGAAGGAGAAAGACCGTGGCCCGACCCGTAACGCTATTCACCGGCCAGTGGGCCGATCTGCCCGTCGCCGACCTCTGCCCCCTGGCCCGAGACCTCGGCTACGACGGCGTGGAGCTCGCCTGCTGGGGCGACCACGTGGAGGTCGACCGCTGCGATCGAGCCTACGCCTCCTCCCGACGCGAGTTGCTCGCCTCGAACGATCTCGAGCTCCACGCGATCAGCAACCACCTGGTCGGCCAGGCCGTCTGCGACCGGATCGACGCCCGCCACGAGGCGATCCTGCCGCCCCACGTCTGGGGCGACGGCAATCCGGAGGACGTCCGCAAGCGAGCCGCCGACGAGATGATCCGCTCCGGCGAAGCCGCGAAGGCACTGGGCCTCTCGGTCGTGAACGGCTTCACCGGCAGCTCGATCTGGCATCTGCTCTACTCCTTCCCGCCGGTGCCGCCGGCGATGATCGACGACGGATTCGCCGACTTCGCAGCTCGCTGGACGCCGATCCTCGACGCCTACCAGGAACTCGGCGTCCGCTTCGGCCTCGAGGTCCACCCGACCGAGATCGCCTTCGACACGGTAAGCGCCGAGCGCGCGATCGAGGCGCTGGGAGGCCATCCGGCGTTCGGCTTCAACTACGACCCGAGCCATCTAGGCTACCAGGGCGTCGACTACGTCGACTTCATCCGCCGTTTCAGCGACCGGATCTTCCACGTCCACATCAAGGACGCCTGGTGGTCCGACCAGTCAAAGCCGTGCGGCGTCTTCGGCGGCCACACGAACTTCGGCGACCACCGCCGCTTCTGGGACTTCCGTTCGCCGGGTCGTGGCTCCGTCGACTTCGAGGAGATCATCCGCGCGCTGAACGACATCGGCTATCAGGGTCCCCTGTCGGTCGAGTGGGAGGACTCCGGCATGGACCGCGAGCACGGCGCCGCCGAGGCCGCCGAGTTCGTCAAGGCGCTCGACTTCGCGCCCTCGGAGATCGCGTTCGACGCCGCCTTCGAGGACAACTGAGGCCATCGCAGGGAGGCGCCAGCAGTTCGATGACCCCCTTCTTCCCCGAAGTCGCCAAGCCCATCCCCTTCGAGGGACCGGACAGCCGCGACCCGCTCGCCTTCAAGTACTACGACCGGACGCGCAAGATCGGCCGGTCCACGATGGAGCGGCATCTCAAGTTCGCGGTCGCCTACTGGCACACCTTCAAGGGGGGCGGCCAGGACCCGTTCGGCCCGGATCCCGTCTACGACCGCCCGTGGAACGACGCGGCGACGCCCATGGACGTCGCGCGGCAAACGCTCGACGCCGCGTTCGAGTTCTTCACCAAGCTCGGCGTCCCCTACTACTGCTTCCACGACCGGGACATCGCGCCCGAAGGCGACTCCGTCGCTCAGAGCAACGAGTACCTGGGGGAGATCGTCCAACTGGCGAAGATCAGGCAGCGCGAAACCGGCGTCAAGCTGCTCTGGGGCACGGCGAACCTGTTCGGCCACCCGCGGTACACCCACGGCGCCGCGACGAACCCCGATCCCCGGGTCTTCGCCCACGCGGCGGCCCAGGTCCGGCGGGCGATCGACGCGACGATCGAACTCGGCGGCTCCGGCTACGTGTTCTGGGGCGGCCGCGAAGGCTACACATCGCTGATCAACACGGACATGGGCCGTGAACGGGAACAGATGGCCGCCTTCCTCCGGCTCGCCGTCGACTACGCCCGGCGGCAGGGATTCAAGGGCAAGTTCTTCCTCGAACCGAAGGCGAAGGAGCCTTCGGTCCACCAGTACGACTTCGACTGCGGTCACTGCCTGAACTTCCTCCGCGAGTTCGACCTGACGGATGACTTCATGCTGAACGTCGAGGCGAACCACGCGACGCTCGCCACCCACTCCTTCGAGCACGAGCTCGCGACCGCGGCCGCCGCCGGCATGCTCGGCAGCGTCGACATCAACCGGGGCCTCGAGGGCGTCGGCTGGGACACGGACAACTTCGCGATGAGTCTCCGCGAGTGCGTCCTGGCCCTGCTCATCATCCGCGGTCAGGGCGGCCTGCGCTGGGGCGGCCTGAACTTCGACGCCAAGGTGCGGCGCGGCTCCTTCGACACGGTCGACCTGTTCTACGCCCACATCGCGTCGATGGACGTGTTCGCGAAAGCCCTGCTGATCGTCGAGCGCATCCGGAAGGACGGCGTCCTGGGCCTCGCCGGCAAGCGCATCCGGCAGCGCTACGCCGGCTACCGCCGCGGCATGGGCCGCAAGCTCCTGGCCGGCGAAACCACCCTCGAGGAACTCGAGGACTGGGCCGGCAGCCTCGGCGAACCGCCCAGGATCAGCGGCCGCCAGGAGGAGTTGGAGAGCATCCTGAACGACTACCTGTACAGCACGCGCATCGAGTGACGGCCGCGGGAATGCGGACACACCCGCCTGACGAGGGAGCGGAGGGGGCTGTCCCCCAGCGGCGGCGCCATCCATGCGCCCGATGACGGGCGCATGGACTGGTTCACGGGTGGCGCGGATCGCGCCACCCGGGTCCACGCTCAGTCGGAGAATGGAAGGTCGGCGCTCGCTCCACTCCGCTCGCTCCGGTCAGTCGTCGGTTGCCGCACGGACACGGCCGTCGCTCGCTTCGAGTCCGCTGGGGGACAGCCCCCTCCGCTCCCCCGTCAGGCTAGACGCATCAGGTCCGCGGCGACGCGAGGTGATCTCCAGTAGAGAACAGCCACACGCCGAGCCGTATCTCTGGGTGCGCGGACCCTCTGGTCCGCTGCCGCCGAAGGCGGCCAAGGGCACGCGCCGGCCAACGGCCGGCTCCACACCTGACGGCCCCACGCTCCACCGGCGTCCGAGATGACGCACGCTGCCGGTGCTTCCGGTGTTCCGCTGTACCTTGGTATCGACGTCGGCACCCAGAGCCTGACCGCGATCCTGGTTGAAGCGCCGCAACCCGAACGTGGAGTCGAGGACCGAGCGCTCAGGATCGTCTCTCGCGTAGGCGTGCACTACGACTCGGAACTTCCGGCGTACGGCACCGTCAACGGCCAGCTTCCGAACGAGGATCCGGCGATCGGACGGGTACCACCGTGCATGTGGCTCGACGCCTTGGACCTGGCCTTCGAGAAACTTGGGCCCGAGGCTTGCCGCGAGATCCGCGGCGTCTCGGTGTCGGGCCAGCAGCATGGCTCCGTCTATCTTGGATCGGGAACGGGCGCCGTGCTTGGGTCCCTGATACCTGACCGGAGCCTCGCCGAGCAGATCGAGCCTCTCCTCTCGCGAGCGGAGGCGCCGATCTGGACCGATTCCTCCACAGCCCGGGAGTGCGAAGAGATCCGGCAGGCACTCGGAGGTGCAAGCGTAACCGCAGAACTCACCGGCAGCGACGCCTTCGAGCGTTTCACCGGACCCCAGATCCGGCGCTTTGCTCGCACCGAGCCCGAGGCATGGGCCGACACCGAGCACATCAGCCTGGTCAGTTCGTTCGTCACTTCGGTGCTGGCGGGTCGGCTGACGCCGATCGACCACGGGGACGGTTCCGGGATGAACCTGCTCAACATCCGGCGGCGGGAGTGGTCGACCGAGGCGATGGCCGCCACGACAGCCGGACTTGAGCGCCGTCTCCTCCCCTCCCAGCCGCCCTGGAGCGCAGTCGGAGCGATCGCTCCCTACTTCGTGTCCCGCTACAGTCTGCCCCCGGACGCCCAGGTCATCATCGGCTCCGGCGACAACCCCTGCTCCCTGGTGGGCGTCGGCGTCCGCGAACCCGGCGAGGCCGTGCTGAGCCTGGGTACGAGCGACACCTACTTCTGTCTGCTGGCCGACGTCGCCGTCGACCCCGACGCCAATGGCCATGTGTTCATCGCGCCGAGCGGACATCCAATGAGCCTGATCTGCTTCCGCAACGGTTCTCTCGCGCGCGAGGCAGTACGGGACCGCTACGGCCTCGACTGGGCGGGCTTCGAAGACGCGCTGCGCGACACGCCGCCCGGCAACGACGGCATGATGATGCTGCCCTGGTTCGAACCGGAGATCGTCCCCCGCGTGGCATCGCCGGGCGTGGTTCGGCTGGGCGGCCTCACGGACGCCCCGGAACAGGCGGCCCGGAACTGCCGCGCCGTCGTCGAGGGGCAGTTCCTGTCGATGCGGCTCAACTCGGAGTGGATGGCGACGCGGCCCAGCCGGATCCTGGCGACCGGCGGCGGCTCCCGGAACCGGGAACTCCTCCAGATCGCCGCCGATGTCCTGGGCTGCCGCGTCGAGGGGTACGAGGTGAGCGACGGCGCCGCCCTGGGCGCTGCCCTGCGTGCTACCGGCCGCAGACCGTACCCGCTGCCGCCGGCAGGCAAACCCGGCGTCTCCGCATCACCGCGCCCGGAAGCCGTGGCCGTCTACGACCGGATGCTGCCCCGGTACGCTGAAGCCCAACGCCGGGCCCTCGGCCGCTAGGACCTCCGGGAACGCAAGCTACGGCAGCGCGCCGTAGAGTTCCCGGACCTTCGCCCGCACGCGGTCGCCGTTGTCCGGCCCAAGCCGCAACAGGAGCTTCTGGGCCGGGTTCAAGCCTTCGAGCCCGGGGTCCACGTACTCGAAGCTGATCACCCGCAGCCGGAGTTCAGGCGGCGCGTCCGGAATCGGCGTCGCAAGCAGCTTGGTCACCGCCAGTTCCAGCGTGTCACCGAACTCGTTCGGTAGGCCGAGCTCGCTGTGCGCCTGATCCAGCAGCGGTTGCAGACGCTCATACGCGCCGGCGGCGCCGGCAACGTCGATCGAGTCGAAGACCTCGACCGCCAGGTCGTAGCGGCGATAGCTCGTCTCGGCCGGGTAGAAGCGCTGGCCGCGCCGCACGACGCTGAAGCCCTCTTCCGGGCGGAGCGGTTCCAGGCTCGACTGTGGCGGCTCGTCGTAGGCGACCGCGCCGACCGCACGCACGAAGTTCAGCGCTAGTTCCTCGGGAACCAGCCATGTGAGCCACTGTGCGTGCTGTGACAGACGGCCAACGATGTCCCGCACCAGAGAGTCGCTCTCGGACAGAGCCGGAGGCGCCGGCGCTTCCGGAGCCGGGGGATCGGCGGGCGCGGGCGTGGGATCCTGTTCGGCGGCCGCCGGTTGCTCGACGACCTCAGCCGCCGCGTCCGGATCGACCGGATCTTGTGCGCGGCTGCTGAACCACCACCAGAGCACCGCGCCGCCGCCCAGCAGGATCACGCCGGCGATGACGAGGACGGCGATCGTCCCTGAACGCTCCGGCGGCTCCCCGGGCGAGTCTTCGAAGAACGGGTCCGCGCCCTCAGTTTCGTCGGGAGCCTGCTCCCGGCCCAGCCTCGTTGGCAGGTCGAAGACCGGATCGCTGCGATCCGGCTCGTTTCCCGTCGAGTCGAGGTCGTCCGACGGCGCCCCTCCTGGCGGTTTGTCGTCCATCTGGACAGTCTAACCCTGACGGCCGCCAGGCCATTCCCCGGCGCCTCGAACCGGCGGCGCCCGCCGCGTTCCGACTCAGGCCGCCAGGGCGCGGTTCGGCCGGATTCCCCGCAGAACGTCGATCCCCTCGGTGAGGCCGTCGATCGTCAACTCGAACATCGGGTACACCTGCCGGATCAGGTGGATCGTCGGAGCATTCCAGATGCGCCGCGGTTCCGGATTGAGCCAGATCGAGTTGGGGCAACGGTCACGGAACTTGCGGAGCCAGTCGAGACCCGTGACCTGGTTGCTGTGGTAGTAGTCGATCGCGCCACCGGTATGGGTCAACTCGTAGGGGCTCATCCAGGCATCGCCGACCAGACAGACGGACCACGTGTGGTCCAGACGCTTCAGGATCTCCGAGGTCGGCTCGCCCTTCCAGCGGCTGATGTCCGTGTACAGGTTCTCGTACACGCAGTTGTGGAAGAACTTGAACTCGAACTTCTTGAAGTGGTTCGCCTTGTGCGCCGCGGAGAACAACCGCTCGCAGAGCAGCGTGTGGGGATCCATCGACCCGCCGACGTCGATCAGCAGCAACAGCTTGATCCGGTTGCGCTTCGGCGGACGGAACACCAGATCGATCTCGCCGGCGTTGCGGGCGCTGCTGTCGATCGTCTCGTCGATGTCCAGTTCCTCGGGGCCCTCGTCCTTGTCCAGCTTGCGCAGCCGGCGAAGCGCCAACCCGATCTGCCGGGTGTCGAGGATGCGGTCCGAGCGCAGATTGCGAAAGCGGCGGTCGGTCGCCACCTGCACCGCGGACCGGCCGCCGCCCGAGCCGCCGATCCGTATCCCCGTGGGGTGCTCCCCGCCGTGGCCGAAGGGGGACATGCCGCCCGTCCCGATCCAGCGATTGCCGCCGTCGTGGCGCTCCTTCTGCTCGTCGAGCAGTTCCTTGAAGCGCTCCCGGAGTTCGTCCAGGTCGAGCGCCTCGAGCTTCGCCCGCTCCTCTTCGGTCAGCTCGCGTGGCAGCTCCGGCTTGGACAGCCACTCCAGCAGTTCGTCGCTGATGTCGAAGTGGTTCTCGACCCCCATGAAGAACGAGGCGAAGGCACGGTCGTAGTTGTCGAAGTCCGCCTCCGTCTTGACCATCAGGCACCGGGCCAGGTTGTAGAAGACGTGCAGATCCGCGCGGCTGTAGCCGATCGCCAGGGCCTTCATCAGTGACAGCCACTCCGTGATCGTCACCTTCAGGCCGTAGCCCCTCAAGTGGTAGAAGAAATCGACGAACATCGAGTCCGGCCCGGTCGGCGCCTACGGGGAGATCAGTTGACCCGGCCGCGACGGTGAGCCGCCATCACGGCCTCCAGGTCGTTCTCCCGCTTCATCAGCACACCCAGGAAGGGTAGCTCACTCTCGATCGACTCCGTGCTCACACCGCCCCGTCGCAGCGCCGCGATCCAGTCGATCAACTCGCTGGTGGATGGCTTCTTGCGAATCTCCGGCAGGTCGCGCAGCCAGTAGAACCGCAGCAGGACCTGCTGGAGCAACTCGGCCTCGACGTCCGGGTGGTGGACCCGGATGATGTTCTCCATCTCGGCCTTGTCCGGGAACGCGATGTAGTGGAACACGCACCGGCGCAGGAACGCGTCCGGCAACTCCTTCTCGTTGTTCGAGGTGATGACCACGATCGGCCGGAACTTCGCGACATGGTGCCTGCCGGTCTCGTTCACGAAGAAGCTCATCCGATCCAGCTCGTGCAGGAGGTCGTTGGGAAACTCCATGTCGGCCTTGTCGATCTCGTCGATCAGCAGCACGACCCGCTGCTGGGCGAGGAAGGACTGCCCGAGCGGGCCGTACTTGATGTACTGGGAAATGTCCGTGATGTCCTTGTCGCCGAAGCGGGCGTCGTTGAGCCGCTGCACCGTGTCGTAGACGTAGAGACCCTCCTGCGCCTTGCTCGTCGACTTGATGTTCCAGGTCAGGAGTTCCATCACCAGGTTCTCGGCGATCGCCTCGGCGAGCACCGTCTTGCCGGTGCCGGGCTCGCCGCGAACCAGGAGCGGCTTCTCGAGGGCCGCCGAGACGTTCACCGAGTCCCGGAGTTCTGGCGCAGCGAGGTAGGTATCCGTGCCTGTGAAGCTGTGAAAGGACATACTCACTCCCTATCCTCCGGCTGTGCGGGTTCGATCCAGTTGCAATAACGGGCGGTCAGCAGTGTAACAGACCGACCGGTCGGTAGAGAACAGCCCGTAGCGTCGCCAACCATGGGAGATCGCGATGAGTCAGACTGAAGAACTCGGACGCCTGATCGAGGAAGCGACCCGGATCGTCGCGTTCACCGGCGCGGGCATCAGCACCGAATCGGGCATCCCCGACTTCCGCAGTCCGGGGGGCATCTGGACGAAGTACAAGCCGATCGATTTTGGAGAGTTCGTCGCCTCCGAGGAGGCGCGCCGCGAGTCGTGGCGGCGCAAGATCGGCAGCGACCGGACGATGTCGAAGGCGAAGCCGAACCGCGGTCACCTGGCCCTCGCCGAACTCCGCCGCCTGGGCAAGCTCCACGCCGTGATCACGCAGAACGTCGACGGCCTGCACCAGGAATCCGGCATCCCCGACGACGAGGTGATCGAGCTGCACGGCAACGCGACCTACGCGGCCTGCCTCGACTGCCGCCAGCGCTACGAACTCGAACCCATCGTCGCCGCCTTCCGCGAGCGCGAGGAACTGCCGGTCTGCACCCGGCAGGTCGCATCGGGCGCCCCCTGCGGCGGCATCATCAAGACCGCCACGATCTCGTTCGGCCAGGCGATGCCCGAAGTCGCCATGCGCCGCGCCCACGAGGCGACCCTGGCAGCCGACCTCTTCCTGGCGATCGGCAGCTCCCTGGTCGTCTACCCGGCCGCAGGCTTCCCCGCCCTGGCCAAGCAGGTAGGCGCCCGGCTCGTCATCCTGAACCGCGAAGCCACCGACCTGGATGGCATCGCCGACCTGGTGCTCCACGCCGAGATCGGTCCGACTCTGGGCGCGATCACCGGCGCCACCCTGCCAAACTAGTAGATCGACACTAGGATTTGATGGTTTCACCATCAGGTACTTGACATCTGCGCGTTCTTTACTCATACTCCGTGGTCGTCGGGGCCAGCAAGCCAACCGACGAACTTCAGAGATCAACCAACGGAGGACAAGAACCCATGACTCGCAGCCTGATTCATCGCACTCCCTTCCGCCGCCCCCTGATCGGGGCCTTCGAGCCTCTCTTCGACAAGGCGATGCTCGACGACTTCTTCTCGCCCGTCCTGACCCGCTTCACGGGCCACGACGGCGCCGAGGCCGCGGCCCCGACCTGGTCCCCCGCCGCGGACCTCACTCAGACCGAGGACGCCTACACCCTGACCGTCGATCTCCCCGGCCTGTCCCGGAAGGACATCGAACTGACGGTCGAGGATCACGTCCTCACCCTGTCCGGTGAGCGTCACATCCAGCGCGACACGAAGAGCGCGGACCGTATCGAGCGCGTCCACGGTCGCTTCGCCCGGCGCTTCCACCTGCCCGCCGATGTCGACGCCGCGGCCGTCACCGCCGAGTTCGAGAACGGCGTGCTGAACGTCGTCATCCCGAAGGCCGAGGAGGCCAAGGCGAGGAAGATCGAGATCGCCTGATCCGACTGCAACGAGGTCTCGATGATGAGAAGGGCTCCGCTTCGGCGGAGCCCTTTCTTGTTGCCCACACCGTGTGTTCCGGTGCGGACTGCTACAATCCGTGGCCCGGCCCGCCCGCCGTACCCGCGCCCCGAAGCCGCGGCCCTGTTTCCTCCGCCAACACCATGACTGAGACGAACGATCCACCGCTCGCTCAGGCACCGGCGGCCGGCGAGGCGCCCCCTGAGCCGGCGGCGCAGGTCGAGGAGTCTGAGCAGCAGATCGAGGAGGCGGCACCGCAGATCGAGGAGGCGGCACCGCAGATCGAGGAGGCGGCACCGCAGGTCGAGGAGCCGGCGCCGCAGGTCGAGGAGCCGGCGCCGCAGGTCGAGGAGCCGGCGCCGCAGGTCGAGCTGGCCGCCGCGGCCATCCCCTTCGCCGCCGCGCTCGAGGCGAAGAACCCGGTCGAGGGCAAGGTCATCGGCTGGAACAAGGGCGGCTTCCACATCGTCTCGGAAGGCGCCACGACCTTCTGTCCGCGGTCGCTGATGGAACTCGGCAACCGGCCCAAGCCACCGGCCCAGTACGTGAACAACACGTACGTCTTCCACGTCCTCGAGATCAAGGAGGCAGGCCGCCGGATCGTGCTGACCCGCCGACCGGCCATCCGCAACGAGCGGAAGCGCGCGCTCGACGAGATTCGCGCCAAGCAGGAGTCGCGCGAACCGGTCAGCGGCAAGGTGACCTCGGTGACCGACTTCGGCGCCTTCGTCGATCTGGGAGGCGGACTCGGCGGCCTCGTCCACCGGACCCAGATCTCCCGGACCCGGTCGGGAGAGCCCGGCGACCTGTTGAAGGTCGGGCAGCGCGTGGAAGCGGTCGTGACGAAGGTCGAGAAGAAGAACGGCAAGCGCAGCGCCCGCATCTCGCTGTCCATGAAGGCGCTGGAGGCCGACCCCTGGAAGGAGACGGCGAAGAACTTCACCGCCGGCGAGAAGTTCAAGGGCAAGGTGGTGCGTCACAGCGAGTTTGGCCTCTTCGTCGAGTTGGCCCCGGGCCTCGACGGCCTCGTGCATACGTCCCAACTGCCGATCGGGAAGCAGATGAGCGCACCAGAGTTCGCGACCGGCGAAGAGGTCGAGGGATGGGTGGTCGAGGCGACCCCAAGGAAGCGCCGAATCGCGCTATCCCTCCGCGAGGTGCCGGCGGACGACCCCTGGAAGAACCTCGGAAAGCAGTACGTGGAGGGTGCCGAGGTCGAGGGAAGGGTCGAGCAGGTGTCGCGCTTCGGCATCTTCATCCAGCTCGAACCAGGCCTGACCGGTCTGCTGCCGATGTCGGCGGTCACTCTCCCGGAGGGCAGCCAGGCGCAGCGCGCCTACCCGCCCGGGCGCCAGATCAAGGTCCTCATCGAGAGCATCGACCGCAAGCGCCGCCGCCTGGGCCTGGCGCCGGTCGGTTCGCAGCTCGTCGGCACCAAGGCGGACTACAAGAACTACCGCAAGCGTCAGAAGAAACCCGCCGGCCTGAACGTGATGGCCTCAGCCTTCGCCAAACTCCAGCAGTCCAAGTGAACCCGTGTCCGACGACCTGATCTACCGGGTGACGTTCCTGAGCCAGGGCGAGGTCTACGAGGTATACGCCCGCTCGGTTTCCCAGGGCGGCCTCCTCGGTTTCGTCGAGATCGGCGAACTCGTGTTCGGCGAGAAGACCCAGGTCGTTGTCGATCCTTCGGAAGAACGGCTGCAGCGCGAGTTCAGCGGCGTCCGCCGCACCTACCTGCCCATGCACTCCGTGCTGCGCATCGATCAGGTCACGAAGCAGGGCACGGCCCGCATCCGCGATCTCGAACGGCGGGAGAGCCGGAAGGTCACCCCGTTTCCGATGCCGATCTACACGCCCGGTGGAGAGTCCCAATGACCCGTCGTCACCTCGCCCGCTTCCTACCTGCCCTGCTGCTGATCGCGGCCGCTCCGTCCGCTTTCGCCCAGGACGCGGTACGCGTCGCGATCGTCAACGTCGAGCTCGTGGTCGCCGAATCCGCCGAGGGCAAGCAGCTTCGGGAATTCCTCCAGCAGGTCGAGACGCAAACCCGGGCAGCCATCGAAACGAACGCCAGACAGGTCGAGACGCTGCGTCAGAGCGCTCCCGGCAAGGGACCGGATGAACTGCGCAACATCCAGCACCAGATCGAGGATCTGCAACGCGAGTCGCAACGCCTGGCCGACGATGCACAACGTCGCGCGTCGAGCAGGGAGGAACAGACGCTGCAGCAGATCAACGAGCGGCTGCGTCCGATCATTCAGCGCCTGATCGACGAGAACGGCTACGACCTGATCCTGAACGCCAGCATCGGTGGCGTACTCCACGCCAGCGCCCGCGTCGACCTGACCCCACGTGTCATCGAGATGCTCCAGGCGCAGGAGCAGCAGGCCGAATCCAGCCCGGAAGAGTAGAGCCCGGCCGCGCGTCGCGGCTACGGAGGCGCCGGGCGCCCGCGGTACAGCTCGTACGACCGGCTGTGCCGGTTCGACAGGTCGACGTCGCGGCCGCGGACGATCACGTGGCGGACTCCGGTCCGGACCTCCAGCGGGTCGCCGTCGGTGACGATCAGGTTCGCCCACTTGCCCGGGTCGATCGAGCCCAGACGATCGTCAAGGCCCAGGATCTCCGCCGCGCCCAGTGTCAGAGCCCGAAGCGCCGCCTCGGCTTCGAGGCCGAAAGCGACTGCGGTCGCCGCCTCGTACGGCAGGGCCCTAGCGTTCGACGCGTCGAAGGTGCCGAAGGCAATCGGAACGCCGGCGCGATGGAGTTCGCCCGGCGCGGCGAAGGGGCCGTCGTACGGGTCGTCCTCCTCTACCGGCAGCGCCTGCACCGAGTTGAGGATGACCGGCACCTTTTTCTCGGCGAGCAGATCCGCCTCCTTCGCCGCGTCGCGTCCCGAGGCCACGACGAGCTGCAGACCGTGTTCTTCAGCGAACGATACGGCGTCACGAATCGCCCGGGCCCGATCGGCGACGACCAGGAGCGGCAGTTCGCCACGCGCCACCCTTGCTACGGCCTCGAGGGCGTGATCCTGCTCCACCGCCGCAGCGGAACCGGCGTTCGAGCGCGTGTGGTCGTACTGGCGTGCCGCCTCGATCCAGTCGCCGAGCTCGTCAACCGTCCGGTCGTAGTCCCGCTTCGCCTCGGAGAACTTCTTCTCCCGGACGCTGAAGGTCGAGAAGTCGAACTCCCGGGTCGCGAGGCTCGGCCACTCGAGCACCACGCCGACACTCTTCTCGACTTCCATCTCCTCCACCGTCCAGCCGTCGAGGAGGATGACCGACGCCTGGCCCGCCCAGGGTCCGCCGCTGGGCGCCGTCAACGCGTGCGTGGTGCCGTTCTCCCTGGTCACCGGAATGATCTCGCTCGCGGGATGAACCCCCTCGATCGCGAGCAGATGCGGCGTGTCGCCCAGCTCCTCCTGGTCCAGCGTGGCGGAGATCGAGTCGATCTCCACCAGGCCGAGAACGGTCCAGGCATTGAACAGCCCGGGATAGACGTGCAGGCCGCGAGCGTCGATCACTTCGGCGCCCCTCGGCGTCGCGACACCCGAACCGGCCGCCTCGATCACGCCGTCCCGCACGACGACCGTGCCGGTGTAGGAAGCGCCCGAAACGGGGTGCACCGTGCCGCCCTCGATCGCCAGCGTCTGGGCGGCCGCCGGCCCGCCGAAGGCCGCCAGGGCCAGCGCCAGCGTCGCCGCCACGGCGCTCCTGCCGTACGCACGGGTCATGGCTCGTCTCCGCCGTCCTCACTCGCGGGCTCGGTCAACGACTGCTCCAGCGCGGCCAACTGCTCCCGCCGGAACCGGTCCAGTTCGCGGTCGAAGTAGACCTTGCCGTCCACGAGAGTGGTCTGCACGACGGCGTAGGAACTCAGCGGATGCCGGTCGTAGATCACGAGATCGGCGTCCTTGCCGACCTCGATCGAACCCACGCGGCCGTCGATGCCGAACTGCCGGGCGGGGTTGATCGTGACCAGGGCGAGCGCCGCGTCGTCGGAGAGACCGCCCCACCTGACGGCCTTGGCCGCCTCGTGGTTCAGGTGGCGCATCTCCTCCGCGTCGTCCGAGTTGACCGAGACCAGAACGCCGCGATCCGCCATCAGGGCCGCGTTGTGGGGAATCGCCTCGTAGGCCTCTACCTTGTAGGCCCACCAGTCGGAGAAGGTGGACGCGCCGGCGCCGTGGGCCGCGATCTCGTCCGCCACCCGGTAGCCCTCCAGCACGTGCTGGAGCGTGGCGATCCGGAAGCCGAGTTCTTCGGCCAGCCGCAGCAACTGGAGGATCTCATCGGCCCGGTAGCTGTGGGCGTGCACCAGGCGTTCACCCTCCAGGATCTCGACCAGCGCCTCGAGCTCGAGGTCGCGCGCGGGCGGCCGGCTGCGTTCGCCGGCGGCTTCCGCCGCGCGATGACGCGCCCATGCGTCCCGGTACTCGGCGGCCTCGGTGAACGCTTCCCGGATGACATCGAGGACACCCATCCGGGTCGCCGGGTAGCGGCGCGGCCCCGGCCCGAAGGACCGTGACCGCTTCGGGTTCTCGCCGAGCGCGAACTTGATGCCCGGCGCTGCACCCTCGAAACGCATGCCGTCGGCGTCCTGGCCCCAGCGGAGCTTCAGCACCTGGTTCTGGCCGCCGATCGGATTCGCGCTGCCGTGGAGCACGTTGATCGTCGTGACGCCGCCTGCGAGCGCCCGGTAGATCGCGACGTCGGTCGGATCGACGACGTCCTCGATCCGCACCATCGCGGTCACCGCCAGGCTGCCCTCGTTGACACCCCCCGCGGTCGCGATGTGCGAGTGGGCATCGAAGATGCCCGGCATCACGTAGCGTCCCCGGGCGTCGATCACGTGCGCGCCACGGGGCGGCCTGAGGCCGCTGCCGACCCTGGCGATCCGGCCATCCCGAACGACCACCGTGCCGTTCTCGATCGTCTCGCCCGCCATCGTCAGGACGGTGGCGCCCGTGATCGCCAGCACGTCGTCCTCGCGATAGGGACCGGTCATCGGCACCATCGCGTCGCCGGCGAGTTCCGCGTGCTTCTCCGCCACTTCGGCCAGCCGCATCGGTGCGGGCGCTTCGCTCGACCCGCCGCGTGGACCACCCGGACCGCGAGGACCGCGTCCCCGCCGTCGCGGTTCCTCCGGTTCTTCGGCCTCCTCGGCCGTTTCCGCCTCGGATGTGCTTTCCGCGGCGGTCTCTTCGCTCCCGCCGTGGTCCCCTTCGTCCTCGGCGTCTTCACCGTCCGATACGGCGTACCGGACGCCGTCGATGAACACCGCCTCGACCCGGCTCGACTCCTGCCACGGGTAGCCGTCGGCCAGCACGAGGTCCGCCGCCATTCCGGCGGCCACCGTGCCGATTCGGTCATCTAGACCGTGCACCGCCGCCGCGTCCCGGGTAAGTGCCTGAAGCGCCCGCGCCGGTTCGAGGCCGCCCTCGATCGCCCGGCGCACGCCGGCCAGGAAGTCGTCCGCGCTGTTCGCGCCGCCGGAACCGAGCGCGAACTGCACGCCGGCCTCGGCCAGTTCGACCGGCGTCGTCGGCGCCAGCCGCTCGTGGAGGATCTCGCGAAGCGGCCGGTCCGCGTCCGGATCCCGGTCACGCTCCGGCAGAGGCTCGGGCCAGTCGACAAAGGCGAGCACCGCCACGCCGGCATCCGCGAGCTCGCCGGCGAGGCGATAGCCTTCCTGGCCGCCGTACAACGCGAAGTCGAGACCGAGTTCCTCTCCGAGCCGGAGCGCCCGGTTGATCTCGACCGCGCTCGAGCCCGGCAGGAGGATCCGTTCCTCTCCCGAGGCGACAGCCGCCAGCGGCGCCAGGGTTCGATCGAACTCCGGCCGCCGCCAGCCGGAGGGATCGGCCTCGTAGGCGCCAGTCGCGGCGGCGTAGTGGGCCGCGTCCAGGAGCAACTGCCGGAAGTAGGCGACCCGGCCCATCAGAGCGCCGGGATAGGAGCCGAAGCCGCCGCCACTGCTAAGGGAGGCCACCTGGGCCAGTTCGGGGGCGACCACCTGATGTTCCGCGTCGCGACCGGGCGCGCCCAGCCGAACCAGGGACAGCCGGCCCGGGAACAGCCCGTCGCCCGGCCTTGCCGCGATCGAGGTGACACCGGCCTTCCGCCAGTCCTCGACCGCCTCCGCGTCCAGCGTGAGGTCGTCGGCCGCCCGCTTCCAGGGGGTCGTCAGCGGGCGATCCTCCGGGCCGCGAGGCAGGGCCCGGTCGGGGTCCGACCGGCGCCGCTGGCCGCCGGGCGTCGGCGCGCCGGCGCCCGGACCGCCGGGAGGACGCCGAGGCTGCGGGAGACTTCCCATCGCGTCGATCAGGCCCGGGTAGACCGTGAGTCCCTCGCCGTCGATGACCCAGGCGTGAGCAGGGATCGCAACGTCCTCGGCAACGGCTGTGATCGTGCCGTTCTCGATGACGACGGTTGCCTCTTCAAGGACCGTACCGTCGCCGACCTCGACCCGCACGCCCTCGATGGCGTAGAAGGGAGGCGGCTCCGGAGGAGGACCGGCAAGGAGCGGCAGGGCGACCAGCACCCCTGCGGCTGCCAACCGAAGCGCCCGTCCGGTCGTGGCGATCAACTCCATGGCGAACCGCGGGAGCCTAGCAGTCCGGCAAGCCGTTGCGCGGACACCAATCGGCCAGCGTGCAGTTTGCGCAGTCGGGCCGTCGCGCTGAGCAGACGCGACGCCCATGCCAGATGATCGCGTGGCCCATGAAGATCCACGTGTCCTGCGGCAGCCGGTTCATCAGGTCCCGCTCGACCTTGACCGCATCCTTTTCGGGGCTGATGCCCAGGCGCCGGGCAAGGCGGCCGATATGCGTGTCGACCACGACGCCGACCGGCTTCCTGAACCAGGTGCCAAGCACCACGTTCGCCGTCTTGCGCGCCACGCCGGGAAGGGTGATCAGGTCCTCCATCGTGTCCGGCACCTCGCCGCCGAACTCGTCCACGATCTTCCGCGCGGCACCGAGAACGCTCTTCGTCTTGTTGCGGAAGAAGCCGGTGCTGCGAATCTCCTGCTCGAAAACGATCGGGTCCGCGTTCGCGAAGTCCTCGGCGGTCCGATAGCGCCTGAACAGCGTTTCCGTCACGAGGTTGACCCTCACATCGGTCGACTGGGCGGAGAGGATCGTCGCGATCAGGAGTTGAAGCGCGTTCTCGTGCCGGAGTTCGCAGTCCGCGTCCGGGTACAGCCGCTCCAGTTCGGCGAGCACCTCCTGGAGCGCCGGCTCCGGGATCCGTTCGAAAGCCCCCTCCGCTTCCACCATCTACGGTCGCAGCAGGTCGAGCACCGCCAGCGTCATCGCCTCGACTCCGGCGCGGATCGACGGCTCGGGTTCGATCCGGAAGAAGGGCGAGTGGTGTCCCGGCACCGGCGGTCCGCCGGCCTCCTCCGCTTCCAGGTCGGCAGGGTCCGTGCCGCCGACGTTGAAGTAGGTGCCGGGCACCTTGTGCTCCGTGCGGACGAAGTACGCGAAGTCCTCGGCGCCCATGCCCGAGGGAGGCGCGCTGTAGAACACGTCATCGCCCATGCCGGCGGCGATCGCGGCCCGCACCCGCGCCGCAAGCTCCGGGTCGTTCATGGTGACCGGCGTCGATTCCTTCGTGCGCACCACCTTCGGCAGCAACGGGGCCGGAAGGCCGGCCGCCCTGCCGACACCCTCCGCGATCCTCTCAATCGCCGACAGCAACTGCTCCCGCGTCTCCTCGTTGTTCGCCCGCACCGTGAGCTGCAGTTCCACCCGGTCCGGGATCACGTTGTGCTTGAAGCCGCCGTGGATCGCGCCAACCGTCACGACACCGGGGTCGAGCGGGTTGAGCTCGCGGCTGACGATGCCCTGGAGCGCGACGACGAGCTGCGCCGCGATGTAGATCGGGTCCTTGCCCCGGTGCGGCGACGCCCCGTGCGCGCCGACTCCGAACACCGTGATGTCGACGCTGTCCGAGGACGACGCGAGCAGGCCCGGCGGCACCTCGATCTTCCCCGCCGGCCTGCCCGCCGAGACGTGGAGCGCCAACGCGTAGTCCGGCACGCCGAAGCGCTCGTACAGGCCGTCCTCCAGCATCTCGCGGGCGCCCATGATCCGCTCTTCCGCCGGCTGGCCGACGAACATGACCGTGCCCGACCACCGGTCGCGCATCGCGGCGAGCCGCCTCGCCACGCCGACCATGGTCGTGATGTGCATGTCGTGTCCGCACGCGTGCATGACCGGGACTTCCTCGCCCGAGAGGTCGATCTGGGTGACCGTCGAGGCGTAGGGCAGCTCGGACTTCTCCGCCACCGGCAGGCCGTCCATGTCGGCCCTCACGAGGACCAGCGGGCCGTCGCCGTTCTCCATCATGCCGACGATTCCCGTGCGGCCGATCCCCTCCGTCACCTCAACGCCCGACTTGCGGAGTTCATCCGCCAGGCGGGCGGCCGTCTCGTGCTCCAGGAAGGAGAGCTCAGGGTTGCGGTGGAAGTGCTCGAAGAGCGATTTCAGTTCGTTCCTGTAGTCCTCGGCGATGGCGTCGGACAGGTCCTCGGCGGCAGCCGCCGCGGGCCCTCCGAGGAGCGTCGGCAACAGAAGCACTATGGATAGCAAGGAACGGTACCGGCGCATCGCTAGCCCACCGTCTCTTCGATCAGTGCCAGGAAGTCGTCAGGCAGGCTGCTCGTCCTGGCCAGGATCCGACCCTGTTCATCGAGGAGCAGGTAGGTGGGAAACGCGCTGACGTCCAGGACCTTCGTCAACTCGCTCGTCATGCCGACGTGCCAGTTCACCCACGGCATCGGCTCCTTCTCCATGAACTCGACCGCCGTCTCCAACTCCGCGTCGACGCTGACGGCCAGCAGGACGAAGCGGTCCGCGGGCAGCTCGGCGACCAGTTCCCTCAGCGTCGGCAACGCCGCGATGCAGGGCTTGCACCAGGTCGCCCAGAAGTCGAGGAGCACGACCCGGCCCCGGTAGTCGGCCAATGCCTCCTCGACGCCGTCCATGCGGCTGCCGGTCAGATCGGCCACGACACTCCCGACCGTGGCATGCCGGATGCTGCGAATCAGGTCCGCCTCGGCATCCGCGAAGGTTCCTGCGCCCATCCTCATCCCGAACAGGAGCGCCTCGTCCTCGACGCCCGCGCTCAGTCCTTCCGCAGCGTCGAGAGCGGCCTCCTTTCTGGCCGTGCGCTCATCCTCGGACAGCGCTTCCGCGTTGACGGCCGCCATCCGCCCCAATGCCAGGTAGTAGCGACCGGCCGCACGCAGCACCCGATCCTCGGCCTCGCTCGCCAGCTCCTCGAAGAACCTGTCCGTAGCGGGCCGCGAGGATTCGCCGTCGTTGCGGAAGCGCCGGAGCATGTTCATCCGGGAAAGCGTCATTCCCCACGCCCCGAAGTCCGGGACGTACTCGAGAAGAGCTTTCGCTCCCCGGTAGGCGTACTCATCGCCCCTGGCCGTCATCGCGGCCTGGTTGGTCAGAAACTGCGCCGCGTCGACCGACCGCTCGTGCGTGCCGCCCTCCTCGAGAATCGCGATCGCGGCCGCGGCTGCTCGTTCTGCATCAGGTGGCCCGGAAGCCTCCTCGCCATCCTCTGAAGTCTCGGCATCGTCGTCTGGCCCCAGACTGTTCAGACGATGCTGCATCCACTCGCGCTGACGGCTCATGTAGTCCGTCACGACCTCCCAGTCGGGACCGACTTCAGCGACCAGCGCAGCGAGTTTCTCGTCTGAATTCGAGCCCTCTTCGCCGACCGTCCCGCCGTAGGCCGCCGGAAACAGCAAGAGCACCATGCCAAGTGCCGCGAGTGTGCGATTGGACGCGTTCATAGAACAGGGACCTCCCAAGGGACAGGGGCGTCTGGATGTCCCTATCCTAGTGACCGTCAGTTTTCGAAGCCGATGGGTTCTATGTTGCAGATCGAGTAGGCGACCGGACGGCGGCGGGTCCAGGCCGGTTCCACGGTGATGGAACGCCAGTCCTCGATGACCGCTTCGAGGTTTGCGACCTCTTCCGGCCGCTCTGCGGCGAGGTCCGTCTGTTCCCGGACATCGGTGGACAGGTCGTAGAGAAAGCCGCCGGGCGCGTCCTGGTTCGGCTTGATCAGCTTCATGTCGCCGCTGCGGACGGCGACCGTCGGATAGTTCCGCCACACGAGGCGGCCGTCGCCTGTCGCTTCGGCCGACCCGTCGAGCAGCGGCATCAGGTCGTGTCCGTCCAGTTCGAGATCGGCAGGCGCCTCTGCTCCGGCTGCCGCCAGGGCGGTCGGCAGGATGTCGAGCGTCGACACCGGCGCGTCGACCGTGGTCCCGGCTGACACGGCCGCCGGCCAGCGCACTAGGTAGGGCACGCGGACACCGCCCTCGTAGTAGGTCAACTTGCCGCCGGAGAGCGGCTCGCAGGAGCACAGCCCGGGGAAGTAGCCGGCACAGCCGTTGTCGGACAGGAAGACAACCAGCGTGTTGTCGGCGATCCCGGCTTCGTCCAGCGCGTCCAGGATGCGGCCGACGGCGTCGTCGAGGGCGGCGATCATGCCGAAGTAGATCCGCCGCAGCTCGTGCTCTTCGTCTGGGAACCGGTCGTAGTACTCCTCCGTGACCTGGAACGGCGAGTGGGGCGCGTTGAACGCCGAGTAGAGGAAGAACGGCCCCTCCGCGTGCCGTCGGATGAAGTCGACCGACTCGTCGCCGAAGACGTCCGTGATGTAGGCCGGCTCGTCGACTACGGTCTTCTCCGGCCCCCGGACGATCAGGTTGCCCGCCTGGCGCGTCGGCGGCGCAGGCGGCTGTGTTCCCCGGACGACGAGATCGGTGCGCGGATCGTCCGGCGGCCGCCTCCTGAACTCCTCGTCGACCGACATCGATACGGCGCCTTGTGTCCTGCGGTTGATGAACCGCGTGGCGCCCGAGAGGTGACCGTAGAACTCGTCGAAGCCGCGATTCGTCGGGTAGTGCTCGTCCTTGAAGCCCAGGTGCCACTTGCCGACGATCCCGGTCACGTATCCGGCCGCCTTCAGGTGGTCGGCGATCGTCAACTCGCCCGGGATCAGACCGACGTCCGGCACTTCCGGCGCCTGGCGCGCGTTGTACTCAAACCCGTAACGCTGCTGGTAGCGACCCGTCAGCAAGGCCGCCCGCGACGGTGAACACACCGGCGTCGTCACGTAGCCCTGAGTGAAGATCGCCCCTTCGCGACCGATCCGGTCGATGTTCGGGGTCTGCAGCCGGTCGCCGTAGGTCGAGACGTCGGCGTATCCGAGGTCGTCGGCCAGGATGACGACGATGTTCGGCGGTGGAGCGTCCGCGGACGCTTCCTGCTCGCCGCCGTCCCCTTCCGGGGAGCAGGCAACCGCCAGCACCGCCATGAGGAGCACGACTGCAATCGGGACGTGAACTTGTTCGCTCATCCGAGATCTCCGTCGGTTTCTGCGTCTAGGTCAGTAGCTGGACTGTACAGAAAGGGACCACGTTGCTACAAGACGCTACAGTTGCTACGCTGCCGCGCATGATCACCATCACCCAAAGGCAGTTGCGCAACGACTCCGCCAAGATCCTCCGGGCAGTTCAGGAGGGACAGTCCATGATCGTGACCCGGAACGGCACACCGGTGGCCGAACTGCGACCCGTAGCTGCCCGCCGCTACGTATCCCGCAGCGTACTCAGGGAGGCGGCTCGAACCGCTCCCAGGATCGACGCGAGCCGGTTCCGGGCCGACATCGACGCGGTCGTCGATCCGTGGGTCGATGTGTAGGCACGGACTTCTGGACACGTCGGTCGTGATCGACCTCGACCTGATCGAGGACGCCAGTCTTCCCGAGCAGTCCACCGTCTCGGCGATCACGCTTGCCGAACTCACGGTCGGCCCGCTGGCTGCCGGCAGGGACGAAGAAGAACGCGCTCGTCGCCAGGACCGTCTGCAGTGGGCAGCGGCGACCTGGGATCCGCTGCCGTTCGACGCTCTGGCGGCCCGCGCGTACGGTCGCATCTACTCAGCGCTCGTGGCAAGGGGCCGGGTCGGACGCCGACGTTTCGCCGATCTGCTGATCGCCGCCACGGCGCTGGCCAACGACCTGCCTCTCTACACCCGGAACGCCGCCGACGTGAAGGGCCTCGACGACCTGATCACGGTCCGCTCCGTGTAGCACCGGCGAGCTTCCAGGCGTAGTCCAACGCGTGGCCTAGCGAGTCGGTGAACGCCTTGCCCTGCCAGGCGATGTCGAACGCCGTGCCGTGGTCGACCGAAGTGCGGATGATCGGCAGACCGACCGTCACGTTGACTCCCCGCTCGAAGCCATAGAGCTTCATCGGCGCATGGCCCTGGTCGTGGTACATGCAGACGACGGCATCGAAACGGTCGAGATGGATCGCCTGGCGGAAGACCGTGTCCGCGGGATGCGGGCCCGACACGTCGAGGCCGTCCGCCACCGCGGCCTCAATCGTCGGCCGGATGATCTGCTCGTCCTCGGCACCGAACAGGCCGTGCTCCCCGGCATGCGGGTTCAGCCCGCAGACGGCGATCCGAGGACTCTCGATGAACCGCGACAACGCCTCGTGGGTCAGATCGATCACCTTGCGGATCCGCACGGGTTCCACCCGCTCGATCGCCTCGCGCAGGCTGACATGCGCGCTGACGTGGGTCACCGCCAACTCCGGCACCGTCAACATCATCGCGAAGTCACGGGCACCGCACAGTCCGGCGATGAACTCTGTGTGCCCCTTGAAGTCCGGCCGGGAGGCTCTGGTCGCTTCCTTGTTCATCGGCAAAGTCACGACCCCCGCCACCTTGCCCGCCAGCGCGTCACGCGTGGCGCGGTCCACGTAGGCCAACGCTGCCGCGCCCGCCTCTGCATTGAGCACTCCCGGCGTCACCCGGTCAGCACTCAGCAGCCCCAGGTCGCGGACGTTCAGCGCACCGTCCGCAGCCTCGTCCGGTTCTCTTACCAGGCGGATCGACACATCCAACCCCAGCACAGCCCCCGCGCTCGCCAGCACCGCAGCGTCGCCATACAGCACGACCTCACTGCCCAGCAGCCCCTCCGCAAACCGCCGGACCGCGATCTCCGGGCCAACGCCCGAAGCATCCCCCATCGTCACCGCCATCGGCCGGCTCCCCATTACCGCAATCTACTCCGCCCCTTTCCCCACCGCACCATCCACCGACAATAAAACGTCGCCGGCTCCATCCCTCGGCAACGACCGCCAGCCCGGGGCGGTCCGGGGGAGGGGGTCCCAGCGAGCTTGGAGTGAGCGACTGCCCAAGCCCCATCATCGGCCGAAGCCAACCGGAGCGAACGGAACGCAGCGAGCCCCACCCTCCACCCCACTCAGAGAAGGCGAGCGTTCGCTGGGACCCCCTCCCCCGGACCGCACCAGGCGGGTGTGCCCGGCGCCCGGCGGACGGCGGCTGCCGCTCGTGTAGATTCGCCGCTCCGCCCGCAAGCGAGCACACGAGGAGCATCCATGGCCGAGTACATCCCGAGTCCGATCAAGTGGGTCCGCGACCAGGTGGAGCTCTACGAGGGCAGTGGCGGCACCGAGGGCGTCGGACTGCGGGACACCGGCCTGCCGTGCATCATCGTCACCCACACGGGCAACCGGACCGGCGCCATCCGCAAGACGCCGCTGATGCGCGTGAAGGACGGCGACAGCTACGTGCTGGTCGCCTCGAAGGGCGGTGCGCCCGCGAATCCCGAGTGGGTTTCGAACCTCCGGGCCCACCCCGATGTCGAGATCAGGGACGCCACGGAAGTTCAGGCGATGCGCGTGCGGGAGGTCGAGGATGCCGACGAACGGACCCGCGTCTGGGCACTGGCCGTCGAGGCGTTCCCGCCGTACGAGGACTACCGGAACAAGACCTCCCGCACGATCCCGGTGTTCATCGCGGAGCCCCTGTAGCAGCCGGGGGCGACTCAGCTACTGGGACGGATGCCCTCCGACCCACACGGGACTCGACCAGGCCATCGCGTCGTTCAACTGGCGCACACGGACGAAGTAGTAGTCTCCCTGACGCGGCGTCTCGGTGTCCGTGTAGCGGAACGTGAGATCCCGCGGGCCGTCCGGGCGGACGCGCCGCAGGGTGACCGAGTCGCGGTGGTAGTTCTCGATCGGCAACGGCTTGTCCAGCCGGCCACCTTGCATTTCCAAGAGCGGCAGCCGCACCCTGGCGCCCGGAATCACGGCTCGCGGCCGATAGAACGGGGGCGCCGAACCGGTCTCGGCCGCTTCCTCCAGCTCCACGACGATCGCCGCTCCCGGCTGCACGTCGGCGACCGAGAGTCTCAGTGAACTCGTCTCGCCGCGGGTGTTCGTCCGGAAGACGGCGCCGTTGCCGTTCTGCTCGACGTTTTGGGTCGTCGGGTTCGCGAAGTCCGTGCCCTCGATGGAGACCAGCGTGGCGCCGGCCACGGTCAGTTGACCCCGCCAGTGCCGCCAACCCCGCGGCGCGTCGCCCAGATGAACCGGGGTTTCTTCGGAGTAGAACGTGAGCAGCAGGTCGGCCGGCGCGCCGCCGCCGGTGTCGAGCGAGTAGTCCTCGCTCCAGAGTTCCTCCTCGTTCTTGATCAGCGCGATGGAGCCGATCGGAGCGGTGCCGATCACCCGGCCCGTGATCTCGCGGGTGTCCGAGAACGGAGCCCGCGCCCCCATGCCGATCCCGTTCACCTCGAACTCGAGGATGATCCGGTCCCCGGTCGTGGCGTAGGTGCGTCGCGCCTTCATCCCGTCGAAGATCGCGTCGCGCGACCTCTCCGGCGCCAGCACCGCACCGAGGCCGCCCCGCTGCGCCAGCGAGGTCCGGTTCGGGGCCGAATAGCCGGGGTGCGAGAGATGGTCGTCCGAGGCGGCGACGACGCCCACCTGGTGGCCGCGTGACAGGTACTCCTGCATGAACCACTCGAAGGTCCCGTGCATCGACATCATCTCGACCAGTGGCTCCAGGCCCGGATGCGACTGGCGGAAGTCCCCCGGGTTGTGGGCGTGCGGGATGACGACGACGTCGCGGCGGTCGTAGCGGGTGTCGAGTTCCCGGTAGAGCTCGGACAGGGTCGGGAACTCGAGCACCGAGATCACGTCCTGGTCGCCGACCGTCCGGTAGAGGGGGATTACATCGGAAACTAGCCAGCCATAGCTGACTGGCTATAGGCTGTATGGCATCTCCTCCTGGTCCGCAGCTCTTCCGCAGCATCTGAGCGCACCGAAGTCACTCCGGTTGCGCCGGTTGAGGCGCGGCATCCGCAGCGTCCACAGACCCTTCTGCGGCGGCTGGATCCGTGTACCCAGGACTTGACACACCGCGCAGTTTCTGCAAGAATACTAGCCATGATGGACGAGACAAGAACAGCCCCCGGCAAAGCCTTCCGCGAGGGCCTGAGCATCATCGAGGTCTTCGACATGTTCCCCAACGACCGAGCGGCCGAGAGGTGGTTCGAGGACATCCGGTGGAGCGAGACCGGACGGTGCTGCCCGCGCTGCGGCTCAGTCGAGACCAGCGAGTGCAAGGACCGGAAGCCGATGCCGTATCGCTGCCGGACGTGCCGCAAACACTTCAGCGTCCGCATCGGAACGACCATGCAGTCCACGAAGATCGGCTACCGCAAGTGGGCGCTCGCGACCTACCTGCTCGTGACGGGCCTCAAGGGCACCGCCGCTATGAAGGTTCACCGCGAGTTGAAGATGACCCACCGGAGCGCGTGGCACCTGATGCACCGCATCCGCGAGGGGTTCTTCATGCCGACGACTCCGAAGCTGGCCGGTACGGTCGAGGTAGATACGACGTTCGTAGGCGGCAAGCAGGAGAACCGTCACGCGAAGGTGAAGAAGCGCTACAGCGCCGAGGACCACTTCGGCAAGAAGCCGGTCGTAGCGGCCGTCCAGCGTGGCGGCAAGGTCGTGGCGCAGCCGGTCGATGCCGAGGACGCGAACACGATGACGCGGTTCGTCGAAGCGAACGTCCGCCACGGCTCGCGGGTCGTCACCGACGAACACGGCGCGTACACGGACCTGATGGGGAGCTTCCGCCATCGCTCCGTCAATCACTCGGTCGGTCAGTACGTGAAGGGCGTCGATGTCCACACGAACACCGTCGAGTCCCTGTGGTCCATGTTCAAGCGGGGCTTCGTCGGCACCTACCACCGGATGTCGTTCAAGCACCTGCACCGCTACGTCAACGAGTTTGCGGGCCGGAAGAACCAGCGTGACCTCGACACCTACGACCAGATGGTCGAACTCGTGCGCGGCTTCGACGGCAAGCAGCTACGCCTCAAGGATCTGGTCGCGTGACCGTCGCGGTTACTGTACTCGACCAGTCGGATGTGCGAATTCATCCCACAGCGGTTCATCGGCGCGCCGACGTCACAATCGAACTAGGGCGCGCCGAAGACGCTTACGGCGAGTGGCCTACCCCCGTCTGCATCGTCTCTGACGGCCCCTATGGTGTGAGCGGATTCCCTGGCGACCTACACTCAGAGGATGGGCTGGCGGCGTGGTATCAGCCTCACGTTGCGGCATGGTCCGAACACTCGACTCCCCAAACGACTCTCTGGTTCTGGAACACCGAGCTCGGATGGGCGACGGTTCATCCGGTACTTGCCGAGTTCGGTTGGGAGTATCGAAGCTGCCACGTCTGGGACAAGGGCCTGAGCCACGTTGCGGGCAACGCCAACACGAAGACGCTCCGCAAGTTGCCGGTCACAACAGAAGTCTGTGTCCAGTACGTCAAAGCCCCGCGCTTCGGTTCCATGACCATGCAGGAGTGGCTACGGCACGAGTGGGTACGATCTGGACTGCCGCTCAACCGAGCGAACGGCGCTTGTGGTGTTGCGAACGCGGCAACGCGGAAGTATCTGACGGCCGACCACCTCTGGTACTTTCCGCCGGCAGATGCGTTTGAGCAACTGGCCAACTATGCGAACCGGCACGGCGAACCCTCAGGCCGGCCGTACTTCAGTGTGGACGGTGAAGTTCAAATAGCTGCTACCGAATGGGAGGCATACAGGGCCAAGTTCAAGTGTCCGGTGGGGGTTACAAACGTCTGGCGTCATCCGCAGGTGGGTGGCGCGGAACGGATCAACGGTGTTCGCTCGGCGATGCAGTGGAAGTACAAGAGCCTGCACGGCAGCCAGAAGCCTCTCGACCTCGTGGGCCTCTCAATCGAACTGTGCACCGAACCGGGAGACATGGTGTGGGAGCCGTTCGGTGGCCTCTGCCCCGCCGCTATCTGTGCGTTCAACCTCGAACGCAGCGCCCGAAGCGCAGAGATCGCGCCAGAGTTCTACGAAGCCGCTACAAGGCGTCTAGATGCAGTCTGAGCGTCCGCCTCGTCCAGTATCTACCGAGCCGCTGGAATGGGAGCACTTCGAGCTGTGGCGAAACGTGCGTCGTGCGTTGTACGCGGTGCCAAACCACTTCACAACTCCGACGACCATCGAGGGTTTGATGGCGTCGGACATCTTCACGCTGAACACCCCTCTCGCGGCCACAATCGAGGAGGCGTTCGTTCAGACGCTCAACTCCCTTCGTCCTGTCTGGGACCCGGAATCTCGCTACCAAGACTTCGCATTCTCTCGGCAGGCTCAGACCTTCCCAGACGTTCTACTGCGAGCGGTGGACAACGGCACCAGGCCGCTCATGGGCGTGGAGTTGAAGGGGTGGTACCTTCTCGCCAAGGAGAAGGAGCCGACGTTCCGGTTCAATACCACCGAGGCCGCTATCAACCCGTGGGACCTGTTGGTCGTTGTTCCGTGGGTACTGTCGAACGTCCTCTCGGGTTCCCCGATCCTCTTTCCGCCCTTCGTCAAGTCGGCGCTGTACTGCGCCCAACAGCGAACGTACTACTGGCAACATGAGCGCGACGCACAGTCCAACGTCAGAATCGACGTTCCGCTAGGCGCTCACCCATACCCTGAGAAGCGCAAGAAGGTAGCGGACAAAGCCCGTCACGACCAGGGCGGCAACTTCGGTCGGATCGCCCGATACGGGGTGATGAACGAGTACGTCGAGAAGATGCTCACGGAGAAGGTGCGGGGAATTGAAGTAGAGAACTGGATTCGATTCTTCCTGCGGGAGACTCGGTCATGAAGAAGCCCAAGAAGCGCGGTCGTCCCAAGCGCGTGATGCCGGAGCTCCCCGAAGCGACGATGCGCGACGTGTGGCAGCGCATCTTCGCCAACGCGAAGCCGCCGAACCCGGCGCTACAGACCAAGACCGCCAAGAAGCGCTAGGGCCGCTTGGCTAGTTTGCGATGTAATCCCCCGGTAGAGGACGTTGTGATGGCCGCCGCCCTGGCGGGTGTGCCGCGTCCATTCCCAACCGAGGTAGGGAATGAAGCGCCCCGGCTCGTCGTACTCGGCGCTCTTGGTCCGCATCAGTTCCCACTCGCCGGCGTCCAGCCAGATGTCGTGCTCCGAGTGGGTCACGAAGTCGAGCCGGGCGTCGTCGCGCGCGAACTGGAGGAAGAAGTCCAGGGTGCCGATGCCCTCGGCGTAGCCCGAGTGGCCGTGGGTGTCGCCCCAGTAGATGCCGTACTCCGGGTTCTCGGCGACCAGGATCGGGTTCGCGTCGCCGGTGATCGCCGGCCCGGCGCCTTGCGACCGGATCGCCGTCCAGTAGACACCGGGCTCGTCGAGGGCCAGTTCGATGACCGTGATCGCCTCGGTTCCCGGTTCGGTCGAGGCGTGCAGCTCGCCGTTCAGCGATACGTCGAAGCCAGGAATGTCGCCGGTCGCCCGGTTGTAGAAGCGGTCCTCGGCGCGCACGGACATCTCGAAGGTCTCGCCTGGGCGCACGACGCTGGGCGCGAAGCCGTGCACGCCGGCGACGGACGTGCCGACGACGGCGAACGGCAGGATCGGCAGGGGCCGCCACTCGCCGGAGCCGTCGAGATCGACGTACAGGGGGAACGGCAGCCGGGCGCTCGAAGTCTGCGCCATCATGATCCCCGGGCCGCCCCCGGAGGTGTTGCCGTAGGTGATCGTGACGCTCTCCCCCGGCTCGACACGGCCCTCGGCGACCCGGAACATGAGCGCCGGCTCAGGCGCCCGGAAGCCGCCGTGAGGCCCGGAGGCCATGTAGACGTCCGTCTCGAACCGCGCACTCGCCGCGTCCGTCTCGATCGCGACGTAGCCCGCGCCCGCAGGGTCGGTGGTCTGGAAGGCGCCGTAGTTCGCGTTGAAGTGGCGCGCCACCCAGAAGCCGCCGCCGGTTTCGACCGCGCGCGACCCGGCGGTCCAGGTCTGGCTCACGGTCGCGTATCGCCGTGCTTCGAACGGACCGAGCGACTCGGCCTCGAGCGTTCCGAGAGCGCCGGCCTCTTCGCGCAGGGTGAACTCCCGCACCAGGCGGTCGATGATGGCGCCCGCGTTGGCCGCGGCGTTACCCGTCGGCGGCAGGGTCGACTGGATCCGGACCCGCGGCCCCTCCAGTCCCATCTCATGACCGGCCAGGGAGAGCGCGTCGGCCCAGTTGGCGACCACGGCCGCCCGCGCCGCGACGGTCGACTCGTCCGTCGGCTCCGCCACGACGTCGGCCTTGAGCTGGTCGATCGCGGCGCCGAGATCCCCGTCGTAGACGGCCCCCGGACCGGACGCCTCGCAGCCGGCAAGGGCAAGAGCCAAGGCGCCGCCCGCGAGGAGCGGCGCCCGGCCCCAGCCGTACCTCCCGAGCCGGATCAGAAGCTGAAGCCCACCTTCAGCCGGAACTCCCGCGGCCGCTGATACGAGGCGACTCGTGGGGTCGGCCGTCCGGTCTGGGTGTTGATCGCGATCGGCTCCTGGCTATCGGCCGCGTTCGCGAGGTCGAAGCCGATCTTCGCCCGCACGTTGCCCGCCATAGCGACCGAGTACATCAGGGACAGATCAACGGTCCAGGTGTCCGGGAGCCGGTGGGAGCCCGCCGGCTCACGGAAGGTCGACGTCGTGATCGGCTGATTCGATACCGGATGTCGCACCTGGGTCGAGACGTGGCTGGCCCACGGCGCCCCGGATGCGTAGTGGAGGAAGCCCCCCAGCACCACGTCGTGCCTGCCGAAGACGAATCGCTTCATCCCGATCACGTTCGCCAGGTGCTCCCGGTCCTCGAGCAGCCGCCCGAACCAGTAGGGACTCGAGGTCGCGTTGGTCAGCCCGGTGCTCACCTCGATGCCTCCCAACGCCTCATTCAGGTTGAAGTTGTCGTTGAGCGAGTTGATGTTCCCCTTGGTCGAACTCAGGGTGTAGTTCGTGCGCAGTGTCCAGTTGTCGCGGAACAGGCGGTTCGCCTCGATCTGCAGCCCCCGGTACTCGCGGCGGGCGTCGGACCAGTTGCGGAGATCACGGACCACCCGGCCGGCATCGTCGTACTGGAGCGTGGCGTGGAAGATGTTGTCCGCCTCGCTCGCCACCAGGCGCGACTTGACGACCCACTTCTCGGACACCTGGAAGTCCGCGCCGAAGGAGATCTCGTCCTTGTAGTACGGGTCGACATCCTGGATCGCCTGGTCGAACGTCGGCTCGACGCGCCGCTGGAAGCGGTCGTAGCGCTGCGTGGCCCGGTTCCACGCGAACTGCTCGTAGATGTTCTCGCCGTTGTTCTGGCGGGAGAACTCCTGGAGCACGATGCCCATGCCGATCGCGTGGTAGTAGCGGCCGAGCGTGCCGCGGAGCAGGATGCTGCCGTCGGCCTTCACGTCGTAGACGCCGCTGACCCGGGGTACCCACTCGGTGTACTCGTTGACCCGCTCGCCGATGTCGTTGTCGATCGTCTGTTGATCGCCGCGGATGCCCAGGGTCCAGACCCAGTTGTCGCCGACCTCGAAGCGGTCCTGGGCGAAGACGGCCAGGAAGTCGCTGGACTGCGTGATCACGTCAGACGGATCGAACACCCGCTTGTTGACCGGCGTCACGTAACCACCGGGCAGGTTGGGGTCGAAGTTCCGCCCCCGGAACTCGGTGATGATCGAGGTCAGGTTGCCGAACTCGATCGCCTGGGCGTCGACGCCGAACTTCCACTCGTGCTGACCCCTGAAGCTGGTCAGGGATACGCTCGCCTGGTCGCGCGGGAAGTCGTTGAAGCCCTCGGCCAGGCGCACGGCCGGACCGTTGTGGCGCAGTCCCGTCGCCAGATCCCGATACCGGAAGTTGTTCCCCAGCGGGTCGTCCGGCGATGCGTTCGGGTCGATCGGGTGCTGCTCCGCCGGGTTGCGGCCGACGAACTCCTCGCGGTTGGCGACCTTGAACTCGAGGAAGTTCGAGGCGCCCAGGCCGAGGCTCCAGTTCATCGTCTGCACCCGTCCGTTCAGCGGGAAGTTCATGATCGCGTACTTGTCGCCCGGGTTGCCGGACAGGCCGATTGCGTCCGACGGAGCATCGATCGCCGTGATCGCGATCTGCTGGTTGTCCCTGGGCTGGAAGTTCACCTTGGCGACCAGGGGATCCGCCTGACGGCTGAGATTGACGATGCTTCCGTCCGACAGCCGATCGATCCGGTTGTCCGAGATCCTGCCGTATGAGATGAAGAACCACGCCCGATTGCGGGCGAGCGGACCGCCGATGCTGGTCTCGTAGCTGTTGATCTGATCGTCCGGACGCTCCAGTTCCAGAGCGTCCGGCGCCCGCCACTTCGGATTCTGGCCGATATAGAGCGCCTCGCCGTGAAACTCGTTGGTCCCCGTCTTGACGGTCGAGTTGATGATGCCGGACGTCGCCCGGCCGTACTCGGCGCCGAAACCGGTCGACTCGAGCTTCGTCTCGGTCAGCGCGGTGCTGGGGATGAGCAGACGCATCTCGCCGCCGCGGCGGTGCATCGAGGTGTCCACGCCCTCGACGTAGATGCCGACCTCGGTACTGATGCCGCCGTTCACCGACGGCCGGACGTCCGCGTCACTCCGGTTGACGACGGACGGCAACTGCCGCACGGCCGCGCTGTAGGCGCGGGTGCCGAAGGCGACGTTGTCCGTGATCTCAGCCGGGATCGTCGCCGCAAGGGCGGTTTCGTACTTGCTGATCAGGGGTGCTTCACCGGTAACCGTAATCTCCTCCTCGGCCGCCGACACGAGCGTCAGGTCGACGCCCCGCCGCTGGCCCGGATCGAGGTCGGTCGCGAGTTCGGCCGAACCGAGCCCTTCCAGCTCCGCGCGTACCGTGAAGCGGCCGGCGAGCAGCAGCGCGAAGCGGTAGACGCCGTCGGCGTCGGTGATGACCGTCCGCGTGTTCTGCGGTCCGGCCAGGGTGACGGTGACGCCGGGCAGCGGCGCACCCTGAGCGTCCAGGACGCGGCCGTCGATCGTGCCCGTCTGCGGACCGTCCGCGAGCAGCGGTCCAGCGCAGACCAGGACGATAAGGGCCGTGCACCAGCCCGAGATCAAACTTCGCTTCATCCTTGATGCCTCCAGTCGATCGCGCGACCGCCCGAAACAGGATTCGAGGCTGTCCGGCCGCTCGCTTGCTTGGTGAATGGCCTAAACTAGCCAACGCCGTTGGCGTTCGCAACTTCGTTCGCTCTTCTGAATCCGAACCTGGGAAGGAGGCCCAATGACCAGCCCTACCCGCCGCGACTTCCTCCAACAGTCCTCGCGCCTGATCGCGGGCGGGGCTCTGGCCGGGCTTTCCGGCTGCGGCGGATCCGAGCCGCAAGTCGAGGCCGACGACCGACCCAACCTCCTCTTCTTCTTCCCCGACCAGCACCGGCCCGACTGGCTCGGCCCAGACAGCGGCGGTCTCGCCGCACTGCGGACACCGAACATCGACCGCCTTGCCCGCGACGGCGTCAACTTCACCCGCGCCCTGGTGCCGTCGCCCGTGTGCGCCCCTTCGCGCGCCTGCCTGGCCTCCGGCCGCGAGTACGACCGCTGCGGCGTGAGCAGCAACCGATTCGATTATCCGCTCGACCAGACGACTTTCTATGGACGACTCCGCGACTCCGGCTACCACACGATGGCGGTCGGCAAGCTCGACATGTCGAAGAACAGCGGCAACTGGGGCATCGACGGAACGAACTTCGCCGACGACTGGGGCTTCTCGGCGCAGATCAACAACTGCGGCAAGGGCGACGGCATGGAGTCCTACCTGGAGGATCCGGAAGGGCCGAAGGACCCGTACTACGCCTACCTCGACTCGCTCGAGCCGCCACAGGGCCGCGCCTGCGCCACCGATTTCCGCCGCCGCCGCTCCGGCTTCCCGGACACCTGGTGGGGCGACGTGATCACCTCACCGCTCGGTCCCGAGGCCTACTGCGACAACTGGATCGCCCAGAACGGCCTGGACCTGATCGAGGCCGCCCCGAAGGACCACCCGTGGCACCTGGTGATCAACTTCGTCGGCCCTCATCCGCCGGTCGACATCACCGCCGAGATGGAAGCGTGGGTCCGCGGCCGGGATGGCCTCGGCCAGCCCTATGCCTACCAGGGCGCCCTGACGCCGGACGACCACACGGCGACCCGGCAGAACTACGCCGCGATGATCGAGAACATCGACGCCTGGCTGGGCCGCTACATCGACATGCTGGAAGAAACCGGCCAGCTCGACAACACGATCATCGTCTACTCGAGCGACCACGGCGAGATGCTCGGCGATCACGCGCGCTGGGGAAAGTCGGTCCCCTACCAGGCATCGGCCGGCGTGCCCCTCCTGGCGGCCGGTCCCGGCATCCGCGAGGGCTACGACTGCCGCCTGCCGACGACCGTCCTCGACCTTGCCGCCACCTTCCTCGACTACGCCGGCCTCGCCACTCCAGCCGACATGGACAGCCAATCCCTGAGGTCACTCCTGGAAGGCCGAACCGACAGCCACCGGGAGGTCGTCCTCTCGGGCCTCAACGACTGGCGGCTCGCCTACGACGGCCGCTACAAGCTGGTGACCGGCTTCGGCAGCGAGGACATCCTCTGGGACCTGGAGGCCGATCCGATGGAGACGGAGAATCTGGCCGCGAAGCAGCCTGAAGTGGTGCGGCGGTTGCGGGAGGTTCTGCCCGGCTGAGTTGGACCACATCGCGGAGCCCGAGGCTCTCAGCATCGTCTTAGATTGCCAGAGTTGATAAGTTCTTTCCATGAAATTCGAGGAACTCGTGGCCGCGGTCGCCGACGAGCCCGTCTTCGAGACCGGCCTGCTGCTCGCCGGACCTCGCGACGCCGGCAACGTCAGGCGGCAACTGTCGCGCTGGGTCCGCAGCGGCAGAGTCCAGCAGATGCGGCGCGGCCTGTATGCGCTGGCGCCGCCCTGGCAGCGTCGCGTCCCGCATCCGTTCATGCTCGCCAACCGCCTGGCGCCGGGGTCCTACGTCAGCGGCCCGGCGGCGTTGGCCTTCGCCCATGCAATCCCCGAGTACGCACCGGAAGTCACCAGCGTGACACCCGGCCGCCCGCACATCCGGCGGCTCCGTTCAGGCCGCTTCTCCTTCCGCCACCTCAAGGCGGACCGGTTCTTCGGCTACAGACTGCTCGACCTGGGCGGCGATCAACGGGCATTCGTGGCGACCCCGGAGAAGGCGTTGCTCGACTCCGTCTACCTGCAACCCGGCGGCGACCACAGGGAGTTCCTGCGAGAGCTTCGACTTGACTTCGGCGCTCTCGATCTGGACGCCCTCGATCAGGCGGCGGTGCGATTCGGCGCGCCGAAGACGACTCGAGCGGCCGGCCGCATCCGCGAACTCGCCGCCGAGGCGCCCGCGTACAACGTGCTGTGAAGGACCACCTCGAGGCGCTGATCCGGCCGCACGATCCGTTGCGGGCCCGCAACGTGGTCAGGGAGTACCTTCAGGCCCGGGTTCTCCTGGCGATGCAGGGCGCCGGCGCCATGACCGCCCTGGCGTTCCAGGGCGGGACCTGCCTGCGGTTCCTCTACTCGCTTCCCCGTTACTCCGAAGACCTCGACTTCGCGCTGGAAGGCAACCGCGAGGCCTACGCCCTGCCGAAGTACCTGAAAGCCGTCCGCACCGACCTCGGCGCCGAGAACTACCACGTGGAGTTGGGGATCCGCGAGCACCGCGCCGTGCATGGAGCGATGGCGCGCTTTCCCGGCCTGCTCCACGAGTTGGGCCTTTCTCCCCACCCATCGGAGGCGCTGGCCATCAGGATCGAGGTCGACACGAAACCCCCGCATGGGGCGGACTGCGAGATCAGCCTGGTGCGCCGGCACGTGACGCTCAGGCTCTTCCATCACGACCGCGCTTCCCTGCTGGCAGGGAAGCTCCATGCCGTCCTCCAGCGCGGCTACGCGAAGGGCCGGGACCTGCACGACCTGATCTGGTACCTGAGCGATCCGGACTGGCCCGCACCCAACCTCTCACTGCTCAACGCGGCGCTGCGCCAGACCGGTTGGACGGGAGACGAGTTGACGGCCCGTTCGTGGACCGAGCCCGTCGTGGAACGGCTGGAGGCGTTGGACTGGGAGCAGGCAATTGCTGACGTGAGTCCGTTCCTGGAAAAGCAGGATGACGTCGATCTGATTACCTCCGAAAACGCACTGCGCCTCCTTGCCCGGTCGGGCTCGACCGGGTAGCGACCTTGTGAAGCGGGCCCCGGGATCACTCATGAGGTACATCCGCCAGTACAACAAAGAAAGCCAAGCCCGCGAAGTGTAGGTACGCTGATCCGTCACGAAGACTCAGTGCCGAAACCCAAGTTACAGTCCACTAGTACGGAGACAAGCTGCCCTTCTCTCGTTCCCGTGACGACGAGTGAATGAAGGGTGCTGAAGTAGCGGTGCGGTTCCCCTGAACGTCCACCTCGCACTGCGTGGGTGTCGATCCTGAGACTGACCCGCTAATGCTATAGCCCTTGCTCTGGTTCGTTGTGATGGTCCCCAAGACCTGACTGCTTCCCACCTGCCGTGATCCAGGCTGGACAAAGGCGGTGACCGTGACGTTGCTCACGTCCTCGTTGGCCGTGACGCTGCCCGCGACGGTGACGTTGAACGGACTGCTCGTCCTGCTGGATGTGCAGGTAGTAATCGAGACACTGACGGCGTCCGTCAAGGATGGACCTGTGGCGGTGCTAAGTTCAAGGCGAAAGGGGAGGTTGACCGGGGCGCCGCCTGCAACGCGCACGACCACGTTGGCGCTTATCGTGTCGCCGGTGTCGAACGTAGCTGATCCTCCTTGCAGAACCGCTCGCCAATTCGTGCGGTAGTAGCGCGCGCTCCCGGAAAGGTACGGACCCAAGGCCCCATAGTAGGAGATCAACTGAGCCGCTTCGAGTGCTTGAGTGAACGATCCGTCGGTTTCGCTCGCAAGGCGGGCAAGCACGTCCTTATCGACTCCTTGGGCGAGCGCGACCGTGTGCAGGGAGATGCCGTGAGATACGGCCTTCGCCACAGCGTCGTCGATCGACGAGCTGCTTGCGGTGTCCTCCCCATCCGTGAACACGACGATGGCTTGATTGGAGTTGTTCGCGTTGGCTACCGTGAAGTCGACCGCCTCGATGATCGCGTCGTAAAGCGGCGTCCCGCCGGATTCGAGGTTGGCGAGATCGGTGAGATGGGCGTCGAAGCCGTTCGGATCCCGCGTAAAGGCGCTTCCGTTGGCGTCCCGATAGATAGTGACGGGGTGGCTGGGGAGGTTGCCGCTCGTGGCAAACGCAAGCAGAGCGACCTCGTCGCCCGCACCCAGGTTCCCGAGAAAGGCCTTGGCTGCCTGAATCCGAAGGTCCTGCGGATCGTTGCCTGCGATGCTCCCGCTCTGGTCGAACAGGAAGGTCGCCGAGTAGGATCCCGCAGGGCTCTGGAACTCAGTGGTGAGGCCGGTAACCGAGAACTGCAGCTGGCTGCCTTCCCATCTGATGTCATCGACGGTCATGTCCGAGACGTGGAGGGGGACGAGACTGGCATTGGAATCGACTACGAACAGGTCGAGGTCGAAGTCCGCGGTCGTCGGGGTGAAACTTGTGACCGCCGTGTCCAGTACGCCGCCAGAAGGCTCGGCCAGGACTAGGGGCTGGTCAAACGACAGCCATGGGACAATGAGGGCCGTCTCTAGCGCTCTTGAGTGAACGAGAGTTCCTCTTCGACCGTCAGTGAATTCAGCGTTGCCGCCGAGAGAAAGCCGCGATCCCTGCAAGAGGTCCTCTGGCATCAAGGGGGCCGACGCATAGGTCTGCGTTCCAGGGATGCGGATGTAGAGGAAGGCGCCCGCCTCCAGGCCGGTGACCCTCAGGTCGTCTCCGCAGTCCAAGCCGTGGTCCTGGAGAGCAATGCCCCCTGGCCACGGATCGAACCTCACGCTCTGGCACGTCTCGATCGTGACGGTCGAACCGACTCCGACTACCCCACCCTCGTTCCCTTGGTAAAAGGGCGTCACTAGTTCTTGTGCCGGGGCAGCGTCCACGGCCGTTGACAGCAGCGCGCAAAGGGCCATCAAAGCCACCAACGCCTGTCGATACTGGGCGCGGCGACGCTGGGAACTCCGTGGAGGTCGCGGAGCGACCGGTCGTCGTTCCGCCTGGGAGGTGAACCCCGCGCCTGTCGGCTGCGCCGTAGCCCGTGAACTCTTCTCTGCACGGTCTGCCTTGACCTTTGCTGACATTGTTCGAGTCTTCCTCCCGGCTGCCGCGACGCCGGCCGCATCTGGATGGGGCCGCCTTACAGGTCATTCTGGGCGTCGCGAGACTCTCTGTCGCCCCCAAAAGAGAGGGGATCCGTCAACTCGCCTGCGACGCGGCCGTCGCCGACAGCAGCACGAGACGGACGACGTCCGCCTGGCGATGGACGCCGAGCTTGGAGTGGAGGTTCTTCACGTGCCAACGCACCGTGCTCTCCTCGCGGCCGGTGGTCGCTGCGATCTCGCTTACCGTACGGCCCTCCGCCAGCGCCGCGGCCACCTCACCCTCGGCAGGTGTGAGGCCATACTTCTCCACCAGGATCCGCGGGTCCACACGGGAGCCGCTGTCCCTCGTGGCCGGATCGTCTCCGGCTCTGCCGGCGGGAGGGGCCATAACTGCCGCACGGTAGCTGTAGCCTCCGTGGGCTGTCGCCCCCAATATCGGGAGGATCCAGCGGCCTCCCGAAAGATCGGCACGGCGCCGGAAAAGCGCCGTTTGCCGCCTGCTACTCGGCCGGCGCAGCGGCCGCCGCCGACAACACGAGGCGCACCAGGTCCATCTGGCGATGAACGCCCAGCTTCGAGTGGAGGTTCCGGACGTGCCACCGGACCGTGCTCTCCTTGCGGCCGGTGGACGCCGCGATCTCGCTGACCGCCCGGCCCTCGGCCAGCAAGCCGGCCACTCGGCTTTCGGCCGGGGTCAGGTCGTACAGCTCGGTGAGGTGCCGCGTATCGACACTCCGCGTACTGCCCAGCCTCGTCAGAAGGACCTGCACGGAAACGCCGCGAGAATCGAAGGTCGTGTGGTCCGGCGCTACGGGGCAAGCACACAGCAACAGCGGTTCGCTATCGGCCGTCCCACTGTGAGGATGGAGCGTCATCGAACCGCCGACGCCCTTGCGGCAGCAGATCGACAGAAGCCGGCCCAGCCTCGTGTCCGAGTTGGGCGCTCGCGCCCGTAATTGACGATCCCGCTGCAGGATGAGGTCGCGGGTCACGAGCAGCTCCCGAGCGAGCGCGTTCGCCTCCAACACGCGACCTGTCCGGTCCAGGTGGAGCACCGCGAGACCGGACCGATCGAGCAGCCCGGTCAGCGAAGCCTCACGGGCGTCGGCCGACGTCAGCGCCTGGCGAACCCGAACGAAATGCCGAACGTGAGGCAAGAGACGCTCGATGACGGCTATCTCTTCGGAACCCCAATCACTGCCCGTCGGTGCCGTCAAGCACCAGTAGATGTCCGTGTCATGCACGCCCTCGAGACGCACGAGAGCTTGATTGTTGCTACCAACACGGGGCAGGAAACCGCAATACAAGGGTGACGTCTTCATCTCGCGTTCGGTGAAGAGCGCCGTGTTATGGACCAGGCATCCGTACGGCAGGGCACGCAGGCGGGGCCCGCGCTCATCGCGAGACCCATAGTCCTGGACGTACATCCGCTCCACCTCGTCGAGCGGCTCGCCGTGGAACAGGATCCGGCTGAACAGGAACTCGGAAGGCCACTCGCGCCTTAGCACACTGAGGTGACTGCCCAGGACGCGCGCCGCATCGTCGATCAGCGCCGACGCGACCGCCCATCGATCCTCGTCGAACGCCGCTTCTTGCAGAGTGGCAACGATGCTCTCGATTCGGCCCGCTCTACTCACCCCGGTTCGCACGACATGCCCTCGCCTCGATCCGTACTGGAGCCACGTTACAAAGCCTTCGAGACCCCATCGCGATGCAGCGAGCCAACGGAGCGATGATTGCGCGAACTCCCCCGTATCCTCACCGCCGCGAGCGCCGCGACATTCGCTCCGGCGTTCGCTGCCGGTCGCTCTACTCCGCGGGCACAGTGTGACAGACACGTCGCGCATCCACGCCCCCAATCTTGGGGGCGACAGCGGCCCAGCTCCGCCCGTAGCTTGTTCCCGCAGAACTTCAAACGGCTGTTCGAACCCGCGCGGAGCGTGTTGTCAACAACTGGCTTCGTGAATCAAAGAGCGAGAAGAAGAGGAGAAGCTGATGGTGCGAAAGACCACGAGAGATCCCGTTCACCGCATGGCGATGGTCCTTGCGGCGCGAGGCGCGGCCATGTGGATTACTGCGGTTCTCGCTACTGGCGGAATTGCCATTGCGCCTGAAGCGGCGGCACAGGAGTTTCAGACTCCACGAGACTCGTTCCTGATGGAACCCGTCTTCCTCGACGAGTTGAGGGAGCATCTCGGCCTGTTCGGCACGCGGCAAGGAGAACGGCAGGAACACGTTCACGCAACCCTCCGTGCCGTGAACCCAGACCTGGGGAAGGCCGGAGCGGCTCAAACCGCTCCCGTCGTAGCCTCCATGGAGATCAACGGCCATCCGTCGAACGGCGAGGCATACAGCTACAAGGAGAGAGTCGACTTCGACGTCTACTTCGACTCACCGATCGCCGTCGACTACCAGGACCTGCCTCGACTCTCCCTGAAGGTCGGCACGACCACCCGGCATGCTTCCTTCTGGTGGAACTCCCCCACGCACATCAGCTTCGCCTACGTCGTGGAAGCCGAGGACCTCGACAGTGACGGGATCAGCATCCCAGCGAACGCTCTGGCCAGCGGCGGTCCGATCTTCTCCGCGGGCGACAGGAGCCTTCGCGCCGACGTGACGCACGAAGCCGTCCCAGATGATCAGAACCAGAAGGTCGACGGAAGCATCGTGCAAGCGCCACAGGTGGAGGGGATCTTCTTCCAGGGCGAACCGACCCGCGGTGATGTCTACGGACCCGGCGACAGCATCGCCATCGGCCTCCACTTCGAAACGAGCGTGACGGTCACCGGGGAACCTCAAGTCCGAATCCAGATCGGCGAGCACACGAGAGTGAGTACATCCTGGATTCAAAACGACACGCACGGCGCCAAGCTAACCTTCGGCTACACGGTGCAACCCGACGACATGGACTCCGACGGCGTGAGCATCCCGGCCAACGCGCTGAGCGTCGAAGGAGGCTCGATTACCTTACGCGGTCGCGACGACCTCAGCGCCGATCTAAGCCATGGCGGCGTTGACGACGACCCGGCGCGCAAGGTGGACGGCAGCCTGGCCGCGAGCATCGTCAGCATCTCCCTGGTTGAAGGTCCCGACAACGGCGACACCTACACACTCGGCGAAGCGGTCCGCGTTGCCGTGGAGTTCGACGAATCCGTCTCGCTGGACAGTCGTGTTCGGCTGGCGGTCACGGTCGGATCGAGAACCCGGCAGGTTTCG
Organism: Acidobacteriota bacterium; assembly: GCA_026707545.1. NCBI lineage: Bacteria > Pseudomonadati > Acidobacteriota > Acidobacteriota bacterium. The sequence continues at coordinate 733,121 of JAPOWR010000001.1, read as the reverse complement.
CGTACCGGCTTCAGCACCGGCACTTCCTTCGTCTTCCAGGGCTTCGTTCAGCCCACGGACCTGGACGCAGACGGCATCAGCATCCCGGCCAACGCCTTCACTCTGAATGGCGCGTCCGTCGCTGCGAACCTCGACCACGCTGCAGTGGCGACGAACCCGCGCCACAAGGTGGACGGGAGCATTGCGATCGCACCGAAGATCGAGGCGGTCAGTCTCTCCCGACCTTCCTACGCCGCTGAAGGCACCGGCTTCCCGGTTTCCGGCGACACCTACCTGGTCGGCAAGGAGATCGTCGCGCGGGTCGAGTTCGACAAGCCCGTGGATGTCACGGGCGCCAGACCCGAAGTGGTGCTGATGATCGGCGACCGACTGAGAACCGCTCGACTTCCCCGGACACACCGCAACTGGGGCACGATCCTCTACTTCACCTACACGGTTCAGGCCGACGATATGGACACCGATGGGGTTACCATTCCTGAGGACTCTCTGACCCTGAACGGCGGTACGCTCACGATTCTCGGTGACGCGAGCACCGCAGCCGTGCTAACGCACGAGTCCGTGGTCAGCGAGTACAAGGTCGACGGCGTCACAGCGTCGCCGCCACGAGTGATGTATCGCGGACCCGTGGTCGGTACGGCTCCGTTAGACGGAGACACCTTCGGTTTCGGTGAGAGGATCTTCCTTTGGGTGTTCCTGGATCGTAATGTCGTCGTCAGGGGCGAACCGGAACTGCTTCTGCACGTAGGGTCGAACACGCGCCGGGCCTCCTACCTGCCGGAATACACCACGAGAACAGACATACTGGTCTTCGAGTACCTCGTACAGAAGGACGATCTGGACGCGGACGGTTTCGACGGCCCCGCGAACTCGTTCCGGCTGAACGGCGGCTCGATCGTCTCCGCCGGCTCCGCCGCCATCGCAGCGGACCTGGCCCACGATGGGTTCAACTACTACTGGAGCGACTATGCTGTTGACGGCACTGGTGAGCCCGTCCAGATGACCCATTCGCCTGGCCTCTTCTGGCCACCCGTCAGAGAAGGCGCCTACGGTCTCGGCGACACCGTCAACTCTCAGGTCTGTTTCGCCCTTCCCGTCGAAGTAAGCGGCACGCCCCTGATGGCGCTGGACATCGGCGGCCGCATGAGGCAAGCCCCGTTCCATGCAGCCCTCGCCACGAGTCTCGGAACGTGTGTCTACTTCCGCTACACGGTGCAGGAGGAAGACCTGGACCGCGATGGCGTCAGCATTCCGGCGAACGCACTCGACCTCAAGGGCGGAGCAATCACCCTCACAGTGGATGACCGGATCGAGGCCGAGCTGAGCCACGAAGCGGTCGAGGACGACGCCGACTATCAGGTGGACGGGAGCATCGTCCTGGCGCCAGTGGTGACGAGCGTGTCGTTCGCGAACGCACCCGACACGGCGGACACCTACCGGGCCGGCGAGGTGATCAGTGTCCGCGTCGCCTTCGACAAGGCGCTGGCGGTGAGCGGCGAGCCGCGGCTTGCCCTGAGCGTGGGAGCCCACACGCGGCACGCCGCTCACACAGGGAGCACGACAGAGGAGACGACCACCGAGCCCAACATCTCAAAGCGCAACTTCTTCAGCCTCTCGTTCGAGTACGTTCTCCAGCCCGGCGAGCTGGATGCCGACGGGATCAGCATCCCGGCAAACGCCTTGAGCCTGAACGGAGGCTCACTCACGCTGACTGACTCTCCCGGCACCGCGGCGGATCTGTCCCATGCGGCGGTGAATCCGGACGCGAGCCGGCTAGTCGACGCGCCCGACACGGCGCCGACCTTCAGCACCGCGGTCGCGGGCCAGGAATGGATCGTCAACGAGCCGGTCAGTCTGGTCCTGCCGGAGGCTGACGGTGCCGGCAAGCTGACCTACAGCCTGTCGCCGAAGTTGCCTCCCGGCATGGCGTTCGACTCTGATGCACGCCTGGTTTCCGGGACCCCTCTGGCTCCCACCAGCTTGACGGCGTTTGACTACACGGCCACCGACGGCGACCTTGAGGACCCGGAGAGCGTGACCCTCACCTTCCTGGCCAGCGTGATCATGCCGCTCACGGAGGCGAGCGGCGTATCGACGGGCGACGACGCTGTGAGAGTGACCTGGCGCGGCCCGTGGCTCGACCCGAACCGCGGCCGGCTAGTGATCGAGGCCCGAAGTCCAAGCATGGACTGGACCACCATGGGTGCGGTGGAGCCGTCAGGCGGGGAGTACATCGTCCGCGGCCTGGAGCCGGAGACACCGTACACGTTCCGCTTGAGGTTCGAGGCGCCAACCCCCTCCTCGAGCAGATCCGTGTCGACTCAGCCGACGTCATCGTACTCGGAGGAGTTCAGCGTCACGACCGGTTCGTACACGGGGCCATGCCGGCCTGGCGGCCAGTACCTGTGCCTCCGCGACGGTCGTTTCGAGCTGCGGGCGGACTGGAGTAATCCGGATCTGGCCGGCGACTTCGGTTCGGGCGCGGCGGCGACGGTGGACGTCTCCGACGAATCGGGGCTGTTCTGGTTCTTCGACCCGGACAACATCGAACTGGTCGCGAAAGTACTGGACGGAAGTCCGCTCAACGGCTACTTCTGGATGTACTTCGGCGCACTCTCGGACGTGGAGTACTGGCTGACCCTGCGCGACACGGCGGCGGGTGGCCTCCAGCGTACGTACCACAACCCACCGAAGGAGATCTGCGGTCAGAGCGACGTGAGAGCGTTCCCGGGAGACCTCGTGGCTGACCTCGGACGGTCGCAGGCGAGCGAAGCGTCCGCCGGGCTCGCCGACCTGGATTCGTTGCACCTGGCGGCAATGCCGCCCGACTTGACCGGCGTGCATGAGTTCACCAGCGAGGCCGGCGAGTGCGAGCCAACGAACGATCGCCTGTGCCTCGTGCAGAACCGCTTCTCGGTCGACGTTCGCTTCATCGATCCGAACGCTCCCGAAGCGGAGACGATGCAAGTCGCGAACGTGCTGCCGTCCCTGACGACGGCCAACACGGGTTTCTTCTGGTTCTTCAACCGGGAGAACATCGAACTGGCAGTCAAGGTGCTGGACGGCCGCGCAATCAACGGCAAGTTCTGGTTGCTCTACGGCGGCCTGTCGGATGTCGAGTACGAACTCACGTTGACCGATACGATGACAGGCGAGTCGAAGGTCTACCGCAACGAGGCCGGCAGCCTCTGCGGCGAAATCGACACAGGCCCTTTCTGATCGGCGACTCCGCTGGAACCCGCAGGCCGGTCCGACGTTGGCGGGCCGGCCTGCTACTCCGCCGGCGCCGCCGTTGACAGCACGAGGCGCACCAGGTCCGCCTGGCGATGGACGCCGAGCTTCGAGTGCAGGTTCTTGACGTGCCACCTCACGGTGGCCTCCTTGCGACCCGTGGACACCGCGACTTCCCGGACGCTCCGACCGCGGGCGAGCAAGAGCGCGAGACCACTCTCGGCCGGAGTCAAGTCGTAGAGGTCGGCAAGTTGACGGCCGTCCATTTCGGGCGTCCTTCCCGGTTCCACCAACAGGATCTGAACGGCGACGCCACGGGTGTCGAAGCTGGTCCAGTCCAGGGGCACCGGGCATACGTGCAGAATCAAGGAGTCGGCTCTTGCATCGCCGGGACGCCAGAGAGCCATCGAACCGCCGACACCCCGGTCGAAACAGGCCGTCAGCAGCCGACCCAACCGGGCGTCCTCGTGCCGCGCGCAGGCTCTGAGCTGGTTCTTCCGCTGCGTAAGGCAGTCGCCTTCCGCCAGCACGCGCCGCGCCCGTTCGTTCGCTTCCAGCACCCGGCCATGGCGGTCGAGATGGAGCACACCCAAGCCCGTCCGGTCCAGCAGGGCCGCCAAGGCATCACCGCGCGCGTCCGCGGCGGCCAGCGCCTGCCGGACGCGTACGAAGTGCGCCACATGAGGGACCAGTAATTCGATGCGCTTCAGGTTCTCGAATGACCAACCGCTGCGGTCCATCTCTCGGGCGACGACCCAGAACATACTGGTGCCGCCATGTCCCGGCATACGAATGTTGAACTGATCGTTACTGGTATGCCGCGGGATGAAGCCCGCGTACACGGGCGAGCTCTTCTGTTCACTCTCGGTCAGGAGGTCCGTGTTGTGGTAGAGCCTGCCAGGGCGCATTCCCCTCATGCGGGGTATCCGCTCGTCCAGGGAGTGGTAGTACTCGATGTACTCCGACTCCAGATCCTCTTGCGGCTCGCCGCGAATCAGACCCCGATTGAAACGGAAGTCCGGGACAGTGTCGTCCACGTCAGCAGCTACGACGCAAAGCTGGCTCCCGATCAGTCCGCACGCACTGTCGATCGAAAGCGCCAGCTTCGTCCATCGACTCTCGTCGAAGACCGCTTCCTGCAGGAGGCCAACGACTTCGTCCATGGCGCCCACTTCTTTTCCTCTACGCTTCATCTAACGATCTTGGTCAGCTTACACGGATCAATCAGCCGCTAGCACCCCCAAAACAGGGGGGGCTGGCTACGGAGAACGAGCCGGGTCCCACGGCACAACGCGCGCCCTCGCAGAGCCGCGCAGCTCCTATCGCAGCGTGTAGAGTGCCGCCCGCGCGCTGCAGGGGGTTCGCCGTTGTTGTCTGCCTCGCGGCCGCGACTGTCGCATCTGCCGTCCCCGCAACCGCCCAGTCCGAGGCGACGACCGGGATCATCCGCGGCACCGTCCGCGGTCCTGACGGAGCGGCCGTGGGCGGCGCCCAGGTGCTGATCCAGCACGCGGAAACCGGGTTCACAACGTCCGTCGAAACGACGGCTACCGGCACGTTCGCGCGCACCCTGCTGCCGCTCGGTTCTTACGAACTGATCGTGACGAAGGACGAAGGCGGACAGATGGAGCGGCTCTCCGGCCTCACGCTGCGAGTCGGCGAGAGCCTGAACCTCGACATCGAACTGAAGGAGGTCGTCGCCGAGGAGATCACGGTGTCGACGGACGCCTGTGGGACGCCCGCGACCGAAGACGTGACGACTTCCCAGCGGCTTTCCGACGAAGTGATCGAGGGCCTGCCAGTGAACGGCCGCAACTTCTTCGACCTGACCCTGCTCACGCCCGGCGCGTCGATCTCCCAGGGGCCGGACGGCGACGAACTGAACATCAGCGGCCAGCGCGGCATCTTCAACAACTTCATCGTCGACGGCGCCGACTTCAACAACTCGTTCTTCGGCGAGCAACGCGGCGGGCAGCGGCCGGCTTTCACCTTCAACCAGGACGCGATCCAGGAGATGGTCGTCATCAACCAGGGCGCGACAGCCGAGTTCGGCCGGTCCGCCGGCGGCTTCGTCAACGTGATCACGAAGTCCGGCACGAACGAGTTCGAGGGCACGGCGCACACCTTCAGCCAGTGGGACGGAATCTCCACCGAGCATCCCTCCGGCGAGGCCGCGAAGCCGGACTTCAGCCGCCTCCAGTACGGCTTCACGCTCGGCGGTCCGGTCAGGCGGGAGCGTGTGTTCTTCTTCGGCGCCTATGACGAGCAGGACGGGGCGGAAACGAAACAGGCTATCCGGGAAGTCGTCAGCCCATCCAACCTCGCGCGGCTCGACGGCTTCCTGAGGAACCGCTGGCCCGGCCTCTTCGACGACGAGTTCGGCCCCATCGAGCGCTCGGACGACAACCGCGCCCTGATCGCCAAGCTGGACTTCAACCTGAGCGAACGGCACCAGGTTTCGGTCAAGTACAACTACACGTGGTCGGAGCAGGTGAACGGCACGTTCGATGTCGATTCCTGGGGTCTGTCCGCGAACGGCATCGAGCAGGACTACTCGCACGCCGTGAACTTCAGCCTCCGTTCCCTGCTCAGCAATCGCACCTCGAACGAACTGCGGCTGCAGTGGGCGCGCGAGAACCGCCCCCGACCCTACGGCGGGCCGCTGCAGCCGGGCGTGGCGGCCCCTCCTCCGCCGCCCTATCAGCGTCTCGGCGGCAGGCCCTTCCCCGACATCGGCATGGACTTCGCGGACGGCTTCCGCATCGGCCTGCCGTTCTTCCTGCCCATCGGCGCGGATGCTGCCGCCGAGCGGAAGCAACTCGTCGACAACGTCTCCACCCTCGCCGGCGACCACCTGGTCAAGGCCGGAATCGAGGTGAACCAGACCGGCGTCAGCCAGCAGTTCGTCGGCTTCGGCAACAGCCGCTACATCTTCGACTCGGTGGACGGCTTCATCAACTTCATGGAGCAGGGCAACCGCTACGTGACTTGCTCCGACGGCTCGAACAGCGCCGCCGGCGTCTGCCCGCCCGGGACGGAGATCACCGGACCCGTCCTCCTCTACCTGCAGGCCGCCACCGTTCCCGGCGTCCCCGCGGAGGACCTGGGCAAGCAAGCCTTCGATGTCGACGAGGTCGCTCTCTTCCTCCAGGACACCTGGCAGGCGACCGACCGGGTGGTGCTGAACCTCGGTCTCCGCTGGGAGGGAACCTGGAACCCGGACCCGCTGATCGAACCGGAGAGAACGTACTTCGCGCCCTATCTCGACGATCCCCGTTTCCCGTCGGACGGCAGGATTCCCGACGATCTCGACAACCTTCAGCCCCGCCTCGGCCTGGTCTGGGACGCCTCGGGCGACGGCTCCAATGTCCTGCGGCTGAACGCCGGTTCCTACGTCTCCCGCATTCCGAGCCTGGTGCTGGCCGGGCCCCGCACGACGAACGGCGCCTTCCAACAGGTCCTCTTCCGCAGCAGCGCTGCCTCGCCCGCGCTCGGTCCCGTGCCGCCGATCGACGAGCAGATCGACGGCTCGGACACGTTGCCCTTCCTGCCCGACATCACCGTCGTCGACCGGAATCTCGAACTGCCCGAGACCTGGTCCTTCGGCGCTGGCTACGAGCGCCGCCTGGGCCGCGGCCTGACCGCGGAACTCGCCTACCAGCATGCACGGACAGACGAGCTCTTCCGCTTCGTCGATCGGAACCACCCGGCCTTCGGGTCCCCCTTCGGCGTCGGCACCCATCCCGGCGGAGGCGGCATCAACGCGCTGAACAACACGGAGAGTTCGGTCGCGTTACCACGGGCTGACCGCGACCCTGCGCGGCCGGGACGCCTTCGACGGTCTGCTGACCTTCGAGCTGAACTACACGCTCAGCCAGGATCGCTCCGACGACGACAACGAACGGGATCCCTTTACCTTCCGCTACGCCGACCCCGCGAACCTCGGACCCGAATACGGCTGGTCCGACCGCGACCGCCGGCACCAGGTCGCCGGATACCTGCTCTTCGCCCTGCCCCGCGACATCCAGTTCAGCAACGTACTCCGCTACCTGTCGGCGTCACCCGTGTCGGAATCCTGCGCCAGCCCCGGTCAGCGAGCCGCCCAGCCATCCGACCGCATCTGCGCGGACGGCAACATCCTGCAGCGGAACACGCTCCGGCGCGACAACGACTTCCTGACCTGGGACATCCGCCTCTCACGTCCCTTCACCCTGGGCCGCGGTGTCACCCTTGAGCCGGTCCTCGAGATCTTCAACGTGACGAACGCCGACAACCGCCTCGACGCCTCGCAGGGCTCCCTCCTCTTCAACTTCGACGGCACCATCCGCAGCGGCCTAGGCGACAGCCGCCGCGGCCAGATCGGCCTCCACCTCCACTTCTAGGCCTGAACGGCAGTCCGACGACCTCCAGCCTGTGCAAGGGGTCTGAAGGGTCGGCCTCCAGGTGGCTCGGAACGAGCGACTCCCCGCGCCATCACAATGACCGACGCCGAACCGGAGCGAGTGGAGTGCAGTGAGCGCCAACCCCTCCTGAACTCAGTAAGCGCGGACCCGGGTCGCGCGATCCGCGCGACCCGTGAACCAGTCCGTGCGCCCGTCAGCGGTTGCACGGATGGCACGGCACCTGGAGGCTGACCCTTCATACCCCGCCGAACAGGCGGGTGAGCCCACCGCCCGTGCGCCCTGACAGTGAGCCGCCTACGCGCCGAGAATGCGTAGCTCCCGCGGCGACGAGGTGAGGAGTTCGCAGCCCTGCTCCGTGACCCGGATGTTGTCCTCGATCCGCACGCCGCCCCAGCCGTCGAGGTAGAGGCCGGGTTCGATCGTGAATACGGCGCCCTGCTCCACGACGTCGTCGTTGCCCGCCATGACGGACGGCGGCTCGTGGATCTCGAGGCCCAGTCCGTGGCCGGTCCGGTGGGTCATGAACTCCTTGAAGCGCCTTGCGTGGAGATTCGCCTGGCAGTTCTTGTGGACGTAGTCGTAGGTGACTCCCGGCCGCGACGCCGCCACGCCGCGAATGTTGGCCTGTAGCACCGACTCGTAGACCTCCCGCATCCGGTCGGTCGGGGAACCGCTGACGACGAAGGTGCGGGTGATGTCGCAGTGATAGCCGCCGAACGACGTACCGAAGTCGATCAGCAGGAACTCGCCTTCCTGCATCTCGCGTTCGTCCGGGACGCCGTGCGGCAGTGCCGACTTCGGGCCACTGAGGACGATCGGCCCGAACGAGATGCCCCCTCCACCCCGGCGCAGCAGTTCGCTCGAGAGCTTGGAAGCAATCTCGATCTCCTTCCGCCCCGGCTTGACGTCGCGCAGCGTGAACTCGAGCGCCGCCTCGGCGATCTTCGAAGCCCGCTTCATCAGCGCCGCTTCCTCGTCGCTCTTCCTGAGCCGGAGCTCGCTCACGATCTCTTCGGCACTCTCGATCTTCGCCCTCGGCAGCTCGCGTCGCAGGTGCTCGAACTCCATGTAGCGCAGGCTCAGCGGCTCCACCGCCACCCGCGACGTCTTGCCCAGGCACTTAAGCGCCGCCGCCGCGGCGTTCTCGGGGCCGTCCGCGTCGTCCCACAGGTGGACCGACCCGACCGCGGGCGCCGCTCCGCGGAAGTTCGCTTCCTCCAGGGCGGGCACCACGGCTACCGCCTCGTCGGCAGTTGGCACGATCAGCAGAAAGAGTCGCTCATGCGCCTCGAAGTCGTGGCCCAGAAGCCACGTCATCGTGGCCGCCGGCGTCAGGACAACCGCATCGACGCCTGCACCCGCGGCTGCCTGCCGCAGCAACTCCAGGCGTTCCGCGTCCCGGCTGGACTGCGCCTTTTCGCCGGCACCGTCGGCTTCAACCGCCAACTCTCCTCCAACCGTCTCGTCGCTCATGCCGTCCCCGCTGCCGCTGTTCTCTGCCTATCGGGCCGAACAGCTTACTCCGAATGCTCCAAGGTGCTGCCGAAGCTCTTCAAGCGACCTCGCCGGGCGCGATACAGTCCCGCCATCATGGATACATCGATCGGTTCCGAGTACAACGAGCTCCGAGAGGAGGTCCGCGCCTTCCTCACCGCTAACGAGGACGTTGCCGTCCCGGCCGGCCCCGGCTTCGGCGGTGACGCGTCGCAAGTCCGCGCCAGAACCCTGGAGTGGCAGAAGCGGCTCTTCGATGCCGGCTACGCGGGCCGCACGATCCCGAAGCGCTACGGCGGCGCCGGCCACGAGCCCGACGCCCTCGCGAGCCTGGTGATCGAGGAGGAGTTCCAGAGCGCCGGGATCTCCCTCGGGATGGAAAGCCAGGGTACCGGCATGTTCGTCCCGACGCTGCTGCACTTCGGTCGCGAGGACCAGAAGCAGGAGCTGATCCGGCCCACGATGCGCGGCGAACTGATCTGGTGCCAGGGGTACAGCGAGCCGGGATCCGGCTCGGACCTGGCGTCGCTGCGCACTTCCGCGGTGCTCGACGGCGACGAGTACGTGATCAACGGCCAGAAGATCTGGACCAGCGGCGCCCGCGAAGCCGACATGATGTTCGCCCTGATCCGCACCGAGGCCGACGCCGGGAAGCACGGAGGCATCAGCTACATCGTCCTGTCGATGGACACGCCCGGCATCGACATCCGGCCGCTGATGACGATGACCGGCGACGCCTCCTTCAACGAGGTCTTCTTCACCGACGTGCGCGTGCCGGCGACGAACGTCGTCGGTCGCCCCGGCCAGGGCTGGGAGGTCGGCACCTACACGCTGCGCTACGAGCGGAACATGCTCGGCCGCTCGAACGCGACGGAGAACTACTTCGACGGCTGCGTGGACATCCTGCGCGAAACCGGCCTCATCGAATCCCCCGTTTACCGTGACCGCCTGCTGAAGCTCGAAGGCAGGGTGCAGGCGATGAAGTACCACCAGTTGCGCCTGCTGACCGACATGCTGCAGAAGCGCGACTCTGGCGCCGGCGGTCTGATCGTCAAGCTGAACAACTGCCAGTTGAACTACGACATCTGCGCGCTCGCCATCGACGGAATGGCCGAGCGCGGGGTCCTGAAGCGCGGCTCCAAGCATGTGCGCGACTACGGCAACTGGCAGCGCAACTACATGTACGCGCTCGGCCTGATCATCGGCGGCGGCACCGCCCAGATCCAGAAGAACATCATCGGCGAGCGGGGCCTCGGCCTTCCGCGGGAGCCGAAGCCGGCAGCGGCCTGACCCCGCACGGCCCCTTAGAGAGAAGGAGTCCAGCATGGACTTTGGACTGACGCAGCCGCAGGAGCTGCTCCGAGACTCGATCGCCCGCTTTCTCGCCCAGGACGTGGGGATCGAGCGGGTCCGCCGCGTGATGGACTCCGAGTCAGGCCGCGACGAGGCGATCCACGGCCAGCTCGGCGACCAGGGGATCACAGGGCTCCTGATCGACATGGACCTCGGCGGTTCGGAACTCGGAATGCAGGAGGCAGCGATCGCTGCGCAGGAGATCGGCCGGGCCGCAGCACCCGTCAACTTCCACTCGGCCTACGTGCTTGCGCCGCTGATGCTCGCCGGGGCCGACGCCGGAGATCGGAAGAGCGCCCTGCTCGAAGGAATCGCCGAGGGCAGCTCGCTGATCACGCCGATCCTCGATGCGCCGATCGACGACGGACGGATTGAGGGCACCGTCCTCTACGTCCCCGACGCGGCATGGTCCGACGCCTTCCTGCTCGAGACGGGGGGCAGCCTCCACCTGCTCGACGCGTCGGTCTCAGGCATCGGCATCACACCGCTCGAGACCGTCGACGACACCCGTCGAGTCGCCGAGATCACCTTTTCCGGCATCGACCTGGGAGCGGCCGAGAACCTCGGCGGCAGCGCCGAGAACACCCGCCGCGCCGTCCAGGCGGCCCAGATCGCCCTCGCCGCCGACGCCCTCGGCGCCGCCCAGAAGGGCCTTCACATCTCGGTCGAGTACGCCAAGGAGCGGAAACAGTTCGAGCGCATCATCGGCTCCTTCCAGGCGGTGAAGCACATCTGCGCCGAGGTTCTGGCCGAAGTCGATCCGGTCCAGTCCCTGCTCTGGCACACCGCCGACGCCTGGGACCAGGGATCCGACGAGATCGACCATCTGGCCCCGCTGCTCAAGGCCCACGCCACGGACGTCGCCAGCAACGCCGTGACGATGACCACCCAGGTCTTCGGCGGCATGGGCTTCACCCACGAGTGCGACATGCACATCTTCTACAAGCGCGCCGGCTACGACCGGCAGATGCTGGGCAACCCGACGGCGTTGCGGGAGCAGGCGGCGGCCGTCATGTACGGCTGAGACGAGCCGGGATCAGTCCGCGGCGCCGAACAGCCGCACCATGCTGACCGTCACGCCGATCCCCTCCGCCTCCACCGCCGACGGCACGGTGACCCGGACGTCCGGGAAGTCAGCGACCCACGACTCGCTGCCGTACTCGCTGTAGGCCGCCTCGAAGCGCAACGCGATTCTGCGGGCGTACTCACCGCTGCCGAACCGCTTCTCCAGGCCGAGGCCCCAGGTGGTGGCGATCGGATCCACATCGCGGCCGTCTGTCCCCGAGACGAACTCGGACGGCGAGCAAGGCTCAGCGGTCATGCACCCTTCGAAGGTCGTGCTGAAGCGCGCCTTGAACAGCCGAACGCCGCCGAGCATGTAGATGTTCATGTCCTGGGACTCTCCGAAGCCGAGCCGCAGAGTCAGGCCGTAGCTGCGCTTCTTGTCGAGGGACCACGCATCCGGCCAGCTCTCGCCCAGTTGGTTGCGTTCGGGCGACGTGCCCACGCCGACCAACCGGCCGTCCGGCTCGCCGCTGTGGAACATGACGTCGACTTCCGTACTGAGGTACGCGCCGCCGTCGCCCAGGGGCGCGCGGTAGCCGCCGACGAAGCCGACGGCGAGATCCACGGTGTCGGCGGAGTTCCGGTCGCTAAAGACCATGCCGCGGCGCGGCTCGGGCACCAGAGTGTCCGGGTCCGTGTTGTCGACGCTCTTCGAGAAGGTGGCGTCGAACAGTTCCCCCGTCGCGGTGTAGCCGGCGTAGAAGCCGCGCTCCTGGGCGAGAGAGGCTCCGGCCAGGACCAGCACCGACGCGGCGCCGAGGGCTACGGCCCTGACCGGCACATACCGTGGACGCCGGGGCGGTCTTCGGAGCTTGCTCATCCTCATCTCCTCACGCCTACTCCACGATCGCCTGGTAGGTCAGCACTTCCATCGTTGGACGCAGCGGATAGGTGCCGGTAGGCAGCAACTGGGTCAGCACCATGGCGACGACTTCCTCCTCGGGATCGACGAGGAAATCGGTCGAGGCGGCGCCGCCCCAGCCGTAGGTGCCGGGCGAGGCCGGCAGGCCGGTGAGCCCTGTGTCGGTGATCGAGTACCCGCCCAGGCCGTAACCCATGCCTTCGCTCATCCCCATGTCGAGGTTGAGGCTCGACATGGGAGACGGCCCGTAGGCCGATCCCAGGTGGTTGTCCATCATCAGGGCCACGGTCTGCGTCCCGAGGATCCGCACGCCGTCGAGTTCGCCGCCGTTCGCCAGCATCTGGGCGAAGCGCAGGTAGTCGCCGGCGGTGGCGACCAGGCCGGAACCGCCCATCTCGACCTTGGGCGGCTTGCGGTAGGCGCTGTTCTCGGGATCGTCGAAGACGACGATGCCACCCTCCGGCGTCGGCGCGTAGTTCACGGCGAGGCGGTCGAGCTTCTCGTCCGGGACGTAGAAGTCCGTGTCGACCATGGCCAGCGGGTCGAAGATGCGCTCCTTCAGGAAGTCGCGGAAGGTCTGCCCGGAGACGACCTCGACCACCCGACCCGCGACCTCGAGGCCGACGCTGTAGTTCCAGGCGGTGCCGGGGTGAGCCAGCAGGGGCTGTTTCGCCAGCTCCCGGACGTAGTGCGCCAGGTCGTCGTGGGGTACGGCGTCCGCCGAGCCCTCGAGTCCCGCGGCCACGTAGCTGGCCGCGACCGGACTGGGGATGAAGGTGTAGGTCAGCCCGGAGGTGTGGGTCATCAGGTCGCGGATGACGATCGGCCGCCGCGCAGGCTCCGTCTCCAAGTCGTCGCCGTCGCCGGAGACGTAGACCTGCGTGTCGGCGAACTCGGGAAGAACCCGGGACAGCGGCGTCGACAGCAGGAAGTGCCCCTCCTCCCAGAGGATCATCAGCGCCGCCGAGGCGATCGGCTTGGTCATCGAGTACATGCGGAAGATCGTGTCCTCGGCCATCGGCTCGCCGGCTTCGACGTCCTGGTAACCGCTGGCCTCGAAGTGCACGACCTTGCCATCGCGGGCGACGGCGGTGACGACGCCGGACAGCTTGCCGTCCGTCACATAGCTCTCGAACGCCGGCCGGATCCGGTCGAGCCGCTCGCTCGACATGCCGGCGCTCTCCGGCGTGACGCGGGGAAGGCCGGCGAAGGTCTCGCCGGTACCGGCCGTGCTGCCAGATCCCTGGGGCGCGCAGGCCGCAAACAGGACGGCCGCGAGTAGAGCGGCGAGGGTGACAGTGAAGATGGGTCGTTGACGCATGGCGGATTCCTCTCTCAGTCGTCACCCAGCAGCCAGGTTTCGTCGAAGCTCACGTGCTTGATGCTCTTGCCCTGGCCGCCGTCGTCGAGCGCGCCGGCGACGTGGTAGCTGTAGGTCACGTGGATGCGGCCGTCCCGGGCCTGGATGACGGACGGGTAGTGGTAACGGCCGACGCCCTTCTCCTCCCGCTCGATGTAGCGCCGCCGCCTGAAGGTCCTGCCCTCGTCCTCGGAGACCGAGACGGCGAGCTGGTAGCGGCCGTCGGGGATGTCGTTGTGAACTACGATCCAGCGGCCGCTATCCAGTTTCAGGACCTCGAGCCCGGCGCCGGTCTCGACCAGATCGGGATGGTCGCGGGCGATCGTCCAGGTGGCGCCGAGATCACGCGACTCGGCGACATGGGCCCGCTTCGGCGGCGGGCCGTTGTCGCGCATGAAGGCGAGCAGCGTGCCGTCTTCGCGGAGCGCGAACGTCGGCTGGATGTTGCCGCCGCCGATGATCGGCTCGCTCATCGTCCAGGTGTGGCCGCCGTCGTCGCTGTAGGTGGCGGAGGCGAAGCTGAAGCCGTCCGAGTAGAGCCCCAGGAGCAGCCGCTGACCGCCCTCGGGCAGCGGCAGAAGGACCGGATGGGCGCGGGTGAACCAGCCGATGCGGCGGGTCAGCTTGTCGGCGGCCTGCTCCAGGTTGCGCGCCGCCCATTGCCGGGCCGACTCCGGCGCGGCGGGATCCGAGGCGCCTGTGAAGCCAAGGCTCCGGAAGTACTCGTCGGTCCTCTCCGCCACCAGGTCGTGGAAGCCGTCCCCGGGCTTCATGTGGAGCACGTCCTGCCACTGCCACACCGGCGGCCCCGGCCCGTCGAAGTCGGTCGAGACCTTGACCTTCATCAGGGCGCTCTCCCAGAGATTCGCCTGGATCGTGGGCCAGAACAGCCACAGCCGGTGGCCGCCCGCACTGACCGGCTCGAGCAGCAGGGTGCAGTTCGTGTCGGGAAAGCCCGGAGTGTCGGCGAGCAGGAACGGCTCGCTCCACGCCTCCGCGCCGGCCTGCAGGCGGGCGCCCAGGATCCGCACGTCGTCCGACCGCCGCTCGCCCGATCCATGGAACCAGGCCGTCAGCAGGTCGCCGTTCGGAAGTTCGACGACCGAGGAACCGTGGTTGTGCCAGTGCTCAAGCGGGAAGATGAGCTCGCCAATGGGATCCCGGCCGGAAACGGGGAGGGCCGTGACCGAAGTCAGGACCGTGACCAGCGCCAGGAAGCGGCACGGGCGGCCGGGCCCCGTTGGGGACCGGCTCGGCGGCGTTTCGGCGGCGCTCACAGTTCCTCCGCTACTCCGCCGCGAGGGACACCCGGATGATCTCCTCGTCGTTTCTCGCGACAATGTGGCGGTTGGCGTAAGCCGGATGGGACCAGTTCACCTGTGCGTCGTAGAACCGCCGGGGGCCGAAGCCGGAACGGGCGGTCGGTTCGATCAGCTTGGCGCGATCGATCTCCTCGTAGCCGTCCCGCGAGAAACGCGCGATGATCAGGTCGCCGACGTCGTTGTTCACGAACCAGCGGTCGCCGTGTTTGACCATGAAGGCCGCTCCCCAGCGGCCCTGTCGGGTCATCCTGTCGCTCTCCCAGAGCCTGGATCCATCGGCGGCGTCGAGACCCCGCAACTGGCCGTAGCTGCAGACCCCGTAGATCGTGTCGCCCTCGAGGATCGGCGTCGTGATCAGCGCGTGCAGGCCTTCCGTCTCCTCCGGCATCTCGCTGCGGCTCTGGCCGCGCCAGAGTTCACGCACCTCCGGCTTCTCGGAATCCAGTTCCAGCAGCAGGGAACCGCGGTAGAACTGGCTGAACAGCAGCCGGTCGCCGTCGATCACCGGAGTCGTCACCGTCATCCCCGAGGCCACTTCCCAGGGCACGGTCCAGTAGACCTCGCCGGTCGCCGGATCGAGTGAGTTGACCGCCTTCGGCTCCCAGATGATGAGCTGCTCGACGCCGCCCGCCTCGAAGATCATCGGCTGGCCGTAGCCCATCTCCCAGTCGGAGGAAAGCGACCGCCAGATTTCGTCTCCGGTGTGCTTGTTGAAGGCGATCACCTTGCCGTCCGGCTCGGCGCCCACGATCTGGATCAGCAGGTCGCCGTGGACGAGCGGCGAACTGGAGAAGCCCCAGATCGTGATGCTGGCGCCGCCCTCCTCCACGGAGTCGTAGCTCCAGACCACCTCGCCGGTCTCCGCCTCGAGCGCGATCAGATGGCCGACCGCACCCATCACGTAGATCCGGTCGCTGTCAACGCTCGGCGTCGAGCGGGGACCGATCGCGTAGCTCTGCTGCAGCGCCGAGTAGTTCACGTCCCACTCGTGGCTCCAGAGCACCTCGCCGGTCTCCTCGTCGAGTGCCAGCAGCCGCTCCTTGCCGAGAATGGCGCGCGACCCCTCGGTGCGCGCCCAGTCCATGACGAAGACACGGCCTTCCGCCACCACCGGCCCCGAGTAGCCCCCGCGGATCGGTGTGCGCCAGACGACCTTCGGGCCATCCTCCGGGAAGCGCTCGAGGATCCCGTCCTCGTGCCAGACCCCGGAACGGTCGGCGCCCCGCCACTGCGGCCAGTCGTCGCCCGCGGCCGGCGCAGCCAGCGTCAGCCCAAGCACCACACCGACGACGCGCACGACCACGCTTCGCCCTAGATGTCGTAGTACAGCGCGAACTCGTGCGGATGCGGCCGCAGCGCGACCTCCTGGCACTCGTTCTCACGCTTGTACGCGATGTGGTTCTCGATCACATCCTCATCGAACACGCCGCCGGCTGTGAGGAAGTCGTGGTCGTCCTCGAGTGCGTCGAGCGCCTCGTCGAGAGTGCCCGGGGTGGTCGGGACGCCCTCGCTCTCCTCCGGAGACAGGTCGTAGATGTCCACATCCAGCGAACCGCCCGGATCGATCTCGTTCTGAATGCCGTCGATGGCGGCCATCAACAGCGCGGCAAAGGCGAGATACGGGTTGCAGCTCGGGTCGGGGCAGCGGAACTCGACCCTCTTCGCCTTCGGCGACGGCGAGTACATCGGGATCCGCACCGCGGCGCTACGGTTGCGCTGCGAGTAGACCAGGTTCACCGGTGCCTCGAAGCCCGGCACCAGCCGCTTGTAGCTGTTCGTCGTCGGGTTGGTGAAGGCAAGCAGAGCCGGCGCGTGCTTGAGCAGACCGCCGATCGCGTGCATCGCCATGTCCGACAAACCGGCGTAGCCGTCGCCCGCGAACAGCGGCACTCCGTCCCTCCAGAGCGAGAGATGCGTGTGCATGCCGCTGCCGTTGTCCTCGAACAGGGGCTTCGGCATGAAGGTGACGGTCTTGCCGTGCTTGGCGGCTGTGTTCTTGATGATGTACTTGTAGAGCATCATCGCATCCGCCATTTCGACCAGGGGCGCAAAGCGAAGATCGATCTCGGCCTGACCGCCGGTGCCGA
Organism: Acidobacteriota bacterium; assembly: GCA_026707545.1. Taxonomy (NCBI): domain Bacteria; kingdom Pseudomonadati; phylum Acidobacteriota; species Acidobacteriota bacterium. Next base: position 715,947 of record JAPOWR010000001.1, on the reverse strand, counting down.
CTTCGTGGTGCTGGCACTCGACGTTGAGGCCTACGTCCTCCATCGTGAGGATCATCTCGCTCCGCATGTCCTGGTGCTTGTCGGTCGGCGGCACCGGGAAGTAGCCCTCCTTGTAGCGCGGCTTGTAGCCGAGGTTGGGCCCCTCGTCGGCGCCGCTGTTCCAGCGGCCCTCGATCGAGTCGACCTCGTAGAAGCCGAAGTTCGGACCGCCGTCGAAGCGCACGTCGTCGAAGATGAAGAACTCCGCCTCGGGACCGAAGTAGGCGGTATCGGCAAGGCCGGTCGACTGCACGTAGGCCTCCGCAGCCTTGGCGACGCCGCGCGGGTCGCGGCCATAGCTCTCACGCGTGATCGGATCGACGATGTCGCAGGTCAAAACGAGCGTCTTGTGCTCGAAGTACGGATCGACGAACGCCGTGCCGGGATCCGGCACCACGAGCATGTCCGACTCGTTGATCACCTGCCAGCCGCGGATACTCGAGCCGTCGAATCCGAGCCCGTCCTCGAACGTGTCCTCGTCCACCTCGCCGGCCGGCACCGAGAAGTGCTGCCACAAGCCGGGAAAGTCCGTGAAACGAAAATCGACGATCTGGAACCCCTCCTCCCGGATCCGGTCGACGATCGACTTGGGGCTAGCCTCTGCCATGAAGTTCTCCTTTGTTGTCCCTACCGCGGTGAAGCCGGGCCAGACCGGTACGGTCGAGCCGACCCGACGGTCGTGCGAGTGCCTGAAAGCGTCAGTGGCGGCCTGTTTATCAGCGAGTCCATCAACTGGCAACCCGCGGCGCCGACGCCGCGGCTCTAGCCCGTCTCCAGGCGGCCGAGCACGGCGCTGTCCTCCCGCCATCCCGGATGGGTCCTGACCTGCAGCTCCAGGTACACCCGCCGCTCCAGGAAGTCCTCCAGATCCCGCCGGGCAGCCGTCCCGATCGCCTTGATCCTCTTGCCACCGCGACCGATCACGATGCCCTTGTGGCTGTTCCGGTCGACCAGGATGTTCGCCAGCAGGTCGGTCCGCTCATCGTCGTCCTCCCAGGCTTCGATGACGACGGCGGTCGTGAAGGGCAGTTCGTCGCGGGTCTGCTCGAGCACCTTCTCCCGGATCAGCTCCGCCGCCAGGAAGCGCTCCGTGTGCACGGTCAGCAACTTAGGATCGTGCTCCGGCTCTCCCGCCGGCAGGTGCCGCCACAGGATCTCCAGGACCTCCTCCACGCCGTCGCCCGTAAGAGCCGAGATCGGCACGATCTCCTCGAACACGCCGCGTCCGGCATAGCGCTCGATCTCGGGCAGGAGCCGCGGTTTCGAGACCTGATCGATCTTGTTCAGCAGACACAGCATGGGGCGCGCGGGTTCGGCCGCCGCGGCGGAGCCGACCAGATCGAGCGCGTAGGCATCGCCCCGGCCGAACGGGACCGCCACATCGCGGATCAGGCACACGACATCGGCCTCCTTGAGCGCGGCGGAAGCCGCGTGGACCATGCGCCGGTTCAGCCGGTGCAAGGGTCGGTGCAGGCCGGGCGTGTCGTGGAACACGATCTGCCCGCGCTCCGTCGTCAGGATGCCGATCAGCCGGTGGCGGGTAGTCTGCGGCTTATCCGAGACGATCGCCAGTTTCTCCCCCAGCATCCGGTTCATCAGCGTCGACTTCCCGGCGTTCGGCCGCCCCACGAACGCCACCGTTCCGGCCTTGTGCGGCCCAAGGAAGCGCGCGCGCAGCCGCTGCTCCAGGGCATCCATCTCACCGTCGTCCGTCTCGTGGTCATGGCCCAGGCAATGAAGGATCCCGTGCAGTGCGAGGATCTGAAGTTCCCGCTCCAAGGCCCCGCCGCCGCGCGACTGGGCCGTCTCCACCGAGATCACCACATCGCCCAGGTGTCGACCCTCGGGGGTCGTCTCCCCGGGGAACGAGAGGACGTCCGTCGCCTCATCGAGCGACCGGTAGCGGCGATTCAGTTCCCGGATCTCCTCGTCGTCAACGAGTCGCAGGGTCAGCGTGGACGGTTGCGGCGCCAGTTCCGCGACGATGTCGCGCGTGACTCTGCGGAGACCGGGAAGCAGGCTCCGGCACCTGGCCTCTACCGAGGCCGCCACCTGCACCAAGATGTTCGCCACCCTACTCGGCGCCCTGGCCGCCGCCCGCGCCGCCGGGAAGGACCCGCAGAGAACCCCGGCTCTCGCCGCCCCACTCGAACCCCGGATAGTCCACCCGGTGATGGTGCACCGTCTTCAGGACATTCTGCAGCGTGTGACTCATCCGGCGCAGATCGGACAGGGTCAGGTCGGTCTGATCCAACTGACCGTCCTCCACGATGTCGTCGAGAAGACGTGTCACCAGTGCCCTGATCGACTCCTCGGAGTAGTCCTCGAGGGTGCGGCTCGCCGCCTCCACCGTATCGGCGACCATCAGCACCCCCATCGTCTTGTTCTGGGGCATGGGGCCGGTGTACCGGTACTGGTGCTCGTTGATCTTCTCGCCGGTTTCCACCCTCTTCCTGGCTCGGGCGAGGAAGTAGGCAAGCGTGCGCGTACCGTGGTGTTGTTCGATGGCGTCGACGATCGGCTGCGGCAGGCCATGCTCGCGCGCCATGCGCGCGCCTTCCTTCACGTGATCGACGAGGATCAGCGCCGACATCGAGGGCGCAAGCTTGTCGTGCGGGTTGTCGTCGTCGCGCTGGTTCTCCACGAAGTACTGCGGGCGCAGCACCTTGCCGATGTCATGGTAGAGGCCCCCGACGTAGGCAAGCGTGGGGTTTCCGCCGACGGCCTCGCAACCGGCCTTGGCCAGATTGGCGACCATCAGCGAGTGTTGGAACGTACCCGGCGCTTCGAAGGCAAGGCGCTGCAGGAGCGGGAGATTCGTGTCGGAGAGCTCCATCAGCTTCATATCCGTGGTCAGGAACAGCACCGCCTCGAACACGGGGATTGCAAAGCCGACCGCGGCTGCCACCAGCAGGCCGCCGAGAAGTCCGCAGAGCAGTTCGAAGCCCCAGCCCGTGAGCGTCGCGCCGCTCCCATCCAGCAGAGTCAACACGGTCACCGAAGCCATGTTGACGAGGCCAACCAGCAGTCCCGCGCGGATCACGGCGGAACGCTGCTTCAGCTGATCGAGCGCGAACACGGCGGCCAGGCTGCCGGTCAGCGCATAGAGCATCGTGCCGCCAGCCAGCCCGAGCTGCGAGGTGGCCGCCTCCGCCCACCCCAGGCGCCCCACGAGCACCGAGAAGACGAAACCCACGAGCAACCCGGCGCCCCGGCCGAAGAGCACGGACACCAGCAGGGCGAGGGCGGCGAACGGAATCGCGAAGCCGTAGCTCTTCGCGGAACTGAGCGCCTCGATCTCGAACGAAGCGGCGAGCGCGTCGGCGACCACGAAGCCGAAGCGGGTCGCCAGGAGACCCAGGATCAGCAGCAGAACGACGCTGCCGAAGGCGCGGGCCTCGACGGTAACCAGCCGCTTGCGCCGGAAGGCGACCCACAGAAACGCTACCGCCAGCCCCAGCAGCAGGGCGGACGCCAGGGGCGATAGGAGCTGGGTCAGAGCGCCCTCGCTGCCCGTCATCTCGCGTAGCAGGTTGATCGCCTCGAGGTCGACCTCGTCGCCCTTGCGCACGATGACCTGGCCCGCGCGGATCTGGTTGAACACCTGTCCGACCGCCTCCGCCTGAGCGTCCCGGCGCTCCTGCGTCTCGCTCAGGTTGAGGTAGACGTTCGGCGTCAGGTTGACCATCAGGAAATCGACGATCCGTTCCCGATCGCCCCGGGACCAGCCTCCCCAACCGCCGACTTCCGCTTCCAGGTAGCTCTCCACCTCGTCCGGATACCCGCGGTAGCCGAAGAGGTCGAACTGCTCCGATTCCTCCCCGGTCTGCAGGCTGCGCAGCGTCACGCCCTCGAGACGGTTCTGGAGCAGGGTCTCCTTGTTCTCCACGATCCCCTCGCGAAGCAGGATGCCGACCAGGCGAACGATTCGTTCCTCCAGTTCGGCGCCTTCGTCCGAGGCGTCTACCTGGACGGCGAGGAGGTCCGCGTGGCTCTCGTCGACCCGCAGGTTGCTGCCCTCGCGGAGCCGCAGCAGCCGCTCGGCGGCGATGTCCTCCTCCGGCAGCAGGTCGGCGACCTCGTCGAACCCCCGCTCGATCTCGAACAGCCGCCTGATCCGGCCCTCGAACTCCTCGTCCTGGGCGTAGTTGAAGTCGTAGAGCGGCCGGACATCGGAACGGGCCCGCTCCTTCAGCTCCTCCGACGTCGCCTCATCGAGAATCAGGACGTCGCGCGTCGCGAGGTAGTCCCGGTTCGCGATGTCTCCCTCGCTCAGGTCCGGCTCGAAGAAGACGCCGGCCGGGGCCATGATCAAGGCACCGGCGAGGACCATGAACACGACCCACACGATGTCGAGCTCCAGCACGTAGTGCCACAGGCCGGCGACGGTCAGCCGTTCGCCGTGGCGCCGGATCATGCTGCGCCGCAGCCGTCTGCGTGCCTCCCGCCGCCGTGCGGTCCGACGCCGCCGCGGCGTCTTCGCCGACGCGCTCACCGCTCCACCTGCGGGTCCGAACCGGAGCCGTAACGCGCCTCCCAACGGTCATAGGCGCCGACGATCCGCTGGACGAGTTCATGGCGGACCACGTCCGATCGCCCAAAGCGCACGAACGCCATACCTTCCTCGCCCCGAAGCACCTTGAGAGCGTGCTTGAGCCCGGACTGCTGGCCCGGTGGCAGGTCGACCTGTGTGATGTCGCCGTTGACCACCGCCTTCGAGTTGAAGCCGATGCGTGTCAAGAACATCTTCATCTGCTCCGGCGTCGTGTTCTGCGCCTCGTCGAGGATGATGAAGCTGTCGTTGAGTGAGCGACCCCGCATGAAGGCGAGCGGAGCCACTTCGATCACTTCGCGCTCCATCATCCGCGCCACCTTGTCGAAGCCGATGATGTCGTAGAGAGCATCGTAAAGCGGCCGCAGGTAGGGGTTTACCTTTTCCGCCAGATCGCCGGGCAGGAATCCGAGCTTCTCGCCCGCTTCGACCGCCGGCCGGGCCAGCACGATGCGCCGCACCTTCTCCTGCTTGAGCGCGGAAGCGGCCACCGCCACCGCCAGGTAGGTCTTGCCCGTGCCCGCCGGCCCGGTCGAGATGACCAGATCGTGGTCCAGCATAGCGCGGAGGTAGCGCTTCTGGTTCAGGCTGCGCGGAGCGACCAGGCGCCGCGAAGCCTGGATCAACGCCCCGGTCCTGAAGAAGTCGACCAGCGACGTCGCCGGTTCCTCCGCTACCACGCGCAGAGCGGTCGCCAGGTCACCACCGCTCAGACGCCGGCCGCTCGCGGCCAGCGTGCCGAGATCAGTGAGCAGGCGTTCCGCCTTGCCGACCGCCTTCGCCGGACCCCGGATCTGAACCGCCGACCCCCGAACGCCGAGCGTGACCTGGAGCGCCTTCTCGACTCGCCGCAGGTTCTCGTCGTGGGCGCCGCAGATTGCCTGCACCGACCCTTCGGGCAGGACCAGCTGCGCTCTTGCTTCCGCTGGTTCAGCGGTAGTCAAAGAACCCCTTGCCGGTCTTGCGTCCCAGATGTCCCGCCTGGACCAACTGCTTCAGCAGCGTCGGCGGCGCGAACCGCGTCTCCCGGTACTCGTCGAACATGATGTTTGCGACGGAGTACATCGTGTCCAGCCCGATGAAGTCGGACAGTGTGAACGGCCCCATGGGATAGCCGCAGCCGAGCTTCATCGCCGTGTCGATGTCCTCCATGCTGCCGATGCCGTTCTCGTAAGCGCGGACTGCATCGAGCAGGTAAGGCACGAGCAGCCGGTTGACGATGAAGCCGGAGTTGTCCTTGCACGCGACCGGTGTCTTGCCGACCCGCTCGGCCAGACCCCAGCAGGCGTCGTACGCCTCGTCCGAGGTCATCAGGGTCCGGACGACCTCGACCAGCCGCATCACCGGCACCGGGTTGAAGAAGTGGAGCCCCACGAACCGGTCCGGCCTCGCGGTTGAAGCGGCGAGTTGCGTCAGCGTCAACGACGACGTGTTGCTCGCGAAGATCGTGTCGTCCCCGACGATGCCGTCGAGCGCGACGAACAGCTCACGCTTCGTCTCCAGGTCCTCGACGATCGCCTCGACGACGAGGTCCGAGTCTCCGAGATCCCCAAGGTCCACCGTGCCGCTCAGGTTCGAGAGCGCCCGGTCGTGCTCCTCGACGTCGATGCGCCGCCGCTCGAGGTTCTTGGCCAGCGACGCGCGGACCGCGCCGAGCCCCGTATCCAGCACTTCCTGGTTGATCTCCCTGACCGTGACCGGGATCCCGGCACGGGAACAGATCTCCGCGATGCCGCGGCCCATCAGACCGCAGCCGACGACGCCAACGCGTTCAACTTCCATCGACTCTCTTCTCGCTCCTCGTGGGTGGTGCGCGGCCGAATCAGCCGCCTTCGTTCAGGTGCGGCACTCTACAACGGTCCCAGGCGACTTCGATGGTTCGCTCTCCCGGTTTCCGACCCACCTCCAGCCACACTTCCGTCGCCGCTACACGGTACGGCAGGCGGTCGGCCCACTCGACGACCTTGACGCCGTCCCCGGCCAGGACCTCGTCCAACCCGATCCCCTCGACCTCTTCCGGCTGCAGTCGGTAGAGATCGACGTGGACCAGCCGCACCGGGCCGCGGTCGTACTCGTGAATCAGGGTGAAGGTCGGCGACTGGACGAACCCCGCATCGAGGCCCAGACCCTCGGCAATGCCCTGGGTCAGAACCGTCTTGCCGGAACCCAGGTCGCCGAAGAGAAGGGCCGTGCCGTCCGGCCGCAGCCGTTCGGCGAGCTCGATCCCGAATCTCCGGGTTTCTCCGGCGCTTCCGGTGCGAACGATCATCCCGAGCCGGACAGCGACTTGAACGCCGGACCCAGTTCGTCGACCAGGTCGGAAGCGGCCATCGACGTCTCACCCCAGGTCGCGGCCGCCAGATCACCCGCGAGGCCGTGGACGTAGACGCCCATCCTCGCCGCGGACGGCGGTTCCAGCCCCTGAGCCAGGAGCGCCGCGATCACGCCGGTCAGCACGTCGCCGCTTCCTCCCGAGGCCATCCCCGGATTGCCCGTCGGGTTCACCCACGTACCGAGGGCGGGGTCCGAGATCAGCGTCTGACGGCCCTTGAGGACGACCACCGCTCCGGTCTCCCGCGCGGCCCGCCGAGCGTGCCCCCAGCGATCACTGACGACGGAATCGGTCGCGACGCCCAGCAGGCGCGCCAGTTCGCCCGGATGTGGCGTGATCACCAGATCGGCGTCGCGCGCCCGCAACGCCCGCGCGTCGCCGGCGAAAGCGGAGATGCCGTCCGCATCGAGCACGACGGGCGAAGTACTCCTGGCCAGCACCTGGCGGGCGAGCACCCGCGCATCGTCCGTCAGGCCGAGGCCCGGACCCAGCGCCAGCGCGCCGGGTGAAGCCCGCCCGATGACGGCCCGCAGCAGCGGCTCCACGGCGTTTCGAGACCAGCCTCCGCCTTCCGAGGGCAGGCCCAGGGTCATCGACTCGATCGAACCGGCATCGACTACATCAACCAGGTGCTCGGGCACGGCCGCCGTCACCAGGCCCGCGCCGCCCCGGACAGCGGCCCGCGCCGCCAGGACGACGGCTCCGCTGTAGCCGCTCGATCCCCCGGCAACGACGACGTGACCGAACGACCCCTTGTGCGCTTCCCTCGGGCGGGCTCTGAGACGGCCCACCAGGTCCTGACGCCGGGACCGATAGAGCGCATCCGGCCCGGGCGGTGGTTCGGGGAGCGGCACGCCGAGATCGCCGATCCGAAGGCGGCCGCCGGCGTCCGACGCGGGTGCCAGCACGTTCGCCACCTTGGGAAAGCCGAGAGCCACGGTCAGATCGGCGATCAGATGAGGGCCCGGCGGCAGCGCCGTCGAAGCGTCGAGCCCGGTCGGCAGATCGACCGAGACCAGCGGAACGTCGCCCCGGCGGTTGCACAGCCAATCGACCCAGAGGGCCACCGGTCCTTCAACCGGACGGTTCAACCCCGTTCCGAGCAGCGCGTCGACCCAGAGGTCGAACTCGGCGTCCAGCGCGTCGCAACCGGCGGGTTCGGGAACCGCCGCGGGCGAGAGCCCGAGCTGCTCGCAGGACACGAACTGCTGCGTCGCCTCGAGGCTGAGCCGGTCGAGCGAGCCTGCGATGAAGGCGGTCGCGTCGTATCCCCGGGTCGTCAGATCTCGCAGCAGGGCGAGACCGTCGCCGCCGTTGTTGCCCCGGCCACACGCGATGGCGACACGGCGCGCGTCCGGATAGCACTCCGCAATGGCGTCGGCGGTGGCGCGGGCCGCGTTCTCCATCAGGACCAGCGCCGGCACGCCCAGATCGTCGATCGCCGCGGCTTCGACGGACCGCATCTCGTCGTTGGTGACGACCCTCATCCGTCGCTCCCGGCGGCATGCGGCCTTCGGGACCAGGACGCGACCACCTCGGTCGTTCGCGGACAGAGAGACCGCAACTCGGGCCGACGCTTCAAAGCCTCACGGAATCGGGCCAGATCGTCCACCGTGTCGAGATCACGTCCTTCCGGCAGGAGCGCCACATCCAGCTCCAGCTCCCGGCAACGCGAAAGGGTGTCGGCAAGCACCGACGACGTGCTCCAGGCCAGCCCATCGAACAGCCGGCGATGCAAAGCCTCCCGCCGCAGAGCGACCATGTAGTAGCCCCCGTCCCGAGCCGGACCGAGGACCGCGTCGTGCCCGCGGGCAAGGAGATCGAACGCCGTCTCGACGCGCTGGCTGTCGAGGTCCGGGTGATCGCTGCCGACCGCCGCCGCGTATCCGGCGCCGGAAACCGCCCACTTGAGCCCTCGGTAGAGTCGCTCGCCCAGGTCAACACCCCGCTGACGCCGCCAGGGTACGCCGTCGGGCGCCAGGTCATTCGGCGGTTCGTCTCCCCGCGAGAGCGACCACATGAGGACGAGCTCCCAGGGGCCTGCCGCGAGCCGCGCGCTCAGGTCCGAAACCAGGGCGGCGTGGAGAGAAGCGGCCTGACCGGCACTAAGACCACCGTCAGCGATCAACCGGGTCTTCACGTCACCGGGCGCAGGCTCCTTCGCGAAAAGCAGCAGCCGCCGGGTCCTCACCTGTTTCTGAAGCGCCTTAGCGACCACGCGATCGCGATCCCCACCGCACCGGCGGCGATGGGCAACACCCAGGCCTTCCCCGGGCGGGCTCCGCGCAAGTCGGTCCCGCCCACATCGCCCAGGGCGCCGCGGACCTGTTCCAGGGCCTCCCTCGTGTCGTCGCGCCGACGGGCCAGCACCGCGGCCCGCCTGCGGGCCTCCGACCTGCGGCTCACGATCCGCCTCCCGACGGCTCGTCAGGAGTCCGATCCGAATCCGCTTCGGCACGCTCCGCTGCCTCGTTTAGAACGCTCTGCCAGAACGCCAGGTGACTGCCGACGCGGCGCTTCACCGTACCCATGGGCGACTCCAGACGACGCGCCCGAACACGGACGAGCCAGAACAGGATCAGCGCCAGCGCCAGCAGGCCCAGCGCGACCGTCAGCGCGGCCGCCCAGAGCGGCAGCACATTCGCCAGGCCGGCTCCGGCCGCGAACAGAAGCGCGCCGAGCGACCAGAACACGATGCCGAACACCAGTGACGCCAGCAGAACGACCACCAGAAAACGACGCCAGTTCTGCGCCAGGTCGAAGCGCAGCTGGTCGACTTCGGCTTCGAGTAGCGCCGCGCCCGAGCGCGCCAGCGCACCCCCCAACCCGCTCAGGGTGCTCAACGACTCGACGATCTTCGTGGTCTTCACAGTAACTCGACCTCCCGGGCCTCCACCTCCAGGGACTCGGCCTCCAGGCGGCTCGGCGAGCCTACCTGCAACGCTCCGGTCAGGCGGTGGTCAGGCGCCGACCCGCAGGGTTCGGGTGATGAAGGCAGTCTGGCCGGCCACTTCATCCCTCACCGCGATCGTCAGGCGCTGATCGCCCTCCTTCATGATCAACGGCAGGGTGTACGTGTAGTAGCTCTCCTTCGCGCGCTCCAGATCCTCGGGCGGGATCGTGAGCTCGAACGGCTCGACCTGGGGAGGCGAGATGTCGCCGTTCGACGCCAGGGCCTGCACCCACACCCGCGCCCGCAGCAGATGATCCCCAACCGTCCCCACCGGGACGAGCGTCATCTCGCCGATCGGAACCCGTACATCGACGTGGACCGTGTAGAGCCCCTGCTCCTCGCGCCGGATCTCCTCCCGCTTGACGAGGGAGATGTCCAGGTCGTTCTTCTCGTAACCCAGCTTGAGCGCCGCCAGCGTCCCCTCGGTCATCTCGGTATCGATCGACTTGTCGCGATAGCTCAGGCGATGCCTCACGTACCGGTCCCGCTTCAACCCGAGCCGGCGCTTCGCCTCCGGCGTCAACTCCACGTGCAGCTTGTACTTCCGGCCGGTACCCGCGTGACCGGGCTGGAAGCCGAGCGAGTAGTAGCTCGTGAAGTCGAGGGCGATCCGGTTCAGACCGTCCCGGAAGTTGTTCGTGTTCACGATGTACTGGCCGCCGGTCTCATCGGCCATGTACATGACTGACGAGTGCACATTGTCGCGGGCCACCGAGTCGATATTCGAGGTGAACGCCATGCCCTGCATCGACGCGTCCCGCGAGTTGATGCCCATCGGCCCGGCTGCGACGATCGTGTAGAAGGACACTTCGTTCGCGTTCGCAGTGTCGACCAGGTCGCTGAAGCGCCGGCTCGAGTCGTACTGGAGTGAATCCAGGTACGAGTTCTGGTTGTAGCTGAGGGAGTCGACCGCCCGGCCGCGTTGATCGAGTGCCTCCCAGAGGTCCGCGCCGGCCCTCATCGGCAGACCGTCGGAGACGTACATGAAGGCCTTGCGGCCGGGCAGCCCGGCCAGCGAGATGACGGTGTCCTTCAGCCCGTCCAGAGTGAACTGCATGTCGTTGTAGATCGATTGCGAGTAGATCCGGACGCGACCCTGGACATACTCGTAGAAGCGGTCCTCCTCGCCGATGTCCCGAATGATGTCCGCCCGGTCCGAGTCCCACTGCGTCCGGCCGCCGGTGTGCTTCTCGAGGTCGTAGAGCGCGTTCGCGATCAACTGCGGATCGCTCGTGAAGTCCCGCTCGACCTTCACCGAGCGGTTGTAACTGAGGAGCATGACCCGGTCGTCCCGCGTCACGTCCTTGCGCAGGAACTCGCGCACGTACCGGAACACGCGGTTCCGGTTCTGGGGCCGGATGTTCATGTGATCGATGTAGATCACGAGATTGAGTCGTTCGTCCTCAGGCACGATCTGCCGCCGCCTCTCGAGTCCCGGCCGATCCACGAAACGGATCTCGGGGTCTTCCGGCACCAGGCCCGGCACGTCGCTCACCTTGACGCGATCCTCGATCTCGTAGAAGTTCGTGATCGTGACCGGATCCTTGTCCTCCCTCAGGATGAAGTCGTCCCTGGTCAGGCCGGTCACGGGATTCCCGTCCTTGTCCCGGACGAAGACCTGGACGTTGACGACCTTGACGTGAACGGACTCCTCGAAGACGGCGCGAGGCGTCTCGGAGGGCCCCTCCTGGGCAACTGCCGCGACCGCACCGATCAGCAGCAACCCGGCGATCAGGTATGCGGCGTGCGAAACCGGCGCTTGACGGAACAACCGAACCATCGGCCGCCCATTATAGGCGATCAACCGCCCGGACCGCGGCAAGAACACCGCAGCTTCAGCCGCGGCCCCGACGCCCCGCCATCGGGTCGAGCGTCCCGTAGCGACCCTTCCGCCCAAGGGGATACGACCCTCTAAGCGCCCTCTCGACGAAGGCGACCGCCCGCCGCACGGCCCGGTCGAGCGGCATGTGCCAGCCGAGGCCGGCCGCGATGGCCGCCGACAGCGTGCAGCCCGTGCCGCGCCGCCACGGAGTCCGGATCCTGGGGTGGACGAACGCCTCGAATCGATTCCCGTCGAACAGGAGATCGGTCAGGTCGCTGCCGTTGCCGCATGAGGGCGGCCCTGCCTTCGCCGAGTAGCCGTGCCCGCCGGTGATCAGGACGCCCGGCCCCATCCGTTCGATACGCCGGGCAGCGGCCCGGGCGTCTTTGGGCCCCCCGATCGCCATGCCGCTCAGCCTCTCGGCCTCGAACAGGTTCGGTGTCACCAGCAGCGTTCGCGGCAACAGTCGCTCCGTGACCAACGGGAGAGCGTCCGCCCTGAGCAGCGCCGCGCCCGATGTCGAACGGAACACCGGGTCGAACACGACGGGCGTCGGCGGCAGCGTCTCCAACCAATCCGCCACCGTCTCGACCGTACCGGCATCGGCGAGCATGCCGATCTTGATCGCCTCGAGGCCGATCTCGGCAGCCGCTTCCAGTTGCCGCAGCAACAGTCGGGCCCCCACTGGTTCGACAGCCCGCACCTCGCCCGCCGTCTGCGCCGTGACCGCCGTCAAAGCGCACAGCCCATGAACACCGTAGGCCGCAAACGTCCTCAGGTCCGCCGGCACTCCCGAGCAGCCCCCGGAGTCGGAGCCGGCAATCGTCAGGACGCGCGGCGGCGGCGTAGCCATAGGAGAGCGACCAGAAGCAGGAGAGCGGCCGCGATCAACTGCGCCAGGGTCAGCGTGCCGACGAACCGATCGTCCTTGGCGCGCACGAACTCGACCAGAAAGCGTTCCACCGACAGCAGCCCGATCACCGGCAGCACGACGCCTCCCGGCTGCACGCCGCGCGCCAGAAGCGTCCGACCGAGCCAGAAGATGAGCAGGGCGGCCAGGGTCTCGTAGATCTGCGTGGGATGCACCGCGACCAGGGCGTCCGGCGCCACGCCGGCGGGAAGATCGACACCGAACTCCCGTTCGAGGGCGCCTGCCGTCGTGGGGATCGGCCCCTCGGGAAAGGTCATGCCCCAGGGAAGGTCCGTCGGCTCGCCGAAGTCGTCGCCGACCAGAAGGCAGCCGATGCGGCCGATGCCGTAGCCCAGGGCCAGCGCCGGCGCCGCGGCGTCGGCCGTCCGCCAGGCCGGCATCCGGCGACGACGAATGACGAACAGCACCGCCGCCGCACCCACCAGGAAACCGCCGTACCAGACCAGACCGGCTCGGCTGTAGAGCAGATGCCAGTCGCCGTAGAGCAGCGCGTAGTACGCCTTGCCGCCGACGATGCCGCCGAGGGCGGCCGCAAGCAGAATCGCGGCCGCGTCATCGGCCGCCCGTCTGGCGTCCACACCTGTCCGTCGGAGACCCCAGCGCAACTGCAGGTTGCCGATGAACAGCGCGGCGACGAGCATCACCCCGAAGGGCGACACCGAGAGCGGGCCGATACGGAACAGTTCCGAGATCATCAACGGGCATCCTACGCCCGTTACCATGAACGGGATGCTGAGCGAGCTGGCCCGCAACCGCTTCGCCGCGTTCCAGAGCCACGTTGAACGCACCGATCCACGCGGGCGCTGGCTCATCCTGACGCACGACAACCCGGATCCGGACGCTCTGACCGCGGCGACCATCCTCGCGAAAGTCCTCCGTTCCGGGTTCGGGCGCCACGTCACGGCGGCCTATCGGGGCATCATCGGTCGGGCCGAGAACCAGGAGATGGTGCGCTCGCTGGGGATGCAGTTCAGCCAGGCAAGGCGGCTCGATCCCGAGAGCTACCGTTACGTGGCTCTCGTCGACTGCCAGCCCGCGACCGGCAACAGCCCGTTGCCGGACGACCTGGCGCCCGAGGTGGTCATCGACCACCACCCGCGCCGCCAGCGAACTTCGGCGTCGCCGTTCCACGACCTGAGAAGCAACTATGCCGCCGCGGCCACGATCGTCGCCGAGTACCTGTTGGCGGCCGGGATTCCGGCCACCCGCCGCGAGGCGACCGCGATCGTCTACGCGATACGGAGCGAGACCCTCGACTTCTCCCGCGGGGCGGACGAGGCGGACCGGCTGATCCACGATCACTTCAATGCCCGTGCCCTCCCACGCCTGCTGGGACGGATCCAGAATCCGAGGCTGCCGCTCAACTACTTCGAGACGCTGCGCGAGGCCCTGGCCAACCTTCGCGGCGTGGACACCGTGGTCATGAGCCGGCTTGGGGCGGTCGCCCAACCCGACATCGTGCCCGAGATCGCCGATCTCCTGCTGCGCATGGAGGGGCGGACCTGGTCGCTGTGCAGCGGCCTCTACGAGGACAGGATCTACTGTTCGATCCGCACGACGAACCCCCGCGCCGAGGCCTCCCGGGTCATGCGACGGCTGGTCGGGCGACGGGGCCGGGGCGGCGGCCACGGCATGATCGCGGGCGGCTGGCTTCCCGCCGCACCGGGCGGCCGCGAGGGCGTCTCGCTCCAGCAGGACCGCCTGGAGGCGCGGCTCGCCACGATTCTGCGCAAGAACCCCCGCCGGATCGCGCCGATCGTGGACGAGTGAAGCAGGCGCCGCACCCGAGCGGCCCCTCAGCCGCCGGTCGGCTTCACTCCCACTCGATCGTGCCGGGCGGCTTGCTCGTCAGGTCGTAGACCACGCGGTTCACACCGGCGACCTCGTTCACGATCCGACCCGCGACGCGGCCCAGGAACTCATGGGGCAACTGGCTCCAGTCCGCCGTCATGAAGTCCTCGGTCTCGACCGACCGCAGCGCGACCACGTTTTCGTAGCTGCGACCGTCGCCCATCACGCCGACGCTCTGCACCGGCAGCAGCACCGCCAAGGCCTGACTCACCCGGTCGTAGAGCCCGGCCGCCCGCAGCTCGTCGATGAAGATGGCGTCCGCCTCCTGCAGAACAGCCACCCGATCGGCGGTGACGTCGCCCAGGATGCGGACGCCGAGCCCGGGACCCGGGAAGGGGTGCCGTCCCACGAACTCCGAACCGAGACCGAGTTCCCGGCCCAGCTTGCGGACCTCGTCCTTGAACAGATAGCGGAGCGGCTCGATCAGATCGAAACCAAGCTGTTCCGGCAGGCCGCCGACGTTGTGGTGGCTCTTGATCATCGCCGACGGGCCGAAGGCGGAAACCGACTCGATCACGTCCGGGTAGAGCGTGCCCTGGACCAGATAGCGGATCGGTCCGCCGCCCAGGGCGGCCGCCTCCAGCCTCTGCGCCTCCCGCTGAAACACCTCGATGAAGACCCTCCCTATCGTCCGGCGTTTCTGTTCCGGGTCGGTCACGCCGCCGAGCGCGCCGAGAAACTCCTCGGCAGCGTCGACCACGACGAGCCGCAGGTCCAGCCCCTGGCGGAGGCTCCGCTCCACCTCGGTCCTCTCGTTCTTGCGCAGCAGCCCGTTGTCGACGAACACCGCCGTCAACCGCTTCCCGACGGCGCGCCGGACGAGGCTGGCCGCCACCGCGGAGTCCACGCCGCCCGAGAGCGCACATAACACCCGATCCGAAGGTCCCACCTGGGCCTTGATCGCGGCCGTCGCCTCGTCGGCGTAGGACGCCATCCGCCACTCGCCGGCGGCGCCGCAGGCGTCGAAGAGGAAGTTCCTGAGCATCTGACGGCCGCTGTCGGTGTGGGTGACCTCAGGATGGAACTGGATGCCGAACAGCGCCCGCTCCCGGTCCTCGGCCGCCACCACCGGCACGGTCGACGTCGAAGCGCTCGCCTCGAAGCCGGCCGGCAGCTGTTCGACGCGGTCACCGTGGGACATCCAGACGTTCTGCTCCCCTCCGAGGCCCGAGAACAGACCACCGCCCTCAGCCAGCAGCGTGATCCGGGTGCGACCGTACTCCCGTTGGCCCGAGGCCGCGACCCGGCCGCCGAGGACCTGCGCCATCCACTGCATCCCGTAACAGATGCCCAGCACCGGGATGCCTAGCCGCAGAAGCTCCGGGTCGGCCTGCGGCGCGTTCCGTTCGTAGACGCTGTCCGGCCCCCCGGAGAGCACGATGCCGATCGGCCGCCGGGCCCTGATCCGCTCGACATCCAGGTCGAAGGGATGAATCTCGCAGTAGACCCGCAACTCCCGGATTCGCCGGGCGATCAACTGCGTGTACTGGCCTCCGAAATCGAGTACCAGAACGGTCTCGTGCTCGCCTGCCGCCGGCCGGACGGGAGATGGCGCCGCGCTCGCCGGATCAGCCGTCACAGCGCGGACTCTACCTTGGGTTGCCGCCGCATCAGATCCCGGATCGCGGCAGCCGGCTTCTTGCCCCGATAGAGGATCTCGACCATCTGCTCCGTGATCGGCAACTCGATCTCCTTCTCCGCCGCGAGCTCCAGCAGCGCGTCCGAGTTGCGCACCCCCTCGGCGACTCCGGCGCGGTCGGCTTCGATCTCTTCGAGGGTGCGGCCCCGGGCCAGTTCGACGCCGGTGTTCCGGTTGCGCGACAGTCCGCCCGTGCAAGTCAGCACGAGGTCGCCAAGCCCTCCAAGGCCCGCGAAGGTCGCAGGGCGGCCGCCGCAGGCCAGACCGAGTCGCATCATCTCGTGAAGACCGCGCGTGATCAGCGCAGCCCGGGTGTTCGAACCGTAGCCCAGGCCGTCCAGGACGCCGGCCGCGATCGCGATCACGTTCTTCGCCGCGGCGGCGATCTCGACTCCGACGACGTCGGTCGACGTGTACAGACGCAGCGACCCGGTCGAAAGCTGCGCCTGCAGCCGCTCCCCGACCGCCGCCGACTCCGCCGCGACGACGCAGGCGGTCGGGAGCTCGGCAGCCAGTTCGACCGCGAACGAGGGCCCGCTGATCGTGGCGAAATCGACATCGGTACCGGCCGCCAGCGCCTCCTCGCGGCAGACGTCGCTCATGCGCCGGAAACCACCCCGGTGGTCCGACTCGATGCCCTTGGCGCCGGAAACGAAGGTGACCCGTTCCGGCAGCGGCGCGGCACCGGCGAGGTCGTTTCTCGCCGAAAGAAACGATCGCACGACGGCCCGGAAACCGTGGGACGGCACGACGACCAGCACCGGGTCGCACGCCGCGGCCTGGCGGAGATCCCAGGTGACCCGCACCTCTGCCGGTAGCTCGACGCCCGGCAGGTATCGCTCGTTGATCCGGTCCGACGCCAGAACGGCGCCGAAGTCGGCGGACCGGGCCCAGAGAAGAACCGGAGAACCCGCCCGCGCTGCATGGACCGCGAGGGCCGTACCCCAGGCGCCGGCGCCAAGTACGGCGACTCCACTGGCCTTAGCGGTGGTCGTCATTCGGCCGCCTCGTGCACCGGCGGCTTTCGACCGAGCCGGGACTCGGTGCCGGCCAGCAATCGCCGGACGTTGGCGTGGTGCTTGAGGATGACGAGAACGGCGATCGCCGCCGTACCCGCAAGCAGAGCCGGCCCCGAATCGACTCCGTGGTCACCCCGAAAGGCGCCGCTCCACCAATAGACGCCGACGAGCAGTGGCAGTGCCACCGCCGCCGAGATCGAGCCGAGGGAGACGTAGCGCCTCCACGCCACCACGACGATGAACACAGCCAGCGCTCCGACCGCCGCCCCGGGCACCAGCAGCGCCAGGACGCCCGCAGCCGTCGCCACTCCCTTGCCACCGCGGAACCCGAGAAACACGGGGAAGACATGCCCGGCGACCGCCGCGACCGCGGCCGCCGCCAGCCACCAGGAGCCGACTTCCAGGGAACGTGCGAGGACCACCGCCGCGGCGCCCTTGGCGGCGTCCAGCAGCAGCGCGAGCAGAGCCGCCGACTTGCCCGAAGCCCGCAGCACGTTCGTCGCGCCGGCGCTGCGGCTGCCGATCGTGCGGACGTCGATGCCCCGGTGGAGTCGCACGATGAGGTAGCTCCAGGGCAAGGACCCCAGCAGATACGACAGGGCGACCGTGACCGGGCCGGCTGTCGTCACGGCGGACCCATCCGCGACGGCGCCGCCCAGGGCAGGGTGTCTGCCGGCCCTTCTCCGGACAGCAGCATGCGACGCAACATCTCGAGCGCGAACTGCGTCGAGAGCTGCCTGACACGGGCCCGATCTCCCGGGAACCGCGCCTCGAAGTGCGAGCGTGCGTTGGCCGGTCCGGCCACGGCAATGTGGACCGTGCCCACCGGCCGCGACTCGCTGCCGCCGCCCGGGCCCGCGACGCCCGTGATACCGATGCCGTAGTCGCTGCCGCAACGCTCCCGGGATCCCGCGGCCATCGCCAGCGCCGTCGGTTTCGACACCGCGCCGTGTTCCACCAGGGTCTCCCGGGGCACGCCGAGCAACCGCATCTTCAGCCTGTTCGAGTAGGTGAGGTAGCCGCCCACGAACCAGGCGCTGCTCCCGGCAGTGGCCGTCAACCGCTGGCCGAGAAGGCCGCCGGTGCAGGACTCGGCGACCGCGACCGTCTCGCCGCGTGCCGCCAGCAAACCACCTACCGAAGCCTCGAACTCGACACCGTCCTCGATCGGTCCGACGTAGAACACCGCGTCACCCAGGGCGTCCCGAACCGCCTCCTCCATTTCGGCCAGACGCGGTGGCCGGCCCTCCGTGGGACCGCCGGCGCGCAGGCGCAGCCGGATCTCGCCCGGCCGTGCCAGGACCGACAGGTTCCCGTCCCCGAAGCGCGCGTAGACCGGTGAGATCCTCTCCTCGACCACCGACTCCGGCAGGCAGGCGACCCGCACCTCGACCTGATCGAACCCCGCACCGTCCTCGGACCGCGCCGCCAGCCAGGGATCGAGTGCGTCCTCGACGAGGGCGTGCAGCTCCCGCGGCACGCCGGGGAACAGGAAGTAGGTCGTACCCCGGGGCGAGGGCGCGGCGTCCTCGATCCGTTGGCCCGGCGCCACACCGGCGCGGTTCGGCAGCATCTCCGCTCCGTCGACCCGCTCCGCCTGCTTCCGGTTGACCCGCGGAATGCGCCGCCCGAGCTTCCGGAACCCGCGCTCGATCTGGTCCCACAACGCTTCGTCTACCGTGACGGACCGCCCCAGCAGCCGAGCCAGACCCTCCCGCGTCAGGTCGTCCCGCGTCGGGCCCAGACCGCCGGTCACGAGCAGCAGATCCGCCCGCTCCCGAAGCGCATCGAGGGTTTCCGCGATCAGGACGACGTCGTCGCCGACGACCGCCTTCGAAACCAGTTCCACGCCCCGCCGCCGCAGCACCTCCGTCAGCGCCAGTGAGTTCGTGTCGAGCCGGTCCGTTCCAAGCAACTCATCGCCGACCGCGAGAATCGAAGCCTTCACCGGCCGCAGTGTAGCGAGGCTTCGATCCTTCCATCGCCCTATTCCACTACGGCTGGCGGCGGTTCGGCCTCCTCCCCGATGACGAGCGCCGCCGCGACCTCCCGCCGGAGCGTTTCCGGGTCGCGGCGGACGTAGAGGCGGGCGAGTTCCTGGCCGCGCTCCACCTTCTGGCCCAGGCGCACGTCGTAGCGCAGCGCGACGGCGTGGTCGATCCTCGTCGGGTCTCGATCCGGGCGACAGGCGTCCGCGAAGGCGTCGCCGATCCGGCGGCAATCGACAGCGGCGAGATACCCGGACTCGCGGGCGGTGACCACGGCCTCGACCGGCGCCAGGTCGAGGGCGTCAGCCCAGCCGGGCTCGGCGCCCTGGGCATCGGCCCAGTCGGTCAGCTTCTGGCGGGCGGCGCCCGAGGCGATCACGGCCTCGAGGTCGCGCGAACGCATCTCCCTGCCAACCAGGCGGGCCGCCCTGGAGCAAATCGCCGTCACCACCTCGAACAGTCGCGGGTCGCCGTCGCCGCCCAGAAAGTCCAGGGCTTCCCGGACTTCCGCCGCGTGGCCGACCCATCGGCCAAGAGGCTGACTCATGTCGCTCAGCACGCAATCCGCCGGCGTGCCGCAGGCGGCGCTGATCGAGGCGAGGCTCGAGGCGAGGGTGCGGGTGTCCTGCGGGTCGGGGAAGAAGCCACCGTTGCCGGTCTTGACGTCGAAAACGATTCCCGACGCTCCCAGGGCGAGCTTCTTCGACAGGATGCTGCCGACCACCAGCGGAATCGAACCCACGGTCGAGGTCCGGTCCCTCAGGCCGTACAGGCGCCTGTCGGCCGGCGCGATGCCGGCGGTCGCGATCCCGATCGCCATGCCGAATCGGTTAAGAAGCTCGAGCGTCCTGCTCCGATCCAGCTCCAGCCGCACGCCGGGAATGCTCTCCAGCTTGTCCGCGGTCCCGCCGCTGTGGCCGAGCGAGCGGCCGGTGAGTTTGGCCGCCGGCACGCCGCAGGAGGCGAGCAGGGGCAGCGCGATCAGGCTCACCGTGTCCCCGACACCACCCGTCGAGTGCTTGTCGACCACGGTTCCGAAGTCCTTCGCCAGACCCCACTGGTCACCAGACTCGAGCATCGCGAGGGTCAACTCCCGCGTCTCGTCGCCGCTTAAGCCCCGCATCGCGGCGGCCATCAGGAAAGCCGCAAGGTGAACGTCCGTCCAGCTCCCGTCGGCCGCTCCGGCGACGACCGACCACACCTCGTCCCGGGTCAGCGTCCGCCCCTGACGCATCCGGTTCAGAATGGCGTAGGGCGTGACCACCGGGGGCTGCGCGAGACGGCCTAGCCGCCGAAACTGAACGGGCTCGCGGCGGCGGGATCGGGTCCAAGCTGCTGCCGGGCCCTGATCGCGTAGCCGCTGTCCGGGTGCTCATCGAGGATGCGCTGGTAGGTCTCCCGGGCGCCCTCCTCGTCACCGAGCTGGTCCAGGGTGGCGGCTAGTTCGAACAGCAGCACATCCTTCGGCAACTCGGAGGTCTCGGTCGCCACGGCGCCGCGGAGTTCGGCCGCGAGCTGCTCTCCCCGGCCCTCGGCGCGGTCGAGACTGTAGAGGTTCATCTGCAAACCGATGGCCAGCGCATTGTCGCCGCCGTTCGATTCGAGATACTCCGTCCACAGCGCGCGCGCC
This sequence comes from Acidobacteriota bacterium, assembly GCA_026707545.1. Taxonomy (NCBI): domain Bacteria; kingdom Pseudomonadati; phylum Acidobacteriota; species Acidobacteriota bacterium. The sequence goes on along the minus strand of JAPOWR010000001.1, from coordinate 695,191 downwards.
GTCGCTGTATCGCCCTCGGCCGCGGCGATCTGGCCCAGATACACAGAAGCCAGAAGACCCGAGGAGGTTGAGCCGTAGCTCTCACGGACCGCTTCGAGGGCTGACCGCGCCTCCGCGCGGCGCTCCGCCTCGGACGCGAAGGTCAGGCCTTCCTCTTCGCCGTCCTCCTGGGCGGCGGGTTCCTCTCCGGCATCGCCTTCGCCCGGGGCACTGTCCGGCGGCGCGTCGAGGAAGTCCAGGGCGGTGTCCGCTTCCGGCGCCTTGACCTCTGCCCGGAAGACCTCGAGGGCCTTGCTGAGTTCAAAGCTCGCCTCCGCTTCGCGGCCTTCCTGGTAGTTCAGGAACAGGACCACGCCGACGACGACGACGATCACGCCCGCGATCCCGACCAGGATCTGCCGGATGTGCTCCGCGAACCAGGTGGAAGCCGAAAAAACCGCTTCGCGCACCTCGTCGCGCCGCATCTCTTCTCGTGTCAGACGACTCATGCAAGACCTCCCGGAGCGGCGCAAACCCTACCACTGCTCGATGCCGCCGGGGTCTGGCGGAACGGCCACCACGCACACTGTGGCAGACTAGGAGCACGTCGATCACCTTCCCTCCACCGGGGCCACCACGAACCAAGTCCAGTTCTCAAGATGTCTCTAGGCTTCCCTGAACTGTTGATCGTTCTCGCGATCATCGTCCTGGTCTTCGGCGCCAGCCGGATTCCCAAGCTGGCGGGCGGTCTCGGCGCCGGTATCCGGAACTTCAAGCGCGGCCTGAACGAGCCCGCCGAGGACGAGAACGAGGAGAAGCCGAAGGGCAAGATCGAAGAGTAGTGGCGCGCTCGCAAAGGTGGTGCGCCTGGAAGGACTCGAACCTTCGACCTGCGGATTAGGAATCCGCCGCTCTATCCACCTGAGCTACAGGCGCCCGATCTCGCTTCGGTCTGCCGCGGCCTTCCGGCCGGCGATGCCGGGCCGGTGAAGGATCTCAGTATCGGACCAGCGATTCAACCACGTCGTACCCTTCAAGCCGCCGCCGACCTTCAAGGTACGTCAGTTCCACGACGAATCCGATGGCCTCGACCCTGGCCCCGACCGAGTCCACCAGGTCGGCGGCGGCCCTCGCGGTGCCGCCGGTGGCCAGAAGATCGTCGACCAGGGCCACCCGGTCCCCGGAAGCGAGGCCGTCGACATGCATTTCCAGCGTGTCCGTGCCGTACTCGAGTTCGTAGGTGCGCGCGGCGGTCCTCGCGGGGAGCTTCCCGGGCTTGCGCACCGGCACGAAACCCGCGTTCAATCGAACCGCCACCAGCGGCGCGAAGATGAAGCCGCGGGCCTCGATCCCGACCACATGATCGATCCGGTGGTCCGCGAAACGCTCCGCGAGCCGGTCGGCGGCCTCCCGCAGCGCCGCCGGCTCCTTGAGCAACGTCGTGATGTCCTTGAACAGGATCCCCGGCTTCGGAAAGTCGGGCACCTCCCGAATCCAGTCCTTCAGCCGGAATGCCGCTTTCGATCCCATCGCTGCTTCTCCACCTCGTCAGGCCGCCAACTAGCCAACCCTGGTCTTCCAACCCTGGCGACCGATCAGGGGCACGAATCGCACGGATTCGCCGACGTCGCGGGTCACGGTGCCGTTCGGGTACTTCCGGTAGGTCACCAGGTTCTGCTTGTTCCGGTCGCCTTCCGGAATCACCAACCGGCCGTCCGGCGCCAGTTGCTCGATGAGCGCGTCAGGAACGCGGGGCGCCGCGGCCGCGACCAGGATGCGGTTGAAGGGTCCCGCGTCCTTCCAGCCGACCGTGCCGTCGAACACCTGCACCTTGACGTTCGGTAGCTCGAGCGCGCGCATCCGCGCCATCGCCTCTCGGGCCAGGGGACCAAGCCGCTCGATGCTGTAGATCCGGCGGGCCAGAAGCGCCAGCACCGCCGTCTGATAGCCCGAACCCGTACCGATCTCAAGCACCGAGTCCTCGTCGCCGACAGCCAGGTCTTCGGTCATCCGGCCGACGATGTACGGCTGGGAGATCGTCTGCTCGCAACCGATCGGCAGGGCGCTGTCGCGGTACGCGTCGTTCACGAGATGGTCCGGCACGAAGAGGTGGCGAGGCACCCGTCCCATGGCCGCGAGGACGCGTTCGTCCTTCAGGCCGTACTGATCGACCAGCTTCCGCACCATGCGGCGCCGGGCGTGGCGGTAGCCGTCCGCCCGATCGACCGCGAGCGCCATCAACCCAGCGCTCCGACGAGACCGGGCAGCACGCCGTCGTTGCCGGCGATCGCTTTCCGATCTGTGAGGTCGGCAGAGAGCGGTGTGATCGAGATGTAGCCGTCCCGAACGGCCGCGGCGTCCGTGTCGTGCAGGAGTTCCGGCTCGGGCTTCCCCACCAGCCAGTACATCGAGCCGCCTCGCGGATCCGCCTGCTCCACAACCGCGTTGCGGTAGGGCCGGCGCCCGAGCCGTGAGACCCGAACGCCGCGGGGCGGATCGAGCGGGAAGTTCACGTTGAGGAGCATCCGCTCGGGAATCCCCTGCTCCAGCAGGGAGACGATCGCACGCACGGCCAACTTCGCGGCGCGTTCCATGTCGGCGGGCTGGGCCTTTCGGTACTCCTGGGAGAAGGCGACCGCCGGAACGCCGAGGAGCCGGCCTTCGAGCGCGGCTCCAACCGTACCGCTGTGCGTCACGTCGTCGCCCAGGTTGACGCCGTAGTTGATGCCCGAGACGAGCAGATCGGGCCGTTCGTCCAGTAGCGCGTGAACGCCCAGGTTGACGCAGTCGGACGGCGTCCCGTCGACCGCGAACCAGCCTTCCCGCACCACCCTGGCGCGCAGGGGCCGGAACAGCGTCAGCGCCTGGCCACAACCGCTCTGCTCGTGCAGGGGCGCAACGACCTTGTACTCGATCGGCCCTTGCGACGTGGAGAGACCGTCGAGCGCCGCGGCGAGCCGACGCAGACCGGGGGCTTCGATGCCATCGTCGTTCGTCAGCAGCAGTCGCGTCACATCCGTTCTCGCTCGTCGCGGTTCAACTGTTGCCGCCGCCACCGAACAGGCGGCCAACGATCGGCGCCAGATCGCGCAGCACGGACTTCGGAATGACCGCGGGGTCGGTGATCAGGGCATGCTCCAGCGCTCTGGCGCAGGGGCAGGATCCGGGCGGCCGTTCCGCGGGCAATGCGGCGACGATTCGGGCCACCGCTGCCTGCGCGGTGCGCGCGTTCTGCTGCAGAACGGCGAGGACGGCCTCCACGGTGACGTCCTCTTCCTCCTCGTGCCAGCAGTCGTAGTCCGTGATCAAGGCGAGAGTCGCGTAGCAGATCTCCGCCTCCCGCGCGAGCTTCGCCTCCTGCAGGTTCGTCATGCCGATCACATCGGCGTTCCAACCGCGGTGCATGAAGGACTCGGCACGGGTCGAGAACTGAGGTCCCTCCATGCACACGTAGGTGCCGCCACGGTGAACGACGGCCCCGGCGATAGCGGACTGTTCCGCGCACACGTTCATCAGAACGGGACAGATCGGGTCGGCGAAGGCGACGTGCGCCGCCAGCCCGTTACCGAAGAACGTGTCGGGCCGGTGTCGCGTGCGGTCGATGAACTGGTCGGGCACCACGATGTGGGTCGGCCGGTAGCGCCGGCGCAGCGAACCGACAGCGGACAGCGAGACCAGGCGCTCCACACCCAGCGTCTTGAAGGCGTAGATGTTGGCGCGGAAGTTCAGCTCGCTCGGCAGAATGCGGTGGCCACGTCCGTGACGGGCAAGGAAAGCGACCCGCCGGCCGCGAAGCTCCCCTAGCACGAAGACCTCCGAGGGGCTGCCGAACGGTGTCTCGATCGCACGTTCCTCGTGGACCTCGAGCTCCGCCATCGAGTAGAGGCCGGAGCCCCCAATGATCCCTACCCTCCTGGCGTCGGCGCTCATGGAGCGCTTCCGGCGATCGTCGAGTTCACCCGCAGCGCCGTCTTCAGGGCGCGCCGGCCGGCTTCGCCATCGACGAGCGGAGCCCCGCCGCCGGCGCAACGGTCAAGAAACGCTTCCAGTTCCCTGCGAAGCGGCTCGCCTTGCTCCACCTCCAGGTCGGCTGGCACGATGAGCCCGGCCGGCCCGCCGGCGGCGGCCACTGGCGCCGGCGCGCCGGCCCCGCCGCTCCGGACTCGCCGAAACCCCTTCACCGTCTGTTCCTGGTAGTCGAGCGAGTGGTACCGGTCCGCGAAGAAGACACGTAGCTGGCGCACACGCTCCGCGGAGACCCGGGACGCGGTCAGGTTCGCGACACATCCCGACTCGAGTTCGATCCGGGCGTCGGCGATGTCGACACGGTCAGACAGGACGTCGATCCCGACCGCGCGCACCTCGCGAACCGGACTCGGATCAAGGGCGTGGAGGATCTGCAGGTCGTGAATCATCAGGTCCAGCACAACGTCCACATCCAGGCTGCGAGGGCTGAAGGGCGACATCCGTTCCACTTCGACGAAGCGCGGCCCGCGACCCGATACCAGGAGTTCCTGAACGGCAGGATTGTAGAACTCGACGTGGCCCACCGCCAGAATCACGCCGCGCGTCGCCGCGGTCGCGATCATCGCGTCCGCCTGGGCGAGGTCGACCGCGATCGGCTTCTCCACCAGCACGTGGACTCCCGCCTCGATCAGCCGCTCCGCCACATGGAGGTGATCGACCGTCGGCACGGCCACTACCGCCAGGTCGACCGCTTCGGCAAGTTCCTCGAGCCCGGCCCCCACCGTGGCGCCATGTTCGCCCGCGACGCTCCTGGCCCGGGCCGCCTCCGCGTCGACTACGGTGACCGATCGGGGTTCCAGCAGGTCCGTCAGGAGGCGGACGTGATGGCGGCCCATCGCGCCGGCGCCGACCACGCCGGCCCGGCGCCCCGCCGCGGCGCCGTCACCGCCAGCTCGCCCGGAGGGTGCCGTGCCCAGTGCGAGCTCCCCTCAGGCGCCCCGCGAGCCGCGGCGCGCCGAACGGATGAAGCCCCTGGTGGAACTGCGAATGAAGGCGATCAACGCGTCCACGTCGGCGTGTCCGGCGTGCCCGGCTTCCAGTTCTTCCAGAGCCTGCGTCCTGTTCCGGCGCGAGCGGGTGACGACCCGCACGGCGCGCTCCACCGCCCGGATGTCCTCCGACGACTTCCCCTTGCGCTCCAGGCCGATGCGGTTGACGCCCATGCACGCCGGCTTGATCCCGACCGTGATGCAGAACGGCAGAGCGTCCATCGTGATCACGGAGTAGCCGCCGATGTAGGCGTGCCTGCCGACGCGGCAGAACTGGTGAACGCCGGAGAACGCCCCGATCGTGGCGTCGTCCTCGACGACCACGTGCCCGGCAAGAGTGCCGCCGTTCGTGAACACCGTACGGCTGCCCACCTGACTGTCGTGACCGACGTGGGTCTGGGTCATGAACAGGTTGTCATCGCCGATACGGGTCTCGCCGCCGCCGAACTCGGTGCCCCGGTTGATCGTGCAGAACTCCCGAAACTGGTTTCGGTCGCCAATGGTAAGCCGGCTCCTCTCCCCCTTGTACTTGAGGTCCTGCGGATCGAAGCCGATCGCCGCATGAGGAAAAACCCTGTTCGCCTGGCCGAGGACCGTATCGCCATAGATCGTCGCATGGGCGCCGATCTTCGTTCCGTCGCCTACCTGGACGCCACCGCCAATCACGGCGTAGGGGCCTACGACCACGTCCTGGCCCAACTCGGCGCCACGATCGACGATCGCCGTGGGGTGGATTCCCTTCGTCATCGTGCGTGCCGCGGCATCGGTAACCGCCGGTCGCCTCAGGCCGTCACCATGGCGGACGTGCAGACGGCCTCCACCGCCAGCTCGCCGTCCACGGTGGCCCGGCCGCGGAAACGTGAATGAAAGGTGCGAAGGCGCAACGACTCCACCTCCATCCGCAATTGATCGCCGGGGACCACGGGTCGGCGGAAGCGAGCCTTCTCGATACCCGAGAAGAAGAGCACTTTCCGATCCCGGTCCTCGAGTTCGTGCAGCAACAGAAGTGCGGCGGTCTGCGCCATCGCCTCGATCACCAGGACTCCCGGCATGATCGGGTTGCCCGGGAAGTGGCCGTCGAAGAAGGGCTCGTTGCGCGTCACGTTCTTCATCGCAACGACCCGCCGGCCCGGCTCCAGCTCCAGCACCTGGTCGACCAGAAGCAGCGGATACCGGTGCGGTAGCACGCCCTCGATCCACTTCGAGTCGAAGGGGCCCAGGATCCCTCCGCTCCCGGCCTTTTCTCCGCTCACTTCTCGTCTCCCGTGTCCGTGTCTCGATCCGCCCCTGGAGCCGCCTCGGAGTGCGCCGCCGCTTCCAACTCCTGGACGCGTCGCTCGAGACCGCGCAACGCGGCACGCATCGCCGGCAGGCGGGACTGTAACGCGTTCCGCCGGCGCCAGGCGGCGATCGGCGTCGCGGGAATGCCGGCAACCCGCTGCCCCGCCGGCACTTCCTGGAAGACGGCGGACTTGGCAGCGACCTGGACCCCGTCACCGATCTCGAAGTGACCCGCGACTCCTGCCTGACCCGCGAGCAGAACACGGTCACCGATGCGGCTGCTGCCCGAAACCCCCGCCTGGCCGCAGAGGATGCAGCCCCTGCCGATCTGGGCGTTGTGGCCCACCTGCACCAGGTTGTCGATCTTCGTGCCGCTACCGACGCGGGTTGTGTCGAACGTCGCGCGGTCGACCGCCGAGTTGGCGCCGATCTCCACGTCGTCCTCGATCACGACGACGCCGATCTGGGGCAACTTGACCTGGGATGCCGCCGCTCCCTCGGCGAAACCGAATCCGTCCGCGCCGAGCACGACACCCGAGTGGACGATCACCCGATCGCCGATCCGGCTTCCGTCGTAGACCACGACGTGAGGGTGAAGCACCGTGCCCTCTCCGATCCGACAACCCCGGCCGACCACGCTGTGAGCACCGACAACGGCGCCCGCGGCCACGGTCGACCCGGCGCCAACCACGGCGAAGGCGTCGACCCGGGCGGCGGCGTCCACGCGGGCCGCCGCATCGACGTACGCCGTCTCGTGAACGCCCCGCTCGACCTCGGGCGCCGGAAAGAGTGCCGTCATCAGGTCGGCAAGGGCGCGATAGGCGTCCTCGCAGAGCAGCAGGTCGGCGCGGAGACCGTGAAGAGTGTCGGGCGAAAGATCCCTAGGTACCAGCAACGCGCCGGCACCCGAAGAGCGCGCCCGCTCCCGGTACTTCGGGTTGGTCAGGAAGGAGAGATCCCGGTCGCCGGCGGCCTCCAGCGTGGCGACGCCGTCGATGAGCCGATCCGGATCGCCCACAAGTTCGGCGCCGACCATCGCGGCGAGATCGGCGAGGCGGTGGGTCACCGGACGAGCCTATCCCGGTGGACGCCGGCCGCGTCGGCGATACGATGCGGCACCCCCTTCGACGACTCCTGGAGGTTCCTTCGATGGATGCATCGACGATGTCGCGACTCCGTCGCCAGCTTCTAATCCTCACCTGCGCCGCCTTCGCCCTCACCCCGCCGGCCTGGGCGTCGGACAACTGGCCCCAGTTCCGCGGCCCCGGGATGAACCCGGCGGTCGAGGACAATCCGGATCTGCCGGACCGCTGGAGCCAGACGGAGAACGTCGATTGGGTGACCGAGATCCCCGGTCTCGGCTGGTCGAGTCCCATCGTCTGGGGCGACCGGGTGTTTCTCACCACCGCGGTCGCCGACGGCGACTTCGAGCGTCCGCAGGCCGGGCTCTACGCCGCGCGCGGCCGCAGCGAACCGCCCCAGGCCATCCATGACTGGCGGGTCTACTGTCTGGATCTCGAAACCGGCGAGGTCGTCTGGAGCCGCTCCGTCAAGACCGGGATCCCGGAGTTCGCCCGTCACCAGAAGCAGACGTACGCCTCCGAAACCCCCACGACCGACGGCGAGCGGATCTACGCGCGATTCGGCGACCTCGGTGTCTACGCGTTCACCATGGACGGCGCCTCCGTATGGAGCTTCGACACGCCCCACCGGCCGACGATGTGGGACTACGGCTCCGCCTCTTCGCCCGTGCTGCACGACGACCTTCTGATCATCCTCTACGACAACGAAGAGGAGTCGTGGATCGCCGGCCTCGACAAGGTCACCGGCGAGCAGCGGTGGCGCACCGACCGCGCCGAAGTCTCGAGCTGGGCCACGCCCCTCGTGTGGGCCAACGAGGTCCGCAACGAGATCGTGACGAACGGCAAGAACCGCATCCGTTCCTACGGCCTCGACGGCGAGTTGCTCTGGGAGATGGACGGCCGCATGTCCTGGGCGGCGATCGCGACGCCCTTCGCCGTCGACAACCTGATGTACATCAACTCCGGCTACTTCCAGGACCAGCGGCGGCCGGTCTTCGCCATCCGCCCCGGGGCACTCGGCGACATCACGCTCGAGGAGGACGCGACGGAGAGCGAGTTCGTCGCCTGGCACCAGCCGAAGGCCGGCAACTACAACACCTCCCCCCTGGTCTACAAGGGCATCTACTACAGCCTGCTGGACCGCGGCTTCTTCGAGGCGTATGACGCGCTGACCGGCGCACCGGTGTACGGCCGCAAGCGCGTCGCCCCCCGCGGCGGCGCCAGTTTCACGTCATCGCCGTGGGCCTACAACGACCTGGTGTTCGCGCTCAGCGAGCAGGGCGACACCTACGTGATGAGAGCGGGACCCGAGTACGAGGTGCTGCACATGAACAGCCTCGACGAGATGGCGATGGCGTCGCCCGCGATCGTGGGCGACCGGCTGCTGATCCGCACCCGGTCGAAGCTCTACAGCATCAGGAAGTAGCTACTCGCCGGGCTCAGCGGGCGTCGCCGGATAGGCGGCGTTGTAGCGCTCGATGATCAGGCTCGTGATATCGGCGGCATCTGCCGAGTACAGCAGACCGCCCTGGAACTTGTTGAAGATCGCCGTGTAGCCGAACTCCCGGCCGACCTGGGCGATGATCGGCAGCACTGCCTGCTCGATCTCGCCGAACCTCTCGGCCTGCATCTTCTGCATCTCCCGGTTCGCATCGTCCTGGGAGCGTTGCAGCCCGATCGTCATGTCCTCGAGCTGCTTTTCCATCTCCGCCAGACGATCCTCCGCCAGGGTCAGGCGGCCGTCGTTGTACTGCTTCTGCAGTGCTGCCAACTGTTCCTGCCGACCCTGGAGCTCCGTCTGCTTCTGGTCCCTGAGCCTGGTGAGTTCCTGCACCGCGACCTGGCCGCGAGCCGATTCCTGCAGTAGCCGCTCGACCTCGATCACTGCGATCTTGCTCTGGGCCAGGGCCGGCCCGGAGATCAGGGCGACAGCCCCAGCGACAAGGACCGCGCGGGTTCTGAGTGTGTCGAGTTTCATGGGGTGTTCTCCGTTGGCAGCCAGGAACCCTAGAAGCTGGTCCCGATGCTGAAGTCGAAGCTGTCGAAGCGCTCGCGGTCGAAACCGCCGAGGTCGGGGAGAGGATTCAGGTTCGTAGCGTAGATGAACCGGAGCGGCGCGCCAAGAATAGGCACATTGACCCGCAGCTCGATGCCGGCCGACATCCTCATGTGGCTGAAGTCCACATCCTGATCGTCGCCGTATACGTTACCCGCATCGACGAAGGCGACCACCCGGAACGGGCCGTTGACCAGGGTGTGGTGCTCCAGGTTGATCACGACGCTCTTGTTGCCTCCCTGCGGGAAGCCGTTCGCATCGAGCAGCGTGCGCCCGGTTTCCGGATCGCGCACCCAGATCGACCGGAAGGCGAAGCCCCTGAGGCTGTTCTCCCCGCCGAGCAGGTAGCGGTCGAGGAAGAACAACTGACGGAGATTGCCCTCGTTGTCACTGCCGAAGGGCTGGATGTAGCCGAGCTGGACGTTCGCCCTGGCCACGGTGCGCCACGCCCCCATGGTCACGGGTGTCGTGATCGCGGCCGTCAACGAGGGCCGGATGAAGAAGGACTCGCCGCCCAGCGGCCCGCCGGCGTACTCAAGCGACGCGATGAGGCGCTTGCCCCTGATCGGCTCCAGCCGGTTGTTGTGGCTGTCGAACTGGTACGTCGCGGTGATCGAGCGGCGATTGAACTCGAACAGGTGTTCGACCGTGTCGCTCGTCGTTTCGTCCCGCTCCTCCGGATCCTGGAAGAAGTAGAAGGTCTGGGACTGGTAGCTCTCGATGTCCATGTTGCTGTACGCCAACTGGACGAGTTCCCACCGGCGGAACGACCGCCCGAACGAGATGACGCCGCCCGCCTCCTTGCTGCGGTAACGCTGGTCGATCAGGAGATCGAAGTCCGTGTCGCGGTTGAACAACTGGATGCCGAAGTTCTGCGGCCGGTCCTTGACCCACGGCATGTAGTACGAGACATCGAAGATGTCACGGTAGCGGCCGGTCTGAATCGACACACCGACGGTTTCGCCCCGGCCCAGGAAGTTGCGGGTACGCAGAGCCGACTGGACGAAGAAACCGTCCAGTTCGCTATAGCCGCCGCCGAACTGGACTTCGGTCTGGCCCGTTTCCGTCCCCTTGACGATGAGATCGACCTCCTGGTCGTCGCTGTTGTAGCTCACCTCCACGGGGTCGGCCTCATTGACCACGTAGTACTCGAGCTGGCTGAGCCGCAGCAGGCTTGTCTGGAGCATTCCCGAGTTGAAGACGTCACCTTCCTTCAGCAGCATCTGGCGCCGGAGAACCCGGTCACGCGTCCGGTCGTTGCCGGTGAACTCGAGCCGTCCGACCCTGAACTGGTCGTTCTCCTCGACCGTGACCAGCACGTCCGCCACCAGATCGGCCTGTTCGATGATCTCCATCTTCACGTCCGCGAAGATGTAGCCGCTGTTGCGGTAGAGCTCTCCGATCTGCTCGACGCCCTCGTCGATCAGGTCGGAACGCAGCCAGCCGCCCTTCGGTTCCTTGAACGCCCTGAGCAGCAGCGCGTCCGGCAGCACGTCGGCGCCTTCGACAGTGACCTGTCCGAGCTTCCAGCGCGGCCCCTCCTCGACCGGCACGACCAGGGAGAGCTGCCTCTTGCGGTCCTCGAGCCGCTCCGCGTTCGGCTTGCGCTCGATTACGTCGAGTTCGGGCTCGCCCACCTCGACATCCTTGTAGCCGAAGCGGCGGTAGAGGTCCTTGACCTTGTCCAGATCCTCCTCGACGGTGGCGGAGTTGAAGACGTCGCGCTTGCGAATCCGGGTCAGCAGATTCGACTTCTTCGTCTTCTCCATCTGGCGGCGCAGCTTGCCCGCCGAGAACACCTCGTTGCCCTCGAAGTCGACCTGGCCGATCTTGACCCGTCCACCCTCGTCAACCGTGATGAGAACACGCTTCTCGCCAAGGCCCGCGTCCTGTACGTCAACGTGGATCCCGGCGAAGCGGAACCCCCGCTCCTCATAGAGCTTCTTGATCGCCTGCTCGAGGCGCGCCAATTCGCCGAGGTCGAGCGGCAGATCCTCGTAGACCGAGATGCGCTCCCGATCCGTCATGTCGCCGATGTCGCTGCGCTTCAGCTTCTTCAGCCCCTCGTAGTCGAGCGAGGTCAGGAGAGGCCGCTCCGTGATCGCCACCCTTACCCCAACGCCGTCGCCCTCCGCCTCGCCCGCGACGGAGATGTCGTCGATCAGCTCCCGTTCCCAGAGCTCCTTGATCCGATCATTCAGGCGGCCGGGATCCCACGGCTTGCCCGGCTCAAGATCCAGGTAATAGCTCAGGCTTTCTTCGCTCAGCGTCTCGACACCGGTGTACTCGACCGACACGATCGGGCGACCGACGAGGAGTTGAGCAGCGGCCGGCGACACCGCCAGAAGCACGGCCAGAAGCGTCCCCATCCCCGCAAGAACGGTGCAGCGGCTTCGATCAGGATTCGGCAAGAGCAGGTTCCTCCTCGCGGGCTGCTGAATGTGTCGCGCCGGCGGGAACTTCGTCCCCGACGACCTGCGGGGTTACCTCTTCCAGGACCAGCTCCCTCTCGGCCAGCGAGCCCTCCCCGTTGGCGGCGGGACCCTGGTCCGGTGCCAGATCGACCCGGATCCGATGAATCCTGGCGCCCGTACGCTGGATCAGCAGGTCGGAAACGGCATCCTGGACGTGGCGCTGGATCGTGCGGCGGAGCGGCCGGGCGCCGGTCGACGGGTCGATTCCAGCCTGCTCCAGCAGCCATTCGCACGCCGCGGGAGTCACATCGACCGCCAGACCACGCTCGGCGAGCGTCTCGTTGACGTCCGAGAGCAGCAGATCGACGATGGCACGCAACTCGTCGCGCCCCAGCGGATTGAACACGATCGTCTCGTCGATTCGATTGATGAACTCGGGGCTGAAGGACCGCTGAAGCTCGGCAAGCGTCTCCTCTCGCACCCCGGCGAAGTCGTCGTCCGAGGAGCCGCCGAAGCCCATCCGGCCTCCCTTGAGCACCAGCTTGCTCCCGAGGTTCGACGTCAGGAGCACGAGCGAGTGGCGGAAGTCGACATGGTTGCCGTAGGCGTCCGTCAGGGTCCCCTCCTCGAGGATCTGCAGCAGCAGGCCCGCGATGTCCGGGTGCGCCTTCTCGATCTCGTCGAAGAGGATCAGGGAGTATGGCTGGCGCCGCACCCGCTCGGTCAACTGGCCGCCCTCCTCGTAACCGACATAGCCCGGCGGAGAGCCGATCAGCTTGGACGCCGCGTACTTCTCCATGTACTCGCTCATGTCGAATCGGAGCAGCGCGTTCTGACTGCCGAACAGGAACTCGGCCAGGCGGCGCGCCACCTCGGTCTTGCCGACGCCGCTGGGCCCCAGGAAGATGAAGGAACCGACCGGACGCCGGGGATCGGAGACGCCGAGCCGCGACCTGCGGATGGCGCGGCTGATCGCGCGGATCGCCCGCTCCTGGCCCACGATCCGCTTGCGCAGCGCCTCCTCCATGTTCATCAGACGCTCGGCCTCGTCGCTGCGCAGAGCCGCCACCGGCACGCCGGTCCAGGAGGCGATCACCTCCTCCACATCCTGCGCTGTGACGACGAGATCATGGGCGCCCTGGTCATGCAACCGCTGCATGCTCTCCAAATCTTCCCGAAGCTCGATCTCGCGCTCCCGGTAGCGGACCGCGCGGTCGAAGTCCTTGTCGGAAACCGCCGCCTTCATCTCGGCCACGACCTGCCGGATCTCCGTTTCGAGCTGGCGCGTCTGCCGTGTATCTCTCACCCGGCGCAGCTTGACCCGGGCGCCGGCCTCGTCCATCACATCGATCGACTTGTCCGGCTGGTAGCGGTCGGGGATGTAGCGGTTCGACCCGGCCACCGCGGCCCGCAGAGCGCCGTCGTCGTAGGCCACCTTGTGGAAACCCTGGTAGCGCTCCTTGAGCCCCACCAGGATGTCGTACGTCTCGTCGGCCGTCGGCGGCTGGACCTGGATCGCCTGGAAGCGTCGCAGCAAGGAGCGGTCCTTCTCGATGTAGCGGCGGTACTCGCGCTGCGTCGTGGCGCCGATGCAGGCGATGTCGCCCCTGGACAGCGCCGGTTTGAGGATGTTCGCCGCGTCGAGCGATCCTTCGGCCGAGCCCGCCCCGACCAGGGCGTGAATCTCGTCGATGAAGACGAGGATGTCCTCGCCTTCCTCCAGCTCCTTGAGGATGCCCTTCAGACGTTCCTCGAACTGACCCCGGTACTTCGTGCCGGCCACGATCAACGACAGGTCGAGGGCGACGATGCGCTTGGTCGCCAGGAACCTCGGCACCCGCCCCAGCACGACGCGCTGAGCCAGACCCTCGACGATCGCCGTCTTGCCCACTCCCGGCTCGCCGAGGAGGATCGGGTTGTTCTTCGTGCGCCGGGCGAGGATCTGGACGATCCGTCCGACCTCCTCGTCACGGCCGATGAGGGGGTCGAACTGATCCTGCTGGGCTAACGCGGTCAGGTCGCGGCCGAACTCGCTGAGGAAGGGCAACTCCTGTTTCCCACGCCGGTTGGCGCGCTCCCGCGCCACCTGCGCCACCTCCTCGCGCACCGTCGCGACGTCGAACCCGTACTGAACCAGGATGCGCTGCGCCAGACAACCTTCGACCCGCAGCACGCCGATCAGCAGGTGCTCGGAACCGACCGAAGAGTGGACCATGCTCTCGGCTTCGTGCGATGCATACGCGAGGATCTTCTTCGATTCCTCCGAGAGCGGCAGCTCCGCGGTCGACGAGATGCGCTCGACGAACACGCGCTCTCCCTCGATCTCGCGCCGGAGATCTTCCGGCTTGATCTCGAGCCGCTGGAGCAACTCGGTGATCGAATCCTCGCCCTCCCGGAGAATGCCGAGGAGAATGTGCTCCGACTCGATGACGCGGCTACCCAGCTTGCTCGCCTCGTAGCGAGCGAAGAAGAGCGCCCGGCGCGCTTTCTCGTTGTACTTCTCGAACACGGACATTACTCCCGGCGCTGCGCGCCAGCCTCTACCTGCAGTCTATCGACGCAGTCCTCTAGGCGGGTGTCAACCTTCCCCCATCCAGACGCAGCACGCTGCCGCAGCGACGCGCCACCTCCGGGTTATGCGTCACCAGCACCATGGTCGTTCCTCGACGGCGCCTGAGGCCGGCGAGCAGTTCCAGTACCTGCTCGCCGCTAGCCGCATCCAGGTTGCCGGTCGGTTCGTCGGCAAGCAGCACCGGCGGCTCGAGCACCAGCGCGCGGCAGATCGCCACACGCTGCCGCTCACCGCCGGATAGCTGCTGGGGAAAGTCGGCGGCACGATCCTTGAGCCCGACCTGATCGAGCAGTTCCAGCCCGTCGGCCAGAAGCGACGCCGCGGAACGGCCCGCGATCCGTCCCGGCATGATCACGTTCTCGATCGCCGTGAAATCGGGCAGTAACTGGTGAAACTGGAACACGAATCCGAGGGAGCGGTTCCGGAACCCGGCCAGCGCCGCCGGCCTGGAGGCGGAGACGTCCACGCCGTCGATACGGACCGTCCCGGCGTCGGCGGTATCCAGCGCCCCGAGGATGTTCAGCAGGGTCGACTTCCCCGAGCCCGAGGGTCCGACGATGGCGACCGTACCGCCGGGGGCGAGTTCGAGATCGACGCCGCGTAGCACCTGACGCCGGACTTCGCCGTCGCGGTAGGCCTTGGTGACTCCGGACACGGAGATCATGTCCGGGCGCTCCGCATCGCCTCGACCGGATCCAGGCGGCTCGCCCTGCGCGCGCTCAGCAGCGAAGCAGCGCCGGTGAAGACCACCGTTGAGGCCACCACGATGAGCACGTCGCTGCCCCGGACCAGAAACGGCACATACTCGACGATGTAGACGTCGGCCGGCAGCGAGATGACCCGAAAGCGGTCCAGGAAGGCCGCCACGCCCGCGCCCAACGCGCCGCCGAGACCGGCTCCTCCGACCGACAGCAACGCGCCGAGCGCAAGGAAGATCCGCTGCAACCGGGCCGGAGCCGCCCCCATCGCCGCCAGCGCACCGACCTCGGAGCGCTTGCTCGACAACACCAGGGACAGCGACGCGAGCAGCGCGAAGGCCGCCACCGCGACGATCAGCACGACCGCCGAGAACACCAGGCTCTTCTCAAGCCGCAGCACGAACAGGAGCGCGCGGTTCGCCTCGCGCCAACCGACGACGGCCGCTTTGGCCGGGTCGACCGTCTCGCGCAGGAAACCGGCCACCTGTTCCGGCTCGGCCTCCGGCTCCAGAGTGAGGTCGAGCCGGCGGTCCCCGCCGGCGAAGAGGGCGGACGCCTCCTCGAGCGGCAACAGGATCGGCAGTTCCTCGTAGTCGGCACGGTCGGAGCGATAGATGCCGGCGACCGGCAGGGTGCGCGTCCTCGGACGGGGGCCAAGCGGCGTCAACCCGGGCCGCGGCGAGAAGACGCGCACCGTCTCGCCGACGGCAAGCCCCAGCTTCTGGGCGACGGCTATCGGAACAATCAGTCCGCGCGCCGCCCGGTCCCCGACCGGGATCCACACGGGCGGCGCCTTCTCAAAGCCCAGGACTTCTACCTGTTCGACACTCGCCCCAACGGCCAGCCAGCCCCGTGCATACAGCACCTCCTGGACCGCCGAGACGCCATTCGTCGCCGCCGCCCACGCGACCAGCGCCGCCGAGTCCTCCGCGGCCTCGCCAGCGACGCCCGCGCCGGAGCCGGCCAGTTCCAGTTGCAGGGCCGGCGTGTGGCGCGCCAGATCGGTGAGCAGGTGGTTCTGAAAGCCCGAGAGCGCCGCCAGCGCCAGGACCAGCGCCGCCGTGCCCACCGCCAGGCCGCCGGCCGTCAGCGAAGACAGCACCCGGATGTGCGCGTCCGCCCGAGTCGAGCGGAAGTACCTCAGCGCAACGTGCCAGACGAACCCCACGGCAACGCGAGGCTACTCCGTTTCCACGTCTCCCTCGTCGAGGACTCCGACATAGGGCAGGTTGCGGTAGCGGTCGTTGTAGTCGAGCCCGTAGCCGACCACGAAGACGTCGTCCACCTCGAAACCGCGATAGTGGATGGGGACCACCGTCTCCCGCTTGCATGCCTTGTCCAGCAACACACAGAGGCGAACCGAACGCGCGCCGCGGAAACCCATCAGGGCCATGATCGTGCGCATCGTGTAGCCGGTGTCCACGATGTCCTCGATCAGTAGCACATCGCGGCCGGCCAGGGAGTGGTCGAGGTCGCGCCGGATCCGCACCTCGCCCGGCGAGGTCGTCTCCCCCCGGTAACTCGAGGTCTGGAAGAAGTCGACCACGAGGGGCCGCGAGAGGCGCTGCAGAAGATCCGACAGGAAGAAGACGGAGCCCTTCAACACGCCGACACAGAGGAGGTCCTCGCTGTCCGCGAAATCGCGCTCGATCTCGAGCGCCAGTTCGTCGACGCGACGCTGCAGCCTCTCCCTGGAAATGAGTTCCCGGGGCATTCCGTTCACAGGCATCGATGTCCTTCCGCGCCGCCTGGAGGCGACAGGCAGGTCGTGTATGGTCTCCCGCACTCCACGACGGGGATCAGAGGAGTGAATCAGGCCAAGGATACAGGGCCGGACACGGGTCTTGGCGCCGAACTCGAGGGGAGCCGCGGACGATGGCTCGAAGCTGGATGGCCGCGGCCCGAAGCCGTCCTGGTCACCGGCTCCGGCCTGAATCTCGACCTGGGCGAGCGGGTTGCCGGACGCTGGCCGTTCGACGAGTTGCTTCCCTTCGACGTCGAAGCGATCGAGGGTCACGCCGCCACGGCCGAAGTGGTCCGTATGACGAACGGAAAGTTCGTGCTGTACTGCCGCGGCCGGCTCCACGCCTACCAGGGGTACACCGCCGCCCAGGTCGTCTACCTGGTGCGGCTGGCGGCGCTTCTCGGAGCCCGCTTGCTTGTCATCACGAACGCCGCCGGCTCCCTGCGGCGCGAGCTGCCGCCAGGTTCAATCGCGGCGCTCTCCGATCACGTCAACCTGACCGGACTGAACCCGCTTCGCGGACGCCTGCCCGCGAGCTGGGGGCCTCAGTTCCCGGACCTGGCCGACGCCTATGACCCGGCGCTGCGCCGCCGCTTCATCGAACTCGGCGACGCCGCCGGAATCCCGATAGGCGAAGGCGTCTACCTGGGCCTGTTGGGGCCTTCCTACGAGACTCCGGCGGAGATCCGCGCCTACCAGGCCCTCGGCGTCGACCTGGTCGGCATGTCGACCGTTCTGGAAGTGATCGCCGCCCGCCACATGGGCCTCCGCGTGCTCGGCTTCTCCCTGGTCACGAACATGGGCGTCGGCATCGAGGAAGGACCCGTCGACCACGAGGACGTGCTCAAGGTCGGCGGCGCCGCCGCGGCCGGCATCGCTCGGCTGACCTCCGATCTCCTCGGCGATCACGATTTCTGGCACTCCGAATCCTGCTGAGCCATGTCCGAACTCGAAGCCCAGATCAGAAACCGGCGCGCGAAGCGCGACCGCCTCCGTGAGCGCGGCGTCGATCCCTATCCGACCCGCGCCGCCTACGACCTCGAGCCGAGCGCGATCTCCGAACGCTACGGCGACCTCTCCGCCGAGCAGCTCGACGAGGCCGCGATCCGTCTCCGGGTGCCGGGCCGCGTCCGCGCCCACCGGACCCACGGCAAGGCGGCCTTTCTCGACATCTCCGACGCCGCCGGCGCCAAGGTGCAGGTTCTGCTCCGCCGCAACCAGGTGGGCGAAGAGGCCTGGTGGCTGCTCTCGCAACTCGACATCGGCGACTACGTGCTCGCCAAGGGTCAACTGATCCGCACCCGCACCGGCGAGCTGACCGTCATGGCCGACCGTCTGGAACTTCTCGCCAAGGCCACCAGGCCCCTGCCCGAGAAGTGGCACGGCCTGGCCGACCGCGAAGAGCGCTACCGCCGGCGGTATCTCGATCTCCTGAACTCGCCGGAGTCCCGGCACCGCTTCGTCGTCCGTTCGCGGGCCATCACCGCCATACGCCGTTTCCTGCTCGACCTGGACTTCCTGGAAGTCGAGACGCCGATGATGCAGGCCATACCGGGCGGCGCCGCCGCGAGACCGTTCGTTACCCATCACAACGCCCTCGACCTCGATCTCTACCTGCGCATCGCCCCCGAGCTGTACCTCAAGCGATTGCTCGTCGGCGGTCTGCACCGGGTGTTCGAGATCAACCGCAACTTCCGCAACGAGGGCATCTCGACCCAGCACAACCCCGAATTCACAATGCTCGAGTTCTACTGGGCCTACTCGGACTACGAACAACTGATGGATATCACCGAACAGTTGCTCGCCGCCGTCGTCGGCGACGCCGGCGGAGGCACCGCGACCTGCACCTTCCGGCGCGACGAGATCGACTTCACCCCGGCGTGGCCCCGCTACAGCGTCCGGGATTCCCTGATCGAGATCGGAGGCCTCGACGCCACCACCGTGGACGATGAGTCCGCGCTCGCAGCCGAACTGGCAAGGCACGGCGAGGCGGAACCCAGGAGCCCCGGTTACGGCAACCTCCTGATGGCCCTCTTCGACCGGCTGGTCGAACCGAAGCTCATTCAACCCACCTTCATCCATGACTACCCGATCGAAGTCTCGCCCTTCGCCAAGCTGACCGCCGGCGACTCCCGCTTCACCGAGCGGTTCGAACTCTTCATCGGCGGCATGGAGATCGCCAACGCCTTCACCGAGCTGAACGACCCGGACGCCCAGGCGGAGCGCTTCCGCCAGCAACTGGCCGCCCGTGAAAGCGGCGACGACGAGGCCCACCGTTTCGACCGCGACTACGTCGAGGCTCTCCAGTACGGCATGCCCCCCGCCGGCGGCCTGGGCCTCGGCATCGACCGACTGGTCATGCTGTTGACGGATGCCCAGTCGATCCGGGATGTGATCCTGTTTCCGTTGCTGCGACCGCGGTAGGAGCCGTCAGAGCCAAGGCACCGTCGAGGGACTCCTGGTCCAGAAGGTCGTCGAACCGGGTACTGTGCTCCACGTCCGGGCCGATGCCGATGAAGTGCCAGCTCAGCCTGCGGCTGGCTTCCCGGTCCCACGGGCGGTTGCCGAAGTAGGTCCTGCGCTCGGCTGATCTGCCGCCGAGCGCGCGCCTGGCCGCGATCCGCATGATCCCGACGCGGCTTACGGCGTCCGAACCGGAGGCGAGGTTCAGCGTGTCCGGATCGAGGCCGATGGCCCGGAGCTTCATCGCGGCGCTGTCCTTCCAACCGCCGGTGGCGATCGCGACAGCGACGTCCGGGCGGGCGGCGAGCCGGTTGACAAAGGCGCGGGCGCCGGGGACTTCCGGCAGCCGGTCACCGCGGGCGGCGAGGTAGCCGGCTACGAGGGCGATGAACTCCCGCTTGACGGAAACGTGAGCCTGGGAGCGGTCGCCTCCGGCTCCGTTGCGATCCAGGACCTCGTTCAGGATGCCGCTGTCCGTTTGGTGCCGATACCCGGCCCAGTCCTCGTCGACATCGATCTTCAGCGCGTTCCTGATCGCCCGGGCATAGAGGACACCGTCGAAGTCCTCGGACTCGACCAGCGTTCCGTCCACGTCGAAGACGACCAGGTGCATCGGCAATCAGTCCGCGCGCCGTGCGGTAAGCCACTGCTCCACCGCCCGCCTGGCCGGATCCTCGAGCCACGGCAGGACGCCAAGGTTGCCTTCGCGGGCGGCGGCTTCGACGTCGACTTCGTCCCGGTCGAGGAAGCGTGCGGCCCGATAGTAGGCGTCGCCGCCCGTGACGGCGACATCGCCGAGCTCGATCAGGTGGCCCGCGAGTTCGCGGGCGAGGCGGAGTCTTGCAGGCAGCGGTGGCGCGGGCAGCGGCCGCGGAAGGCGATGTTCGAGACCGGCTGCTTCGGCGGCAGTTCGGAAGGCCGACTCGTCCGGGGGCGAATCGTCACCGTGAAACACGGCGTCGAAGGCCTCGGGCCACGTCCGTTCCAGACGTTCGGCGAGGAGGTGGCGCTCGCGGGCATCGAACGTCATCACGCGAGGCACGACGCGACGCGCCCCGGCGGCCGCGAGCCGGGGCATGGCCGTCTCCAAGACCCCCGGCTGGTCCGTCCAGCCACCGACGAGGGGCCAGACGAGAGTGGCGTGCCGGGCCGGGACTGGCGCGAACGGCAGGTCGGGCTGGGGACCCTCGAGTAGCTTCTCCTGCAGCAGGGCCGCCTCCGCAATCAGGCAGTCGAGCAGGTCGACAGCGACGATGGCGTTTTCGGGAAGCTCGGCGGCCGCGGCGACAACGGGGCTGAGGGGGCTGACGCGGGACGCGGGCTGCGGCGAATGAGGGGCGTCCTGCCGCAGCCATTGCCAACCGGAGGCCAGCGCGACCGAAACGCCTTCCGCCACGACGTGCAGAACCAGGGGCGCGCCGGCAGCGGCCGCGGCCTCGACGATCGCCGCGCGGAGCGGAGCGCAGTCGGCCGGGAGCGGGGGAACGTAGACGACGTCGGCGGCCCTGCGGACGAGTCGCCAAACATCGGAGGCGGCCGGCGCCGGTCCGGCGTCCGCGGTCCGCAATCCGCAGGTGGCGAAATCGCAGTACAGCCGTCCGCCGTCCCCGACCAGCGGCCAGCGGGAGAAGCTGTGACGAATCCAGAGGTTCGCGGGTTCGGCGACGTGTTCCCGAAGCGTGAGGGACGTCACTTGACTACTTCGACCCGAGCGCGGCCGCAACCGCGGCCTCCACCGCCTTCTGGACGTAGCGGGCGAGAACGTCCCCCTCCACGTTCACGCGGTCGCCGGGTTTCAGACCACCAAGGGTCGTCACCTCGAGCGTGTGCGGTATCAGCGCCACGTCGAACGTCCGATCGTCGAGCGCCGCGATTGTCAGACTGACGCCGTCGATCGTGATGCTGCCCTTGAGCACGACTCCCGTCTCCAGTCCGACCGGGACGTTGAACGTGACGACACGGTGGTCCCCCTGCTCCTCCACCCGCGTTACCCGGGTCGTCGTGTCCACATGCCCCTGGACCCAGTGGCCGCCCAGCGGGTCGCCGGCCGAGAGCGGCGGCTCGAGGTTCACCTCGTCGCCGGCCCGCAGCGCGCCGAGCGTCGTTCGGCTCAGCGTCTCCGGAGAGAGGTCGAACGCGGATCGTGCTGTTCCATCCGCGTCGTCCTGCTCCACCACGGTCAGGCACACGCCCGCCACAGCGATGCTGGCACCTAGATCGAGCTTCGCGGCCAGCACCGGCGAGTGTCCGACGACCAGGCGCGCACCGCCCCGGTCGGACGCCCCGGGGACCTCGACTACCCGCCCACGTTCCGTGACAATTCCGGTAAACATCCCTGCCTGTAGCCTAAGAGAATCACGTCCGGTCCGCGCCTGCCGACCCGTAGTTCGTCCAGGCGCCAGGCATCGGCCAGTCGTAGCGGTCCCTCGCCGCCCAGAGGACCGGGCGCCGCCGCGCCGCCGATCAGAACGGGCGCGCAGCACACCGCCGCTCGATCCCACAGCCCGGAACCGGAGAAGGCGGCGAGCACCTGCCCGCCACCCTCGACCAGCACGTTGGAAACTCCACGGTCGAAGAGGTCCTCCAGCACGCCGGCCGGCTCGACGGCGGGAAGACCCACCACCTCGGCGCCGGCGCTGCGCAACTGGTCGCGCCGTGTCGCCCAGTCGCGAGTGTCCGCCGACGTCGAGGAGCCGATCTCCCGCGGAGCCTCCGTATAGATGACGACGGGTCCCTCGATCTCGAACATGCGCGCCCCGGCCGGCAACCGCAACCGTCGATCGAGCACCACGCGCACGATCGGCCCCTCCGCCCGGCCCAGCCGCCGGTCCAGGCGCGGATCGTCGGCCAGCGCCGTGCCGCTGCCGACGACGATCGCCTGGTGCTCTTCCCGGAGTTCGAGCGCCCAGCGGCGCCCCTGCTCCGACGAGATCCACTGGCTGTCGCCGGTCGCCGTCGCGATGCGGCCGTCCAGGCTCATCGCCCACTTCAGGGTCACGGCCGGCCGGCCGTGAAGAACGCGTGTCAGGAAGGGCACATTCAGCTCGACCGCCTGATCGGCGAGTAGCCCGCTCTCGACCCGCAGGCCCGCCTCCCGCAAGCGTGCGGCGCCGCCCCCGGTCACCTCCGGGTTCGGATCCCGGTGGGCGAAGACGACGCGCCGGACCCCGGATTCCAGGATCCGCTCCGCACAGGGCGGGGTCCGGCCGTCATGGTTGCAGGGCTCGAGGGTGACGTAGATCGTGCCGCCGCGGGCGCGGCCGCCGGCCTGCCCGAGCGCCATCGCCTCCGCGTGCTCGCCGCCCGCGCGCCGGTGCCAGCCCTCGCCGACCACCTCGCCAGCCCGCACGACGACCGAGCCGACCATCGGGTTCGGTGCCGTCGTCGAGCGGCCGCGTCGCGCCAGGGTCAGCGCCCGACCCATTGCCCGCCGGTCCGCGTCGTCGAAACGGCGGTTCGCCCCAGGCGCGGCCGCGCTCATCCGAACAGGGCGGCCGCAAAGGACCGCGGCTTGTACTCGACCATGTCCTCGACCGCTTCGCCCACGCCCAGGTAGGCGACCGGCAGGCGCAGATCACGGGCAATCGCGACCGCCATGCCGCCCTTGGCCGTTCCGTCGAGCTTGGCCAGAAAGACGGCGTCGATCGGGACCGCCGCTCCGAACTCGCGCGCCTGCACCAGCGCATTGTGGCCGTTGCCGGCGTCGACCACGAGGAGGGTGAAGACACTCCAGGCGTCGCCGGCCGCCCGCCGCGCAACACGATGAACCTTCGAGAGTTCCTCCATCAGTTGGCCGCGGGTGTGGAGGCGTCCTGCCGTGTCCACGATCAGGTGGTCGATCCCGCGCGCGGTGGCCGCCTGCACGGCGTCGAAGACGAGCGCGGCCGGGTCTCCGCCCTTGGGTCGCCGGATCACCTCGATCCCCAGCCGCCCTCCCCACACCTCGAGCTGCTCCGCGGCCGCGGCCCGAAACGTGTCGCCCGCCGCGAACAGGACCTTCTCGCCCCGGGCCAGGGACGCCTGCGCCAGCTTCGCCGCCGATGTCGTCTTGCCGGACCCGTTGACACCCACCAGCAGCGTGATGCGCGGTGCCGCCGGTAGCGACACCGGCGGGGCGTCGAGCAGGAGCACCGCGACCTCGTCGACCAGCAACTGCCGCAGCGCGAACTCGTCTCCGGCAGCGATCGGACCCGCATCCTGTGCCTGGCGCAGCCGCTCGACGAGCTCGAGCGAGGTCTCGACGCCCAGGTCGGACTCGATCAGGGACTCTTCGAGTCGCTCCAGCACCTCCTCATCGATCCGGGCAGCGCCCCCAAGCGCGATGTTGATCCGACCGACGAGCCCGTTCCGGGTGCGGCCCAGGCCCCGTCGCAGCCGGTTCCACAGGCTCCCCGTTTCGGTGCTCACCGTGCGCTCCCGCGGGACGGACCGCGGCTGTCATCGAGAAAGGCCCGGAGCTCGCGCCGCACGAGCGCCGGATCGAGATCGGCAACGATCTCAGCCCGGCCCGGCGCGGCGGGCAGGATCCACACGAGTCCGCTCTCGCGCGCCTTCTTGTCGCGGCCCATCGCCGCGATGAGGCGGTCCACATCGAGGCGAATGCCACGCCGCTCCTCCACCGCGCCGAGGTGCGGCGGTCCCAGCCGGTCGATCATCCGCTCCAGGCGCGCCGCGAACTCCGGGTCTAAACCGCGGCGCAGGGCGAGGCGAAGCGCGAACCGCATGCCGTGCCCCACGGCGTCGCCGTGCCGGAGCTCCCGGTAGCCGAACTCGGACTCGATCGCGTGCCCCAGGGTGTGGCCGAAGTTGAGCAGCCGCCGGCGGTCCCCCTCTTCCAGGTCGGCTTCGACGACGCCCAGCTTCGCTGCGATCGAAGCCGCGACGACCGGCGTCAGGACGTCGGCGTCCACCGCGAGCAGGCGATCCAGCGACTCCTCGACCGTGGCCAGAAGATCGAGATCGAGCAGCGCGGCCATCTTGACCACCTCGAACAGTCCGGCCCGCAGCTCGCCGCGCGGCAACGTGCGCAGGCAATCCACGTCGGCGAGCACGAAGCGGGGATGGTGGAAGGCGCCGACCGTGTTCTTGCCGCCCGGCAGGTCCACGGCCGTCTTGCCGCCGACCGAAGCGTCGACCTGAGCCAGCAGCGTGGTCGGGAGCTGGACGTAGTCGATGCCGCGCAGGAAGGCGGCCGCCGCGAAGCCTCCGAGATCGCCCACCGCGCCGCCGCCGAGGGTGACCAGACGACTGTCGCGCTTGCCGCCGCGCTCGAGCATCTGCCGCCACACGGAACCGGCGCACTCGAGGGTCTTGGCCGCCTCACCATCGGGAACCTCGATCGTCTCGAGTCGCGTGGCCGGTTCGAGCAGGTCGCGCGCGGCATCGCCGCAGTGACGCTCCGGCACCTCGCTTGTGACCAGGAACACGACCCGCCCCCGGCACCAGTTGGCGACGTCATCGAGCGCACCGCCTCCACCCGCGCCGAGGAGTCCATGTCCCACCAGGATCTCGCTCACCCCGCGCGGATGCCGGAGCGTCAGGCGGCGCGGCCCGTCCGAGGCGAGCTCCGCCATGGCGGAATCAGCCGCCGCCTTGGGGACGGATGCGCAGCCCCAGATCGAGCAGCTGCTCCTGGTCGACCGTCGACGGCGCCTCGGTCATCAGGCACACCGCCGACGCCGTCTTCGGGAAGGCGATCACGTCCCGCAGCGAGTCGGCGCCGGCCATCAGCATGACGATCCGGTCGACGCCGAGCGCGATGCCGCCGTGAGGCGGCGCGCCGTAGCTGAGCGCCTCGAACAGGAAGCCGAAACGACGTTCCGCCTCCTCGGCGTCGATCCCCAGCAGGGCGAGCACCCGCTTCTGCACGTCCCGGTCGTGAATACGAATGGAGCCGCCGCCGATCTCGTTGCCGTTGAGCACCACGTCGTAGGCGCGTGAGCGGACCGAGCCCGGATCGCTCTCCAGGCGATCCAGGTCGGACATGTGCGGCGACGTGAACGGATGATGCGTCGCGTTCCATCGCCCCTCGTCGCCGTTCCAGGTCACAAGCGGGAAGTCGTGCACCCACAGGAACTCGTGCGCGTTCTCGCGCATGTGGCCGAAGCGGCGGCCGACCTCTTCACGCAGCGAGCCGAGGGCGGCGGCCGCCGTCGGTTCCGGCGCCGCCACCAGGAGCGCCATGCCGCCCTCCTCGACGCCGAGCCGATCCGCAAGCGTTTCGACCTGCCCCTGGCTCAGGGCGCTCTTCACCAGGAACGAGGGGACGCCGTTCTCCCGCTTGACCCAGAGCACGCCCGCGGAGCCGTGGCGACGGGCAATGTCGGCGTACTCGTCCACCTGGCGGCGGCTGGACGAGGAGGCGCCGGGAATGTGGACGCCCCGCACGACGCCGCCAGCCGCGATCGCCGCCTGGAAGGCCCGAAACTCCGTCTCCCGGAGGCAGTCGGTCACGTCCGTGATCTCGAGATCCACCCGCAGATCCGGACGGTCCGAGCCGTAGCGCCGCATCGCGTCGTCGTAGGAGAGACGCGGGTAGGAGACCGGCGGCTCGATCCCGGCCAGCGGAAACACCCGCGAGAAGAGACCCTCGACGAGGGCGAAGACGTCCTCCTCGTCGACGAACGACATCTCGACGTCGATCTGGGTGAACTCGGGCTGCCGGTCGGCGCGCAGATCCTCGTCGCGGAAACAGCGCGCGAACTGGACGTAGCGCTCCAGGCCGCTGACCATCAGGATCTGCTTGAACAGCTGCGGCGACTGCGGCAGGGCATAGAAGCTGCCGTGATTCAGGCGGCTCGGCACCAGGTAGTCGCGGGCTCCCTCCGGCGTCGACCGGGTGAGCATCGGCGTCTCCACGTTGACGAAGCCGTGCTCGCGGAAGTACGCCAGGCTCTCGATCGTGAAGTCGGAGCGCATCCTCAGGTTGCGCTGCAGGCCGGTCCGGCGAAGGTCGAGGAACCGGTACTTGAGGCGCGTCTCCTCACTCGCGTCCTGAGCGCCCTCCACGCCGAACGGCATCGGCTCCGAACGGCCCAGGACGCGGCCGGTCTCGACCTGCACCTCGATCTCGCCGGTGGCCATCTTCGGGTTCACCTTGTCCGGATCCCGGCGAACGACCTCGCCCTCGACCTCGACGACCCACTCGAGCCGTGCTGGCTGCAGGGCCGCGGCCGCCGCGGGCGTGGTCTCGGGGTGTACCACCGCCTGCACGACGCCGCTCCGGTCGCGCACGTCGAGGAAGATCACGCCGCCGTGATCGCGGCGGCGATGGACCCATCCCTGGACCTTCGTCTGCCGGCCGACCTCTTCGGTGGTCAGGGTTCCTGCCTGCGTTCTCTTCACGTGCTTGTCCGATGTGCTGTGTGCTTGGCCGCGCGGCCGCTCCGTCTCCGCCGGAGAGCCGCCGCGCGAAGCCCCCGATCCTCGCACAACTAGGGCTGCTCGTGGGCGGCAATCCTCGCTGCGACGGCGGCTGCGAAACCGTCCCGCGGGATGGTCTCCTGGCTACGGTTGTAGAAGTCCCTCAACACGACCTGTCCGTTCTTCTCTTCGTCCTCACCGAACAGCACGACCCACTGGCAGTCGTGCCGGGCCGCCTGTTTCAGTCGAGCCTTGAGAGGCCGGAGAGAATCGAACTCACAGATCGCGGGGATACCGGCAGCGCGCAGCTCCTGCGCCAGCTCCATGCCGTGCCGACGGTACGAAACGCCGATCGGAATCACGCACACGGGCCTTCGACGATGGTCCTCGACCTCCAGACGCTTACGGGCTCCGGGGATCTTCAGGACCAGGTCGACCAACCGGTCCTGACCGATCGCGAAGCCGATGCCGGGCACGCTCGGTCCACCGAGTTCGGCGATCAGACCGTCGTAGCGGCCGCCGCCCAGGATCGCGTTCTGGGCGCCCAGGGCGGTGGACGTGATCTCGAACACGGTCCGCGTGTAGTAGTCGAGGCCGCGCACCAGGCCATCGTCGATCTCGAAGTCGACGCCGAACCGGTCGAGTTCGCCGCAGACGACCTGGAAGTGGTCACGAGCCGGGTCGCCCAGCTCATCGCGAAGTCGTGGTGCGCCTTCGAGCAGTTCCCGCTCCCTGGGCGCCTTCGTGTCCAGGATGCGGAGGGGATTCGTCTCCAGCCGCCGCCGGCTGTCAGCGCCCAGTTCGTCACGGTACGGTTCGAGGAACTCCCGCAGACGCCGGGAGTAGCGCTGCCTGCACTCCGGATCGCCGACCGAATTGAGGCCCACCTCAAGGTCCTCGAATCCGAGCTCCTCCAGGAAGCGCAGCAGCATGACCAGCAGTTCGACGTCGCTGTAGGGCCCGGGATCCCCGATCAGCTCCGCGCCGATCTGGTGGAACTGACGGTAACGGCCCTCCTGGGGGCGCTCGTAGCGAAAGTACGGCCCCATGTAGAAGACCTTGACCGGCTGCGGTCCCGACGCCCAGTCGTTCTGCAGGTAGGCCCGCGCGATCGGCGCCGTGCCTTCCGGGCGGAGCGTCAGGCTGCGACCCTTCTTGTCGTCGAAGGTGTACATCTGCTTGCCGACGATCTCGCTGCCCTCGCCCACGCCGCGCACGAACAGTTCCGTTTCCTCCACGACCGGTGTACGCACCTCGTCGTAGCCGTAGAGGGAAAACACCTCTCGCGCCTTCTCCTCCACGAACGCAAAGGCAGGGGCCTCCCCGACCAGGTCGTGCATACCCTTGACGGTCTGGAATCGCCGCTTCGCAGTCATGGCGCGATCGTATCCACCCGGGAGTCGATTCCCGGTGGTAGCGTCCCGGCAGGGACGAACCGCCCGTGCAGATCGAACTCTCCGAACGCCAACGCGCCACCGTCGCCGCCGCCGCGACGATCGCCGCGGCCGCCGTCATCCTGGCCGCGGTCGTGGCACTGTTCTGGGCTATCGGCTCCTTCTTCGCCGCCTTCTCGAACGTCTTCCTGCCGCTGGCGGTCGCGGCGGTGCTGGCGTTCGTGCTGCGGCCCTACTACGAGTTGCTGAACGAGCGGCTGCGCTTCCCGAAGATCCTGGCGGTAGCGGCCGTGCTGCTGTCGCTGCTCCTGCCGATCGGCGGCTTCGCCTGGTTCTTCGGCGCCATGGCTGCCTCGCAAATCGACGAGCTGTACGAGGCACTGCCGGACGCTTGGGATCGTCTTGTCGAATGGACGGCGGAGATCTCGCCCGTCGTGACCGAGTTCCTGGAAACGAACCCGGTCGCGATCCGACTACAGGAGGCGCTCGAGGGAGGCGACTCGAACCTGCTGGCGAGTTTCGGCATCGTCGGCGACGGGGCACTGGAGATACTCCAAGGCATCGGCGCCGGCCTCGCGTCCCTGTTCGCCTGGGCCGTCCTGCCGGTCTACCTCTGCTTCTTCCTGATCATCGACCCCGACCGCTTCCGCAAGCTGGACCACCTCTTCCCCTTCCTCAAGCCGAGGACCCGGGAGGACGTGGTTTACCTGATTCAGGAGTTCATCGACATCCTGGTCGCCTTCTTCCGCGGGCAACTCGTCGTCGCCTTTCTCCAGGGGGCGCTGTTCGCCATCGGTTTCTCCATCGCCGGCCTGCGCTACGGACTCGTTCTCGGCCTGGCGCTCGGCTTCCTGAACATCATTCCTTACCTCGGCAGCATCGTCGGCCTGGCGGTGGCCCTGCCGATCGGCTACTGGCAGGAGGGCGGCGGACTCAACCTCGTCATCTGGGTGCTGGTCGTTTTCGCGCTCGTCCAGTTGATCGAGGCCTACCTGCTCACGCCGCGGATCATGGGCGACCGCACCGGGCTGCACCCGATGGCGATCATCGTCGCCGTCTTCTTCTGGGGCTCGGCGCTCAATGGCATCGCCGGCATGATTCTGGCGATTCCGCTGACCGCGTTCCTCGTCGTCTTCTGGCGGCTGGCGCGGGAGCGGTACATCGGCGAGGTCGTGTGATCAGCCAAGCGCATGAAGGCGTTTGAAAACGAGGACGTCGCCGAGAAGTTCGAGGCGTACCCGCCCGCCATCCGCAGCAGGCTCCTGGTTCTGCGCTCTCTCATCCTCGAGACGGCCGAGAACACGGACGGCGTAGGGCCGATCGAAGAGACCCTCAAGTGGGGCGAGCCGGCCTACGTCACTTCGCAGAGCAAGAGCGGAACCACCGTGCGAATCGGTTGGAAGAAAGCGCAACCGTCCCGGTACGCGATGTACCTCCACTGCCGGACCAGCCTGATCGAGACCTTCCGCGCCCTTTTTCCGGACGAGCTGCGATTCGAGGGCAATCGGGCCATCGTGTTCGACGAGAGTAACGAACTGCCGGAAGACCCGCTTCGCTTCTGCATCGCAGCGGCGCTCACGTACCATCGGAACAAGCGAGCTAGTCGGTAGCAAGTTCCGCCTGTGCTTAGAGCAACACCAGGCGGCCCGAGGCCGGCCTGCCGGTCAACTGCTCCAGCGCGAAGCAGTACCAGCGGACCTGCCGGCGGTAGGCGTCGCCACGCGTGATGCGATCGGCGTCGTCGGGATCGTCATCGCGAAGCATCGCATTGAGATCGCCCAGGTCGGTCTTCCAGTCGACGACAATCCACCTACCCTCGTCGTCGAGGAAGGCGAGGTCGACCGTCCCCTCCACGATCTGCTCGCCTAGAGGAAGCGAGAACGGGGTCTCGCGCAGTACGCGCCGCGAACGGCGGGCGGCCACCGCGGGATCGCTTGCGAGCGCGGTCTCTATCGCGGCAATCGCGGCCTCGATCTCGGATTCGGTCGCTGCCAAGAGCGCACCGTGGAGCCGCACCAATTCCCGGATCCGGTCCGACTCGGCATCGAGAGGCGCATCACGCAGCACTGTGTGCACCAAACTGCCGAAGCGCCTGCCTCCTGGGCGATCGCGGACACGCTCCAGTTCTTCGACGGCTATCTCAGCTAGCGGACCGGGCGGTTTAGAGTCCAGGTCGGTAACTGCCTCAGGACTCACCGTTGGACGGCTTCCCCGTTCGAGCAGTTCCTCGGTCCGGTCGCGCCAGCGCTCGAACCGTTCGCGGCTCCCATCGGCGACGGCGCCGCCGCCCGCGACCAGGAGATCCTCCCCCAACAGGCCGTACTTCGAGGGAGGCGGCTGGTCCACGCGGGTCGCGTCCCACCAGACGACATCGTAGCCCGATGCATCGTCCGCGGTCCCGGCCGGTCCGGCCGCTGCCGGGAAGCGGTAACGACCCGGCCTTACCGACTGCTCCGGCATGCGGTCGTAGTCTGAAGGCCGCACCGACACGGACCGCTCGCCGAACTCGGGACACCCTTCGGCCGGTTTCGAACGCCGCCAGTTCTCCGACCCCGGATAGACCGCATCGTTCAGGCACTCGATCCAGCCCGGGCGCTTCTCGTCGCCCACCGCCGGCACGACGAGCAGATCGCGGGCCCGGGTCGCCGCCACGTACGCGACACGGACACCCTCGGCCTCCTCCCGCCTGTCCTCGACGTCGGCCGCGTCGAGCAGCTCCTGAGGAGCCAATCCAAGGAGCTTCGTTGCGCACAGGCCGTCGTCGGCCCGCATGGTCCGCTCCGCCCCGCGCGACAGCTTGGCGGTCATGTCCGCCAGGATGACAACCGGGAACTCAAGGCCCTTCGCCGTGTGGACCGTCATCACGCGGACGCCGTCCGCGTCCTCCTCGACCACTGGCGCCTGCGTGCTGCCGATCCGTTCGGCCTCGTCGTCCAGTTGCTCCACGAAGCCGCGGAACGAGCGGCCTCCCGCCACCTCGTAGCGGCGCGCCAGATCGCAGACGCGCTGCGCGTTGCCCAACACCTGGTTGCCGGCGGGCCGGAGCGCCATGGCCGCCTGCGCGCGCGGTTTGGCGAGAATCTCCTGCACCGTGTTCACGATCGGCCGGTAGTTCCGCCGGCGGTGAAGCGTTCCGAGAAAGTCGAGCACATCGACCAGGGAAGCGAATTCCGGTGGTGGCTCCCCGTCCTCCCGGACCTTGCGCGGCGAGTAGAGGGGATGCCAGTTCCCGTAGCGCGTCTTGAACCGCAGCAGCAGATCGTCGTCGAAGGCGAACAGCGATCCGCGAAGCGTCGCGTACACGGACAGCCGGTCGTCCGGCCACTCGACGGCCGTCAGCGCCGATCGAAGCGCCTCCACTTCCTCCCGTTCGTGGAAGGACCGGGCGCCGATCAGGAGGTGCGGAATGCCGAAGGCCTCCAGGCCGCGGACATAGTCGCGGGCCGTGTCCCGATTCCAACTCAGGAAGCGCCGGAACAGGAGGCATACGTGCCGGGCCTCGACCGGTATCCGCCGCAGCCGCCCCGGATTCGCCGGATCGGGGACCTCCACCTTCCAGCCGCTCTCCTCGATCAGCCAGCGCACGAACTCGACCGTCGCGTATGGCTGGCATGCCTCGATGTTCTTCTGGGTGACGTTGCGGTAACCGTAGGGCTTGGGGGGCGGCAGCACGACGACCTGGGGTTGGCCCGGGATGGCCTCGCGGTGCTCTCCAAGGGGAATGTAGTCGGCGCTTCCGGCCGTCTTGTCGCCGGTCATCAGCGGTGCGAAAGCCGCGTTGACCAGCCGCTGGATGGGCGCCACCGAACGGAAGCTGGTAGTCAAATGGAGGACTTGGACGCCACGCGCCGCGAGCCTCTCCTTGACCTCCTGGTAGAGCACCACATCCGCCCGGCGGAAACGGTAGATCGACTGCTTCGGATCGCCGACCAGGAACAGCTTTCCAGGGGCCGGCGTCACCCGCCGCCAATCGTCCTGATCAGGGTCGTCGGCCGCCAGCAGGAGCAGTATCTCGGCCTGCAGCGGGTCCGTATCCTGAAACTCGTCGATGAAGAGGTGGGTGTAGCGCGCCTGCAGGTGACGCCGCACGCCCCGGTCGTGCCGCAGAAGGTCGCGAGCCTTGATCAGCAGGTCGTGGAAGTCGAGCTTGCCGAGCAGTGTCTTCGCCTCTTCGTAGCGCTCGACGGCACCCGACAGTTCGTCCTTCAGGAGCGCCGCCAGGTCGGCGTTCGCGTGGCGCTCGAACTCGCGCAGGCGCTCCGCCAGCCGGCGCCAGAGTCCGAAGACCTGGTCGCGGCCCACGCCCTCCGCGAAGCCGCCTCGTCCCTTGCGCGGACTTCGGAAACCGCTCAGGTCGCGCAGCAACTCGACGAGCCGCGCCTCCAACTGGTCCAGGAACGCCTCGCGGCCAGCGGCCGGCCCCGCGCCATTCAGGCCCGGCGACGCCGCGCCGAGTTGCCCGGTGCGGACGATCCAGTTGGACAACTCGACGACGGGCAAAAGGCCTCTTCGCAGCGGGTCACTCTTCCGGCCGTGCAGAACCAGCGCGGCCAGCCGCTCGACCCGATCGGAAAGCTCCCGAAGCGTGGCTTCCCGATCGAACTCGGGGCGCTGCCAGCCGGCTCCGAAGTCACGCCAGTCGACGAGGCGCCAGGCGGCATCGCGCAGCCGCTCGAGGGCCGACTGATTGGGCGACCAGCGTCCGACCATCAAGCGCGCCAGTTCCCGCCGCAGCCCCGGCCGCATCGCCTCCAGCTCCTCCTCGATCCAGCGCCCGAAGCTGCGGGCAAAGAGGCGAGGCGCTTCGTCTTCCGCCAGTTCGCCGAACCCTGGATCGACCCCCGCTTCCACCGGTCGCTCACGCAGCATGTCGGCGCACAGGGAGTGGATCGTGCCGATCGCCGCCTGTTCCAGCCGCGAGATCGCCTTCTCCAACCTCTCCTGCCGCTCACTCTCCGCGCCGATGCCTCGCAACTGGAGCAAACGCGCATCGAGTGCCTGCCGCAGCCGCAGCTTGAGTTCGCCCGCCGCCTTGCGGGTAAACGTCACCGCAGCCAGCCCCTCGACCGTGCCACGGCCTTCCTCCAGGATCGCCACCAGGCGCTCGACCAGCACGGTCGTCTTGCCCGTACCGGCAGCCGCCTCGACCAACTGGCTCTCGTCGAGCGCTTCGCGGATCCGCCGGCGGGAGGCTTCGTCGGGCGGCGGCGATGTCCGCGCCAGTTCCACGGCACTCATCGTTCGCTCCGCAGCGCGTTCAGCTCTTCGAGCCGGGTCTGGTCCTTGCGCTTCACCCGCAGCTCCTCGTATGGGCCGCACACGCGCCGGTAGTCGCAGTAGCGACACTCGTCCTTCCCCGGAGCCGCGGGCAGAAAGCCGGTTTCCAGCGCTTCGTCCACCCTTTTCAGCAGCCGGCGTGCGGCACCGCGGCTCCGTTCGTCGAGCGGCACGGACACGTTGCTGTAGTCGCCGCGCTGAGTGCAGTAAGAGAGCCGGCCCGAAACCACTTCCCGCTCGAGAACCCGCTCCGCGGCCAGGCTGTAGAGAACGGGCTGGAGAACCTTGCCGCCGCCGATCACGAGGTCCTCGCGCGCGTGGACCGGGCGACCCGTCTTGTGGTCCGTCACCCGCAGCCGGCCGGCCGCGTCCTCCTCGACGAGGTCGATCGACCCGCGCAATCGCGCGATGTCGAGTACCTCCGCCGGCTCCGGGCTGCTGTGGGGATCCCGGTCCCCCGACCGCCTCAGGCCGAAGGAGAGCTCGGCATGGATCGCCTTCCATCGGCCGCCTTCGTCCGCCACCTGTCGCAACCAGCCGCGAAGGTCGGCCCGCAAACTGTCGAACTCCGCTTTCCACACCCGTTCGATCGGCGGCGCGAGTTCGTCGTGGAAGTCGCGCTCGCTCCGGTAGAGCACGTCGTCGAGCCGCGCGAAGACCGCCCCCAGGTTGTCCGCCGTCACCGGCAGGAGGTCCGCCTCCTTCAGAACGCCGAACAGACGGAACTGGATCTCATGGAAGATGCTGCCGCGCGTCATCGGGTCCAACCGTTCGAGTTGAACGAACTCGTCTCGCGGGTACAGACGCAGCACCGCCTGCAGGAAGAACCGGTAGGGACAGGCGGCATAGTGCTGCAGCGCCGTCGGCGAGTAGGACCGCGCGCCCGTGCGCTGGGCGACCAGCGCCTCGAGAGCCTCGGGACTCGCGTTCACGAGACCGTCGACCGGGAACCAGGGGCGCCGCCAACGACGGCCGCGCGCCTCGAGCGCCCGCTTGAGGTGCTCATTCGACTCGAGGAGAAAGCGTGCCCTGCCGCGACGCTGGGCGACCGGGGCTCCGGCGCCGAGGTACGGCCGCAACAGGGCCAGGTCGAACTCGGACTCGTCGACCGCGTCCTCCGGCTTCTTGGGGGCTGGCCAACCAACGACCGCCGCACCGCCCGCCTCTGCCCGGCGGCCGAGCTCTTCCAGGTCCGGCAGCCTTCCCTCGGCGCCGCGGAGCACGTCGAGGGCGTACAGCGACGGCACCCGGGCGCGTCCCTGCACCAGGTCGACCCGGGGGTAGGACACCACCAACCGGCGATTCGCCGCCCCGATGGCGAGACGGAGCAGCAGTTGCTCCCTCCACGTGCGGCGCTCGTTTCCGGCCAGGCGATAGCCGGCCTGCCGCAGCGCCTCGCGGCGCTCGTCGAGTAACAGCGGGTCCTCGCCGGTCCGCCGCGGGAACACGCCTTCGGCCAGACCCGGAACGAACACGAGATCGAAGCTCCGCCCCGCCGTTTCCTCAACGCCGCCCACGAACACGCGGCCGAATCGCCGCTTCGGCGGTCGGCTGCGGCGGAAGCGCAGCCGCTCGCCGAGGATCCGCTCCACTTCGGCCAGCCCCACCTCGTCGACCTGCGCCAAGGGCCTCAGCTCGGCGAGCACCTCGAGCACGCTCTCCGGGCGCCGTAGCGCCATCGTGGCGAGTTCGCCCAGACGTTCGAGCCACAGAGCCCAGTCGGCCCGCGCCGGCAGATCGTCCAGGAACTGGATCAGGGGCAGCGCGAAGGCCTGCAGCGTCTCCAGGCGGTCGATTTGGCGCTCCAGGTAGGACCGGCGTCCGTCGTCCTCGTCCCCCACGTCGCGCAACTGCAACCGGAACTCCGCACGCCGACCCGCGAGGCGCTCTCGCCAGCGCTCGGCCCCGCCGACCACGGCCGCATCAACCAGGAGACGCTCCCACTGGGCCGGAACACGGAGCGCACCGGCCGGAGCGGCGTCTTCCCCAGCACCGACGCCGTCCTCTGCAAGCGGTGCATCGCCATCGCCGGAGTCCGCGCCATCTTCCGAGCCGGAATCCTCACCGGGAGACTTGAGCACGAGTTGCTCGCCGGCCGGCTCCACCCACGGCACCTCGCGCCGCGGCGGCGCGCCGCCGGCAGCCGGCTCGGGAGTCTGACCCAGGGAGAGATACTCGGCGAAGCGAGTCGCGGACAATCTCTCACCCGCACACGCAAGGAGCGCAAGAAACGCTCGCCCGGCGGGATTCGGACGCAGCGTTCCCCGGGTGATGTAGGCCGGAATGCCGGCGCGGCCGAGCGCATCCTCAACCAGAGGGAGGTACCCGGCCGGCTGACGCACCAGAATCGCCATCCGGTCGAACGCGAGACCCGCGGCGGCCGCACGGTGGATGCGCCGGGCAATCTCGACGCATTCCTGCCCCTCGCCGGCGGCCGAAAACAGTTCGACGGACTCGTTGGCCGGCACGTCCGCGTCAGTTGCCGGAGCCGTGTCGGCGGCCGTCTCGAAGACACGACGCTGCACTCGATCCAGCCGCCGCCCGGCTGAAGCCCCGCCGCCGGCCAGTTCTTCCCGGTCGAGGTCGATCACCGTCCGCTCCTCGAGCACCGAGTCGAGCCACGCGAAGGCCTCGTCGTCTCCCGCGGCCACGGTCGCGAGCACTTCCCTGCTTCGCCCCGCCAGCGTCCGCAGCACTTCGGCCTCGCTGGCGCTTCGGAGCGGCAGGTCGAGCCACAGCGATGCCGGCGGAACCCCGATGTCCGCCTTCGCGATCGCCATGCCGGCGAGCCGCAGCACGGCTGTCATATCCGCGAGGCCGAAGCGGTCCATCTCCTCCTCGAAGCGACGAAGCAGTCGATCGAGGTCGCGCGTTCGGTCGTCGAGCCGCAGTTCGGCGGGCGGAACGCCGGCCGCTCGCAGCTCGCCGATCGTCGCGGCGAGGGAACGCGCAAAGCCGGGCATCCCAGCCACCGGCGAAAGTCGCTCCAGCTCTCCTGCCGTCCGGGCCATGCGGGCGACACGGGCGGCCATTGCCTCGGTTCCGAGCGTTGTGACCGGATTGAGGTCACGGGCAGCCAGTTCGAGCGCCGCGGTCTGGAGCGCCCACTGGTCGAGCGAGGCGCGGTGGACCCCGAGGATCCCGTGGCCTTTCACAGACAGGCCGCGAACCAGATCGTCGGCGGCACCCCGGGACGCCGCCAGCAGCAGCGTCTCCTCGTCACCACGGCCACGGTCTCGCAGCCAGTCGCCGGCGGCCGCAAGCCGGCGGAATGCCGAGCACGAAACGACGATCGAAGCGCGAGCCACCGGCGTTACTCCGGCGGCGGGATGAGTTCCAGAGCGGCCAGCCGGCTTCGACCACGCACGTAGAGCACGCCGTGGGAGAGCACGGGCGCCGCCCAGGCCGGGTAACGCAGCAGGTCGACCGCCCGGCCGTCGACTTCGGCCCGCAGCCGGATGTGGCCCACCTGCTGGTAGCTCTCGGGGGTCGCCCGGATGAGGAGCAGATCGCCGACTTCGCTGTGCACGACGAAGTGGCCATCGACGTAGAGCAACTGGGTGCGCGCGAGACGGGGCTGGCTCCAGTGGATCTCGCCGGTCGCCCAGTCGACCGCCCGCAGCTCTGCGTTCGGCGACTTCTCGCCGCTCGAGACGTAGACGACCCCCTCGTGGTAGACGGGCGTGTTCCAATGCGCCGCGATCGACTGGTTGCGCGGACCGTCCTGCCAGATCGATCGGAAGGCACTCAAGTCGCCCTTGGAGGCGGCGTTGTACTCAAGCAGGACCGCGCCCTTCTCGTAGGACTCCGTGAGCAGTATCTGGCTGTCGACGATCACCGGGTTCGCCGCGTTCACGCTGGTCAAGCGGCGGGCCCGCCAGTCGAAGCGGTCCAGCTCCCGGCCCGCCTTCGGGTCGAAGACGATCAGGCCGGATCGGGCAAAGTGGAAGCCGAGGCGCCTGCCGCCGAAGTCGAGGACGATCGGACTCGCGTAGCTGGCCAGGTCGTCGCCAACGCGGTAGCGCTCCTCGCCCGTTCGCTTGTCGAATGCGACGAGGGCCGTGCCGTTCGGCTTCACCCGGCCGCTGTGGATGTTCGGCGCGCCCGACGGACTGCCGCCGACCGCCACGATCAGCAGGTCGTCCTCGATCCAGGGTGAACTCGCGACGCCGAAGAAGTTCTGCTGGACGCCGTAATCCGCGTGCACGTCGCGCTCCCAGAGGACGGCCCCGTCGACGACGCGGTTGCAGCGCAGGAAGCCGTCCGCGCCGACCGAGTAGACCCGCGGCCCGTCGACCAGGGGCGCCGTGCGCGGGCCGCCGTCGTAGCCGTAGTAGTCCTCGTAGTCCGTGGGGTACTCGGAGCGCCAGAGCTCCTTGCCGTCCTCGGCGCGAACCGCGACCAGGCGCGCCCGGTCGCGGTAGCGCGTGAAGTAGAAGAGCCGGCCCCTGGCCACCGACGGCGCCGCGTAGCCCTCGCCCAGTTCCAGGTGCCACAGGAGAGGCAGACCACCGGCCCAGTCGGTCCGAATGCCTGTCTCCGGCGACTTCGAATCCCGGTTGGGGCCGAGGAAGGCCGGCCAGTCGATGCCGTCGGTGCGGGTGCGGAGATCGGGCGGCAGCGTCTCGCCGTCGGCCGCCACCGCCAGGTCCGCGGGCTCCGTCGCCAGGGCCACCGCCAGCAAGAGTCCCGCCGCGCGGAGCACGGCCGGCGGACGGCGCGGGTTCACTCTCAGCCGACCAGGTCGATCCGGTCCGGTCGGTTCGGCACCAGGCACAGGAACTCGAACGGCGCCTCGATCACTTCGTAGGAGTGCGGCAGGCCCGCGGGGATGAGCAGCACGTCGTCGGCGCCCACCTCGACCGTCTCGTCGCCCAGCACGATCCGTGCTCGCCCGCGCAGCACATACTGCTCATGCTCCACCTGGTTCGTGTGCAGCGGCATCCCGCCGCCGTCCTCCATGCGGAACCGCCGCATGGCGAAGTGCGGAGCGTCGTCGGCGGCGCCGAGCAGGACCTGGGTCGTCGTCGCGGTGCCGAGTTCGACGCGGTTCGCCGGCGCGTCGTCGGCGCGCCGGACAACAGCACTACGCCGGGGCGAAGAAGGCGTCGGGCTCATTGACCTGACTCTACCGCCGCAGCCGTTCGTCCGCGCGCCCGCACCGCGCCGGCGACGGACTTCCGAACTTGGCTCTACGCACCCGAACGGTGTATCTTACTTTCGACTTACCCGCATGGAGGAGTCCACCAATGTCATGCCCGAACCACTGACGACGACACTATCGACCAAGGGGCAGGTGATCCTGCCCAAGGCGATTCGCCGGGCGCTGCGCTGGGCAGCCGGAACGCGCCTCGTCGTGGAGAACACGCCCGACGGCGTCCTGCTCAAGCCCGAGCCCGTGCTTCCCGAGACCCGGCCCGAGGACGTGTTCAGCAGCGTGGCCTACGACGGCCCACCGAAGTCGCCTCAGGAGATGCGGGAAGGCGTACTGGCCGAGGCCAGGCGGCGACATGCGGGCGATTGACACCAACGTCGTCGTTCGCTACTTGACCGGCGACGATCCGGAACAGGCCGCCAGGGCGAGAATCGTGGTCGAGACGGGGAACGTCTTCGTGAGCACGACCGTCCTCCTCGAGTGCGAGTGGGTCCTGCGTAGCGTCTACGGTCTTGCCGCCAAGGATGCCGCCGCAGCGCTGCGTGCCTTCTCGGGACTACCGGGGGTCACGGTGGAGCGTCCGAACCTGCTCGTCGAAGCGCTCGACCGAGCAGAGAAGGGCGTGGACTTCGCGGATGCCTTGCACCTTGGCGCGGCAGCGCATTGCGAGACCATGCTCACATTCGACCGTGACTTCATCAGCAGTGCCAGCGGAGCGGCGCCCCAAGTCACGGAGCCCTGACCTCAGCGCCCGCGGTAGCGGGGCGACTCCGGCCCGTCCGGTGCCTTCGAGAACATCTTGAGCAGCAGGCAGGCCCCCAGGGAGATGTCGTAGATCACGCCGAGGACTAGGACGGCAACGAGGAGGGCAACCAGCAGCACGACGAAGTGGCCTCAGGGTGATGGAGCGATGCTGGCACCCGCCCTGATGCCCCAGTGGCCGTCCTTCTCGGTGACCAGATAGACCGTGTCGAAGCTGTGGATCCTGGCGTCGCCGGCTCCGTAGCGCGTGATTCTGACCGCGACGTTCACGCCTCTAGCGCCGACCTGAATCGCTTCCATCGATTCGGCCTCGGAGCGCTCCCAGCCCAACCGCTCGGCGAACCCGTCGAAGTCGAATCCCTCCATGTACTCCGCAGCGGTCTTCCACACCCTGACTCCGCCGCGCCCAACCCGGACATGAGGAAAGACAAGAGCCGCAGTCATTGCCGCCTCGTCGCGATCGTTGAAGGCCTCGAGGTAGCGCTCGACGGCCGCGACGGCCGCCGCCGCGTTCGCCTTGTGCTCCGCCTCCGAAAGATCGTCAAAGCCCGCGGCGAACCGTGCCCGGATGCCGGCCGATCCGTCGTTCTCCACCACCACGTACAGGACCTGGTTGCTGAAGATGGCGGAGCCGTCGGCCCTGAGCCGCGTGTAGCGCCCGGCGACGTGGGCCTGACCTTCTCCGGCCTGAACGACGATCGCCGAGTCGAGCCGGCTCCGGCGCCAGCCGGTGGCCAGTACCTCGTCGAAGTCGATCGTCGCCGCGTAGGCCGCGGAGTCGGCGAAGACCCGACCGTCGAAGTCCGCGGTAGGCCGCACGTGCGGGTACCGGAGAGTCGCGGCGAAGGCGGCCGGCTCGCGGGTGTTCCAGGCTTCGATGAAGCGGCGGACAGCCTCCCTGGCTCCCTCGTCGCTCAAGGCGGTTGCCTGAGCCGGCCAGAGAACGGGGAGCAAGAGCAGTCCAAGCAGATTGCGAACGGCCAGTCGCATCGTCGAACGACTCTAGCCCGCCGTAGCGCCCGCTAGGATCGATGGCGGTGCTTCGACCGTTCAACCTGCTCGCCGCCTGCCTCCTCGCCACCGGCACCGCCGCCACGGCTCAGCACGACGCCCCGAACGTCCTGTTCGCGATCGCCGACGACTGGGGATTCCCGCACGCTTCCGCCTACGGCGACCCCGTCGTCAAGACGCCGACCTTCGATCGCATTGCGAGCGAGGGCGCCCTGGCCCACCACGCCTACGTCTCCTCGCCCTCCTGCACGCCGTCGCGCGGAGCGATTCTCACCGGGCAGTGGCACTGGCGGCTCGAAGGGGCCGCGAATCTCTGGAGTGTCTTCCCCGACCGATTCGAGACGTACCAGGAGCTGCTCAAGGCGGCCGGCTACCGCACGGGCTCGACCGGCAAGGCATGGGGACCGGGCCGCACCGAAACGGAGGGCCGGGAACTCGCCGGGAGGCGGTTCGAGAGCTTCGAGTCGTTCCTCGCCGGGCTGGGGGAAGCCCAGCCGTTCGCGTTCTGGCTCGGCACGTCCGATCCGCATCGACCGTTTCGGCCCGGGTCAGGCGCAGAGAGCGGCATGGACCTGGACGCGATTCAGCTTCCCGCCGCCTTTCCCGATCACCCGGACACCCGCGGCGACGTGGCGGACTACCACTGGGAGGTGCAGCGGTTCGACGCCCTGGTCGGCGACGCGCTGAGGCTGCTCGACGAACAGGGCCTCGCCGAGACCACGATCGTCGTCATGACGAGCGACCACGGGATGCCCTTCCCGCGCTGCAAGAGCAACCTCTACGACTGCGGGTCGCGAGTGCCGCTGGCGATCCGCTGGCCCGAACGACTCGCGGCTGGAGTGGAGATCGACGCGTTCGTCAGCCTGACGGACCTGGCGCCGACGTTCCTGGAAGCCGCGGGCCTGCCGCGGCCCGAGGCGATGACCGGGCGCAGCCTGCTTGCACTGATTGAAGCCGGCCACGACGAGGCCGCGGTCGAGGCGGTGGTCGCGGCCGACGGACGCGACTTCGTGCTGACCGGCAAGGAGCGGCACGTACCGGCACAGGAAGCGCCCGACGTGGGCGGCTATCCCGGCCGCGCCATCCGTACGCACGACTTCCTCTACATCCGCAACTTCCGGCCCGACCGATGGCCCAACGGCACGCCAAATCAGGACTTGGCTGCCTATCCCGGCGCCTGGTACGCCGACACGGACAACGGGCCCACGAAGACGTACATGATCGAGCAGCGGGACCGCGACGCCGAGCATCGCCGGCTGTACGAGCTGGCGTTCGGCAAGCGTCCGGCGCTCGAGCTCTACGACCTGCGGAGCGACCCGGACCAGCAGGTCAACGTGGCCGGCGATCCGGACTACGAGGCGATCCGGGACGAGTTGGGCGACCGGCTGATGGAGCGACTGCGGGCGACCGGTGATCCACGGGCCACGGGCGGCGGCGACGCCTTCGACGAGTATCCGTACCTCGGCGGAGCGCCGCGCCACCCGAATCTGCCGCGTCAACGGCCGGGAGCGCTGCGGCCCCCGCCAGCAGATCAGCCCTGAGTCAGCAGAGGCCTGGCCGGCAATCCGCATGCGGCAGGAGCGGCTGATCGGGATCGTCGGCGGCCTGGGGCCGTTCGCGCATGTCGACTTCGAGCGGAAGCTCCTGGACGCGGCGAGCGAACTGATCGGCGCTCGACGCGACCAGGACTTTCCGCAGTGGGTGCTGTCGAGCATCCCGCAGACGCCGGACCGGACGGAGGCGTTCTTCGGTGAGGCGGAGGACCCGACGCCGTCGCTGAGTCAAAGTCTGGAGCGGCTGCGGGGCGCCGGTGCCGACTTCGCGGTCGTCGCCTGCAACACGGCGCACCTGTTCCTCGAGCGATTGCGCGAGGAGAGCCCGCTGCCGATCGTGAGTCTCATCGAGGTGACGGCCGACGAAGCGGCGCGTATCGCGCCGGGCGGTTCAGTGGGGCTGCTCGCTACATCCGGGACGTTGCGATCACGGCTCTATCACGACCCGCTGGAGGCAAGGGGACTGCGGCCCGTGAGCCCGTTCGACCTGGAGGGCGGTGAGACGCTGCAGCGGAGAAACGTGATGGAGCCGATCTACGGGCCCTTCGTCGACGGGCGGCACCAGGGAGGCGGGATCAAGACGGACGGCGGGTCGGGGGGAGCGCGGGCGCTTCTGGCGGAGGCGGCCGGGCGGTTGGTCGAGGAGGGCGGCGCCGATGTGCTGATCGCGGGATGTACGGAGATTCCGTTGGCGCTTGAGGGGACGGAGGTTGCGGGAAGGCCGTTGCTCGATCCGGCGGCGCTGCTGGCAACGGCCGCGATCGAGCACGCATACGACCTCTGAGCCCCCACACGCTGAACCGCCGGCGGCCTTGCGGCGCGCCGGCGGTTCAAACTAGGCGAACTGCCTTGGGCTACTCGCCGCCGGCGGCTCCGGCAGCCGCGGCCTTCTCCCGCTGCTCGGCCATCTGCTCGAGGAAGGCGTTGGCGGCCTTCGCCTCCTCCATGTCGACGGCGCCGTCCTTGTTCTGGTCCATCATCTCGAAGTACTGCTTGATCCCGCCGGGAGCCTCTTCGAGCTGCATCTTGCCGTCGCGGCTGTCATCGGAAAGCGCGACGATGGCCGTCACATCGATGCCCTGGCCACCACCCTGGAAGGCGCCGCGGCCCTTGTTCTCCTCGTTGATGTAGGACATGAAGCCGAAGCTCATCTCATCCGTCGTCGGCTCGCCCCAACGCACGGCCGCGGTCGGGTCCGGGTTCGCCGGGTTGTCCTCGGAGTTGTCGAACACCGTGGTCAGGACCACGCGGGTGCCGGCGGCAACCTTCTTGCGGTCCTTGTACTTGTAGGTGGTCTGCCAGTTGAAGTCGTAGTTCGGCACGTCGAGCAGGACCTCGTGGCTGCCGTCCGGGTAGTACGCCTCATACTTCGCCGCCTTGCCGCGAAGGTGCATGTGCGGCAGGTAACCGACGATCTCCGAGTCCGAGGGGAAGGTCCACTCGGTCTGGATCGTATAGTCCGAGTCGCCGGGCGGAACCACGAAGTCGTACTTGCCAAGGTCCGCGTTGAAGACCTCGTACTTCACTTCCTCGTCCTTGTCGTAGAACTTGAGCGCGACCGAGGACTGGTCCCAGGAGCCGGTGCCGGGGCCCGGCTCCTTGTGGTAGTGCATCTGCCACCGCAGGTTGCGGCCCGCCTTCAGCACGTCCGCCATGCCGTCCTCGTGGATCACCGGGTCGTTCCCCGGGGCGATGCCGCCCAGGCCGGGAACGATGATGTGGTGAACCGCCGGGCTGCCGGGCCGGAACTCGATCGCCTTGACGTACCGATCCTCGGGAATCATCTCCTCGGTGACGGTCGTCTGGAAGTAGATGTAGAGATCCTCGACGTCGTCCTCGACGAAGTAGGGCTCGTCGAACTGGAGGACCAGGTCCGGCTCGCCGATCAGCCAGCCGTCGCTGCTCGGCCACTCGACCGGTTCCGGCGCGTCCGCGGGATTCCCGGCGGGAGCGCCGGACTCGGCCCAGTTCACCAGCAGGTCGATCTGTTCCTGGGTCAACGTGCGCTCGTTCGCGAAGACGCCGTTGTGCTCCGGCGCGGCGTCCCACGGAGGCATCGCGCGCGAAGCGACCTGGCGGGCAATCGAGCGGGCCCAGGGCCGCGTCTCTTCGTAGGTCGTCAGCGCCATCGGCGCGACCATGCCGCCGAGGTTGGCGCCGTTCGGACGGTGGCACACCTGGCATTCCTGCTGCAGCACGGGCACTACGTCGCGGTAGAAGGTGGCCGGCTCTGGGTCGACCGCGGCCGCCGATGCGGCGCCGGAAAGCGCCAGCGAAGCAAGGGCGGCGAGGGCGATCAGCCGGGTCACGGACGAGATCTGGGGACGGGTCATTCGAGGTCTCCGTGAGATGGTGTCCAACAAGGTTGACGGGCGCAGTGCTCCCGCTCTGCGCGACATACTATACGACTACTCAGTTTACGCCGGAGAACCCGATCGGGTTTCGCTGAACTGGCTACGGGTAGCGTAGGCGCGACGAAACGACGAGACAACCAATACGCAGGCGTAAACCAAGCCCCGCCGACAACCGTATAGACAGCGAGGAGGTAGAGCATCGTGAGCACGACTGTCGACGTGCAGGGTCTTCGGCATGTCTACAAGGGCGGCACGGTCGCCCTCGACGGGGTCGATCTATCGATCGGCGCGGGACTGTTCGGTCTGCTGGGCCCCAACGGGGCCGGCAAGAGCACGCTGATGAGGATCGTCTGCACCCTGCTCAAGCCGTCCGCCGGCGCCGTGACCGTCTTCGGCCATGACGCGGTCAAGGAGCGTCGTGCCGTCCGCGCCCACCTGGGCTACCTGCCGCAGGAGTTCGGCGCCTGGCGGCTGCACCGCGTCGAGGAGGTCCTGGACACCCTGGCCGATCTCTCCGGTCTCGAGGATCGCGCCGCGCGGCGCGATCGCGTCGACACGGTGCTCGACAATGTCGGCCTTGGCGACGTCGCCCACCGCAAGGTGAAGAAGCTCTCCGGCGGCATGAGGCGCCGCCTCGGCATCGCGCAGGCCCTGATCCACCAGCCCCGCCTGCTCGTCGTCGACGAACCCACGGTCGGCCTGGATCCGGAAGAGCGGCTCCGCTTCCGCCAGTTGATGGCGACCCTCGGGCGCGAACGGACGATCATCCTCTCCACCCACATCGTCGCCGACCTGGGCACCG
Organism: Acidobacteriota bacterium; assembly: GCA_026707545.1. Taxonomy (NCBI): domain Bacteria; kingdom Pseudomonadati; phylum Acidobacteriota; species Acidobacteriota bacterium. Next base: position 650,217 of record JAPOWR010000001.1, on the reverse strand, counting down.
GCTGCAACGACCTGGCGCTGCTCGACGGCGGCAAGATCGTCTTCCGCGGTTCGCCGACGCAACTTCTGGAGCGCGCCGCGGGCCAGGTCTTCGAACTTACCCTCCCGATGTCCGCACCGCAGCCGGAAGGCGACTTCGAGATCGTCTCGCGCACATCCGGTGCGAGCGAGACGACCTACCGCGCGGTCGCCGCGCCGGGCGGCGTACCGGCAGGCGCCCGGATCGCCGCCTCGCCGACGCTCGAGGAGGGCTACCTCGCGTTCATGGTCGCGCGCGGCCGCGCCGAGGCCCTCGTGAGCGACGAGCACTTCGGACAGCACGACGAAGCCGAAGTCGCTGGAGCGGCCCTGAGCGCGGAGGGTTCAGGAGAGGAGGCGCACCCGTGATCTCGTTTTCCAACGTCTGGTCGCTCGCCCGGGCGGAGATGCGGACGATCCGCCGGCTGTTCCGCTTCTGGTTGTTCGCCGCCGTCGCCCTCGTCCTGTGCCTGTTCCAGTACGGCTACTTCTGGGTCTTCCACGGACTGTTCTCCGGTTTCTCGGCAACCATGGGCGCAATGAGCCCCAAGTTCCTGCTCAGTCAGACGGCCCTGTGGCAGACGATGATTCTCGGTCTGGGTGTCGTCTTCCTCGCCTTCGACCTGCGTGCCCGCGACCGCCGCGACCGCGTGATCGAAGTGCTCGACAGCCGCCCCTACTCGAACGCCGAACTCGTCCTGGGGCGCTTCCTCGGCGCCCTGTTCATGGTCTGGGGCGTTGCGATCGTCGCCATGGTCATCATCCAGTCGATCGGACACGCCGGGATCACGTTCGGGTGGTACTTCGGCGAACCGGCGGTCTGGGGTTCCGTGTGGGCCTATCTCCTGCTCGAGGCGTTGCCCGCCCTCGCCGTCTACGTCGCCTTCGTCCAGGTCGTGTCCCTGGTCAGCAACAACCGTCTGATCGCCGCCCTGGCGGGAATCGGCCTGGCGGCCGGAAGCACCTACCTGAGCTTCCGCGTGCCGGTCCACATCCTGCCGTCGGTGGCTCTGAACGGCGGCTTCGTCAGCAGCATCTCGGACGTGGCGCCCCAGATCTGGACCGGCCTCACTCTGATGAACCGGAGCAGCTTCGCCCTGCTGGCCGTGGGCCTGCTGGGAGTCGCCGTCGCGGTGCATCCTCGTCTCGACGACACGAAGCGGCAGGTGTGGGGCCTCACCGGCGGCGCCGGCCTGCTGGCCGGAGCCGCGCTCATCGTCGCGACGATCACGTGGAGCTCGAATCAGCTCGCCGAACGGGATACCTGGCGTGCCGCCCATGAGCAGCGTCGAGGAGATCCGGTAGTCGATCTGCAGGCGATCCGCGGCTCGCTCGACCTCGAGCGTGGCGGCCGTACAACCCTCGACCTCGAAGTCCACTTCCTGGCCGAAGACGGCTCCACGGCTACGTTCAGCCTGAATCCGGGCCTCGACGTGGACGGCGTCTGGGACGCGACCGGCGCGGCGCTTCCCTTCAGCCACGACAACGGTCTCCTCGACATCGACCTCGGGTCGACGCCGCCGTCGGGTCAGGCAACCGGTGTTCGGGTGCGCGCCCACGGCCGGCCCGATCTCCGCTTCGCCTACCTCGACTCGGCAGTCGACTTCAACACCGTCGAGTGGCAGGACGCCCAGATCGTCATTCTGGGCAACCTGAACGGCTTCGTCGAGCGCAACTACGTCGCCCTCCCCTCCTCTATCGCGTGGCTTCCCCGCCCCGGGGCATCGGTCGGCGCCGAAGACCCGCGTCAGCGTCCCCGGGACTTCTTCGAACTCGACCTGAGCGTACGAACGCCCTCAGGCTGGACGGTCGCGGGGCCGGGAAAGGCGGCGCCGACCGGCGACGGGCAGCGCTTCGCGCCGACAGGTCCGGTGCCCGAAGTCGTACTGGTCGCCGGCAGGTTCGATCGCCGGACGACGGAAGTGGAAGGCGTCGAGGTCGAAGTCCTCTTCCACCCCGCCCACCTGCGGAACCTGGACTTCTTCGCCGACGCCCGGGAGGAGATCGAAACGGCAGCCGCCGAGCGCTTCACCACGGCCCGCGAACTGGGCATGCCGTATCCCTACCGGCAACTAACCCTGGTGGAAGTCCCGTGGACGCTGCGCGCCTACGGCGGCGGCTGGCGCATGGACACCGAGCGGGCGCCGCCCGGCATGCTGCTCGTCAGCGAGGGGAGTCTGCCGACCTCCCGCTTCGAGTTCCGGTTCCGCAACCCGGAACGGTACGAAGACCAGGAGGGCGGCCTCGCCCGGGCCAAGGCGTACGGGTTGCAGCAGTTCTTCCGCAACGACTACTCCGGCGGCAACGTGGAGGCGGGCGGCATCCGCAATCTGTTCCTCTACCAGACCGGCGCCCGCGGTCCGGAGGCCCTGGCGATCGAAGCGCTCTGCCACAACCTCGTCAACCGGCTCATAAACGGCGGCGAGACGTACTTCTCGGCCCATCTGTTCGACCGCGAGTTCGGCTGGACGATTGCCCGCGTGATGTCGAACGGCTTCTCGGGCCAGTTCGCGGGCGGCGGCGGCTCGATGGCCAGCGGCATCGTCAGGAGCATCACGGACCGGCCCGGCGTGTGGGACGCGGTGCTGGGCAGCTCCCTGACCGACATGGACGTCGAGGAGGATCCGAAGCGAGCCGTGAACGCGCTCTATCTGAAGACCTCCGCCCTGGCGACCGCGATTCTCGACGGCGCCGGCCGGGAGCGAGCCGCCGCCATGATCGCCAACCTCCTCCGCGACCATCGAGGGGCGACCTTCACGGCGGCCGATCTCGACCGCGCCGCTCAGGAGGCGGGCGTGGACCTGGCCGGCCTGGTGGGCGACTTCCTGCACCAGACCGATCTGCCGGGTTTCATCGTCTCACCTGCCGAACTCGAGCGCCTGCCCGACGATGACCAGGGAACTCCCCAGTACCAGACCCGGCTGTTCGTCCGGAACGGCGAGGCAGCGCCCGGTCTGTTCCGGCTCCGCTACGCCGTGCGCGGACAGGGCGGCGCGCGCTGGGACTCGAGCGAGCCGGTCCTGATCCCCGGGCACACCAGCGTCGAATTCGGCCTCGTCACATCCCGGCCGCCCGGGACGATGCTCGCATCGCCGTACCTGTCCCTGAACCGGCGCGAGTTCCCCGTCGAGCTGCCACGCGTCGACAACGAGACGATCTCGGACGCCCAACCGCTGCGCGGCACGCGGCCCGCGGACTGGCTGCCGGCCTTCCTCGACGACGGCGCGTACACGATCGTCGTCGACGATCTGGATCCTGGTTTCTCGGTCGAGACGGACGAAACGGAGGCGTCCGGCATCCGGCTCCAGGGCGGTATCGCCGGGTTCTTCGCGCCAGCCGAAGAGACCGACCAGGGGCTGCCCGTTTACAACCTCTTCTCCGGCATTCCAAGCACTTGGTCAAGGTACGAACAGCCGTTGAGCTGGGGACGCTACCGGCGGACCACCGCGCTCGTCCCCAAGGGTGACGGCAACCGCCGCGTCACCTACGCGGCGGAACTGCCCGCGCCAGGCCGCTGGCGGGTCGAGATCCACGTACCCTCCCTGTCGCCCGTCCCGGGCGGCGGCGAGATCCGCCGCGAGGTTCGGATCGGCGGCGGCGACGGTCCGCCCCGCGACGATGCCCGAGGCGCCCAGGTCAACGTGAGCTTCGGGCTGAACCTGGGCAGCTACGATCTCGAACTGCGCAATGCCGGCAGCTCCCGGCCGATCGACTTCGACGCCGAGGGGGCCGGCATCGGCTGGGCCGTGCTGGGAGACTTCGATCTCGCCCAGGGAATGGTGGAAATCGAACTGAGCGACGACACGAGCGGCAACGTGGTGGCCGCAGACGCGTTCCGCTTCGTGCGCCTCGACGGCGCCGGCGGCGACGCGACCGGCGGCGGTGGGGCGCCGTGAGCGGGCGGCTGCGTCTGGGCGCCGCGGCCGCCGCCTGCGTCCTGGTCATGGGCTGTGACGCCGCTGGCACGACCAGTACCGTCGACTTCCTGGTCCCGGTGAGCGCAGCCGAGGTCCGCACGGGCAACGTCGAGGACCTGATCATCGCCACCGGCACCCTGCGCGCCGCGGAGAGCATCGTGCTCCAGGTCGAGACGCCAGGCCGGCTCCAGATCGGCCGGAACAAGAACGGCAGCCGGCTTGCCGAGGGAGATCGCGTGGTCCCCGACCAGATGATCGCCGAAGTCACCGGCGAGGACGCGCGCCTGGCGGCCCGCGTGGAGGCGACGCACCAGGCCTACCAGGGCGCGCTCGCCGAACGCGACGCGCGCGCCCGGCTGTTCCAGCAGGAACTGATCGCGGCCGAGGAGTTGCGGCGGGCCGAGACCGCGCTCGAGGACGCCAAGGCAACCTGGGAACAGAGCCTGCTGACGGAAGATCGTGCGCGGATGCTCACGCCCATTGGCGGCGTGCTGATGGAATTGGCCCGCGACACGAGCGGCATGCCGATCGCGGACGGGCAGCTCGTGTACCAGGGCTTCCAGGTCGCGCGGATCGCTCCCGTCGACTCCCTGGTCGCCGACATCGACCTGGTCGGCCCCGAGCTGGCGCGGGTGCATCCGGGTCAGAAGGGGCGCCTCCGCCACTTCGCCTGGGAAGACGTCACTTTCGAAGGCGCGGTCGTCCGCCTGTCTCCCGAAGTCGATCCGACGACTCATACCTTCCGCGCTGAAGTGGCGATCAACAACCCTGGCGGCCTGCTGCGGCCCGGCATGTTCGTCGAGGTCACCCTGGTCGTGGAACAGCGCAACGCCGTGCCCGTCATCCCCCGCGAAGCGGTCACCGAGCGCGGCGGCCGGCGGGTCGTGTTCGTGCTCGACGGTCAGCGTGCCGTGCGGCGCGAGGTGGTGCTCGGTCTCGGCGACGACGAGATCGCGGAAGTCCGCCAGGGGCTCGAGATCGGCGAGCGGATCGTTGTGCGCGGACTCGAAACCCTGACCGACGGCACACGCGTCCGGGTGTCCGGCTAGCGCCGCCCGCCGGGAGGTCGGGCAACCGTGATCGCTGCTCCCGGTGGAGGTTCCGGCCCGGCCCGCCTCGCCGCCCGCCGTCCGGTAGCGGTCACCGTCACCGCCCTGGCATTCGCCCTCGTCGGCTGGATGTCGTGGCGCGAACTGCCGATCGACCTCCTCCCCGACCTGCGCTCGCCGACGATCGTCGTCGCGGTGCGCTCCGGTGACCGGCCTCCGACGGAGATGGAGCGGCTATACGGCGAACAGGTCGAGCAGCGCCTGTTCACGGTGCGCGGCATCCGCGAGGTCCAGCAGGTCGCGCGCACCGGCCGGCTGATCGCCACGGTGCGTTTCGACTGGGAAGCCGACATGGACCTGGCGCTGATCGAGGTCCAGAAGGCGATCAACCCGGTCGCGGCCGACCCCGAAGTCGACGAGGTCCTGGTCCGCCAGCTCGACCCCAGGCAGTCGCCGGTCATGACCCTGGGACTGGCCTCCGAGCCGGGCGGCCCGGATCTCGCTGAACTCCGCCGTCTGGCGCGACGCCAGGTGGCGCCCGCCATGGAGCAGCTCGCCGACGTCGCCGAGGTGCGCGTTCTGGGCGGTCGCGAGCTGGAAGTGCGCGTACGGGTCGACCGCTACCGTCTGCAGGCGTTCGGCGTCACGCTGAGCCAACTGGAGCAGCGCCTGGTCGCCGAGAACGTCGACATCGACGCCGGCACCCTGGAGGATCGCGGCCAGGTTTTCCTGGTCCGTGGCATCTCCCGCTTCCGCAACCCGCGGGACGTGGAGCGGGTCGTCATCCGTTACCGCACCCAGGCCGCGACAGGTGGCGAGCAGGTCCGGCAACCGATCCGGGTTTCCGACGTGGCCGACGTGGAAGTCGCCCACGGAGAGATCGACCACCTCGTTCGCGTCAACGGCCAGGAGGGTGTCGGTCTGCAGGTGTTCAAGGAGGCCGGCGCGAACACGGTCGAGGTCTCGCGCACCGTGCGAGCGGCGCTCGAGAACCTCGAGCTCGACCTGCCCCGGGTGCAGGTGTCGATGGTCAACGACGACGCCGCCCTGGTGGAGGACGCGATGGCCGACCTGCAGAACGCAGCGCTGGTCGGCATCGCGCTGGCCGTCGTCGTCCTGGCCCTGTTTCTGCGCTCGCTCGGTCCGACGGTGGTCGTCGCTTCCGCCGTGCCCGTCTCCCTCTTCGTCGCCCTGTTCGCGATGCGCCTCTGGGACCATTCGCTCAACATCATCACCCGGGCCGGGCTGGCGCTCGGCGCCGGCATGCTCGTGGACAATGCGATCGTCGTCGTCGAGAGCATCCACCGGCGCCACCGCCCTGGAGCTTCCGCTGCCGACAGCTCCGCCCGGGGTACCGGCGAAGTCGCCGGAGCGATCGCGGCGTCGACGCTGACGACCTGCGTCGTCTTCCTGCCCGTTCTCTTCGTGCAGGGGCTGGCCGCGCGGCTGATCGAGGGCATCGCCTTCACCGTTACCGCCTCGCTGGCCGCTTCGCTCGCGGTGGCGATGTTGCTGATTCCGGCCCTGTCGCGCTGGTTCCTTCCGCGCGGCAAACCGGCGTCCGACAGCGAGGAAGCGGCGGTCGCAGCCGTGGACGCCTCGACAGACGTTCCGGATGGCGGCGAGGCCCGCCCTCTGGGTTGGGCGTTCGACGCGGTCGAGCGGTTCGTGCTGTTCCTGCTCCGTCTGCGCTGGCTCGTCGTCGGCGCCGCCGTGCTGGCGGCCGCGGCCGCGGTGAACGTCCTGCTCGGCCTGGGCAGCGAACTGCTGCCGCCGGCCGATCCAAGGCAGTTCTCGGTGCGCATGGTCGGACCGCCCGGTCAGCGAGTCGAGGCAACCGCGGCCGCCATCGCCACGCTGGAGCAGGCGGTGCGCCAGGCCGCCGGCGACCACCTCGAGGCGATCCAGGCCGAGGTCGGGCGGCTGCCGGAGGACGACCGGCTGGTGACCACCGAATTGACCGAAGAGAACACCGCCCGGCTCCTCGTGCGTCTGTCGGCCGAGGGTCCCACGGGCGGTCAGCTCGTGGCAGCCCTGTCCCCGAACTTCACCGAGATCCCCGATACCGAGATCGAATGGGAGGTCGGAACATCGGCGCTCGCCGAGGCCCTGGGATCGTCCGGCCCCCCCATCGTGGTCGAGATCGCCGGTCAGTCGCTCCCCGATCTGCGCTCTGCTTCGACGAGCCTCCGTGACGCTCTCGCCACCCATGGGGAACTCTGGAACGTTCGTTCCTCCTTCGAGGGCGGCCCGCCCGAACTGCGGATCGAACTCGACCGGGCGATGGCCGACGGCCTGGGCGTCGATCTCGAGACGATCGCCCGCGTACTCCAATCGGCGCTCGACGGCCGCAAGGTCACGTTGCTGTCGGTCGGCGACGAGGAGCGGCACGTCGTCCTCTCCCTGCCCCAACCGCGGCCCGAGGAACTCGCCGGACTCCGCTTCACCAGCAGCGCCGGAGCCGATCTCGTCCTCGGACAGGTCGCGCGCTTCGTGCCGACGGAGGGAGCGCGCGAGGTCTTCCGCCGCGACCAGCGGCGCGTGGCGCAGGTCACCGCCCGGATCGCAGAAGGCAGCGACTATCCGCGAGCCATCGCGGCGGCGAACGAGGCGATTTCCACGACCGACCTTCCTCCCGGCCTGATCGTGCGGCTGGCCGGCGAGGAGGAGGAACGCCAACGCGCCACGTCCGAACTGCGGCTCGCGGGCATCCTGGCGATCGTGCTCGTCCTCATGGTGCTTGCGGGCACGTTCGAGTCCCTCCTGCAACCCCTCACCGTGCTGTTCTCGATCCCGCTCGCGCTGCTCGGCGTCGCCTGCACGCTGGGCCCCATGGGCAGGCCGGTCGGCGTGATGGCGCTGCTCGGATTGATCGTGCTCGCCGGTGTCGCGGTGAACGACGCCGTGCTCCTGATCGCCACCGCGCGGCGGTTGATGGCCGCGGGCATCGAGAGGCGAGCCGCCCTGGCCCGGGCCGCGGCGATCCGGCTGCGGCCGATCCTCATGACGACCCTCACCACGGTGCTCGTTCTGCTGCCGCTCGCCGTCGGCGCCGGCGAGGCAGCCGAACTGCGAAGCCCGATGGCCTTCACGATCATCGGCGGCATCGTCACCTCAACCGTCGGCTCGCTGCTGGTGCTGCCCTGCCTGTACCTGATTCTCGACTCGCTGAGAGTGACCCGGCGCCGGCGGCCGACCGCGGACGCCTGACCTGAAAGTGCCGTGAAGGCCGGTCTCGACACGCTCGCCATCCGCCGCCCGGTGGCGGTGTCGATGTTCTTCGTGGCGCTCGTCATGCTCGGCGGGTTCGCCTGGCAGCGACTGCCGGTCGAACTACTTCCCGCTCTGACGGGCGACTCGCTCTACGTCAGCTTCTTCCGCCCCGGCAGCGAGCCGGAGACGGTCGAGCGGGAAATCCTGATGCCGCTCGAAGCCCGGGTCCGCACGCTGCCCCGGGTGGCCGAAACCTGGGGCGAAGTGACCGGTTCGAGCGGCAGCTTCACCGTCCGCTTCGAACGCGGCGTCGATCTGAAGGTACGCGAACTCGAGATGCGCCGCATCGCTGCGGATCTCGCGCGGACACAACCGCGCGACACCTTCCTGGACGTGCAGGCCGACGACACGAGCGTGTTCTCGAGCTTCGCCATGATCCTGCAGGTCACCGGTTCCGACGACGCGGACGCGCTGTACGACCTGGTCGACGAGATGATCACCCCTCGCCTGGCCGCGGTGCCGGGAGTCAGCCAGGCGATGTTGGGCGGCGGCGCCTCGCGCCAGTTGACCGTGTGGGTCGACCCGAACCGCTGCGCCGCGCTCGGCGTGACGACGGAGCAGGTAACCGCCGCGGTGCGCGGTGCGGCAGGACGCCTCCGCTACCTCGGCAGCCTGGAGGACGAGGCTGGACGGACGGCGGTGATGCTCGACGGCCGGCCTGCCGGCCCGGTGTCGATGGGCGAAGTCCGGATCATCCCCGACCGTCCCGTCCTGGTCCGCCACGTAGCCGAAGTGGAGATCGGCTCCGGCCGGCGCCAGATGCTGTACCGGGTCAACGGCGAGCCGTCGGTGGGCGTCATTGTGTTCCAGGAGGAAGGCGCCAACCTGGTGCGACTCGGCCGCGATCTGCGCCGCCGGATTGACGAGATCAACGAGGAGTTCACTCCGCTCGGCATCCGCCTGCTCGTCAGCTTCGACGCAGCCGAACTCGTCGAAACGCAGATCGACCGGCTGCGGAACCTCGGTCTCTCGGGTTTCGGGATCGCTCTACTGGTCCTCTTCCTCTTCCTGCGCCAGTGGCGCGCGGTGGCCGTTGTCGCGGTCGCCGTGCCGGTCAGTCTGGCCGTGGCCCTTTCCTTTCTCTACGTGGCCGGCCTGTCGCTCAACCTGTTCACGCTCTTCGGGCTGGCCGTCGGCGTCGGACTCATCGTGGACAACAGCGTGGTCGTGTTCGAGTCCGTCCAGCGGCGCCTGGAACGCGGCAGGAGTCCCGACGACGCCGCTGCCGGGGGCATTCGCCGCACCGGCCGCGCCATCGTCGCGGCCTCCGTCACCACGGCGATCGTCTTCCTGCCCGCCGTCATCGTCGACCTGGAGTCGTCCCTCGTCCAGAACCTGATCGCTCTCCTGTCGCTGGCCATCCTGTTGCCGCTGTTCGGTTCCCTCCTGGTGGCGATCGGGCTGGTGCCCCTTCTGGCACGGCACCTCGCCGCGCCGGCCGCGATTCGACGGTTGACCAGGCTGCGCCAGCGTCGCGAACGCTTCGGCGGCCTGGTGTCGCCCGACCCCACCCGGATTCTGTTCGCGGGCGTGCTCGCCTCCGCGCTGCGCCGGCCGGCGAGCTGGATCACCGGCGTCGTCGCCGCCGTCGTCCTGAGTGTCATCGCCGCCCTGTTCCTCGTTGCTTCGAGCGGTACGGGCCAGGCGCCGATCGCCGATCAGGTTCAACTCTCCGTCCGGCTGCCGGAGGGCCGCGGGAGTCTCGAGTCGGCGGTCCGCGTCTTTGATCGTCTTGAGACGATCGGGGAGGTCGACGGCGTCGACCGCGTGGAGAGCATGATCCGGGAAGAGGGAGGATCGCTCACCGTCCACCTGGTGGATGAAGATGAGCGGCCCGAGGATCTGACGGCCAGGCGCGTCCGCCAGCTGCTGCGGCCGCCAGCGCGACGGGCCGGCGCAGAGCTGCTGAATCCGGGTGAGGGGGAAGGCCCCGGGGGACGTGGAGGCGGCGGAGGCGGCAGAGGCGGTGGCGCCCAGGAGCTGCTCGGCGGCGGCCCATCGCGGGTCGTCCTTTCCGGCAACGACAACGAGCAGTTGACGGACCTCGCGTCCCAGGTCACCGAACGGTTGCGGGAGATCGAGGGCATAGCGAGCGCCTACCCGGCGGTACGCCCGGGGCCGGACGAACTCCACGTGAGTCCGAATCGGCGAGCCTTCGACACCTTCGGCGTGCTCCTGGACGAAGTACTGCCGATGCTGAACCTGGCCGGCCGCGAGGGGACCAGGATCAACACCGGCTATCCGCTGGACAGCGGGCGGGAGTTGCCGATCGTCGTCCAACGGCTGGAAAACCAGCGCGACGAGGCCGAGTCCTCAGACGGCAGCAGCTTCAACCGCGACGTGTCGCTCAGTGGGCTGCAGCAGCTCCGCGTCTCGACCGGAGCCGGTGTCCTACCGGTCGTTGCCCTCGCGCAGGTGCGGCAGGCGCCGCCTTCGCCGGTCATCACCCACCACAACGGCGTCCGCGAGCGGGAGGTCTTCTACACCATAGCGCCGGACGTGCCGCGGCGAGGCCCGGCGCGCGACGCCTTCGACCGGAACCTGGACGAAGCGATCGCCAGCATCCACCGGCCCGCGGGCACGACGATCGCGCTCGACCGTTCCGGGGAGAGCACGAACTGGTTCCGGCGCATCGCGGTGCCGGTGGTTCTACTCGTCTTCCTGGTCCTGGCGGTGACCTTCGAGTCGCTGACGTTGCCGCTACTCGTCCTGATCGCCCTTCCGCTCGCCCTGCTCGGTTCGGTGTGGGCCCTGGTGCTGACCGGCATCGGCTTCGAGGCGATGGCTCTGCTCGGTGCGCTCGTCCTGCTGGGGTTGGCGATCAACCCGGCCGTCCTGCTCGTCGACCGGATGCAGCAGCACACGCTTGGCGCCGGCTGGACTGCCGGCGCGGCCGCCCTCGCCGCGGTCCGCGAGCGCGCGCGCCCGGTCCTGATGACCTCCGCCACGACGGTCGCCGCCCTCGCACCTCTGTCGATCGCCACCGGGCGCGAGAACGAGATCTGGCCACCCTTCGCCACGCTCGTGATCGGCGGCCTTCTGACTGCGACCGTGCTGACGTTGCTCGTCATCCCGGTCGGCTTCGTCTTTCTACGACGCCTCGACGAACTGTTCAGCCGCGTCGGCCCCTGGGTCGTGCTGACATGGCTCGGTGCCGTGATCGCGATCACCGCGCCTCTGTTCGCGTTCGGCGTGATCGAGTCGATGTTCTGGCAGGTCACCACCACGGTACTCATCGCAGGAGCGCTTCTCGGCGTCACCGTATGGCTGCTCCCGAAACCGGCGTCACCGGAACCCGACACGGCAGCCGGCCCACCCAGGCTCGTGGTCCGTCACCTGCGCAAGACGTACGGCCTCCCCGGGCCGGTGCGCCGGGCGATGCGGACTTCCACCGACTTCGCCCGGCGCGTCGCCGCTCGTGGCGGTCAGGCCTTCCATCCCTCCGACGCACGGGATCGGCTGCTCCCTCTCCTGCTCATCTTCGCCGGCGCCATCGCCCTGGCAGCCCGGATGCGCGGCGGCCTGATCGTCCTCGGTGTCCTGATCGCGATCCTGTTGATCGGCTCCCGGCTGCTGCGCGAGGTGCGTCGCGCCCGCGGCCGCGCCGACGATCTCGGTCGCGTCGAATCGGGCGGTATCGAGGGCGTGTTGACGGCCCTGCTGCCCTGGGCGCTTCTCGCCTGGCTGGTCTTCCCGGAGATGGTCGCCGATCCTGAAGTGGGAGGGTTCGTTGCGCTCGGCATCGTCTCCGCGGTCATCCTGCTGGTTCAGCTCGGACGCCGCACGGCGCGGCTGGAAACAATGCGTCGGGAGCAGCGGTCGGCGCGCCGCCGGCGGACCCGCGGCTGGCGCGGTCAGATACTTCGCCTCTGGCGCGCCGCGGCCACGAAGGTGTTCGGTCTGGATCTGCCCATCGACACCGTCAAGGCCCTGGCCGCGGTGAGCTTCGAGGTCGAACGCGGCATGGTCGGAGTCCTCGGCCCGAACGGCGCCGGCAAGACGACGCTGCTCCGGCAGCTGACCGGCATTCTCGACTCGACCCGGGGCCGGATCACGCTCGGCGGCGTACCGTTGCTCAGCGTCCGAACGCGCCTGGCACGCTACGTCGGCTACCTGCCCCAGGACGCCGGCCTGCCGCCACGGCTGACCGCCCGCCAGTACCTCGAGTACTACGCCGCGCTCTACCAGATCGACAAGTCGGAGCGAGCCGAACGCATCTCGACCCTGTTGCGGGAAGTCGGGCTCGACGAGCGGGCCGACGAGCAGATCGGCGGCTACTCGGGCGGCATGCGCCAGCGCGTGGCGGTGGCGCGCACGCTGCTCCGGTTGCCTCCGATCATCGTCGTCGATGAGCCGACCGTCGGCCTCGACCCCCGCGAGAGGGTCCGCTTCCGCAACCTCCTCTCGCGCCTGGCCAAAGACCGGATCGTGCTCTTCTCCACCCACGTCGTCGAGGATGTCGCCGTGGCCTGCGACCGGGTCCTCGTGCTGACTCGCGGCCGCATGGTGTTCGACGGCCATCCGGCCGCGCTGTCGCGGGAAGCGGAGGGTCGGGTGTGGTCGTGGCGGACGGCGGACGAAGAAGAGGCGCCCGAGTTGCCCGAAGGCGCCGTGCTGGCCGACCGCAAGCCCGAACCGGACGGCACGAGCAGCCTCCGCGTGCTCGCCGCCGACCGCCCGGATGACCGGGCTGAATCGGTCGAGCCGACCCTCGAGGACGGCTACCTGTGGCTCGCTCGCGCCGCGCGCGGTGAGGCGCCGGCATGATCACCGTGCTTCGCACCTCCGCGGTGTTGCTTGCCGGACGCAGGTTCTGGCTGCTGCCGCTCTTGCCCCTGGTATGGCTGGCGGTACAGGCACTCATGCTCGTAGCCGGAATGCGGCCCAGCCTGGAGCCAGCGGCGGCGCAGAACAGCCTCATCGGCGTGCCGGTAGCGGTTCTCGCCATCTTCCTGGGTGGACGCACGATCACCGGCGAGCTCGACCAGCACAGCCTGGAGATCGCCTACACCGTGCCCGGCGGCGCCCATCGAGTCTGGCTCGGCAAGCTCGCCGCCGCGATCCTGATGCTGCTCTCGAGCCTCGTTCTCCTGGCCGCCATCACCTATGCCTTCTTCACCGACTTCCCGGTCCTGCAGAGCCTGTACGGCGCAACGCAGGGAGTCGTCTTCTACCTCGTCGCCGCGATGGGCTTCGCGACCCTGTTCCGCAGCGACGTGGCCGGTTCCCTCGCCACGATCGGCCTCCTCGGTCTCAACAGTCTGCTCAGCTCGTTCCGCGTCTCACCGTTCTGGAACCCGCTCATGGTGGAAGAAGCCGATGCCGCGCAGATGCTCGCGCTGAGCGTGCAGAACCGCATCGGCACCGCCCTCGCGATCGCCGCGATCGTCGCCCTGACGTTCGTCCGCGCCGAGCGCCGGGAGAGGATGCTCAGCGGCTGAACCGCAGTCCACCTTCGATCTCACACGCAGCCACCTCCACCTAGCCCCGCTCAGGTCGATTCGCCGCAAGCCGAGCCCCAATTCCGTCTAGGTCTATAGGCGGCCGAGGCGAAAACAGCCGCGCCTCTTCCGTCTCAGTCAATAGGCGGGAGGAGAGCCGCTCCTCTTCCGCGGCCCCTTCCCGCCGGCAAATCCCGCCAGCCCCCCGGAACGGGATCGGCTGTGACGTGAACCTATGGAACGAAAGGAGTCAATCATGCTGAAGAGAATCTGTCCCGTCGCAGTGGCAGCGCTTGCGTTGAGTGCTGGCGGTGCCTTTGCAGAACCGCCGATGGCGTTCACCGAGTCCAACGCGCCTGGCGTCGACGACAGTCGACTTGAACCGCTCACGGACACGGACATGGCGACAGTGACCGGGCGAGGAGAGGCCTGTACCGAGCATGTTCAGGCGCTTGGTAGGGACATCGTGGTTGTCGGCCTGGTAGGCCTGAACCACATTCTGATAGCTACCGGCCAGGTGACGATCGGGCTCGCGCCCTTTGTCTGCGCCCTCTAGACGAAGCCGCCGCCGGCTAGTCGACGAGGCCACCGCTTGCCGTGAACTCCACTCCGGCAAGCGGTGGCCGCTCATCGTCCTCCTTCCCGGCAACTCGGTGACCAAGCCGGCATGATCACGCCGATCCGACTTTCTGCGGTCGTGATGGCCGGACCGCGACACTGGCTACTGCCTCTGGCGCCGCTCGCCTGGCTGGCGATCCAGGCCGGGCTGTTGATCACCGGCAGCCGGCCCGGCTTCGAACCGGCGGCCGCTCAGAACACTCTGATCGGCTTGCCCCTGGCAGTCCTGGCCGCGTTCCTCGGCGGTCGGATCATCGCCGGCGAAATGGACCAGCGCACGCTCGAGATCGCCTATACGGTACCTGGAGGCGCCCATCGGGTCTGGCTGGGGAAGCTCACCGCCGCCGGCCTCATGCTGCTGGTCAGTCTGGGCCTGATGGCGGCGGCTACGTTCACTTTCTTCACGCCCTTTCCAATCGTCCCGACCCTCTACGGCGCGGGTCAGTGCGCTGCCTTCCACCTGGTTGCAGCGATGGGCTTCGCCACCTTGTTCCGCAGCGAAACCGCCGGTGGCATGGCAACGATGGCTTTGCTCGTTCTGAACTGGTACATGGCACCGACTGGCCGCCGCAGCTTGCCGTGCTGGAATCCTCTGACCGTCCAAGGCGCCGACGAGGATCAGCTTCTCGCGATGGCCGTCCAGAACCGCATCGGCATCGCGCTCGTCATCGCGGCCATCGTCGCGCTCACCTTCGCCCGCGCGGAACGCCGAGAGCGGATGCTCGGCGCCTGAGCCGACGAAGCCCGCTGCACGAATTCCGTCCTAGTCCATAGATGGGCGGAGAACGGCCCAACAGCCGCCTGCACCGCCCGACTTCCCAATCGTCGACAACCGAAAGGACCCCATCGACATGAGAAAAGCCCTGCCTGTTGCACTGCTCGCCATGGTGTTGAGCGTCGGTGTTTCCCTCGCCGAACCGCCCGACGCGGCGACGGCGGCCCCTACGACCATCAACGGCCACGACCGCCCCAACCAGCACACGGTCACCGACCTGACAAGCGCCCTTGGAGGAGCCCGCAGCCACAGCTGCAGGGTCAACTCGGTCGCCGGCGCGATCCTCACTGCCGCCGGAAGCGCTACTAGCAACCCAACACTGATCCGCGTCGGGATGGTCCTTACCACGCACAGCCTGACCATCTGCGTGTAGCCGGTTCTACCGATCCCAAGAAGAAAGGAGCAACGATCGTGACTCGGACTCTCTCTACAGCCCTCGTTACTCTGGTACTGAGTGCCGGCCTCGGCGCCGTCGTGGTGCTATTCGATGAGTGCACTGCCGTGCAGTACGTTTCGCTCGGCACGCTATTCGGCGGGGCGCCTCTGCCCCTCTTCGTCATCGACCTCTGCGCCTGACCGGAGTCCTCGCGTGATCTGGTAGGCAGCAGTCTGTCTACCATTCCCTCGCTACCGCGGCGTACTTCAAGTTGCAGGTCCTCACCACCGACTGGTCGTGGCTGCGAGTCGAGCTGGAGGGAATCGAGGTTCAGGTGATCCGTTGAATCACCGCGAATCGCGAGGACCGATCAGAAGTCGCAGGCCAGACCGGGATAGCGGAACACGACGCCCGGATCGAGCTGCTTCGGCTTGTTCGCGGCCTCCTGGGCGCGGGCGCCGGCGAGCATGCCCTCCATTCCGTAGTTGCCCTCGTGGCATGCGTACTCGTAGATCGCGTCCTCTGTCCGCTTGAGCGGAATCGACGCCGTCCAGGGCTTGGTCCACGTCCCCGGGTCGTTCACCGTGACCTCCCATTCCAGGGTCTCCGCGTCCGTCAGGGTGAACCGCTCGGTGATCGTGAGCTGCTCCGAGGAGCCCATGAAGTCGTTCTTCTTCGAGTAGTTCGTCGTCTCGACGACCAGCGTGTCGCCGTCCCAGTGACCGCGGGAGTCACCGTTCCAGAGCCTCACGTCGTCGTCGAGAAGGGACTCGTCGTCCAGGCGAATGACGCGCGCGTCGTGGATCATCTCCTGGTGAATGACGACGTGGTCCGGGCTCTGGAAGATCTGGTGATAGCCGTTGTAGCCCGGGAAGATGAAGGGGGCGCCGTAGCTGATGCAGCGCTCGGGAATCGGCCGGTCGAGCCAGGAATCGGCCGGATGCTCCATCAGGTGCTTCACCCGCTTGCAGAGGCGCTTCTTCGCGTCTTCCGTGAACGGCGGGATGAGCCCGTCCGGCGGATCGACGACGAGCGAAGTGCGCTTCGTGAAGTACCGGTCCGCGATCCAGAACTGGTTGTAGTTGCCGGTCGTCGGGTCGTAGGACGTCGCCTTCGTCCGTTCGATCGCCGCCAGAACGAGCTGGTCGCCGAACAGGGCGTCCGCGCCCGGGTTCGTCGCCTCGGCGACGGCCGCCATCAGTTCCTGGAACTCCTCGTCCGTCAGGCGCTCCTTGCCCGCCCAGGCGGCCGGCCGCTGCAACGGAGTCCCGTTGTTGTTGGCCCACACGCCCTGGAGGTCGGGATGGCCGTAGGAGGTGCGCGGAATCGTCCAGTCGGCGTCCGCGGCCGTGTTGTTGGTGTTGTTGCCCGCTGCGGCCGTGGAACCCGCTCCGGCAAAAGCCAGCAGTGCAACGGCCACGGCCACTGTCGATCCGACGTTCAAGCGCTCATGCCTTCTCATGGGCCTAGCCCTCCTACCGGCGTGTCATTGGCGTACCGCGATCATAGCCGCCGCACTGCAGCACCCGGGTTCACCAGCCCCAGGCCTTCGCCTCCTCGTCCCAGAACGCCCAGCACTCCGGCGCCAGACCGGCGTCGAGCACGAAGAACGGCATGTCGGTGACCAGGCCATCCGGGCCGATCTCGACCGACACGGGGCGTCCGGCGACGCTCCACCTCGACACGACGTGGCCGGCCAACTCGGCCTCGGGGCCGGCCCAGGGTCCGACCTCCAGCGAGTCGATGCGGACCCTCCAGTCGACATCGGCACCCGAGCCGTCGGGGCGGGCGAAGTGGATCTCGCTGCCGTAAACCTCGAGGTCCTTCACCAGGTCGATCGATTCGATCTGCGCAATGAAGGAAGCCCGCAGACTCTTCTCGTTCGGTTCGGGAACCGGCTCGGCGCACCCAAGAGACACGCCGGCCACGACGAGCACGCAGAGGGCGCCCCCCCGGTCCGATGCAGACGTGCTAGCCACGGTGTAACTCTAGCGCCTCCGACGACGTAAGAAACTGCTTCACGGCCAGCCACCCATCCGAACGATGACGACCCCGAATCCTCAAGCGCCTTCCCGCCGTCAGGCCGGCGTCGGATTCATCTTCGCCGTGATCCTGCTCGACATGCTCGGCGTCGGGCTCATCATTCCCGTCTTCCCCGAACTCGTCGAGCAGTTCAGGGGCGGCGACACGTCAGCCGCCGCCGTAGCCGTGGGCGCGATCGCCGCCTGCTACGCCGTGGCGCAGTTCGTCTGCGCGCCGATCCTCGGCGCGCTTTCCGATCGCTTCGGCCGCCGGCGCATCCTGCTGCTCTCCATGTTCGGCCTGGGCGTGGACTACGTGATCATGGGCTTCGCGCCATCGCTCGGCTGGCTGTTCGCGGGCCGGATCGTCGCCGGGGTGATGGGCGCCAGCATCACGACGGCGAACGCCTACATCGCCGACATCTCGACGCCGGAGACCCGGGCCCGGAACTACGGGCTGGTCAACGTCGCCTTCGGCGTCGGTTTCATCCTCGGACCGATCTTCGGCGGCCTGCTCGGCGGCATCGACCTGCGGCTGCCCTTCTTCGCCGCGGCCGGTCTCTGCCTCCTGAACTCGCTCTACGGCTTCCTCGTGCTGCCGGAGTCGCTGGCGCCGGAGAACCGGAGCGCCTTCTCACTCCGCAAGGCGAATCCGGTGTCGAGCATCGTGCACCTCCGCACCTACCCCCTGGTCGCCAGCCTGGCGATCGCCTTTCTGCTGCTGGCGCTCGCGCAACGCGGCCTGGAGACGTCGTGGGTGCTCTACACCAGCTATCGCTACGGCTGGAACGAGTTCCAGAACGGTCTGGCCCTGGCTGCCGTCGGCGTCGCAGCGGCGCTGGTCCAGGGTTTCCTGGTGCGGCCAGCGGTCACCTGGCTGGGCGAGCGCCGGGCGGTGCTGGTCGGCTTCGGCATCGGAACGCTGGCCTTCGCCGGCTACGGCCTCGCGCCGAACGGCCCCGTCCTCATCGCCGTGATCTTCGCGGGATCGCTGGGGGGCATCGCCGGACCGGCGGTCCAGGCAATCATCGCGGGAACGGTGAAGCCCACCGAGCAGGGGAAGATCCAGGGTGCCCTGACGTCGCTGATGAGCCTGTCGGCGATCGCGGCGCCGCTCGTCTTCACCAGCGGCGTGTTCGGCTACTTCACCTCCGACGCCGCTCCGTTCGAGTTGCCCGGCGCGCCCCTTCTGGCCGGATCGCTGCTCATGGCGGTCGCCATGCTGCTGCTGGTCCGGGCGTTCCGTCGACACTGACGCCTCCGGCGCTGTCGGTACGGCTAGAATCGACTCCTCAAGGAGGTTCGCCATGCCGTTCGACAGCTCGTCGCTGCCAATACGACTCTTCACCGCTTCCCACGAGCGTTCCTGGAACCCCGTCGACATCGACTTCTCGAAGGAGCGGTCCGACTGGATGTCCTTCTCGGACGACGAGCGGAAGCTGCTGATCCGCCTGATCTCCGGCTTCCGGGTCGGCGAGCGCGGCGTGACCCACGAACTCGCGCCGCTCCAGTTCCGCTTCCGGCAGGACGGCCGGCTGGAAGACGAGATGTACGTCACGGCACAGATGTACGAGGAGGCCCGTCACGTCCAGTTCTTCGAGACCTGGCTGATCGAGGCGCTGCCGGGCCGCTTCGGGGTCGACATCCCCTACCCGGATCTTCACGGCGACATGTTCTCGACGCGGCTGCCGGCGACGATGCGTGCGCTGTTCGAGGACGACAGCCCGGAGGCGCTGCTGCGCGCCATCATGCTGTACCACTTCTACGTCGAGGGCGTGGGCGCGGAAGCCAGCTACCCGATCTACTACAAGATCTTCGAGCGCACGGGCAAGTTGCCCGCGCTCAACCGCGGCATCCGTCTGATCCAGCGCGACGAGGCCCGCCACATAGGGTTCGGCGTGTACGTTCTGCAGGGGCTGCTCGCCGAGCATCCGCACCTCGTCGACCAGTTCGAGGCGCAGGTCGAGGCGATGCGACCGTTCGCCGAGGACGGTCCGAACCAGACCTTCGCCGGCTTCGAGCGCGGTCAGGCCCCGTTCGACCTCGACTACGACGAGTACCGGCAGCTCTACCTCGACAAGCTCGAAGAGATGCGGCAGAGCATCTACGACGGCCGGCTCGCCGCCGCGGTGTAGGGCCTCTGAGATGAGGCCGCTATCCGCGAACGGCAGTCTCCGGCGCGGGCTGCCGAGTCTTCCCGCCGTCACCGGCGCCGTCCTCTGCGGTCTCCTCCTGGCTTCCGGTCCACTGACCGCGCAGGCGGAGCCGCGAGCGGATCACGTCGTGCTCGTCTCCGTCGACGGCTTCCGGCCGGACTTCTACCTCCCGGGCTCCCCCTGGCCGGCGCCGAACATCCAGCAGATGGCACGCGACGGCGCGCACGCCGAGGGCGTGCGCGGAGTGTTCCCGACGGTCACTTATCCGTCGCACACGACGATCGTCACTGGCGCGTTGCCGGCACGCCACGGCGTCTACTACAACCGGCCGTTCGAACCGGAGGGACAGACCGGCGAGTGGTACTGGTTCGAGTCCTCGATTCAGGTCGACACGCTCTGGGACGCTGTGCGCGCTGCCGGTAGGCAGACCGCCGCGATCTCGTGGCCGGTCACCGTCGGTGCTCCGATCGACCGCTTCGTGCCCGAGACCTACTCCCTCGACCCGAACAGCGACCGCCTGGCCCCTATGCGCGAGGGCACGACTCCAGGCCTGTGGCAGGAGCTCGAGCGCGAGGCCACCGGCCGGCTCAACCTGCGCAACTACGGCGCCGCCTACATCACCCGTGACGACACGACGGGCGCCATGGCCGCGTACGTCCTGGAAACCCACCGGCCGGCTCTCATCGCGCTCCACCTGATCACGACAGATTCCGCCCAGCACGCCCATGGCCGTGAATCGGATCGCGCCCGGCGCGCGGTCGCCGCGGCCGACCGGGCCGTCGGCGCCGTCCGCGATGCCGCCGAACGCGCCGGCATCCTCGAACGCACGGCCTTCGTCGTCACCGGCGACCACGGCTTCGTCGATCTCCACACCCAGCTCATGCCGAACGTCTGGCTCGCCGAAGCCGGCCTGCACGGTACCGAGGCCGATCGCGGCGAGTGGCGGGCCACCTTCCACCCGGCGGGCGGCGCGGCCTTCCTGCACCTGCGCGACGAGGCCGACGCCGAAGCCATGAGCGCGGTCCGGAGCATCCTGGCCGATCTGCCCGAGACCGTGCGCCGCCTGTTCCGCGTCGTGGAACGCAACGCACTCGACCAGGCGGGCGCCGCCCCCGAGGCCCGCCTCGCCCTAGCCGGAAACCTTGGCGTCAGTTTCGGGTCTGACGCCTCCGGCGACGCCATCCGACCCACCGACGGCGGCGCCCACGGCCACTTCCCTACCGACTTCCCAGAGATTCTGACCGGCTTCGTCGGCTGGGGCGCCGGCTTCGAAGCCGGCCGCACCGTTCACCGCATGGGGCTGACCGACATCGCCGACCTCATCGCGATGCTGCTCGACGTGGACTTCGAGAGCCCCGACGGGGCGCCGCCGCTGGGGATTCTGACCCGCTGATCTACGCCGTCAGTCCTCGGTACACCTTCGGCAACTGGCTGGGCAGCGCGGCGATCTCGTCGATGACGAGGTAGCGGCGCTCAGGGCACATCTCGCGCAGGTAGTCGTGGCCCGCGGGATCGACGGTGATGCAGAACGTCGAGATGCCCTGGCGTTCCGTCTCGCGGAGAGCGACCATCGTGTCGCGGATGCCGTAGACGCGGGATGCCCGGTCGCTGCCGTAGTCGAAGTCCTGGGGGTAGCCGTCGGAGAGGATGAGCAGAACCTTGACCTTCGCTTCGCGCTCGGCGAGTCTGGCGGCGGCGTGGCGGATGGCAGGCCCCATCCGGGTGCTGCGCTTCGGCTCCATCGCTGCGACTCGGTCCTCGGCCTCCCGGTCGAAGTCGTCGTCGAACTCCTTGGCGACGAAGAACTCGACCTCCTTGCGGCCGAAGCCGGAGAACCCGTAGATCGCGTAGTCGTCGCCCAGGGTCTCGAGCGCGTCGGCCATCAGGACCAGGGATTCCTTCTCGATGTCGATCACCCGCCGGCCCGGGGGGATCGGCCGCGGGTTGTCCGGCCAGTCGAAGTCGTCGAACACGCCGACGTACTCCGGCTCCGGCTCGCGGCCCGCTGCCGGTTCAGGCTCGTCGACCGGCGCCTCCGCGTCGGTCGAGGCGCTCATGTCGAGCAGGAAGGCGGCCGCCACGTCCCGATGCTGGCGCCGGCGGCTCATGTACACGGCGCCATCCGGCGGCCGGCCGGCGCGGCGGTCGACGTGGGTCTCGACCACCCGGTCGAGGTCGAGTTCCTCGCCCTCGATCAGGCGCCGCATCCGCCGGAACTCCTCCGGCTTGAGGAGCTCGAACTGCTTCCGGACGCGCCGCAGCAGGTCGGCGTGGTGGCGCCGCGTCTCGTCGACAAACCGTTCCGGTGGAGCCGCGGAGCCGTTCGAGGGCGTGTCCAGCGGTTCGATCGCCTTCTCCCGCAGGTGACACCAGCGGCGGCGGTAGCCGGTCAGTTCATGATCCCACTCGTCGTAGTAGAAGACGTGTTCCCGGTCGAGCCCGGCCTCGGCCAGCTCACGCTCCAGCCGCTTCGAGAGTTCTTCGAGACGGGCCGCCAGCTCCTCGGGTTCCAGTTCGATCGGGGTCGGCTCCTCGTCGGCCCCTTCGGCCTCGATCGCTCCCGTGATGTCCAGGTCGGTCAGCGGCAGGCCGGCGGTGCCCGAGAGATCGCCGTCCTGCAGGCTGAGCACGCCCAGTTCGTCGACCTGCAACTGCTCCATCAGACCCGCGGCGATCGGGCCCGGCTCCACGTCGTCCCTCAGCTCGACTTCGGATGCGAGTTCCTGCCACTCCCGGCGCAACTCGACTCGCTCCGGTGCCGGGTCGCCGTGGTGCGCGGGCGCCGGCACGTCGAGGGATTGGGCTTCGGCTTCGGGATCCGGATCGGCGGCGTGATCCTGCCGTCGGCCATCGTCAGTGGCCGGGCCGGAGCCGCTCGAACTGAGAGCCGAGCGCAGGGCGACGAACTCGGGATAGAGCGCTCGTATGGCGCGCAGCGTGTGATCGACGGTGGCGCCGGGGTTCAACAGCGCCGCTGCTTCTTCGAATCGCACCGGCATCCGGCCTGCCGAATCGGCACTAGGCGCGCTCACCGGCAGTTGGGACCGCTGCGCCAGCAGGAGCGCCCGCGCCAGGTCGAACAGGGCCGCTTCCCGCGGTTGCCGGCGCGCCGCTGGCCTTGATGCCGGGCTCAGCGACGAATCGAGCGCGTCGTCGATCAGCCGCAGCAGATCGCGGCGCACCCCCCGGAAGACGCGCGCGAGAGCAGCGTCGATGCGCGCACCCTCGAGCCGTGCAAACAGCGCCCGGGCAAGGCCCGGCTCATCGAACCCGGCGAAGAAGTCGGCGAACCGGATCGGACCCCGCCGGTACGTGCCGAACAGCACACCGCCCAACTGGTGCAGCACGGCCATCCGGTAGACCATGAAGTTGCCGTAGCTGTCCGGTAACCGGTCGATCCGCTCTGGCAGGTAGAAGGCGGCGCCGTCGGTCGTCGGCCGGCCCGCGGCCGCCGCGCCTTCGAGGTCGAGATGCCCCGCACGCGACCTGTCCCCGGCTTGCAGATCGGCCAGCGGCCGGACGTCGGCCGGCCGCGCCAGCATCGCCTCGACGTAGATCTCGAGGACGCGCCCGACGTCGTCGAGTTCGACCGCGCTCAAGGCAGCAGCGTCGACGCCACCTTGCTCAACGCGGGCCATCGACGACTGAACGGCTCAAGGCAGCAGCGTCGTTGCGACCTCGGTCACCGCGCGCTGGACCTCGTCGTCGTCGGTGATCGCCCGACAGATCGCGGCGACGCAGGCCTCGCGAACGCCGATGCCGCCGGCGATCAACTGCGCCGTGTAGATGAGGAGGCGGGTGCTAACCCCTTCGTCGAAACCGCGGTGGTGGAGGTTGCGGATGCGCTTGCCGAGTTCGGCGAGGTCCCGCCCAAGGGTCAGGTCGATGCCCGCTTCGTGCGCGATGATCTCTGCTTCAACCTCGGGCGGAGGATAGTCGAACTCGAGCGCCACGAAGCGCTGGCGGGTGCTCGGCTTCAGGTCCTTGGCCACGCTCTGGTAGCCCGGGTTGTACGACAGGACGAGCAGGAAGTCCGGGTGCGCCGGCAGGATCTCGCCCCGCTTCTCGATCGGAAGGATGCGGCGATGGTCGGTCAGCGCGTGGATCAGCACCGTTGTGTCCTTGCGCGCTTCGACGATCTCGTCCAGATAGCAGATCGACCCGTCGCGCACGGCCCGCGTCAGCGGACCGTCCATCCACACCGTGTCATCGCCTTCGAGCAGGTAGCGGCCGACCAGGTCGGTCGCGGTCAGATCCTCGTGGCAGGCGACCGTGACGAGAGGCGTCTCGATCCCCGTCCGCGCACCCGCATCGCCTCCCCGATACAGCCGATGCGTCATGTGCTCCAGAAACCGCGTCTTGCCGCAACCCGTCGGCCCCTTGAGCAGCACCGGCATGCGCGCCCGGTACGCGGCGAGGAACAGCTCGACCTCGTTGGCGACCGGCAGGTAGTACGGCGCCTCGGACGCGGGCAGCGGCTTCGCCGCCTGGAGGGGCTGGGTCATCGGCGGCCGCTTGCGGGGCTCAACAGTGGTCGATCGCCCGGGCCAGCGCGAAGTCCTTCTCCGTCACACCACCCGCGGAATGAGTACTGAGGGTCAGGCGAACCCGGTTGTAGCGAACATCGATGTCCGGATGGTGGTCCGCCGCTTCGGCCAGCTCAGCCACGAAGTCGACGAAACGCACCGCCGCCGGGAAAGTCGGGAACTGGTACTCCCGCGCGATGGAAGGCGCTTCCACATCCGCCTCCCAACCCGTCAGTTCTCCACACGCCGCCCGGATCTCGTCCGCTGTCATCGCTGCCATTGCCCGGTACCTCCGCCGCGCGACCCTAGCAGCCCGTGCGGCAGTGCTACTGTCGGCTGCCTATGAAATTCGGCATCTTCTACGAGCATCAGCTACCCAAGCCCTGGGGGCCCGACTCGGAGCATCGGCTGGTCCAGAACTCGCTGGAACAGATCGAACTCGCCGACCGTCTCGGCTACGACTACGCCTGGGAGGTGGAACACCACTTCCTGGAGGAGTACTCGCACAGCTCGGCGCCCGAGGTCTTTCTGGCGGCGGCGTCGCAACGAACGAAGAACATCCGTCTCGGCCACGGCATCGTCCAGTTGACGACGAACCACCCGGCACGGGTGGCCGAGCGCGTCTCCACCCTCGACCTGGTCTCCAACGGCCGCGTCGAACTCGGTCTGGGCGAGGGCTCGAGCGTGACCGAGCTCCACCCCTTCGGGCGCAGCTTCCGCGACAAGCGGATCGTCTGGGAAG
The DNA here is from genome assembly GCA_026707545.1 of Acidobacteriota bacterium. Lineage (NCBI taxonomy): Bacteria > Pseudomonadati > Acidobacteriota > Acidobacteriota bacterium. The sequence goes on along the minus strand of JAPOWR010000001.1, from coordinate 625,306 downwards.
AGGCCGTGCAAGCCTGCCTGCCGATGTTCTGGAACGAGGGTTGGGAGTACCACGGCCACTACTTCGACTTTCCGCTCCGCAACGTGATCCCGAAGCCGCTGCAGCGGCCTCACCCGCCGCTCTGGGTTGCCTGTTCCCAGCTCGACACGATCCGCTACGCCGCGCACCGCGGCATGGGTGCGCTGTGCTTCAAGTTCGCCGATCTCGACTCGGCCCGGGCCTGGGTCAACGCCTACTACAACACCTTCGTGGGCGACCAGCGCAAGCTCTGCGACTACCAGACGAACGCGAACCTGGCCACGGTCAGCGGCTTCATGTGCGCGCCGACCGACGAGGAAGCGCAGCGGAAGGCCGACGGCTGGACTTTCTTCCAGTTCGCCCTCCAGCTCTACAACAAGGAAGGCCCCTTCGAGCCCGGCACGAACAACTTCTGGGAGCGCTACCAGGAATGGAAGCAGACCCCCGAGGGCCGGAGGCGCTCGGACAGCGAACTGATCGGCTCGCCGGAGACGATCCGCGAGCGCCTGCGCGAACTCGAAAGGGGCCACGTCGACCAGGTCATCCTGCTCAACCAGGCCGGCAAGAACACGCACGAGGACATCATGACGAGCCTGGAACTCTTCGCGCGCGAGGTGATGCCCGAGTTCCAGGCCCGTGACGACCAGCAACAGGAGTGGAAACGCGCGGTCCTCGCCGGCGAACAGAAGCTCGATGAGATCGACACCGAGCCCTTCAACACGACATCGCGGCTGCGACCCACGATTCCGCCGTCCGAGGAGGCCCTGGCCGCGGCCCGAAAGTGGGCCAGCTAGGAAGCCAGCGCAACCGAGCCGACCGATCTGCGTAGTCAGGAAAGACGAACCAACACAACTCCCAAGGAGACACCGAATGTCCCTCCACTCCCTTCCCCGCCGCACCCTGCTCGTACTCGCCTGCTGCGGCCTGATTCTCGGCGCCTGCGCTGCCTACGAGGCGGATCCTCCAACGCCGGAAGCGCCGCCACCGCCGCCGCCGCCGGAGTTAACGGAGGAGCAGAAGATCTTCGCCCGCCACGCCGAAGCGATCGGTGGCGAGGACGCCATCCGCGCGCACACTTCGATGACCATGAAGGGGACCTTCGAGATACCGGCGATGGGCATGTCTGGCGACGCGACGGTCTATCTTCAAGCACCCGACAAGGGCATCGTCCACGTCAGTTTCCCCGGTCTCGGCGAAAACGTTCAGGCCTACAACGGCGAAATCGGTTGGTCCGAGGATGCGATGCAGGGCGCGCGCTTGCTCGAGGGCGCCGAGTTGAGCCTGCTGAAGCGGCAAGTCCGAATTTACGCCGACCTGGAGTACGACGACCTCTATCCCCAGCAGACCGCGGTCGGCGAGACCGAGTGGGACGGTCAGGCTGCCCACCAAGTCGATCTCGTCGACGCCGACGGAAACGAGTCGTCACGCTATTTTGCTGTAGAGACAGGCCTGTTCATCGGCGAGGAGTCAACAATCACGACCGAGATGGGCACCATGGAGACGAGCATTACGGTGGGCGACTACAAGGAGTTTGGAGGCGTGCTGCTCGCCACGTCCACGACCACGAGCATCCCGTCCTTCGGAATGGAGTTCACCCAGACCGTAGAGTCCGTGACCTTCGACGACGACGACCCGAGCGCCCTCGAGCCCTCCGACGCAATCAAGGCGCTGCTGGAGTAGGGCTCGACCCGGTCGAAACAGCTCTTTCCCCGGTGCGGCCGCCACCGTGCGGCTGCACCGGCGTTGCTGGTCGCGGCTGCGTTGCTCGTCTCCGCCGCGACGTCCGCCGCTGCACAGGCCAGCCGCCGGCCACAGGCGCGCCTGACGGACTTCTACGAGCAGTGGCTCGTCGAAGTCGGGCCGCTGCTCGACGACAGCGAGCACCAGGCCCTCGAGCAGCTCGAAGGACCGGGCGCCCGCGAGCGCTTCCTCCGCGCCTTCTGGGCCGCCCGACCCGCACGCCTGCTCGAACGCTGGCAGGAGAATCGCGAAGCCCGAGACCAGTTGAGGGAACGGTCGCCGGCGATGGAACGCGCCGTGCTGCTGGCAGGCAAGCCCGGCCACCGTCAGACCGTCGAGCCCTGTGAGTCGTCGCTGCGGCGGATCGAGATCTGGACCTACGACCGCTGGCGGCTAGAACACCAGCTAGGCCGGCCAACACAGCCAGGCGAGGACGAAGTCGTCCTGGCATTCGTCCAGCAGGTGAACTTCGACCCCCGGTCGATGCGCCTCTGGTCCGCAGGCTCCGGCACAGGCATCAGCTTCGACCGTGAAACACCGGAGGACACAGGCGACGCCGGCAGAGACGCCGGCGTGCCGCCGGCCAGCGCGTTCCGGGTACTCGACCAGGCGGAACGACGCCGCTGCCTGAGCGCGACCGAGCGCGGGCGGCTGGAGCGCCGGCTCCGGCTCGCCGCTTCATGGCAGACGTTCATCGACCAACTGGGCTGGACGGGGCACGACCCGAGCTGGGTCGACGACTTCCTCCGCGTCGAGGCCGTCCTCGATCCAGCCGCCATGGCGCTGCAAGGCGTTTCACTCGAGTTCGAAGCTCTCGGCACCGAGAACCGGCGGTCGACCATGCGAGGCCGGCTGCTCCTGCCTCCCGAACACCTCGGCGAACTCGGCGCCGGGCAGGTCCTCGACCGGGTGACGATCACGGGTGACGTCTTCCTCGGCAACCGGCTCGCCGACGCCTTCGTCGTCACCCATCACGTCGGCGGCGGTGCTCCCCTCGACCCGGCGAACGGCGGCGGGACTCAGGCCATCGTCCTCGACTTCTACCGTCGCCTGCCGCCCGGCGCCTACCGTTTCGAGGTCCGCGTCGAGGACCGCCTGGGGCGCGGTCTCCTGCGCGGTGCCGAGACGGTCGACGTGCCAGCGCTTCCCACGCCTCCCGAGGTACCCGATCTGCACCTGCTGACACGCCGGGAGACGATCGTCCTCCACCGCTTGCCCAGCGTCGAACTACTGCCACCCGATGGCCGGGTGCTGGGCTCCACCTTCACCGCCCGCGCAGTCGTCAGCCCCGCAATCTCCCGGCTCGTCTTCCTGCGCGACGGCGAGACGGTGGCTACGGTCAACGAACCGCCCTTTGTCCACGCCGTCGACCTGCCCGAGCAGGTTCACCGGATCGAAGTCCGCGGACAGGATCACTCAGGACGGCTCGTGGCGGCCCACTCCCTCGACGTCGAACGGGAGGAACGACCGTTCGCGGTCGCCCTGGAACTTCCCGACGCGAGCCGCCTCGACGATGCGCTCGACCTGCGGGTCCGCGTCGATGTGCCGGCCGGACACGAACTCGAGCACGTCGACTGCTTCCTGGGCGCGGAGCGGCTCGAACGGATGATGGCGCCGCCCTTCCGTTGCCGGGTCCCGGCCGGACTGCGGTCGCCGCTGAGCTTCGTTCGCGCCACCGCGACGCTCCGTACCGGCGATCAGGTCGAGGACCTCGCCTTTCTGGGGTCCGGGGCGCCTGAGCAGGTCGATGTGCGCCTGGTCGAACTCCTCGTCTCGGTGGACGGCCCCCAAGGCGGCCGCGCCACGGACCTCGCCGCGGCCGACTTCCGGATCCTTCACCAGGGCGTCGAGGCGGCGGTCCGCGATGTTCAGGGCCTCGCCGACCGGCCGATGAACGTCGCTCTGCTCATGGACATCTCGAGTTCCCTGGGGCGCGGCGTGCGCGTGGCGGCCACCAGTGCGCAGCGCTTCTTCGAAGGCGTCCTGACCCAGCGGGACGCGGCCAGCCTCCTCGTCTTCAACCACGACCTGGAGCGGCTCGCGCCGTTCACGGGCGATACGCGCCACCTCCGCTACGCCGCCGAGGGTCTAAGAGCCTGGGGCGCTACGCGGCTCTATGACGGCATCGCCTACGCGGTCGGTTCCTTCGCCGGTCGGCCCGATCGACGCGCCCTCGTCGTCCTGAGCGACGGCGCGGATACCGACAGCAATCTCGACTTCGAGCAGGTGCTCGCCCTGGTCGAGCTCGCCGGCGTCGCGACCTACCCGATCGCCCTCCGCGTCCAGGATGCCGCGACGATCGAGGCTCTCCAGACGCTCGCCGAACGCACCGGCGGCCGTTACCATGCCGCGGATTCGGTGAACGACCTGGACCGCATCTACCGCGAGATTGCGCGCGCGCTTCGATCGCAGTACCTCGTTGCCTTCGAACCCCGGGTGGGCCCGGTGACCGGTGCGGATGGACTCAGGGACATCCGGGTCGAGGTGTTGCGTCCGGGCCTGACCGCGACAGGGGTGCGAAGTCGGCCGCGGTAGAGCCGCCGAACCTGTCGCAGCCCCCTGGCGTGCATAGACTGACCCCCATGCGGTGGTGGCGGGCGGCGACGGGGGCGATCGAGCGCGCCCTGATCCGGCCTTGCCGCACAGCGGAGGGCAGCACCGGGTTCTGGCTCTTCGTGAGCCACCTCGTCACGACGTTCGGCATCGCGCTGTCGAACTTCCTCCTCTTCTTCACCCTGATCTGGGCCGCCGTTCGGCGCAAGCGGCTCCATTTCGCGGGCGGCGACGAGGACCGACGACGGCGGCGGCTGATCCTGCTCCCCCTCGCCGCATACGCGGGCTGCTTCGTGCTCTCGGCCATCTTCTCCTACGATCCGGCGACCAGCCTCCAGGAGCTCTCCACCCTCTACGCCGTCCTGACCCTGCCGCTGGCGCTCCTGCTCGTCCGTGGCGAGCACCAGGCGCGGGTCGCGATCCTCTCCGTGGTCGGGATCTCGGCCGTACTCGCCCTCTACGGCCTCGTTCAGTTCGCCTTCACCGACTACGGCCCGCTCCATCAGCGGATCCCCGGGCCGTTCTCGCACTACATGACCTTCTCCGGGGTCCTGCTGCTCGGCCTCGCGCTGATCGCCGGCCGGTTGAGCATCGCGGGCGGTTGGCGTTCGCGGGCGAACTGGGTCGGCCTGGCCCTGGTCGGCGGCGCCCTCGTCCTGACGCTGACCCGTAGCGCCTGGCTGGGCGCCTTCGCCCTCGCGGTTGCGGCGATGGCCCTTCAGCGCCGCCGCGTCTTTCTGAGTTTCGCCGCCGCGCTGGTCCTGGCCGCCGCCTCGTTCGCCGCCGTGGCGCCGACGCTGTGGCCGACCTACTGGCAGCGAGCGACCTCGATGGTCGATGTCCGCAATCCCTCGAACTACGACCGGCTGTGCATGCTGTGGGCCGGCGGCCAGATGATCGTCGACCGCCCCTTGACCGGAATCGGCCCGGTCATGGTCCGCGAGTGGTACCCGGTCTACCGTCATCCGACGTCCGTCCGGGCGCGGGTGAAACACCTGCACAACACGTTCGTCCACATGGCGGCCAGCCGCGGCATAGCGTCTCTGCTCGCCTATCTGTGGCTGATGGGTGCGGCGGCAGCAATGGCGTTCGAGGGCTATCGCCGCGAGGGCGGCCGGGCCGGGCCGCGAGCCGATCTCTACCTGGGGGTTCTGTTCGCCCTCCTGGCACTGAACGTGGCCGGTCTGTTCGAAGCGAACTGGCGCGACACGGAGATTCAGCGCTGGACGCTGTTCCTGCTGGCCCTGCCGGTTATTCTCCGCGCTCCAGACGACCAGCCCGGAGATTCGGCATGCACCTCGACCGTCTCAGCCTGATCCAGCTCCTCGACCTTCTGTCGGGCCGAGAGGTCTCCTGCACCGAGTTGATGGACGCGACCCTGGAGCGCATAGAGGCCACCCACCCGAAGCTCAACGCGGTCGTCAGCCAGCGACCGCGCGAACAACTGCTGGCCGACGCCGAAGCGGCAGACGCGCGCCGCGCCGGCGGCGACGCCCGGCCGCTCGAGGGTGTGCCGCTCGGCGTCAAGGACCTTGAGGACGTTGCCGGCATGGTGACGTCGATGGGCTCGCGGGTGTTCCGCGACTCGGTCGCCGATGCGGACTCCACCCAGGTGGCGCGGCTGCGCGACGCTGGAGCGATCGTCGTCGGCAAGACGAACACGCCCGAGTTCGGGTTCACCGCGATCACCAAGAACCCGCTGTTCGGCGTCACCCGCTCGCCCTGGAACCCGGAGCGCACGCCCGGCGGCTCGAGCGGCGGTTCATCCGCGGTGCTGGCGGGGGGCGTGCTGCCCCTCGTCACCTCCTCCGACGGCGGCGGCTCGATCCGGATTCCGGCCAGTTTCACCGGCGCCTTCGGCCTGAAGCCGAGCCAGGGCCGGATACCGCGCGGGCCGATGAAGGCCTGGGACTACGGCAGCACGGCGGTCTACGGTCCCCTCACACGCACGGTGGAGGATGGCGCTCTGTTCCTCGATCTGGTCGCCGGCCCGTCGCCCTGCGACCCCGGCTCGCTGCCCCACCCGGGTCTGAGTTACCGCGAAGTACTCGAATCGGGGCTTCCCTCCTCCATGCGCATCGCCTGGTCGCCGGACCTCGGGTACGCGAGCGTGCAATCGGACGTCGCACGGGTGGCCGCGGACGCGGCGGCCGTGTTCGATGAGGCTGGCCTCTCGCTCGAACCGCTCGAGGAGCGCGTACCGGGCGGCCCGCCGATGCTCACGGCCGCCTGGGGCACGCTGGGCAACTTCCTGATCGCCGGCCAGATCCACGAACCGCTTCGGAACCAGCGCCAGGACATGACCCACTCGTTCGCGGCGGCGCTGGAGCGCTCCTGGGAGATGACGCCCGAGACCTTCGGCGCCGCGGCGCGCGAACGGGCGCAGCTGAATCTCTGGTGCGGCGAGGTCTTCAGCCGCTTCGATCTGCTGCTGACGCCGACCGTGCCCTACGATCCACCGCCTGCCCGCGGACCCTTCCCTACCCACACCGAGGGCCGGGAGCAGGTGCCGGCGGGGGTCGCGGCGTTCACGATTCCCTTCAACATGTCGGGCCACCCGGCGGCGACGGTGCGAGCCGGCCTCTCCGACGCCGGTCTACCGGTCGGCCTGCAGATCGTCGGGCCGCGACACCGGGACGACCTCGTGCTGCGGGCCGCGCGGCTGTTCGAGGGTGCCCGTCCCTGGCACCCGAACTGGCCGGAGGTCTGAACCCGGCCGGAGCGCGGGCTCAGGGGATGACGGTCACCTTGACCGCTCCGGAACGCTTGTCGCCCGCGATCTCGAAGGCGCGCTCGATCTCGTTCAGCGGCACCTGGTGGGTGAGCAGGCTGTCGAAGCCGTCCGCACCGGCAACCAGTAGTTCCACCGCCTCGACGAAGTCGACTTCGCCCGGGCGCCGCGAGTAGCAGTTCGACCATTGCAGACGCGCTTCCTTGCCGAGCAACACGAGGGGGTCGAGGGTCAAGGGCCCCATGAACACACCGAGTACGCAGATCGTGCCGCCCGGTGCGAGGGCAATGCCCGCTGCCGTCATCGTATCCGCCAGGCCGCCCACCGTCTCGACCACGAGATCGGCGTCGTAGCCGGTCAGGTCGTCGGGAGAACCGGCGTCCAGCACCTCGTGCGCGCCGAGCCGCTTCGCCGCCGCGGCCTGGTGCGGGTGGCGGGCCGTGATCGCCACGTGGCCGAAGTCCCAGGCCCGGGCCACCGCGACCGTCGCGAGACCGATGGAACCCGCGCCCAGGATCAGCAGCTTCGCCGGCGGTTCCTTCTGGCCCGCATCCGCTAGCCGAAGTCCATGAACGGCGACCGCGAACGGTTCGGCGAGGGCGGCAAGAGACGGCGGCATGGAACGCGGAACGCGGTACAACCGATGGGCCGGCACGACAACGGCCTCCGCGAAGCCGCCCGGCCGCCGCAGGCCGTAGAGTTCGAGTTCCCGGCAGATCGAGTCCCGGCCCTCGCGGCACGGATCGCAGTCACCGCAGGATGCGAGCGGCTCCACGACGACCGGCTCTCCCGCTTCAAAGCCCGAGACACCGGCTCCCAGGTCATCCACGATACCGGCCATCTCGTGGCCCATCACCGAGCCCGGTTCGATGATCGGTTTCGGGCTGTGAACCAGATGCAGGTCGGTCCCGCACACGCCGCACGCGCTGATCCGAAGCCGAACCTCGCCCGGGCCGGGTTCCGGCAGCGCCCGCGCGGCTACCGCTACTTCACCGGGGCCGAGATAGACGCCCGCGCGCATCGCGCGGATCGTAGCAGCGGCCTGTGATCAGAAACCGAGTTCGGAGCAGTCGGCTGATTCGCCGTTCACCGTGCAGGCGCAGTCGCCATCCGTGCAGTTGACGTTGACCTCGCACTCGCCCGAGTCGCCGCAGGCCGAGGCCGCGAACTCGAAGGAGTTCGCGTTGGCCACATCAACCGTGCAGTCCTCGCCGTCCCCGCAGTCGACCTTGACCTCGATGACGCGGGTTTCGTTTTCCCCAACGGCATGTTCTCCGGCCCCAGGCACGGGAGGCCGCGGTGGCCGCGGAGTTTCCGGTGCGGCACTGGACATCTCGACCCGCCGCTCCCGCTCCTCCAGCGTGGCGCTGATCTTCTCCATCTTGCCATCGCGCCAGACCTCGAGCACGACCGTCTCGCCGCCCTCGTGGCCGCCAACGGCCCGCGCCAGCGCCGATGACGATGCGACCGGCTCCCCGTCGACGGCGGTGACGACATCGCCGACCTCCAGACCGGCACGCAGTGCCGGGCTGCCGTCCACGACTTTGCCGACCATGACGCCCACGTCTTCCGGCACGCCGAAGTGGGTGCGGAGTTCCGGGGTCAGGTCGGAGAGCTGCACGCCAAGAAACCCGCCGCCACCGTGCCGCAGGTGCAGACGCGAACCGTGCTCGCCGAGCCCCTTCAGCACCTGGTGCACACGGCGCCGGACCGACTCGCCGGCTTCGCCCTCGCCCCCGTGGTCCCCGATCATGATCACGCCGTGGCCGTCGGTCTCGAGGATCTTGACGTTCTCCTCGGTAACCCACTCGTGGTCGCCCTCGTGGAGAACCCGGACGTCGCCATCGTCACTGACGAAGAGCATCCGGCTTACACGCTCGTCGCAGTCCTCGCCGTCCGCGCACTCGATGAGCTTCTTCACCTGGATCTTGCGGACCTTCTTCTCTTCCCCGTCGGCGGCAACGGCCGGCGCCACCACCGCCAGCGCCAGACCGAACGCCAACCAGACCTTGATTCGTGACATGTCGCTTTCCTTCTCCAGTTCCTGATCCCTCTGATTCTAGTCGGCTGACCACAACGCCGGGCCGCCTCTGTAGGGATAACGCCGGCCGGCCTGATTCGTTCCAGACCGGCGAGCCGACCGGTTCAGGAATCCTCCATCGACGCGCGCACCGTCCGCAGGTCCTTCAGCGCCGCCTTGGCCATCGATCCGCCGTCGCGAGCCACCTCCACGAACCGGAACCCCTGCCGGATTCGCTTCGGAGCCTCCTTGACGGTGCCGGCGACGCCAGCAAACAGCCCGTGTCTCTTACAACCGTCGAGGATCTTGTCGATCGCGGCGGTGAACTTCTCGTCCTCCTGGTCGGCAGCCGGCCGTAGCCCCAGCGACACGCTGAGATCGCTCGGGCCGACATAGACGCCGTCGAGTCCGGGCACGGAGAGGATGTCGTCCAGGTTGTCGAGGGCCTGCTGGGTCTCGATCATCGGGATGCAGTAGATCTGCTCGTTCGCCTCCTCGAGGTAGTTCCCGCCATAAAGCAGACCGGCCCGGAACGGACCGAAGCTACGCTTCCCGCGCGGCGGGTACCGGCACGCGGCCGCCGCGGCTTCCGCCTCGGCGCGGCTGTTCACCATCGGGATGATGATCCCGTGGGCGCCGGCGTCCAGCATCTTGCCGATGATCCCTGGCTCGTTCCAGGGCACCCGGACGATCGGGGTCGTGTCGGATGCGGTCATCGCCTGCAGCATCTCGGTGGCCCGCTGGTAGTCGACCAGGCCATGCTGCATGTCGATCGTCGCCCAGTCGAAACCGAGGCGCGACATCAGCTCGGCGCTGTGGGTGTCCGGGAACGCGAGCCAGGCGCCGAGCACCGGCTCTCCGTTGTCAATCTTGTCGCGCAGACGGTTCTTCATCGGCATGGCGTTGCCTCCCTTGTATCGCCCGTTGTGTCCGTTTCGTGGCGGCGAATACTACCGATCAGGGGATCAGTGACTCGTCCGGCGTAAGGGACGCCGCGAAGCCGGCCAGCAGATCGGCCGAGTGATCGATGTCGTCCAGGGAGATCGTCTCGACGGCGCTGTGCATGTAGCGGTTCGGAACGCTGATCAGCCCGGTCGCGACCCCCGCGCGGGTGATCTGGATCGAGTTCGCGTCATTTGGCGCCGCCCGTCCGAGGGCCGCCAACTGGAAGGGGATCTTCTCTTCTTCCGCGACGGCTTCCAGGCGGTCGCTGACCTTCGGATTCATGTTCGGGCCACGAACGATGACCGGCCCGCCGCCCAGGCTCAGATCGCCCTCCTGGCGCTTGCTGATCGTCGGGCAATCCGTCGCGTGGGTCACGTCGACCGCGATGCCGACGTCGGGGTCGACGCCGTGGGTGCTCGTGCGGGCGCCGCGCAGGCCGATCTCCTCGCACACAGTCGACACCGCGTACACCGCAACCTTCGGGTTCTTCCTGGCGACGCGCCGCAATGCCTCGATGACCACCCACAGGCCGGTCGTGTTGTCCATCTTCGGCGCGTTGGCGAGGCCGTTGCGCATCTCCTGGAAGCCGAGGTCGAGCGTCACCGGATCGCCGACCCGCACCGCGCTCTTCGCGTCGTCGCCGTCCTTCGCGCCGATGTCGAGCCAGAGGTTCTCCATCTTGACCACCCGCTTGCGCTCCTCCATGTCGAGCAGGTGGATCGGCTTGCGGGCGATGACCGCCGGGACCGGACCGTCCTTCGCCCACACGGTCATCCGCTGGCCGATCAGCTGCTGCGGGTCCCAGCCGCCGATGGGCTGGACCCACAGGAAGCCCTTGTCGTCGATGTAGCTGACGATCAGGCCGATCTGGTCGCAGTGACCCGCGAACAGCACACGCCGACCCGCCGGCTTCTCGCCGGCCTCGACGTTCACCGCCGCGATCACGTTGCCGTGAATGTCGGTCGCAACGTCGTCGGCGAACTTGCCCGCGTAGGCGCGCACGACTTCCTGTACCGGCTCCTCGTGTCCCGAGGGGCTCGGCGCGGCCAACAGATCGACGAAGAACTTGCGTGCTGTCTTGTTCACTTGCTGCTCCCAGCCGCTACTTCGCCCGACCACAGGTAGCAATCAGGCGACCACCGCGGCTGTCCTGTTTGTTTCGTGTCTTCGGGCTTCAACGTCCTCTGCGACGCTGGCGGCTGCTATAGGACCGCAAGGCTCGCAGAAGATCGATCTTACGCAGCGCGGGCCAGTGCGTGTCGCAGAAGTAGTACTCGGAGTAGGTGCTCTGCCAGAGCAGGAAACCGCTCAGGCGAACCTCGCCGCTGGTGCGGAGGATCAGGTCGGGCTCGGGTTGCCCGGAGGTGTAGAGGTACCGCTCGATCGACGAGGCACTGAACTCGTCGACGACCTCATCGAGGGACTTGCCGACCGCTGAGTTGTCCAGCAGGTAGTTGCGGAAGGCGCTCGCGATCTCCTCCCGACCGCCGTAGGCCATCGCGATGTTCAGCCGGTATCGGTCGTAGCCGCTGGTGGCCGCCTCCGCTTCGCGAATCGCGGTCTGGAGGCTCTCCGGCAGGAGTCCGATCTGTCCCAGAAAGCGCACGCGGATGCCTTTCTGATGGACATCGTCGTGATTCGTGAGTTCCCGGGTCTTCTCCTCGAACAGGTCGAACAGCGCCTGCACTTCCTTGGCAGAGCGATTGAAGTTATCGAGCGACATGCTCCACACCGTGACCGTCGAGACGTCCGCCTCGTAGCACCAGTTGAGAACTTCCCACAGCTTCTCGGCGCCCCTGAAGTGTCCCGCACTGACGTTGCCCAGCCCCTGCTGGCGCGCAAAGCGCCGGTTACCGTCCATGATCAGACCGATGTGCTGGGGCAGCCGCCAGGTCCGCACCTTGGACTCGAGCCGGCGCTGGTAGACGACGTAGAACGGCCACTTGATCAGGGCCTTGACACGCCGCCAGAGTTCGCTTGCAGGACGTGTTCCCTGTGCCGGAACTGCACCTGACGGGGCGGAGTCGAAGACGCTCACAGGCACCTTCTCCGCCGGTCGGCGGGCTCGGCTGGCAAGCGACTGTTCACGCTCGAAGCTCTCTGTTTTCCGTGTGCTATTTTCCGTCGTCGCCCGCCCGCCGCCCGAAAGACACAACCGCAAGCCGCCCGAGGCCAGCCAACGATGACACCGCGAGACTCACGGGAGTCGGCCCGGCATCATAGCGATCTTCCCAGGCTCGGGGACAACGTAACGGCAGGTTCCGCCCGCCATGGACAACGCCGTGCGAAGCGCCTGATCTTCCCGGCTCTGGCGCTGTTCGCTCTCGCCAGCCTGACCGGGCCAGCACCGGCACCGGCGCTCGAGACGACCGAAGGCACCGAGGCGCTTCGCCTGTTCCTTGACTGCGACTGGGGCTGCGACACAACCTTCCAGCGCAGCCAGATCACGTACGTCAACTGGATGCGCGATCGCCAGGACGCGGAAGTCCACGTGCTTGTGACGATCCAATCCGGCGGCAACTCCCGCGAGTACACGTTCAACTTCATCGGCCTCGAGCGCTTCGAAGGTGTCGATCAGAGGTTGATCTACACGTCGTCGTTCACCGACACGGACGACGAACGACGCCGCGGCGTGCAGCGCATGCTGGAGTTGGGTCTGGTGCGCTACGTGCTCGAGACGCCGCAGGCCGAAGGGCTCATCGTCGAGTTCGAGAACGGCGAGGGCGAGGGCGAGCCGCACCGCGGTCACTTCCATCCCGAGCCGAACACACTGGTGGCCGACCCGGAAGACGATCCCTGGAACCACTGGGTCTACCGCCTTCGCCTGAACACGGACTTCCGAAGCGAGGATCGCAGAGACTCGCAGTCCTACCAGACGAGCGCTTCGGCGGGCCGCACGACGGACTTGTGGCGCATGGGAATGGGCGTCTTCTATTCCTACCGGGAGAGCAACTTCGAGTTCGAGGACGGCAGCACCTACAAGAACGTCTCCCGCAGCACGAGCTACTTCGGCCAGGTGATTCGCACCCTGGCCCCGCACTGGGGAGTAGGCGTCGGGGCCAGCAGCCGCAGGTCGACCTTCCTGAATCTCGACAACTCCTACCGTGCAGCGGCGGCCATCGAGTACAACTACTTTCCCTACAGCGAGTCGTCCGAGCGCGAGTTCACCTTCGC